>JBELJN010000004.1:73689-156757 GCA_042090345.1 Halieaceae bacterium | reverse complement strand
TGGCGGAGAAGGAGGGATTCGAACCCTCGATACGCGATTAACGTATACTCCCTTAGCAGGGGAGCGCCTTCAGCCACTCGGCCACTTCTCCGTATTCTGGCGCTTATCGTCGTTAAAATAACGATGCGAAACCCACAATTCAGGGCATCGCTTAGCAAGCGCGCGAGAATATCACAATCGATACGAATTGCGATATCTCGAGCCCACAAAATGCCGAGCAACGAATCTCTTACGATGAACGCCAAAAGGGCCGATCACCAGCGATCGTTACGCGCTCCATCTTTCTCACTTGCGGAAAATAATCTGAACTTGCAAAGTGCTGCGAGGCTCTATTGTCCCAAAAAGCCAAAGAGCCCTCTTTCCATCGGAATCGACACTGTATTTCGGGATTAGCGGCAGTTAGATACAGGGTGCGTAGCAACTGCGCACTCTCGTCCCTGTCCATGCCTTTAATATGACTGGTAAAAGCCGTATTCACGTACAAAACAGACTCGCCCGTCTCAGGGTGTGTCCTCACAATTGGGTGCTCCACCGGGGGATAACGCTCGCGCAACTCCTCAGCAGACTTATTGAGTCTTTGTGCAAAGACCCGAGCAATATCATGAACGGCAACTCGCCCTGTTATCGTCTCTTTCATATTTTCGGGTAAACGCTCGTAGGCCAAAACCATATTGGCAAATAGGGTGTCTCCCCCCACCGCGGGCACCTCTACCGCCTTCAGAATTGAGCCCAGTGACGGTCTTTCGCGCCAAGTCACGTCGGAGTGCCAAAAGTTTTCTTGCCCTTTAGATTCGGGGCCATGAGCGATATGCAGGACCTCTGGGTTGGACTGAGAGCGAGGTGTTGCCGGGTGAATTTCGAGTTCACCAAACCATCTTGCGAGGCTAATGTGCTGTGCTTGCGACAGCGTTTGTTCTCTAAAAAACACCACTTTGTGCTTGAGTAATGCAGCGCGGATATCAGCTATTTCTTGGTCTGTCACATGTCCCAAGTCGACATTGCCAATCTCCGCCCCAATTGCAGGTGTCAGGGGTAAAACCGTGATATTTGAAGTCGTCATCATTTCTTATTCTCAGTCATCCCGACCCAGAATAACCAAGCGTGCAGAGTACGTAAACGACACGCATAGGGAATGGAAAGGTTGCAGACTGAAACGGCCCCAGTGTGACTATGCAGGGCACTTGCATTAGGTACACAGTACCTTTTTTTGAGATGCCTTTACCCGATATATCAGCTTAAGTCAGGACCTCAGTCGCTTGGATCTTGTGACTGTGACTCCTCACCACGACCTTGCTTTTGGGCAAGTTCCTCACGATGAACAGCGACGTCATGCGGCGCATCGACGCCTATACGCACCTGGTTGCCCTTAACACCTAATATGGTCACGGTGACATTGTCACCGATAACAAGCGACTCATCGACTCTGCGGGTCAATATCAGCATCACTAACGTCCTTGTTTGTCAGTCCCAGAGTCACCCTACACCTCAGGCGTCAGTATCTCCAGCCTCGTCGGCGTCCAAACCGAACGCAGAGTGCAGCGCTCGTACAGCCAGCTCGAGAAACTTTTCCTCGATGATGACCGAGATTTTGATTTCGGAGGTACTTATCATTTGCATGTTCACGCCCACCTCAGATAAAGCTCGGAACATGGTGGCCGCAACACCTGCGTGTGAGCGCATTCCTACGCCCACGACCGAAACCTTGGCAATCTTGCTGTCTGACCGCCACTCCATAGCACCCAGCTCAGAAATATGAGTCTCTAATATCGCTTCTGCCCGCGACAAATCGTTACGTGAAACCGTAAACGTAAAGTCTGTTTTTCCTTCATCACCGACGTTTTGAAGAATGACATCAACCTCAATATTTGCTTCTCCGATTGGGCCGAGTATCTGATAAGCGATGCCTGGCGTGTCAGGAACGCCAACCATGGTCAACTTTGCCTCGTCGCGATTGAATGCTATGCCTGCAATGGTGGGCGCTTCCATGAGATTGTCCTCGTCAACGGAGATGAGCGTTCCCGGCCCATCTTTGAAACTACTTAGTACCCTCACCGGTATACCGTACTTCCCGGCAAACTCAACCGACCGAAGATGCAACACCTTAGACCCCATGCTCGCCATTTCGAGCATCTCTTCAAACGTGATGCTATCCAAACGCTTCGCGCCGTCAACGACACGTGGGTCAGTTGTGTAAACACCATCTACATCGGTATAAATCTGGCATTCAGCTGCGTTAACCGCCGCTGCCAACGCCACAGCGGAGGTATCGGAGCCGCCACGTCCTAGTGTCGTGGTCTCACCTTGATCATCGACGCCCTGAAAACCTGCGACAATGACGACCTTACCTGCTGATAGCTCGGCGTGTAGTCGCGTGCTGTCGATATCTTTGATTCTGGCCTTGCTGTGAAAGCTATCGGTCTTTATAGCGACCTGACTGCCCTTTAGAGAAATGGCATCAACCCCTCGCTTTTGCAGCGACATGGCAAGTAATGCCATCGATACTTGCTCTCCGGTTGAAACCAGCATGTCGAGTTCTCTGGGACAAGGCTCGTCTGAGATCTCACTCGCCAAACCGATTAACCGATTGGTCTCTCCCGACATCGCAGAAACAACGACAATGAGCTGATCACCACTCGCGTGATGTTTGGCAATACGATCGGCTACGGCTTGAATACGTTCTATCGAGCCGACCGACGTGCCACCAAATTTTTGGACAATAAGTGCCATGAGAAGAAAAAGGGCCTTCGAAAAGTCGCGTATTAAACACGGTTTACGCCATCACTTAAAGGCGATATGACCGTGCAAAGTGCTCATATCCTATTGTACGACTTACCGCCAAGCCGTTGAGAAACCCACTCGGGTAGGTCAGCAAGCGCCGGTTTCAGGGCGCTCACATCGGTGCCTCCACCCTGTGCCATATCGGGTCTACCGCCACCTTTGCCACCGACGCGACCTGCAAATTCCTTCATCACATCGCCTGCTCGAACTCTGTCGGTCAGATCTTTGGTAACACCGGCAACCAGTGAAATCTTGTCACCCTCGACAGCTGCGAGAAGCACAACGCCCGAGCTGAGTTTATTCTTACAATGATCGAGTGTTTGCCGGAGTGTGGACGCATCTGCACCGTCAACAACGGTGGCTAAGACGTTGGTATCACCGACCTGCACAGCCTCTTCCGTTAGATCTGAGCCTGCACCGGTCGCCAGTTTCTGCTTGAGCTGGGTAATTTGCTTCTCGAGGTCCCTGACTTCTTTTCGGAGATTAGAAACCTTCTCAGCGGCTAATGCGGGCGACGCTTTTACAACGTCGCACACCTCGGCGAGCGCTTGATCAGCTTTTGCAATATCCGCGAGAGCCCCGACACCGGTGACCGCTTCGATACGACGGACACCTGAGGCTACGCCCGCTTCGGTCAGAATTCGAAAAATGCCTATATCGCCCGTCCTACTGACGTGAGTACCCCCACAAAGCTCTACCGAAAATCGATCCGTACCCATGGTGAGCACACGGACTTCATCGCCGTATTTCTCCCCAAATAAAGCCGTCGCACCAGCAGCAACCGCCGACTCCATATCCATCTCTTGCGTAAGGACCTCGCCATTACTCTGCACTTGCTGGTTCACGATCGAAGCGACCTGCTGCAGCTCTTGTGCAGTCAGTCCCTCAGAGTGCGAAAAATCAAATCGTAATTTATCGGCATCTACCAATGAGCCTTTTTGCTGGACGTGCTCACCCAAGACTTGCCGCAATGCTTCGTGCATTAAATGTGTCGCGGAGTGGTTGGCTTTGATTCGCGTTCGCAGCGAAGCATCGATTGCTGCTTTTACCTCGTCACCCGAGGCAAGCTCTCCCTCTATCACAACGACATGGTGCAAATGATGACCTTGTGCTTTGGTGGTATCGCGAACTTCAAGCTTCGCACTGTCAGAGAAGATATATCCCGTATCGCCGACCTGACCGCCGCTTTCGCCGTAGAACGGTGTCCTATCAAGGATTACAACCGCGCTATCACCGGCGGAAATAGTCGTTCGCGCATCCCCGTCTACAAACAGCCCTCGGACCTTCGCTGTCGACTCAACGTCGCCATACCCTAAGAACTCAGTTTCACCCGCCACGTTAATAACGTTGTTGTAGTCGACCTGAAACGAGCCGCTTTCCTGTGAACGCTTGCGCTGCGCCTGCATCTCCGCTTCGTATCCCTCGATATCCAGCTCAAGGCCTCGCTCTCGCGCAATGTCATTGGTCAGGTCGACTGGAAAACCAAATGTATCGTAGAGGCGGAAGACAACATCACCCGGGATTTGATTGCCATCGAGCGAAGCAAGTGCCTGCTCCAAAATATCCATACCCTTATCAAGAGTGCGCGCAAACTGTTCTTCCTCTGACGCAAGGGCTTTCATAATTGCACCCTCCTGCCTCACCAATTCAGGGTAAGCGGTACCCATTTCACTAACCAAGGCCGGAACGAGACTCGCAAAAAACGGTTCAGTGGCACCCAGTTTGTTACCGTGGCGAATCGCGCGGCGTAAAATACGGCGCAGTACGTAGCCTCGACCTTCATTACTTGGCAGCACGCCATCGGTTATAAGGAACGCGCAAGAACGCAAGTGATCAGCCACGACACGCAGCGACGTGTGACTGTGGTCCTCAACATCTAATTTCTCAGCCGCCGCGGCAATCAGGGCTTTGAAGAGATCAATATCGTAGTTGTTATGTTCGCCTTGCAGTACCGCAGAAATCCGCTCCAGCCCCATACCGGTGTCGACAGAGGGCGCCGGCAGAGGGTTCAAGACCCCCGCGCTATCGCGGTTGTACTGCATGAACACGAGATTCCAGATTTCGATGTATCGATCGAGATCATCATCAGGCGATCCCGGTGGGCCGCCAGGTACATCCGGACCATGGTCGTAAAAAATTTCCGACGAGGGTCCACAGGGTCCTGTGTCGCCCATCTGCCAGAAATTATCCTCGTCAAGGCGCGACAGTCGGTTGGGATCCACACCAATCTCATCGATCCATATCTGTGCCGCTTCATCATCGGAAATATGGACCGTTACCCAAAGCTTATCTTTCGGAAGCTGAAGCTCTTCCGTCAAAAATATCCATGCAAAATTAATGGCTTCGCGCTTGAAGTAATCACCAAAGCTGAAATTTCCCAGCATTTCGAAAAAAGTATGGTGTCGCGCGGTGTAGCCAACATTCTCAAGATCATTGTGCTTACCGCCCGCACGAACACAACGTTGACTTGATACTGCGCGGTTGTAGTCACGCACCTCCAACCCAAGAAACGTATCCTTAAACTGGTTCATTCCGGCGTTAGTGAATAGTAACGTCGGGTCGTCGTGAGGAACCAGTGAACTGGAGTCCACACGGGTATGCCCTTTGCGCTCAAAATAGGAAAGGAAAGCCTCTCTGATATCAGCGGTTTTCATGGTCAAATCTCTAAATATGTTTTTTGGATGACGACGACTATGAGCTCAAGCCCTGAGCAAGCTCACCTTCTTTCATGTCGCGTCCCGCTAAAATATGCAAATGAAGATGGAAGACGGTCTGCCCCCCTCCCTCTCCGTTATTAATAACTAGTCGAAAAGCATCCTCGACTCCCAGCTGCTTTGCGACTTTACCCGCCACCATCAAGAGGTGTCCGAGAAGTACTTGATCTTCTTCATCCGCCATAGACAACATCGGTATGGGTTTCCGCGGAATAATCAAAACGTGTGTTGGCGCTTGGGGATAAATATCTTTGATAACAACACATTGCTCGTCTTGGTAGAGAAAGTCAGTCGGAATTTCGCCCCGGGTGATCTTTCCAAATATCGTATCTTCCATAACGACTACCCAAGCTTTTCGTCTGCGGTAAGCGCCCTCGCCTCACCCTCGAGTAACACGGGAATTCCGTCTCTCACTGGGTAAGCAAGTCCACTCGCTTTACAGACCAGCTCTTGAGCTGTCTCGTCAAAATCGAGTGAGGCCTTTGTCACAGGGCAAACCAGAATTTGCAGTAATTTTTTATCGAGCACGTCTTTCTCCTTTGGCGCGCGCTGAGTATACGCTCTAATCGGCGTCAGGGCATGGCCGGTACAAGTAATTGCGGGTCAACCCTTTGGTTGAACCAACTCATTCGCCAGTCTAAATGAGGGCCCGTGGCGCGACCCGTTGCGCCAATCGCCCCTATGGGATCGCCCGTGCGCACTTCCTCCCCCACTTGCACGTCAATGCGACTCATGTGAAGAAACGAAGAACTGAGGCCAAAACCATGATCGAGGATGACGGTACCCCCTGAGTAAAAAAGATCGGGCTCTGCCAATGTGATAACGCCCGGCCCGGGCGCCAGAACAGGTGTTCCGGTAGGTCGAGCGACATCAACACCATAATGAGGATTACCCGGGTTTCCGTTGTAGAACCGCTGGCTGCCATAGACACCACTGATTCGCCCTGTCACGGGCCACGCTAACCCCGACTTAACCGCGAAGAGGAATTCCTCACGTTTTACCCGCTTTGCTTTGGCGGACCGAACGCGCCGTCGCTCCTCACGAATCCGCACGAGCTGCTCCTCAGGCGGTGTTACGGTTCTTTGCGGCACGCCCTCAACACGCGAAATACGATACTGCCTTGTCTGAAGCTCGATAGGGCATACGCTCGTCTCATTTACACGCAGCTCGAGCTTGGTTGGCGCATTACGCCCGAGACCTAATAGGAATGTGCCGTCTCCTAATACCGGCACTTGGACATCATTGAATTCCAGCCGTACATTGGGTTCTGTCTTGCCCCAAAGCAAACCACCCGGTTGAAAATCCCCCTCCAACACCGGGCACCCGTCGCTCGCCGACGCAAAGGGATGCACGCCAAAGACGAGGCACAACATAAAGGTCAGCTTTGGACGCATGTGACTCCCTAATTTCCTTTTATTCTGCTTTACTCGCTCATTAGAGATGATGGCGTAGCATGGCATTCAAATCTACAAGGACATCCACGAAAACACGCAAGGAGCATTCATGTCGCGGTATCGCCCGCCCCGTGCCAAAGGCTCACCCTACATTACACCAGAGGGAGCCCAGCGACTGCGCGACGAACTCAGAATGCTCTGGAAAGATGAGCGACCTAAAGTCACGGCCGTCGTGCATGCAGCGGCGCTCAATGGCGATCGCTCAGAGAATGGCGATTACATTTACGGAAAAAAACGGCTCCGAGAGATCGACTCCCGCGTGCGTTTCCTTCAAAAACGTCTAGACGAGCTCACTGTGGTGGATACTTCCCCAACCGACCCCTCTAAAGTCTATTTTGGTGCCCGAGTCACTTTGGAGGGTGTCGATGGGCGCTTACAAGAATTTAAAATTGTTGGTCCTGATGAATTTGACCTAAGTCAGGGCCTTCTAAGCTGTGATTCCCCCCTTGGACGGTCTCTTCTTGGAAAAGCCGCAGGCGATACAGTCGTTGTGCAAACGCCTGAGCAGGAAACTGAGTGGTTTATTGACGCGATCGCGTATCAATAGCCCTAAAAGATTAGCTTGTATGACGACAATTCCCACCTCGTCAACTCCGGATTTGCGAGCCAAGTGTTATTATTGTCGCAACATGGAATTTGTCGTTAATTCTTGGGAGATAGAGCATTGAAGCAGGGCGTCACGGACCATTTTCAGCAGCGTCACATTGGAACGAGCAAAGCCCAACAGCGGGAAATGGCGTCAAGTGTCGGCTTTGAAAGTGTCGAGCAGCTGATCGAGACAGCGATTCCTGACAATATCAAAGCCAGGGCGTCACTCTGTTTGCCCCCAGCCCTCAGTGAGGCCCAAGCACTGAAGCGACTTCGTAGCTACGCAGACCAAAATACCGTGATGCGCAGTTGTATCGGGATGGGGTATTACGACACGCTCACACCAGCTGTGCTGCTTCGAAATGTTTTCGAAAACCCCGGTTGGTACACGGCATATACACCTTACCAGCCGGAGATATCACAAGGGCGCCTAGAGACGCTACTGACTTTTCAGCAAGTCATTATTGATCTTACAGGCATGCCGCTTGCCAATGCCTCGCTCCTTGATGAAGCAACCGCTGCTGCCGAGGCCATGACACTCATGCATCGGATGAATCGAAGATCCAGGTCATCGACCTTTGTCGTCGCTGAGGACTGTCATCCACAAACCATCTCGCTCATCCAAACACGAGCAGAGCCGCTGGGTATTGAAGTTCGACTCGTGGACCCTGAATCCCTCGAGAATGTCGACGACGCCTTTGGACTTCTAGTGCAGTATCCGGGCACATTTGGCGATGTGCGAGACTTGAGCGACGTCATCAGAACGTCTCATGAAAAAAATATCCTAGTCGGCGTCGCAAGTGACCTTCTCGCACTTACGTTACTCAAGTCGCCAGGTTCCATGGGGGCAGACGTTGTAGTGGGTAGCTCGCAACGCTTTGGCGTCCCAATGGGGTTCGGTGGTCCCCACGCCGCATTCTTCGCGACCCGCGATGAGTACAAGAGATCGATGCCGGGGCGGGTTATTGGAGTGTCGATTGATAGCCGCGGACGTCAAGCCCTTCGCATGGCAATGCAGACGCGCGAACAACACATTCGACGAGAAAAAGCGACGAGCAACATCTGCACAGCACAGGCTCTGCTTGCGATTATGGCCGGCCTGTACGCCATGCATCATGGCCCCGAGGGCCTACGAGCCATTGCAACACGGGTGCATCACTTCACAACACAACTGGCTAGCGCCCTAGTCGGCACAGCGCACACGGTCGTAAATAACAGCTGGTTCGACACACTCACGATACAAACCGAGTCAGCTGATGTCATCCACACCCTCGCCGAATCGCGCGGCTTTAACCTGCGTCGTATTAATGACACCCATGTTGGTATCTCACTTGATGAGACCACCACGGCCGAGGAACTCGAGTCACTCGTTCAACTTTTGGGCGGTACCTTTTCGACAGAGGACGCCGAAGAAAAAAGTGACGAGCCATCGTCAATGAGTCCGCTACTCATTCGTGAGATGGATTATCTTCAGCACCCGCTTTTTCACGATTATCGAACAGAAACGGAAATGCTGAGGTACCTAAAGCGCTTGGAAAACAAAGATATCTCGCTGACTCGCGCGATGATTCCACTGGGTAGCTGCACGATGAAACTCAACGCAGCGGCAGAGATGATCCCTGTCTCCTGGCCTGAGTTTGCTCGAATGCATCCGTTTGCTCCCGCCCACCAGACTGTTGGTTATCTGGCTATGCTGGAAGAGCTGTCTAAATGGTTAACCGAGTGCACCGGCTATGACGCGATGTCGCTGCAGCCAAACTCCGGTGCACAGGGAGAATATGCTGGGCTCATGGCAATTCGGCGATATCACCGTGCACGCGGTGAATCGCATCGAAATATTTGTCTAATTCCCACATCCGCACATGGTACGAATCCGGCCAGTGCTGTGATGGCGGGAATGAAAGTCGTACTCGTTAGCTGCGATGACAGCGGCAACGTCGACATGCAAGACCTCAGAGCGAAGGTCGATGCACACTCCGCTGACCTTGCGGCGATCATGGTCACCTACCCATCTACACACGGCGTATTTGAAGCCTCTATTGTCGAACTCTGTGAGCTAATTCACGAACACGGTGGCCAAGTCTACGTAGACGGCGCAAATCTTAACGCGCTGGTTGGCTTGGCAGGACCCGGTAAATTTGGAGCCGATGTCTCTCATCTGAACTTACACAAAACATTCTGTATTCCGCACGGTGGCGGAGGGCCAGGCATGGGACCGATAGGTGTTGGTGAACATCTTGCACCCTATCTGGCCTCATCCGTTGTCGTGCCACAAGACGGTCTCGACGCCACAAACAATGTCATCAGCGCGACGCCGTTTGGTAGTGCCTCTATTCTCCCCATTTCGTGGATGTACATCGCTATGATGGGTCCCGATGGCGTGACAGACGCAAGTCGTATTGCGATCGTTCATGCCAACTACATTGCCAAGCGCCTGCGAGGACACTTTGACGTGCTCTACACAGGACGCAATGACACAGTGGCGCACGAATGCATCATCGATATTAGACCCCTCAAAGAGCGCTGTGGCATTTCAGAAGAAGACGTAGCAAAAAGATTAATCGATTACGGTTTTCACGCCCCCACGATGTCATTTCCGGTTGCGGGCACGCTAATGATCGAGCCCACTGAGTCGGAGTCCCTCGCCGAGATTGATCGCTTTTGTGACGCAATGCTGTGTATTCGGGATGAAATCAGGGCGGTGGAGGACGGTCGTCTCGACCCCATTAATAACCCGCTCAAAAACGCGCCACACACCTTGGACGAGGTGACCGCGACAAACTGGGACAGGCCTTACTCACGCGAGCAAGCCGTTTGGCCGGTTGACTCCTTAAGGTCCGACAAATACTGGCCGCCGGTTAACCGAGTGGACAACGTTTATGGAGATCGAAACCTCATTTGCTCTTGTCCGAGTATCGAGTCTTACTTAGAAACGGCCTGACGTTAGGTGGCTACTTTAACGATTTCGTGTGATGTCGCTGGGGCTAATTATTCAGCGATGGGGATTTGGTAACGGGTTTTCCATTCCTCGTAAGGCATGCCGTAGATGAGCTCGCGAGCAGCGTCTTTAGTCATTGAGTCACCTGCCTCGCTGGCTGCTTCTGCGTACCATTTAGAGAGACAATTTCGGCAAAAGCCAGCGAGCTCCATGAGATCGATGTTCTGAACGTCCGTGCGCTCTTGCAAATGACCGACGAGGCGCCTAAACGCCGCCGCCTGCAACTCAACCTCTGTCATGATTGGCTACCCTGAACTAATTGCCGGATAATACTACCCTGCTCTGGGTATCGCCAACGCAACTGGCTGAGCTCCTCTTCCGAGAACCAATCTGCGCCTTTAATTTCTATCGGCCTCGTTATAGTGATGTCTCTGCCGGAGACTGACTCACACGCATAAAGTTGGAACCCGTTCTCAAACGTTATGGCCAACTCCCCAGCACGGACTTCTACCCCCGTTTCTTCCCAGGTTTCTCGCTCCGCCGCACACTGCGCCGATTCGCGTTTATTGACTGAACCGCCCGGAGGGCCGTAAGTGCCGCCCATGATCTTTACGAGCAGAACGTCTCCCTGATCAACGACCAGACAACCCGAACTAGGTGCCGAACTATTTCCACCAGCGTTAACACTGCACTCGGGCTGCTTGGAGCACGCGCTGATTAGCACCCCTAAAACTAATGCCGTTAAATATTTCATTTGTTACATTTGTTAGTGGAATTTCGACGCATTTTGTCACAATTCGTCGTTTTCAGGCAATTGGTAATACTAACGCTCGTAGACGAGCTCGACGGCATCCTGTCCAACCAACTCTTTAAGCTGATCAAGCAATGTATCGGTAGGTGTGACACGCCATCGCTCGCCAAATCTCAGCATTGCTGACCCCGCGGGCTGCTTGTACTCGACAACAATTGGACAGTCACCCGAGTGCGCTGAGAACGCACGCTTCAGTTCAGATGAAACCCCACGCTTAACTGCATCAGTGCTCAACCCGACTTTAAGTTCACGAACACGTGAGCTGCGCGCCGCTTCGAGCGTTGTGAAGGATTTAGCACGCAGAGAAAGCTGCCCTCTAAAGTCATCCATTTGCAGTCGGCCATCTGCGAGCACAATTTGATCTTTTACCAGTAAGTCACGATTCTGCTCATAGATCTCACTGTAAGCCGTCGCTTCGATTTGACCTGTGCCGTCATCCAGCTGCAGCACAGCCATTGTCCCGCGCTGGGTTTTTACGAGTCGAACGTCCACAATCAAACCTGCCACCCACTGTTTACTGCCAGCCGTCAGCTCACGTATCGAACGGGGTGAAAACTTACGTACTTCTTGTTGGAACTCATCCATCGGGTGGCCGCTAAGAAAGCTCCCTAAGCTTTCTTTTTCACCGGCGAGGATATCTCGCAGTGTCCAAGCGCGCGCACGTCGATGATCACGATAGGGGTCGCCGTTTTGCGCAGAGGGAACAACCTCACCAAATAAATCACCCATGCCGGCCGCCTCATTGGCCGCCGACTGCTCAGCGGCGCGAAGCGCATCATCTAACGCGGACATCAACACAGATCGCTCTGCACCCAGCTCATCCAGGGCCCCACTCTTTATTAACGCCTCAAGCGCTCGGCGATTCACCTTCCTGGGATCAGTCCGGCTGCACAGATCGAAAAGGTCACCAAAGGGCGAGTTACTTCTTGCCTCCAGCAAGTCATCGATAGGCCCCTCACCCAATCCCTTGATGCCGCCAAGACCGTAAATAATGTGGCCGTCTGCGTTCACAGAAAAATGTAACTTCCCCTCAAGAACATTCGGGGCTTTAACGGTTAAACCCATGCGCTTACATTCGTCGCGAAGGCTCAGTAATTTATCTGTGTTATCAATCTCTGAACTCATTACAGCCGCCATGAATTCAGAGGGGTAGTGCCGCTTCAACCAAGCTGTTTGATAGCTGACCAATGCATAAGCAGCGGAGTGCGACTTGTTAAAACCATAGCCCGCAAACTTTTCAACCAGATCAAAAATCTTCATAGCAAGTGTCGGATCAACACCTTTATCTTTAGCCCCGCCTTCAAAAACAGAGCGCTGCTTTGCCATCTCCTCGGGCTTTTTCTTACCCATCGCGCGGCGCAAGAGATCAGCCCCACCAAGGGTGTAGCCGGCCAGCTCCTGTGCGATTTGCATCACCTGTTCTTGATAGAGAATGATGCCGTAGGTGGGCTCTAAAATTGGCTGTAACCACTCGTGCTGATACTGCGCATCCGGGTAGGAAACTTGCTCTCTACCGTGCTTTCTATCGATGAAGTTTTCGACCATACCCGACTGAAGTGGCCCTGGCCGGAACAAGGCCACTAAGGCGATGATGTCTTCAAAACAATCGGGGCGGAGGCTCTTGATCAGCTCCTTCATACCTCGGCTTTCCAACTGAAATACAGCTGTGGTCTCTGCGCTTTGCAACAAGCTATAGACCGCACCATCATCAAGCGGTATCTGATTAATATCGACAGGCGATGTAATGTCGTCGCGCTCATTGATCATCGCGACGGCCCAATCAATAATGGTCAGGGTTCTCAAACCTAAGAAGTCAAACTTTACGAGACCCGCATCCTCAACATCGTTCTTGTCGTATTGAGTGACGAGCCCATGCCCCTCTTCATCACAAAACAAGGGCGAGAAATCCGTTAGCTGTGAGGGCGCAATGACGACCCCACCTGCGTGCTTGCCTGCGTTTCGGGTCAATCCCTCGAGCTGGACCGCCATATCCCAAATCTCTTGGGCAGCGCTGTCTTCTTCGAGAAGGCTGACTAATTGCTCTTCCTGCTCAAGCGCCTTTTCCAGCGTCATACCCACCTCAAATGGAATGAGCTTGGACATCTTGTCGGCCAATGCGTAAGGCTTGTCCTGCACGCGCGCCACATCTCGTACAACCGCCTTTGCCGCCATGGTGCCGAATGTGATGATCTGAGATACGGCGTTGCGACCGTATGTTTCCGCAACATAATCGATCACTTCATCCCTGCGATCCATACAGAAATCGACATCAAAATCAGGCATAGAAACCCGTTGCGGATTCAAAAAACGCTCAAAAAGGAGATCGTATTCGATCGGATCCAAGTCGGTAATTTCGAGCGCATAAGCGACCAGAGATCCTGCACCAGAACCTCTGCCTGGACCTACCGGTATGCCGTTTGCCTTGCCCCAGCGGATGAAGTCCATAACAACCAAAAAGTAGCCCGGGAACCCCATTTGATTGATGATGTCGAGCTCAAATTTGAGACGCGCACGATACACTTCATCATCGTCAATATTGAGCGCTGCCAGCCGCTTATCGAGTCCCTCGTTGGACAAGTCTTCGAGGTGCTGCTCGATACTCACTCCTTCAGGTGTCGGGAAATCAGGCAAATATGCTTTACCCAGTTCTATTTCAGTCGAGCAACGAGCCGCGATGTGAATCGTATTCTCGATTGCCTCTGGAATATCGGCAAATAACGCAGTCATCTCATCGGGAGATCGAAGGTACTGCTGGTCTGAAAAGTGCCTTGGCCGGCGCGGATCATTTAGCGTTCGACCATCACCGATACAGACTCTCGCCTCGTGGGCATCATATTCCTCTGGCGTGAGAAAGCAGACTTCGTTCGTCGCCACCACCGGGCAGTTTTCTTCAGCTGCCAGTGCCACCGCCGAATGAACGTAGTCCTCTTCGTTCTCTCTACCTGTTCGCTGAAGCTCAACGTAATAACGATCCGGGAACAAAGACATCCACCACTCAAGTGCGGCTCTTGCCTCTTCGCGTCTTCCCGCAACCAAATGTTGACCCACGTCACCTAGCCTGCCGCCAGACAGTGCAATCAAACCCTGACTTCGCGCTTGAATCCAATCACGTCTGAGCAAAGGTCGACCCAAGATCTGACCTTCCTGGTAAGCCTGAGAAATAAGAAGTGTGAGGTTTCTATACCCCTCTGCAGACTGTGCTAAAAACGTCGCCTGATAACGGCGCTCATCGTCCTCGAGCACCTCAAAATCGGCTCCTATGATGAGCTTTACGCCCTCACGCTCAGCGGCCTTGTAAGCTTTAATCAACCCAAAGAAATTATTCCGATCCGTCACAGCCACCGAAGGCATATCCGCTGCGGCCACCGACTTCATCAGAGGCCCTACACGCACCAACCCGTCGGTGAGCGAAAACTCTGAATGAACACGAAGATGAACGAATTTGGGATTCATAGAACTTATTTAAACCTGATTTACGATTTCAGCAACCGGGCGATTGGACCAAAACTCCGGCGATGTATGGGCAAGACACCGTGCGCTTTAATTGCCGCGATATGCTGTGCGGTAGGGTAGCCCTTATGCTGAGCAAAACCGTACTCAGGGTAGTGTTGATCCAGTGCAATTAACTCCTGATCGCGTGTCACCTTGGCAATAATAGAAGCCGCACTGATAGACGGAATCAACGCGTCACCATCTACCACCGCCTCAGCACTGTACTCCCAGGCAGGAAGCTTGTTGCCGTCAACAAGCACGTGATCGGGTTTAATATCCAGGGCTTCGACCGAGCGCTTCATGGCGAGCAATGAGGCATTTAAAATATTGAGCTCATCAATTTCACTTACACTAGCCCGTCCGATACTGAACGCAATTGCGTGATTTTCAATCTCAGAATACAAACGTAGCCGTTTTTTCTCCGACAGTTTTTTGGAGTCTGTGAGTCCTTCAGGCGTGTACTCACCTAAAATAACGGCCGCAGCGACGACATCGCCGGCTAGGGGGCCTCGCCCTACTTCGTCGCATCCCGCTACGATCATTCAAAGCCCTCCCCCGCCATAAGCGCCTCTAATGCATCGGCTGAGCGCACAGCATAGTCATCGCCAATAGTTTGGCGAAGCTCGTTAAAGGTTGTCTTTTGCTCATCACCCTGACCAGAGAAGCTCTCGAGTACCGATTGGTAAAGGTTTTCAACCGTCGCATTTCCCTGCAAAAACTCGGGCGCGACCGCCCTACCCGCAATAACATTAGGCAAGCCCACAAAAGGCGAAGTGACCATGCGACTCAGAATCTGCCAAGAGAACCAGCTCATTTTGTAAGCAATTGTCATTGGCTTGCCAATAAGCATCGCCTCCAGTGTCGTTGTACCGGACGCACATAGCACAGCATCCGATGCCGTCATTGCTAATCGACTCTGACCTTCGATGACTAAAAAGCGCTCATCATCAATTGGCATGAGCCGGTTTATTTGATCCATGCGTTCCTCCGATGAAGCCGGAAGGATAACGCGCATTTCACTGTCTGACGCAAGCAGTCGCATTACAACCTGCGTGAATGTAGGACCAATATGTTCGATTTCGCCCGATCGACTTCCAGGGAGGCATGCAAGAACCGGCGCATTCTGAGGAAGTCCAAGATAGTGCTTTGCCGTCGCCTGATCTGGCAGGGCCGAGAACTCCTCAATAAGAGGATGACCCACACACACCGCTTCAACACCGTGCTGCGCGTAAAAGTCTTTCTCAAACGGGAGCAAGCACAACATCAAATCTACCGCTTTTTTAATCTTATTGATGCGTCCGGGTCGCCATGCCCACACCGAAGGGCTCACTAGGTGCGCAGTTTTAAGACCTTTGGCACGCAGCTGCTGTTCCAGTGTGAGATTAAAATCAGGACTATCAACACCGAGAAAAACATCTGGACGCTCAAGCAACATATGCTGACGAATACCGCGCCGGATAGATAGGAGCTCGGGGAGACGTTTTAGTGGCTCAGTAAAGCCAAAGACGGCAAGACGGTCCATGTCATAGCGGCTCTCAAGCCCATGAAGTGCGGTAGCTTCTCCGCCAATACCGGTAACGCGCAGTGTTTCGTTGCGGCGTTTGAGTTCCCGAAGCACTGATCCGGCCAAAATATCGCCGCTCTTTTCACCCGCTAAAACACCAAGATATGGCGCACTCGACATTACCGGACGATACCGCGCTCGGACGCCTCAAGTGACTCAAGAAGTGGGAGGATTTCAGGTGTTTCTGTCGACATGGTGGCGAGGCGTTCTATTGCAACGTCCAACGTCAGTCCCTGCCGATATATCAACTTAAAGGCGCGGCGCAGGTCGGAAAGTGTGGCTTCTGAAAATCCTCGGCGCCGGAGGCCTTCGGCGTTAATCGTTCTTGCTTCGGCAGGGCTTCCCGATACGGTGACATAGGCAGGCACATCCTTACCAATCGCTGTGCCCATACCGCTGAAACTGTGAGCGCCAATTTTGCAAAACTGATGAACCAAGGTGTAGCCAGATAAAATCGCATAGTCGTCAACGACAACGTGCCCAGCTAACGCCGTATTGTTAACAAGAATCGTGTTATTTCGCACAATACTGTCATGGCCTATGTGGACGTAACACATAATTAGATTGCTATTGCCAATAAACGTATCGCCACGGTCTTGAACGGTACCGCGATGGATCGTGACGCTCTCTCGAATGACGTTATCGTCACCAATCGTCAGCGTGGTGGGCTCTCCATGATATTTAAGATCAGGGGTAGCTTCCCCAATGGAGCTAAATTGAAATATATGATTTCTGGCTCCGATCTTGGTCGGGCCCTTAATTACAACATGGGACTCGATAATCGTATCCGCACCAACCAACACATCGGGACCAATGATGGAATAAGGCCCCACGCTCACCGACGGATGCAGCGTCGCTCGGGGGTCAATAATGGCCGTTGAATGAATCATTGCTTATCGATCAGCACACAATATCGTGGCCGATGCCGCCGTCTTTCCGTCAACCGATGCGCGCACGTCAAATTTCCAAATACCGCGCTTCTCACTCACAATCGACGCCTCAAGCTTGACGCAGTCGCCCGGCACACAAGGGCGCTTAAATCGGAGTTTATCGGTGCCAACCAAGTAGTAAATGGAGCCGTCTTCTGGCGTCTTACCCATGGTGACAAACCCCAAAATTCCCGCCGCCTGCGCCATAGCTTCAACCAAAAGCACGCCCGGAAAAACCGGATTACCCGGGAAGTGGCCGTCGAAATACGGTTCGTTAATGCTTAAATTTTTGTAGGCTTCAATCGACACACCAGGCTCGATTGCCACAACCCTGTCCACAAAAAGAAAGGGATAACGGTGAGGTAAGTGCTTTCTGATCCCCTCAATATCCATCATAGTTTGGTGTTCCCTATTCGCCGGTGTTGGCTTTTTCCGATAACAGTTTTTCAAGCGCCTCAATGCGCCGAGCCATTTCTGTTAGCTTTTCGTAGCGCGCGGCGCTTCGCGCCCAATCACGAACGGGCATTAGCGATGTTCCTGACGCGTAGTGACCCGCCTCACTGACATCCCTAGACACTCGACCCTGTCCTCCGATATGCACATCATTAGCAATTTTGAGGTGCCCCGCAAAGCCAGCCTGTCCACCTACGGTACAGCGCTCGCCGAGCTCCGATCCGCCAGCAAAACCCACTTGTCCCGCGACGGCCGATCCCCGACCGATCTGCACACCGTGCGCAATATGCACCAGGTTATCAAGGATGACGTCGTCGCCGATTTGAGTATCCTCGAGCGCGCCACGATCGATGGCACAGCCCGCACCAATCTCTACACGATCACCCACCGTGACACCACCCAACTGAAGAATTTTCTCCCAACCGGTGCTCGTTGGTGCAAAGCCAAACCCGTCGGAACCTATTACGGTGTTGGCGTGAATCAGACAGTCGTGGCCAATAGCAACACCGTGATAAATCGATACATTAGCTCTGAGCTCAGTCCCCGAACCAATGGCGGTCCGCTCGCCGATCCAAACGTTAGACCCAATCCATGCGTGGCTGCCAATCGTAGCGCCCTCGCCAATAACAGCACCAGCGTCAACCGTTACGTTAGCGCCCAATTGGACCGTCTTTGCAATAACGGCACTCGAATCAACTCTGCCAGATGGGCGTGGTCGATTATCGAACAGCTTAGTGGCACGCGCGAAATCGACATAAGGCTCATCGCTAAATAGTACAGCCCCCGCGTAATCACCCACCCAGTCTCTAGGACAAATGATCGCTGAGGCATCCGACGCAGAAAGCGATTTAACGAACTTCTTTTGTGCGATAAAAGAAAGGTCACCCGTCTCGGCCATTGAGATGGGCGCAAGGCGATTCAGCGTAAGGCTTGGGTCACCTTTGAAGGTGAGACCCAATGCCGCGGCTGCATCGCCCAGAGTCGGCATATTACTCTTGTGGCAGCTGGTTGAGCTTGTCGGTTACTTTAGCTGTGATGTTGTAACCGAGATCGGCGTGGATCACCGATTGCGCTTGGAGCAAAAGGCCAATCTGATCAGTCTCGATGACTTCACCTAATACCTGTCGAGCGGCGGGAACAAGCTCTTGGAACACGCGTTGCGCATTCTGTTGCTGCAAGGCCTGCAACTTCTTCGCGACATACTCAAGGTCGGCGTTTTTACTGGCCATCTTTTGGCGAGCAGCCACTTGGTCGTCCTCGCTCATTGCCGCCTGATCACGCTGGAAATCTTGCACCAACTTGTCGAGCTCAGCTTTTAAGCTATCAAACTCGGCTTTATCTTCAGCAAAAGATTCACCGGCCTCGAAATCACGCAAACGCTGCTGCGCGGAGTCGGTTTGTAAAATGGCCTCCTCCAAATTCACAACAGCTATACGACCTTGAGCGTGCGCTAGGGTCGATGCAACCAACAGTGCCAATACGGCGACAAAGCGGAACAACATTTGGGATAACCTCCTGGTTAGTTATTAGAATCCACGCCCCAGCGTGAATTGGAATACTTCTGTACGATCAGTGTCGCTAGCATTGAGCGGCTTCGCAAGTGCAAATGTAAGCGGTCCAAAACCACTCAACCACGTTACGCCAATACCGACTGAATAGCGCAACTCACTGGCGTCAACGCCGAAGCAGTTGAGCTGATTTTCACGACAATTCGTGTTGAACACATTGCCAACGTCTAAAAAGAACGCGGATCTTATAGAACTCCTATCCTTGACGAAAGGCATAGGGAAAAGAACCTCTGCAGAGCCCTCAATGACGACATTACCGCCAAACGGATCGGCGCGGCGACGTCCTGTGAATACCTGCTGCGTCTCGATTTGACCCGTCTCAGGATTCACAATGTAGCCAAAGCCGAAACCATCAGGGCCACCAACCTCAGTGGGTGCACCATCCTCATCGACTCCCGTAACCGCAAGGCCCGTTTGATAGAGAATGGGGGGGGTACTTCGCGGTCCTAGGGTATTCGCCTCGAATCCACGGACACTACCAAAGCCACCCGAGTAGAAGTGCTCATAAAACGGAAGTTCAGTGGTGTCGCCATAACCGTCGCCGTAACCGACCTCACCCCGCAAGTGGAACGTAAAATCACCGTAGATAGGAAGGTACATCTCCCCCCGATAGTTGAGTTTGAAAAACTCAAGATCGGATCCCGGCATCTGCAATTGCGCTGAAATCGAGTTAGACACACCCCGTGTCGCAAGCTGTCCTCTGTTCAAGGTCGACTGAATCCAAGATCCCGTAATCGACCAATTGGTGAATTCACTGCCATTTTGATCTAGGAAGCCGTCATTATTAAGATTGACGAACGCCTCAGGCGGTAAATCCGTAATCGGAAACAACTCTTCAGGTCCCGAGTAAGTCCCATCTAGCTGCCTGGTGGAGGTATAGTACTGCTCCACACCGGTTATGAGTCGCGGACTGGTGCGTATTTCCTGTACCGCGTAGCGTCCCGATGTAATGTCGGTATTCGTGATGCCCAGATTAAAGCCGAGTCGCTGTGTTTCACTAATCGGGTAGCCAAACGACATAGTGGCGCCCACCGTATTCGTTGTGTAGCTAGCTACATTAATCTCAGAAAGGTCAGACTTTCGGTAAAAAACGCTGAACCCTCGACTCACGCCATCCTCAGTAAAATAAGGGTTGTTGTAGTTGATGCTTGCAACGCTCTGCCACTGCGACGTATTCAGATTGAGACCAACCTGCCGCCCCGTGCCCAAGAAGTTATTTTGTTGCAGATTCAGGCCGACAATAAGCCCCGCAAACTGCGAGTAACCTAGGCTGCCACCTATAGAGCCAAAGCTCTGCTCCTCAACCGAGAAGTCAATATCCACGAGATCGTCGTAACCGGGAAGCTCGACAGTCTCGACCTCGGCAGAGCTAAAGAAGCCTAAACGTTGAAGACGAATACGGGACTGCTCAATGGCAGCCGCGGAGGCAGGTGCCGCCTCCATTTGGCGCATTTCACGTCGCAAAACCTCGTCGGCGGTTCGTGTGTTTCCCTTGAAGTTAATGCGCCGGACATAGGTCCTTCTGCCGGGATCAATGAAGAACTTGATTGAGACCTCAGCCTCACCGTCGCCAACTTCAGGGATGCCCGTTACCTTGGCAAAATTATAGCCCTCATTCCCGAGTCGGCGAGTGAGGTATTCTTCAGTGCTGGTCACCAATTGCTGTGAAAAGACCTGATCCGGACCCACCAAAAGGAAGCGCGATAGATCCTCCTCTGACAGCACAAGGTCACCGGAAAGACCCACGTCGGTGATTGTAAATCGATCCCCCTCGGCGACATTGGCGGTTATGAAGACTGAGTCCTTAGTCGGTGACACAGCCACCTGAGTCGACTCGATCTCAAACTGCAAATACCCCCGGTCCTGGTAGTAACTGGTGAGGGTTTCTAAGTCGGATTCCAGCTTTTCCTTGCTGTACTTATCGGCACTAGAGAAAAACGAGAACCTACCGCCAACCTGCAACTCGAATAGCTCAAGTAACTCCTCGTCGTTATATACTTCGTTGCCGACAATATTGATGTGTTTGATTTTTGAGACTGTTCCCTCATCGATCTCGATGCTGATGGAGACTCGGTTCCTAGGCTCGGGTATCACCTCGGTATCAATTGACGAGTCATAACGCCCCTGAATCACGTACTGACGTCGAAGCTCACCCTGCATGCCCTGAAGAGTAGATCGTTGAAATACCTGCCCAACAGCAAGGCCGGCCCCCTTGAGGCCATCTAATAGCGCTTCCGTCTCGATCGCTTTGTTACCCTCGATCGTGATCTCACTAATACTCGGTCGCTCCGCCACAGTAAGTACTAGTACGTTACCGTCACGCCCCACTGAAATATCGTCAAAATTCCCGGTGTAAAAAAGATTACGAGAGATACTTCGAATGGCCAGCTCATCGACAACATCACCGACGCTTACCGGTAAAGCCGCAAAGACGCTTCCGGGCGCAATGCGCTGCAAGCCTTCGACGCGAATATCCGCAACAACAAAGGGCTCCGTTTGCGCAATTGAGGTCGGCGAGAGGCCAACGATAAAGCCGGTAACAATCAATGCCAGACCGCTGAAGCGCTTCACGCTTCCAAGCCAACAGCGAGCCCGGTCGCTTATTTCTTTGAGGACTAATTTCACGTATTTTGTCTTCGATTATCTTTGGTTACTGCTTAGCGCGCGGGAGTATCTCACAGTCGGGCCACATCGTTGTAGATGGCAAACATCATTAGTGTAAAAACAGCGGCTAAACCCACCTGAAAACTCATTATTTGGATTTGTTCGGGCACCGGCCTACCCATTAGCCCCTCAACGACATGGAAGACAATGTGTCCGCCATCAAGCACAGGTATGGGCAATAAATTTATTGCGCCGAGTGAAATAGACAGCAATGCAAGAAATGAGAGCCAAGTGGTGAATCCGCTCTCTGCCGTACTGGCAGCGATTTGCGCGATAGCGATTGGACCTGACAAATTTTTTGTCGAAATCAGCCCTTGCACCATTTTCCACATCGACCCAAAGGTAAAAATTGTTAACTCATACGTACGATTAACGGCCGCACCGAGCGCCTCTATCGGCCCACGGCTCTGACGGCGAATCCGACTGTCGGGAATCTCTGGCAACGCTACACCCATGCCAACGGTTCCGATTGCGTTGCGGTTTTGCGGCATCACACTCAGCGTAACTTGACTGCTAGCGCGATCAATTAAGACATCAAATCGCTGATTCGGGCGCGCGCGAACAAATTCGACCCAATCCGTCCACTGCGCCATCGGCACACCCGCCGCGTCAATGATTATGTCACCGACCTGAAAACCTGCGCGAGCAGCTGCTCCCCCCTCGGACAGGGAGCCCACCTCGGGTCTGATCGGAAGTAAACCTAATGATAACCCGAGGGCCGCCGCAGGGTCTGGCGCCTCCGCCTCACCAAGCCAGTTAACAATGGGGAGTGCATAACGCTGTCCTACATCGCTCAGGGTATTTCCAACGGTCAGGTCAATATGGCCTGTATCGCCTAGGCGCTTTAATAACGCGAACCTTACGCCTGAAGCGGTGCTGGTGGCCTGCCCATCAACCGCTATGACCTCTTGCCCCACAACCAGTCCACTCTCTTCGGCAATGGAATTCGCTGCAACAGCTTCGATAACAGGAGCCAAACCTGTTTCGCCCCTCAGAAAAAGGCCAAACAACACCATAACGGCCAAAAGAAAGTTAGCGGCGGGACCTGCAGCCACGATCGCAAGCTTGTTACGAACAGGTTGAGCATTGAAGGACTCCGGACGGTTAGCCTCCGTAACAACGACCTCACCATCGCGATCGTCCAACATTTTTACGTAGCCGCCCAGTGGAATGGCGCAAAGCGCAAACTCTGTTCCGCCTTGACCCTGCCAGCTGTAAAGCGTCCGCCCAAAGCCGATCGCGAACCTCAGCACTCGCACACCGCAACGACGCGCAACCCAGTAGTGACCAAACTCATGGATCGTCACAAGGATACCCAGCGTCACCAATGCCATCATGATAGAAAATAAAATTTGCATGCTTTGTTAACTACTACCTACACGAGTCATCAGAAATGAACGCACCCGCGGCCTCGCGCGCCGCCCGATCTAACGCTTGGACCTCAGCGAGCGTCGTTGGTTCCGCCAATTTTACAAAGTTGAGTGTGGCCGCAATTGTCTGATCAATATCGGTGAACCGAATCTTCTCTGATAAGAACGCGTCCACCGCCACCTCGTTAGCCGCACTAAAGGCGCACATTCCACCCGGCACATCAATCGCCTCGTAAGCAAGCCTCAAGCACGGAAAAGCATCGAGGTCGGGTGACTCGAAATCCAGCCTTGCTGTTTTAACCAAATCGAGAATATCAACACCCGCTGACACGCGATCTGGCCAAGATAGACTATACGCTATTGGGGTTCGCATATCCGGCTGCCCGAGCTGCGCCAGCACCGAGCCATCAACGTAACGAATGAGCGAGTGAATGATGCTTTGTGGATGAACGACTACCTCTATTTCCGATGGCTTTCTATCGAATAACCAGCATGCCTCAGCAAGCTCCAGACCTTTGTTCACAAGCGATGCCGAATCCACAGAAATCTTTCGTCCCATCGACCAATTGGGATGTGCACAAGCCTCGTCGGGCGTTACATCGTGAAGCGAGTCCCGCGAGCGACCGCGAAACGGGCCACCGGATGCGGTCAGTAAGATCTTTTCAACACGCGCCATCTGCGGTCGTGCCTGTGTATCACAGGGCAAACACTGAAACATGGCGTTGTGTTCGCTATCCACAGGGAGGAGTAAGGCGCCACCCTCACGAACGGCAGTCATAAATATACCACCCGCGCTGACGAGCGCTTCTTTATTGGCAAGCAGCAACCGCTTCCCCGCCTTTGCTGCTGCAAGGGCAGCTGATAGCCCTGCGAACCCGACGATGGCCGCCATAACCGTATCGACATCGGGGCTTTGTGCGAACTCGACCATGGGCGCTTCACCGGCATGGACGCGCGTCGCTACCCGACCGCGCAAGCGAATTTCTAATTCATCAGCGGCATCAGGGCAAAACATTATGGCGTGCTGAGGTTCGTGCTGTAAGCACAGCGCCCCCATTTCGGCCACGGAGCGATTCGCACAAAGCACCTCGGCGCGATACTTGTCGGGGTGCCGCCCGATAACGTCAAGTGTGCTCAGCCCAATTGAGCCAGTCGCACCCAACACCATCACTCGCTGCATCAGGCGTAGCCCACCAAGATAAGTGACAGCGCAAAAAACGGTGCCGCACCACAGATTGAATCCAGTCGATCGAGCAAGCCACCGTGCCCCGGGAGTAATGTGCCCGAATCTTTAAAGCCGCTCTCGCGCTTGAACATACTGATCGTGAGGTCCCCTAGTACCGAGGCACCGCAGCAAAAAAGTCCAATCAAAAAGATTTCAACAGGGTGTATGTGGGCGTATTCCGGGGGCAATAACCACCAAACAACCGCGGCCAGACCGAGTACAACGAGCAGCCCGCCCCAAAAGCCTTCGATCGTTTTCTTGGGACTGATATCGGGCGCCAGCGGATTACGTCCCAGGGTGCTTCCGACAAAATAAGCGCCAACGTCTGAGGCCGCGACTGACACGATGAAGAGTGTTGTAAGGATCCACCCATGAGGCAACCCCACCATATAAGACAGAGACAACCAGCCTGCGCCCAGAACAAAAAGCCCAATCAAAGACCGCGTGACACGTCCTCGCCACAAAAAAGACAACTTGGGGTAACTCTCCACCAAGAAAGCATTAGCCAGCCATGTAAAACAAGCGACCCCCAATACGGGACGTATGGCCGCCGAGCTCTCAACGAGGTCAGGGTGGTACACCAGAATAAAGCCTGTACTGAGCCCCACAAAAACCAGTGAAAATATCATTCTTATCCAGAGGGCATCCCAACCGGACAAACCCGCCCATTCCCAAGCGCCGGCGGCAAAAACAACGGCAACCAAAATCGACATCGCAAGAGGAGTTAACTGCGTCACCGCCGCCAAAAAGATGCCCATCATTACCAGAGCGGTGTAGATTCGCTTAACTAACACTAGACGCTCTCCACCATTGCCCGCGCACCGTATCGACGATCTCTCCCGCGGAAATGCTCAATGGCCACATCTAGCTCATCTACGTTGAAATCAGGCCAGAGCGTATCAGTGAACCAGAGCTCGGCATAGGCGAATTGCCATAAGAGGAAGTTCGACAGTCGCCACTCTCCACCCGTGCGTATGCACAAGTCAGGCGTTGGCTTGTCGGCAAGCGCCATCCGTGAACTCAGTAACGCTTCATCGATATCGTCAGCTGACAAGCTGCCTGCGGCGACATCGCGAGCGAGTGAGGCGGCGGCTTCGCTCACATCCCACCGACCGCCATAGTCGAGTGCCAATACGAGCGTAGATTCCGTGTTGTGAGAGGTCGCGCGCTCAGAGTCCTCGAGTAATTTTGCAATTCTTGGGCTGAGCCGGTCTCGTCGACCAATAAATTGAATCCGCACACCATCGGCGGCAAGCTCTTTTATTTCGCGCCGAAGGTATCGAGACAGCAAGGCCATCAGAGCACGAACCTCCGGCACGGGTCGCTGCCAATTTTCACTGGAGAATGCAAAAAGCGTCAGTGTTTTGATGCCGCGATCACGGCAGGCGTACATCAACGGTTTCACCACGTCAGCACCTGCGCGGTGTCCAACGGGCCCCGGAACGCCCTTTTTCTTCGCCCATCGGTTATTGCCATCCATAATAACGGCAATGTGCTGGGGGGTGGACCCTGTCGGGCTGGCGGGAAGCGTCACTTGGCGATCAACCCGCAATTAAATTTTCATTAAATCGGCTTCTTTGGCACCGAGCGCTGCATCAACTTTCGCAACGAACGCGTCGGTAAGCTTTTGGACTTGCTCCTGACCCCGACGTTCACCGTCCTCCGAGATCTCTTTTTCCTTTACGAGCTCTTTGAGCATGCCGTTCGCATCACGCCGAGCGCTTCTAATGGACACCCTCGCTGATTCCGCTTCCGCTCGCGCCTGCTTGATGTATCCCTTACGCGTCTCCTCGGTCAACATGGGCATGGGGATACGAATCACATCGCCTGCGGTAGACGGATTCAAGCCCAAATCACTCTTCATGATTGCTTTTTCTACATCGGGCGTAATCGACTTATCGAAAACACTCACAGCCAGCGTTCTAGCGTCTTCTACGTTAATACTCGCCATTTGCTTCAACGGCGTCTCGGCGCCGTAATAGTCGATGCGAATGCCATCAAGAATACTGGGGTGGGCTCGTCCCGTTCTGATCTTATTGAAATTCTGCCCCAAAGCTTCAAGCGACTTTTCCATTCGCTCTTCAGCATCGCTTTGTATGTCGTCAATCATCTTTTTGATCTCCAGATCGGTAGTGCAGCCAACAAACCAGCCGCCGCTACTGGATCAATGTTCCCTCAGATCCGCCTCGTACGATACTCAATAACGCGCCTTTCATCGACATATTAAAAACGCGCACGGGCATTTCGTGATCACGTACTAAGCAAATGGCCGTGAGATCCATCACACCGAGTTTATTATCCAGCACTTCATCATAGGTGAGGGACTCGTATTTAACTGCCGTCGAATCCTTCATGGGATCTGCGTTGTATACGCCGTCCACCTTTGTCGCTTTGAGAACAATGTTCGCTTCGACTTCAATGCCTCGCAAGCACGCTGAGGAATCAGTGGTAAAAAACGGGTTGCCCGTTCCTGCTGAAAAGATCACAACGTCCCCTTGTGACATTGCACGAATTGCCTTTCGGCGATCGTAATGATCGACCACACCGCTCATAGGGATTGCAGACATCACCTGCGTCGCGATGTTTGAGCGCTCGAGTGCATCGCGAAGCGCCAAAGCATTCATTACGGTCGCCAGCATACCCATGTGATCGCCAGTGACGCGATCGAGACCGGCTGCTTGCAGTGCGGCACCCCTAAAGAGGTTCCCGCCTCCAACAACCAGTCCCACCTGGACACCAATACCGACCAGCTGCCCTATCTCCAGTGCCATTTGGTCGAGTACCTTTGGATCGATGCCAAAGGGTTGATCGCCCGTTAGAGCCTCCCCGCTGAGTTTAAGTAAGATGCGCTTGTAGACTTTTTCTGTTGCCATACTTATCTCCCGGATCTGTACCGCCACCGAAAGGGTAGCGGCGTTTTCTCTCACAACCTTCTTACCGCTTAGTCGCCACCTTCTTACAAACGACTGACAACCTACTCAAAACACGCCATGAGGAGCGCTAAAAGCCGGCAGAACTCCCCCCCTACGAGCGTTATTTCTACCGTTTGTGGGCAGACCACCAGCAGGCTCCATCCGCATCCACTCAACACACTCGACCGCGCTCAAGCGGCACGGCTTAGCTGAGCGCCTTGTATGTCGGTTTAGTTACCTAGCTGTGCGGCAACTTCAGCAGCGAAATCAACCTTCTCGACCTCAATGCCCTCACCCACTTCAAACCGTGTAAAGCCTGCTACGCTTGCGCCAGCTGCCTTCACGAGCTTCCCTACAGTAACGTCGGGATCTTTTACGAACGCTTGCTCGGTCAAGCTGTTTTCGGCGAGGTACTTGCGAATGCGCCCTTCAATCATTTTCTCAACGATTTCTGGAGGCTTTCCAGAGTCCGCTGCCTGCGCGGTATAAATTTCGCGCTCTTTTTGCAGCTGGTCTTCAGGCATATCTGCAGGTGCCACCACCGCGGGATTCACAGCGGCCACGTGCATCGCCACATCTTTCGCCAACGCTTCATCACCACCAGTGAGCTCAACGAGCACAGCGATGCGACTGTTACCGTGAACATAACCACCGACAACACCGTCTTTAGCCGTAACGACCCCAACACGACGAACGGAGATGTTTTCACCGATTTTTTGAACAAGCGCTTGGCGAGCGTCCTCGATCTCGCCACCGGCAATCGCGGCAATATCGTCAGTCTGCAATTCGACGGCTTTATCCATAACCTGCGAGACGAAGCCTGCAAAATTTTCATCGCGAGCAACAAAGTCGGTTTCGCTGTTTACTTCACCGATCACACCGGACTTACCGTCCGCAGAGATTCTCATCGCAACAACGCCATCAGCTGCTGTGCGACCCGCTTTCTTCGCCGCCTTCATACCACTTGATTTGCGAAGCTCCTCGATAGCAACCTCTACATCACCACCTGCGGCAGCAAGTGCCTTTTTACACTCGAGCAAACCCAGACCTGTTCGTTCGCGCAATTCTTTAACTAATGCAGCAGACATTTTTTAACCCTTCTAACGTCTCAAACAGCCTCGCCTTTGGTGCGAGACCACACTTAAAAAAAAGCCGCGCTAGGCGCGGCCCATAAATATTTACTCGGCGTCGCCGGCAACCTCAGCGGGCGCCTCGGCTTCTTCTGTCTCAACGACTTCCATGAACTCATCGACAACGGGCGTTTCAGAACCCGCACCTTTACCCGCCATGACAGCATCAGCAACCGCTGTAACGTACAACTTGATCGCACGGATCGCGTCGTCGTTACCGGGAATGATGTAATCGACACCGTCGGGGTTACTGTTCGTGTCCACAATGCCGATGACCGGAATACCCAGCTTGTTGGCTTCCGTGATCGCAATACGCTCGTGATCTACGTCAACGACAAATAACGCATCGGGCAGTCCGCCCATGTCCTTGATACCGCCGATAGAGCGATCGAGCTTATCTTTGCTTCGCGAACGCATCAGAGCTTCTTTTTTCGTGAGCTTGTCGAACGTACCGTCCTGCTCCTGAGTCTCGAGGTCTCGCAGACGCTTGATTGATGACCGGATGGTCTTGTAGTTGGTGAGCATACCACCCAACCATCGGTGACTGACGTACGGCATTGCGCAACGCGCCGCCTGCTCCTGAATAATTTTACCTGCGGCACGTTTCGTACCAACGAACATGATTTGGTTCTTGTTCTCTGCCAAACGCTGAATAAATCCAAGCGCGTCATTAAAAGCGGGAACCGTGTGCTCGAGGTTGATGATGTGAATCTTGTTTCTTGCACCAAAGATGTACTGATCCATCTTGGGGTTCCAGAAACGAGTTTGGTGGCCAAAGTGCGCGCCGGCCTGCAACAAATCGCGCATGCTTACTTGTGTCATAACTTTTCTCTAAGTTGGGTTTCACTTCCGTCTACGCAAAATGTCCAACCGACGTATCGGCACCCGGCACTTTGTTGTGTGTAAACGTGCTATTTATTACCGGCATATCCGATAACGGCGCGCTTTATACCACAGGCTTGCTTTCTCCAGAAGCCTTTAACTGTAATATTGCGCCTCCCATGCGGTAAACTACCGGAAAACCCCATCTGAAACGACAAGGCTTGGAATCGAGTAAGTGAGTAACGTAGCTATTAAAACTGACGAAGACCTCGAAGGAATGCGCGAAGCAGGTCGCCTCGCAGCCGAGGTACTGGAAATGATCCGGCCGCATGTTGTCCCCGGCATCTCAACGGGGGAGCTTGATCGTATTTGTCACGATTACATCGTTAACGTTCAGAACGCCATCCCCGCGCCGCTCAACTACAAAGGCTTCCCCAAATCCATCTGCACCTCTGTCAACGAAGTCATTTGTCATGGCATTCCCTCAGAGGCAAAAGTTCTGAAGCAAGGCGACATTATCAATATTGATGTCACCGTCATAAAAGATGGTTGGCATGGTGATACCAGTATTATGGTTCCCGTCGGTAAGGTAGCACCACATGCGGAACGTCTCATGCGGGTTTCGCAAGAGTGCCTCTATAAAGGACTGGCGCTGGTCAAACCCGGCGCGCGCTTAGGCGATATTGGACAGGTCATTCAACAGTACGCCGAATCTTCGTATTACTCCGTTGTAAGGGAGTACTGCGGCCATGGAATTGGCAAAGTTTTTCACGAAGAACCTCAAGTGCTCCACTACGGGCGCGCCGGTACAGGGCTTGTGCTAGAAAAAGGCATGACATTTACCGTTGAGCCGATGGTGAACGCGGGTAAACGACACACCAAACTCAACACGCGAGACGGCTGGACTGTAACAACACGTGATGGCCGATTATCCGCTCAGTGGGAGCACACGATAGCGGTCACTGATGATGGATGCGAAGTACTCACTAAGAGATCCAGCGAGACACTTCCGTTTTAAGACCTATCTTGAAGGGATAGGCAGAGTCGTAATTGGGGTAGCAGCAACCCAAGCATTGATTCGCTTACGACCTAAAAGCTCTAATCTGGTTTTCAACCCGTAATAAACGAGAACAGGCGACACTCGAACCTATGGCGACACCGTTACTGACAGCATTGATCGCAGAACTCAGAAGTGAGCTCAAAGCCCGAAATATCGAGCTTGCAGGTCAATTTTCGCCCGACGTATCGGTCACACCTTTATTGCGTTCGCGATGTTTAGCCGTAGATTCCGCACTTCAGCGACTCTGGTCCCACTTCGACCTCGACGAGACTGGCGCAACGTTAGCCGCCGTGGGGGGATATGGTCGCGGGGAGTTATTTCCCGAGTCCGACATAGATGCCCTTATTCTTGTGGCAAACGAGGGAGCCCCTGATACGGCTGCACTATCGGGCTTTATCAGTGCACTGTGGGACTTAGGATTAAAAATAGGCCACAGCGTCCGGACACCCGATGAGTGCATTTCGCTCGCCTCAAGTGATATCACTGTCATGACGACGTTGCTTGAGACGCGCTTGTTAAGCGGCAGCAATGATTTATTACTCGAAACTACTAACCGTTTAGAAAGTGAGCAAGTTTGGCCAACTGCCTCGTTCTTTAACGGAAAAATTGAAGAGCAGAGTGCTCGTCACGAAAAGTTCGGTTTAACCGGGTACAGCTTGGAACCGAATGTGAAATCGTCCCCGGGGGGTCTCCGAGATATTCAGGTTATTGGCTGGATAGCCCGCCGCCGTTTTGGGATTGGGCTTGATGAGCTTCCGACTGGGGAATTCTTGACAGAGGAAGAACTCGCTCTTTTGAACGAAGGGCACGACGCGCTAAGCCGCGTTCGTTTTGCGCTGCATGCCAAAACAGGACGAGAAGAAGACCGTCTTCTTTTTGAGCACCAGCAAACGCTCGCCAAGCAATGGGGATTTGAAGATCACGGCAAACTCGCCGTAGAACAATTCATGCAGGCGTATTTTCGTAACGTGCAAGCTGTGTCACACACCACTGCGCTGCTGATCGATATCTTTCAAAAGACCTTGTTGCATAACGAGGCCTCGGCATCCGTCATTATCGATGAAGATTTTGAATTGATTGATGAGCGCATTTCCGCGCGACATGAGGCGGTTTTTTCAGCCAACCCCTCCAATCTGCTGCGGATGTTTTCAGTCATTGGGCGTGATAGCCGCATTAAACGCATTGATCCAGAGACGACACGACTCTTACGGGCCTCCGCCCCGCTGCTTGATGATGACTTTAAACAGGACCCTGTAAATCGTCGTGCATTTCGCGACATCATTGCAGCGCCGCACAGTATGACCAAGCAGTTGCGAAGGATGCTGCGCCATGGCGTACTCGCCCGATACCTGCCGGCCTTTGGCGCCATTGTCGGACAGATGCAATTCGATATGTTTCATACCTACACGGTCGATGCGCACACCATGCAGGTGATTGCCAATTGCCGGAGATTCCTTCGCGCCGACTACACCGATACATTTCCCGTCACAACGCGCATTGCCCAACGTTTGAGAAACCCAACACTCTTGTTTGTTGCAGCCTTATTTCACGACATTGGAAAAGGGCGAGGAGGCGACCATTCCGAGCTGGGAGCGGTCGATGCTCGCGCGTTCTGTGAACAGCACTTTTTTGACGAGCCTGATACCGAGTTAATCGTCTGGCTGGTAAGTAACCATTTATTCATGAGCTCTTTTTCACAAAAGCGGGATATCTCTGATCCGGAGGAGATTCAGCGCTTTGCCGAACATGTCTCTACCGAAGAGCGCCTTGATTATTTATTCACGCTAACCGTTGCTGACATTAACGGGACAAACCCTGAGCTCTGGAATGCGTGGCGAAGCTCTTTGCTACGACACCTCTACACGGAAACACGTCGCGCGCTGCGACGCGGTCTAACAAATCCGCTTGCGCGTGAGGATGTCATTATTGCCACCAAGAAGGCGGCAGCGCACCTCCTCGAGTTCAGGGGATTCCTCGACGACGAACTTGACGAAATCTGGGCCGCACGAGGTGATGATTACTTTCTTCGTGAGCGCCCAGAGGATGTCGCCTGGCACACTGAGGCCATTGCGGACTTTGATGACAGCGGCGAACCATTGGTATTGATCAAACAGTCCTCGGAATCGCTAATAGCCAATGCGACCCAGATCTTTGTGAACACCCAAGACACGGAGAATGTATTTCCAAAAGTCTGCTCGGCGCTTGAGCTTCTTGATCTGAGCATCAACGATGCGCGCATTTACAGTGGTACCGATGGTGCGACGCTCGATACGTTTTTTGTGTTGAAGGCGGATGGTTCACCCGTTGACAGTGCACCTGAAACCTTAAACATGATCGAACGCGCCATTATCGCTGCCCTGACAGCGTCTACATTGAACCAAAGCAATCAGCGCATAAACCGGACACTGCGCTCTTTTCTGTCACCCACTGAAGTGACATTCATTGAGGACAGCAACCGAAACCTGACGATCATGGAGCTGAGCTCACCCGATAGACCCGGTCTTTTAGCACGGGTTGGCCAAATCATGGCTGACAACAGCATCAGCATTCAGGGGGCAAAAATTCAAACCCTGGGAGAGCGTGTTGAAGATGTGTTTTTCCTCACCACACAACAGGGCGATCGCCTTGCCGACGACGTTGTGTGTGAGCGCTTGCGAGAGCAGGTATGCACGGCTTTAGACACAGGATTAGCCGCATGAATCCCGGCCTTAATACACTTCACCCTTATCCGTTTGAGAAGCTTGCACAGTTGACAGCGAGCGCAGAGCTACCCTCACTAGAGCGAATTGCGCTGACGATAGGAGAGCCAAAACACCAGCCGCCTGCACACGTAATGGAGGCCCTAGTTGCCTCTGTTGAAGAAGTCGCAAAGTACCCCACTATTATCGGACAAGCCGAGCTTCGAGAAAGCATTGCGCGCTGGGTCGCATCCCGATTTAAGACCCGTGCGATCGATCCCGCCACCGAAGTGCTCCCGGTCAACGGGACTCGCGAAGGTTTATTTGCCATTACACAGGCGCTTGTGACACCGAACCGCAGGGGTGGCGTTGTCATACCCAACCCGTTTTACCAAATCTACGAGGGCGCAGCATTGCTTGCTAATGTTGAGCCCGTGCTTGTTCCCGCAACCGAGGCCACAGGTCACCTCGCCGACTACAGCATACTGTCTGACGACGATTGGGAGCGCTGCGAGATGCTCTTCATTTGCACGCCGGGAAACCCCTCCGGCGCCGTCATTCCCGAGGCGGAACTCCATTTTCTCATCGAGAAAGCCCTCGAGCACAACGTCGTTCTGATTAGTGACGAGTGTTACAGCGAACTCTATTACGACGAGGAGCGTCCACCCGTTGGGCTCCTTGAAGCAGCGAGCACTTACGGGAACACCGAGCTTAAGCAGTGCCTCGCTTTTCATAGCCTATCTAAGCGATCGAACTTGCCCGGATTGCGATCAGGATTTGTCGCAGGCGATGCTGAGCTCATCGCACAGTTCAAGCGCTACCGCACCTATCACGGGTGCGCGATGCCGTTACATCACCAATTAGCCAGTACCGCCGCATGGTCTGACGAGGACCATGTTGTTAAAAACCGTGCCCTCTATCGCGCGAAGTTTGACGCTGTAACCGATCGACTTTCGTCGGTTTTACCGGTCAGCATTCCCGAGGCCGGATTTTATTTATGGCCGAGGACACCCACATCAGACACCACCTTTGCACGAGACTTACTCAGTCACACGCATGTTGCCGTTTTACCGGGGAGTTTTCTTGGCCGATCAGTAAACGGAATTAACCCAGGCTCCGACCATATTCGCATGGCGCTTGTGGCTACCCTCGCGGAAACGCTTGAGGCGGCAGATCGCATATGCCATTGGCTTGGGCGCGGGTAAGGCAAGAAGACAATGCCAGCCAACATGCTAAAACAAGAACGGGTTGCCTTTATCGACAAGCGGTTACAAGAGCTTTATCCCAACCCACCCGTTCCTCTCGATCATTCAGACCCCTACACCCTGCTCATCGCCGTGTTACTAAGCGCTCAGTGCACAGACGAGCGAGTCAATTTGGTTACACCTGCGCTGTTTACGTTGGCCGACAACCCCTTTGATATGGCGAAAGAAAGCGTTGAGACTATTCGTGAAATCATCAAGCCCTGCGGTCTGTCTCCGCAAAAATCAAAAGCCATTCGCGGCTTAAGTGAGATCCTAATCAATGAGCATGGCGGCGAAGTACCGCAGGACTTCGAGAGCCTCGAACGATTGCCGGGGGTAGGACACAAAACGGCGAGCGTAGTGATGGCACAGTCCTTCGGTGTCCCAAGCTTCCCTGTAGACACGCATATTCACCGGCTAGCACAAAGGTGGGGCTTGACCCGCGGTCGAAATGTGAGCGAGACAGAGCGTGATTTAAAGCGGGTATTCAAAAAGAGCCGCTGGAATGATCTGCACCTTCAGATCATTTTTTATGGCCGAGAATTTTGCTCCGCGCGTGCCTGTGATGGACGCGTCTGCGAAATTTGCACCACGTGCTATCCGACAAGAAAACATCCCAAACGTGTCAACAAACCGTAACTTTCCCCAAGAGAGAAATCATCAAAAATGACTACCATCTACGGCATTCCCAATTGCGACAGCGTAAAGAAAGCGCGAAAGTGGCTTGAAGAGAAAAATATTGAATACGACTTTGTGGACGTACGTGAGAACACGCCGGCTGCATCTCATATTAGCCACTGGGTGACCGCATTGGGCGCCGAAAAAATGGTCAACAAGCGCAGTACAACGTGGAAGAACATGTCAGAGGACGAGCGGTTACAAGCACAAACAGGTGACACCGTTTCGGTATTACTTGCTAATCCAACGCTTATTAAGCGACCCGTATTAGAGCATAACGAGGTACTCGACGTCGGTTTCAAGGCAGATGCCTACGCTACCTATTTCTCTTAAACCTCATTTATTTAAACCTATCTCAGGAGCACGTACTCAATGTCTCGCACCCTCCACGCCTTTGGTCTCGGCGTTGCGTCAGAAAATGCAAATGGCGACATACTCGACGTTTTCTTCCCCGCACCCAGAGCAAATATCTCCGGCGGATTAGCCGATGCCCTCCACGGTGTATCAGGCACGCTCGACGACGCATCGCTCAGTTCAGTCGTCACCGACTGCAGAGCTGCTGGTGATGAGTCGCTGGCAGCCCTCGCTGAACGGCTCCGTGAGAGCGGATGCCGGATAGTCGCGTCATCATTGAATGACAACTCGGCACCTGAGACGGTGGGTGACGCCTACCTAAAGCTGCACCTTCTTTCGCACCGGCTGGTTAAGCCGCATGGCACAGACCTGTCGGGTATTTTTCCGCTCCTTCCCAATGTGGCATGGACGGATGAGGGCCCCGTTGATTTAAATGAGCTCGCAGACCGGCAGCTCACTGCGAGGCTCAAGGGGCGCGTACTCGAGGTCGCAAGCGTTGATAAATTCCCAAAGATGACAAACTACGTAGTGCCGGCAGGTGTTCGCATCGCGCACAGCGCCCGAGTCCGTCTGGGTGCTCACCTTGGTGCAGGTACAACGGTAATGCATGAGGGGTTCATCAATTTCAATGCGGGTACTGAAGGCCCCGGGATGGTTGAGGGCCGTATATCGGCCGGAGTCATGGTTGGTAAAGGGTCCGACCTGGGTGGGGGATGCTCTACCATGGGGACATTGTCCGGTGGCGGCAACATCATCATCTCCGTTGGTGAGGAGTGCTTAATTGGCGCCAATGCAGGCTTGGGCATTCCACTGGGTGATCGTTGCACCATCGAGGCTGGGCTATTCGTAACGGCCGGAACAAAAGTAGACGTGCTCGACGATCAACGAAATACCATTGAAACCATTGCAGCGCGGCATCTGGCTAACCGCCCAGATTTACTCTTTCGCCGTAATTCACAGTCGGGGGCTGTAGAATGCCTTACGAACAAGACCGCCATAGAACTCAACGAAAGCCTTCATGCAAACAACTAATTCGTACAACGACGCCATTGCTCTAACTCGAGAACTGATTGAGAAACAATCGGTGACGCCCGCAGACGACGGATGCCAGCCGCTCATGGCAGAGCGACTCGCCAATATTGGGTTCACCTGTGAGTGCTTACAAGCCGAGGAAGTCCTTAACCTGTGGGCAACACGTGGCAATGAGGGCCCACTCCTCGTATTTGCCGGGCATACCGATGTGGTGCCTCCCGGACCCCTGGAGCATTGGGATAGCGATCCGTTTGTGCCAACAGAGCGAGATGGCTTTTTATTCGGTCGTGGTGCGGCAGACATGAAGTCGAGTCTCGCCGCCATGGTTGTTGCAACAGAATCGTTTATTGGGAAGCACCCAAATCACCAAGGACGCATAGGCTTTCTGATTACCGCTGACGAAGAGGGTCCGGCGGTTCACGGCACTCGGCATGTCGTTGACACGCTGATGGCACGAAAGGAAACCATCGATTGGTGCATCGTTGGCGAGCCTTCCAGCACATCGCAGCTTGGCGACATCATAAAGAACGGTCGCCGAGGCTCCATCAACGCAACGCTTACGATAAAAGGCAAACAGGGCCACGTGGCCTACCCGCACCTTGCCGATAACCCTATGCACAAAGCCTTTGACGTGTTGAAACAACTCAGCGCATTGCAGTGGGATCAAGGCAATGCTTTTTTTGACCCTACACAGCTCCAGTTTTCCAATATTCAGTCAGGGACAGGTGCCACGAATGTGATTCCCGGTGAGCTAAACGCTGTTTTCAATCTGCGGTTCTCGACGGAAATCACCGCCGACGGTATCAAGAGGAAGTGCGAGGATTTGTTGGATAAAAGTGGTGTTGACTATGATATTTCCTGGCAGCTAAGCGGAAATCCCTTTTTGACTGAACCGGGCGATCTTGTGGATGCAGCAACGCAGAGTATTTTGGAAGTCACAGGCGTCGATACGACACTTAGCACCGGTGGTGGGACGTCTGACGGGCGATTTATTGCAAAAATGGGCGGGCAGATCATTGAGCTCGGCGTTATCAATGCGTCGATACATCAGCGTAATGAGCACGTATTGATATCCGACATCCCAAAATTAGCCGCTATCTACGAGGGCATTCTCACTCGGGTACTGACTTAAAACAGAGGCGAGAGGCCCGATCCTTATACGAAGGTAATTTTGGCCTGCGGTAGTTGTGTAGCGAGACCCTGAGCGAGCGTCCTAAAGTACGCCTCACAGGATTTTGACCAAATATCGGCATTTGCGTCGATGATAAACTCCCAGTGAATCGACGCACTTAACATGAGCGTTGCTTCGAGAATACGGGTCACGCCAACAACCTTAGCTTGCAAGAACTCCGAGGCGGCGCCCTCAAAGTCCGGACTGTCTAAACGGCATTTCACGCAGCTCGGGACCGTATTCTGGCGGAGCCAATCCATCACGCGAGCCTGCCCTTCAACCGTAGCCAAGTCGACCGCGATCACGCTGTCGACTAGGTCGTCGTCCTCCAAAGCCAAACCCACGTAGGTCATAGTGTGCTGTTTTTTCAGCTCAGGCGTCGGCAAGTAATCCAACAATAGCAATGACGTTCTCACAACTCTCCCTTGGTATTAGGCCGCACCAAAACATCAAATCTCACCGTTTTACCGGAAATTGCATGGGAGGGTTTAATGCCTCCCAAATAAGGCGATTTTGCGGGTCGCTTTATCACTACGCGTCCAACAGGTTGCGACATTGCCCAATCCAGCAGCGCTGCCCCCTGCTCGCCGGTAGTATCGTTTTCAAGAAGCGCCTGAACCGTCGCGAGGTCTTTTTTGACTGCAGCTGATTTACTTCGATCGGGAAACATCGGATCGAGGTAAATCACATCGAACCCCGCGAGGGAGCGCTGCGCACTGTCACCACGACTGATCGTCATCCGCTGGGCAGCATCCAGAACTTTGGTCTGGGCACTCAACAGCGCGGTTTGCTTTGCATGCGTCAGCAAAAAAAACAGTACCGGTGATGCCTCCGAAAGCTCGACGTTGCAACCCAGGTCAGCGAGCACAAAGGCATCTCGACCTAATCCTGCTGTCGCATCAAATACCCTCGGCTTCAGATCTTTCTTTACCCCAACGGCGCGCCCAAGGGGTTCGTTATGCCCCGATTTACGACGGTAAAGCATGTCAGGCGATGAGAAGTCGATCGTAACCCGACCAGGACGGGGTTTCTCCAGGGCTTGCAACCAAACTTCATGAGTGTCCACCACTAATGCAACGGGGGCCACGGCATGAGCGTAGGAACTCGCCAGTGGCAGTCCAAGTTCACTCGCCACACTCTTCGCCGCCTGCTCCGCTGATCTCGAGGCAGGGATAACCTCACATGTCATCATCGATTTCGAACACCAAGCTCGAGTGGGACGTCACCCAAAACCGCTTTAAATCCGACCGACAACGCCTGCTGGCGAAGCCCGTGCTTATCGTTAAATTCAATAGCACGAGCATGGGACTCGCCCGCTGACCAGTCCTCAAAATCCATTGCTGTCAGCTGCCGCTCTCCAATTTGAAGGCCCGACATACTCAGCAACTCATCGCGGGCGTAATTCAAAAAATCAGACGTTGTTTTTAACGCACCGGACTCGGGTAAACAGGAGGAAAATTGTCCGAAGTGAATACCACAAGGCGGTACCTGTTCAATCAGTCTGGCCAATCGTATCGTCACATCACCAACGATGTAGCTGAAGACAGTTGGATTTATTCCCTCGGCTTGCGACAGTTCATAGTGACTCCCCAAGTGAAAGGCTGAGCGAAGAACCGGAACGGAACCCGCCTGCGATTTTTCTCTCGCAACCGCGTTGTCAATCAGTACGAGCAGGAAGAAGCTAAGCAAGTCTACGTTAGGAAAGGCCCCCAAATCCCGATTCCAAATATAGTAACCATCCCCAGTCGCAGTCCGTGCAAAGCTTACTTCAACACCCTCGCGCTTCAGTTTTGAATAGGCCGAGTTCATTGAGTAGGACAAACTATTAAGCTGGCTCGCCTGCTCGAAGGGTCGAAATAAAGAAAAATCTACAATATCGAAGAGCGCCACAGCGCGCTCTTCAACGTGAGCGATGCTATACCGCTTAACCAGCTCATCGATGGCTAAAACCGTTGCCTCGTCGTCAGCAGGCGCGAGATCCAACTTGATGAAACTCGGTGCAACGCCCAAACGCGCCGCGATCTCGAAGATCTCTTTGTGCCCTTTATGCCTAGAGCCTGACAGGAGATCCCTTACAAACGCCTCGTTTGCTAAAGGGTCCGATACGTGTTCTTCAGGCGCAGTGAAGTTACCCAAAAAATAGTGAGGGACAACAAGAGTTAACAGGCCACTTGGGTCATAGGCCCAGCATAAAACAAGGCTTGGACCCAAACGCCATTGTTTCTGTAATGTCGCCTCAAGCTGTTCTAGTGCCACCGTGTCACCCTCACACGCTCACGAACTCAATAAGCACGTCGAGATTCGTTCTCGAACTTCGCTGCCTGCACTGGCATCATACTGATTCAGACACTGGATTTCGTCATGTTTACTCATTTATTTAAAAAGCGGCCGCCCGGTAGGCGAAGGAGGAACATTGCCACTAAGTTTATTGCAGCAAGCTTCGTTTTCATGGGCCTGACAGCCTGTAAAAATATTGATAAATACGACGTAACCTTCAATGATCGTCCAGTCTACTCACCGCAACGACTCTTTACCGACTATCGCGTCAGCGACAAAGCCTTGGCCAACTGTATTGAGCAAGCCATCGAAGATTTCGAGATATACACTGCCGATGGTTTAGAGATTTTGAACTGCTCAGATGCCGGGATTAGCTCCTTGCTCGGTCTCTCCCAATTCGCAAACCTACGGCGCCTAAAGCTCTCAGATAATGAGATTCGAAATCTCGTAGAACTGTCAGTTATGACGGAGCTAATTGAGGTGCAGCTTGACGGTAATAATGTGATCGACAGCGTGCCCTTGACATCGCTTCCTCGGGTAGAGCGAATTAACTTGGCCGACAATCCGGCCCTCCAATGTAAGGGTGTTGCCAAGTTTTCGTTGGCGATCCGAATCACGCTACCGGAGCACTGCCAGTCATGACTTACTGGCTCTACCGCACTATTGCTGCACTGCCACTCGCATACGCCTACCATCTTTCAACGGTGATTGCCTGGCTTACTCAATCGGTTGTCAAATATCGGGTCAAGACCGTTGACCGTAATTTGCGGGCTGCCTTTCCCGGCGAGACCGATGAGTGGTATCTCACTACACGCAAACGGTTTTACAAACAATTCGCTGAAGTCGCCGTTGAGTCACTCTATGGCTGGCGCATCCCAAAGGCCGAATTAGAAGAACGAATGAAACTGGTGGGCTGGGAGCCGCTGCAGGCTTCTTCAGAAACAACACCCAAGCCCGGCATTTTGCTGTCAATACACCACGGAAATTGGGAGTGGTTGATGCAGCGAGCAAGCCTTGCCGCCTCGGCGCCGCTTGATGGTGTCTATAAACCACTACACGACAAAGGTGCTGACAGATTTGCGCTGGAGTCGCGCGGCCGCTGGGGCGCAACACTCGTCACAATGAAAGCGATGGGTCGTCATGTATTGCGCAATCGGCGTAACCCTCGCGTCCTCGCCCTGCTCGCGGACCAAGCACCGGGCAAGCGAGAAACTGCTCACTGGACGCAGTTCATGAATCAGCCCGCGGGCTTTTTTCTCGGTCCAGCGACGCTGGCCAATATCACTCAGTATCCTGTCTATTTTGTCCGCGGAAAACGGCTAAATCGGGGTTATTACGAGGTAGAGCTCATTGAAATCTGTCGGGAACCCGGCACTTTATCGCAAGAAGCACTGATCGAGCGTTACGTGGAACTCGCCGAGGAAACGATTCGCAGCGAACCTGAAAGTTATCTGTGGAGTAATCGGCGGTGGAAACGCAGTCCGCCTCAGGCGACGTTAACCGAAAGCGGCGCAGTATCTGACGAAATCCAGTCAAATCCCTGACTCTGTGTGGCGTAAATTACCTGTGTTTGAGACGCTTTCGACCAGTCTCCAAGCCGCTCTGATACCGCCTCAAGAGAGTTATTTTGCTCAGAGATGTGACCAGCGATCACAATATTAGGTGTGCCGGAAGTCATAGATGTCAGCATTGTCATCGCTTGATCATTATTTAAATGCCCGTAATCGCCAGCGACGCGACGCTTTAAGGTTGCTGGATAAGGTCCGCGCCTTAGCATGTCCAGGTCGTGGTTAAACTCGAGCAAAAGCATGTCGCAACCTGAGAAAGCTTTTTGTACGTGCGCTGAAACACAACCAAGATCGGTGAGTACACCCACTGCCACCCCGTTATGAAAGAAGCGGTATTGCACGGGTTGTCTGGCATCGTGGGGAACCGTAACTGCACGAACTTCAATGTCGCCCACCGCAAAGCGTGAGTCGCTCTCAATTTCGACCACTAAACGAGCTGAATCCAACTTGCCTGACTGTCGCGTACCGTGTGTCGCATAAATGGGTGCAGATGCAGCCTTCGCCACTGCGGAAACGCCTGCGATATGGTCGGAGTGCTCATGCGTAACCAACACCGCATCGATATCCGTCACCTCCAATCCCAATCGCGGTAGGCGAGCCATCATTTCACGCACCCCAAAGCCGCAGTCGATCAGCACTACGGTATCTTGCGAAGCGACAAGTGTTGCATTGCCTTTACTGCCGGAGCCCAGCGAAGCAAGGCGCAACATTACGTAATATTGCCCTGCAAGAGGATGAGCAATCCTTGTTGCTCAATTTGATCGATGGGTTGACCTTGCGCATCGAGCACGTCGATGTAAATCAGTTTGCGCTCTTCATTACTCAACATGACCTGAAACTCACGCCCAATGAGCGGATCATCGCTATCACCGCCGCCCCAAAGCCACCCAAACCAACTCTCGCTGTCCTCACCGTCAGGCCCGAGGTAAGTCACATAAAACAGTCCTGCACTTCGATTTTTGTCATCAACTCTAAAGCCTGCATCAGCGAAACCTTTTTCTGTCGCCGCCCAAGCGCGATTGAATGGGAGCGATAACTTCAATCGTGTCCCGGCAGACGATTCTTCTAGCGAGATGCGTCCCGCACCCGTCATCGCCTGACCCGCCATCATCGAAACGGGCGCTGACTCCGCATTGTTGGCAATAAACTGTGCAATGTTGCGAAGCATTTTTTCTTCGAGATCGTCGTCGTCCGAATTTTCGGGCCATGACGTTAGGTCGATATCCTTCGCCTGATTTTGCTGCAAAATGTGCAACTCAGATGTATTGCGTTGAACGCCCGAGTCCACGCGGAATCGAAAACGAGATTCGAGCTCTCGGTCTTGCAGTAATACAAAGTTTGTATCGATCAGACCACCAGTTGCGTCCACGCTAGAGACATCGATACCGCTGCTGACAAGAAAGGCACGTACCTGCGGCCATAACTGTCCTGGCGCCACGTTTACCACCGCCCAGCTGCTACCTCCTAGACGTTGCAAACGGACCGCATCTACCTGTGAGCTCGCAGTCAGTGGAGCAGGCCGAGGAGCCTTTCCGGTCACAGGAATCGCAATATTAATAGCCACCTTTGGGATCGGATAGCCTTGCTGGATCGCCTCGGAATCCAAATCAGAAGGCACCTCAATGGGTGAGGTCTCAATGGCGGTCTCGTAGTCTCCAGCGAGCTCATTCTCAGTGTCCCAAGGCAGTGTCTTCACCGACTCAGGTAGGTAACTACACCCGCTCACGAGCGTCGCCATGAGAAGTGCGGCAGAGCCTTTTATTTTATGCATTCGTCTATCGCCTTGTTCAATGTATCCCAGTGCGCCTCACTCAATGGTGTAAGCGGTAATCTCATCGTCGGTTCAATCAACCCCATCTTGCCCATGGCATATTTTACGGGAATCGGATTAGGTTCGAGGAAGAGTGTACCGTGTAACGCCCTCACTTGATCATCGATGGCTCGCGCTGATGCCATATCGCCTGCCAATGCCAGCTTACACATGTCCGCCATTTGGGCAGGCGCAACATTCGCCGTAACCGATATGCACCCCGCAGCACCTACTTCGAGTAGATCACAGGTGGTGCCGTCGTCTCCTGAATAAACGCCAAAACCCTTAGGCAACGCCTGAATCAGTGCTGCACCCCTCGCAACATCGCCGGTTGCATCCTTCAGCCCAACAATATTTTCGATCTGACTCAGACGCAGGGTTGTCTCTGCTGAGAGATCGCAGCCTGTACGGGAGGGTACGTTGTAGAGCACGATCGGGAGATTGATCGCCCCTGCTACCGCTTTGAAATGCTGGTACAAACCTTCCTGGGTCGGCCGATTGTAGTAAGGCGTGACAAGCAAGGCGCAATCAGCACCTGCCTCTGCAGCCGATACGGTCAATTCAACCGCTTCTAAAGTGGAGTTAGAACCTGTCCCGGCCATAATCGGGATACGACCACCCGCATGACTCACTCCGAAGCGAATGACCTCACGGTGTTCCGGGTGGCTCAGGGTCGATGCTTCACCCGTTGTTCCTACTAAACCTAGGGCCTGCGTGCCGTTCGCGATGTGCCAATCGATGAGACGCTCAAGTGCCGCCCAATCAATATCTCCCGTATCTGTCATGGGGGTTACCAGCGCAACGATGCTTCCGGTTATCATCAGCGTACTCCTGAGGCGGGGAAATTCGTAGTGAGGGTGAATATGAAGCCGCAATTATCCATGTCGAGCGCCGTTTCACAACCGGTTTTACCGGGACGGAAGTGGATGTTCGTCTCGTTTGTTTTTTTTATCACTGCTTTGACCGTGCAGACGGCGAATAGTTCAGACTTTGAGCTACAGATTCGCCCACTCAGCGCCATAGATAAGCAGTATATGTTGCAGCAGCGTGCCGCCGTTGAAGCACTGGCGAATCGTCTTGGCCGCAGGCTATCGGGAACGGCCGGTCGAGACTTGGATACTCTGCAAAGAATTATCGATCGCCGTTGGATCGATCCTGAGGATGCGAAGACTCAGCAGGCAATGGGAATCGTATTTGGAGACCTACTTGCGAAGGAGCTAAGTTTTGATTGGGTGGTGTATCGGGATCGAGCGGGCCGGTCACGCGCTCTTCGCTACCGGGATCAAGATATTTATATTTTCCCGATCACCATGATATCGCGCCGACTCGCCGCGAAGGCAGATACACCAGTTAAGGCACTCTTCGATGAGCAATTACGCAAGCAACGTAAGCGCCTGCCAGGGGCTCGCTGGATGCCCACCAACTAGCGCCACAACAGGGCATTACTGAGACTGCCTGTGACGCTCAGGCGGCGCTAAGCTGCCCCCCTCGGATCAGGACCTGTAAACGCAGCTGATAATGTCGGCAGCCCATTACGGTGATGGTGTGTGCTAACGCGGTGCAAACTCGAAACTACGTTCGTAATCGATAACACCGCTAACCCACCGCGCTCGGTGACGCTCGCCGGGAGCGAGTTTGTTACTGCGATCGTATCCAGCATCACCCGGGTAAAGCATGACCACGTTTTCGGGGTCCTCTGCGAGAATCTTGGGATAAAAATACGGTGCACTTCGGTCATCCGCTTTGGCTATCGCCTCGGCAGCTGTCTCGCTTTGCGCAACATCGAGCAGGCTGACAACAGTTGGGGGGGGCAGTCTCAAACGACCCGCTTTGTGTTCGCTCACCGCATGCCGAGGGTCTATCCAGACGGCGTCTACCATTTCCTCGCCATCAACCTGCACAGACGCATCTGCGGGTAAGACAGCAATGAAAAACCACGTCGCGAACCGCCGTTTTTGGCCTGCCGGTGTCAACCAATGAGAGAAGGTTGTCAGCGACTCTACTTCAAGCGAGATGTTCGCCTCCTCACTTAATTCTCGCAGCCCACCCGCAGCTGCGCGTTCAAGCTCGGTATTACCTGCGTCTTCTGCATCGATTTTTCCGCCGGGAAACATCCATACATCGGCCATATTTTTTGCATTGGAATTCCGCTTTAGTAGCAGGATTTCAAGCCCTTGATCACCGTCTCGAATGAGTAGGATTGTGGCCGCTAAGACAGCACCATCGCGATCCCCTATCGGCAGATCAATGCTGACTGGCATAGTTACAGTCAAAACATTGGAGATAAATATGCTTTGGATCCTGAAGTTGCGACAACGTCACTAACGGTTCTTGTAAAGGGGTAAGCCACGCCATAGCGTTTTGCACTGTCGCAGGCATCGCCACCTCCAAATTCTTACCCAGCTCCTCCAAAACCAACTGTTGCGGCGAGATGGGCGCACCAAATCGCTCCGCTTTGTAGTCATCGAGTCCTGCGAGTTCCGCGGCCGCCCTAATCGCATCGTTTAAACCACCAAGCTCATCCACTAGTCCAATCTCGAGTGCCTGGCGGCCGATCCACACTTTACCGCCGGCGATGGCATCGACTTGCTCGACAGTCATGTCTCGTCCGCCCGCAACCAAGCTCAGAAACTCGTTATAAATACCGTCGATCATCGCTTGGAAAATACGGCGCGTGTTCTCATCCAAGGGCTGTGCTGGATCAAAGCCACTGGCCATGTTCGTCGTTCCAACGCCATCGACAGTAGCACCAAAATAGTCGAATACGCCCTCGATCGTTGGGAAAACAGAAAAGGCGCCAATGCTGCCGGTAATGGTGGTCGGCAACGCCCAAATTTGATCTGTCTCAGCCGCAATCCAATATCCGCCCGATGCCGCAGCCCCCCCCATCGACGATACAACAGGGACTCCTGCTGCTGAAATTTCCTGGACTTTTGTGCGAATTTCCTCAGAGGCAAAGACGCTACCACCACCCGAGTTTATGCGCAGAACAATGGCTGCAGCATCTGACTCCATTGCGTCTGTCAGCTGATTGACGATCGTCTCACTACCAGCAGAACCTTGAATACTCTCGCCCGGTATCAATGTGCCCTCCACGGGCACCACGGCAATCGTTGCCAAGGTCTCATCGCGGGGTTGCCGAGTATCGATCAGGTAACGACGAAGGCCCACCAAAGCGACGTCGCCGTCATCATCGACCGCGTCCACGATCTCTCTCACACGAGCCTCCACCTCATCACCGCTCAAGAGCGCATCGACGTAGCCTTCTTGTAAAAATACCTGTGCTAAGTCGCCCCCATTAGCTTCGAGCCTCGCGGGGAAGTCATTAACGAATGCTGTTACGTCGCCCTCGGACTTGCCGCGCCCCTTCTCTACTTGCGCTGTGTAATCATCCCAAAGGCTGTTGAGCCACCGTGCGACGACAATACGCTCCTGTGGTGACATGTCATCACGGAGATAAGGCTCCACTGCCGACTTATTTTCACCGGCTCGAAAGACATGGAACTTGACCCGAATATTGTCCAAGAACTGCTTTAAATACGTGCGGTAGACACCAAAACCCATCAGGCTAATACCACCCTCCGGGTGTAAAATAATCTCATCTGCTTGGGCGGCAAGTAGATAGTGTGACTGACTAAAGTAATCACCTACGGCGACAATGGGTTTTCCTGACGCGGAAAAACGTTCGATCGCTTGGATAATCTCCATCGACTGACTGGTGGAGGGCCCTGCCAGATCCTCAAGGTCCATTACGATTGATGTAATACGTGAGTCAGCAGCTGCTTCGTCGATAGCCTCAATCAACGAAGACAGTAGTACCTCACCTGCCAGCTCACTGGCGAAGAGCGCATCGACGGGCTCGAGTGGTGTTCTGCTCTCAACCAGACGCCCCTTGGGTGCAATTAGCAACCCTGCCCGCTCAGGTAACGGCTCAGGTACGGTCTCCGACAAACTTATCGAAAATGCGGTGATAAAAACACCGAGAAACAAAAGCGGCACTAAAACCGTTATCGCCTTACTTATACCCGATAAAATCCGCCATACTGCTTTGAGTAAATCCATCTAAAAACCTCTTTATTCGCTCGCTTCTGCGTTGCCTCGCTTCTCGCGTCCCCGAAACCGCAGGTAAGCGGTGCAGACCGAGAAGAGCAAAACGACAATCACTAATCCGCTCATCACAATAGGGTTATGAGGTCGTGCAAAGACATCCTCAACCGCACTGATGAAATAAAACAATAGCAACAAACAATACCAAATGAGCCAGTGAAGATTATCCCTGGCAACACCGATAAGAAATAACAACAGCGGTGCAATCGAGATCATCCAAACCGGCCATCGGGCGCCTAATTCAAACAATTCTAATCCACTCTGAATAATAAGACCTGCACTCAGCATCCAAAGGGTTGCCCAGAGTCGACCTGTAAGCTTTCCACGTGGGGTCATGAAGGAATCTCCATTAAGGCAAGACGAGCAAGGCGTTTACCCAGTGTTTGGCACAGGGCCGTCTCGTGCTCGGAGAGCTCCCCATCAGAACCGGCCTCAGCCCAGTGACTTGCGCCGTAGGGCGTTCCCCCCGTCCGCGTGGCATGAAGTTCCGGGGCACTGTAGGGCAGCCCAACGAAAATCATGCCGTGGTGTATGAGTGGTAAAGCCATACTGAGCAACGTTGACTCTTGGCCACCGTGAAGCGAAGCCGTTGATGTGAAGACACCCGCGGGCTTATCGACTAACGCACCGCTTATCCACATAGGCGAGGTGCCATCGATAAAATATTTAAGCGGTGCCGCCATATTTCCAAATCGTGTGGGGCTACCTAATGCAAGCGCAGAGCAATGACGAAGATCCTCTTCCTCACAATATATCGGTCCGGTATCCGGCACCTCTGGAAGAGTTGCCCGGTCAGTCTCTGCACTGACAGGGGGTACGGTCCGCAGCCGCGCCTCAACCCCCGGCACCTGCGAGACGCCCCGAGCAATTTGACGAGCCATGGTCTCAGTGGAACCGTGACGCGAGTAGTAAAGGATCAGAACATACGGCGCTTCCACCGGCCACCTCACGAAAAAAAGCGAAGACGCACAATATCACGTCGTCACCGTGAGTCGGACCCCGTTATAATGACGAAGGGCATAAAAATACAGGGCGATATGCGGTCACTCAAACTATTAATCACAGCCTTGGTACTGGTAACAGTCGGAAGCTGTTCAGACTCAGACGACTTATTTGACGGCGATAATTGGACTGTCATTAATTACTGGGCAGTTTGGTGCAAACCTTGTCGAGAAGAGATTCCCGAGCTCAATCATCTCAACGGCGTCACGGGTATTGAGGTGCTGGGTGTCAATTTTGATCGGAAATCGGGTGAGTCGCTCTATTCAGATGCCCAAAATTTAGGTCTCGAGTTCAAAAACATTAAGGATCCAAGCCACCAATTGGGTATCGAACGTCCCAATGTACTTCCCACTACGGTCGTTTTATCACCGTCGGGAGACGTCGAGGCGGTACTTATCGGACCGCAAACCAAGGAGACGATCCTAGCGGTGATAAGACCCAACGAGGGTTAACGATGGCGCAAAAAAAACGCCGACTAAATAGTCGGCGAATATAAAGGAGCCACTCAAATCGGGAGATGATCTCTCACCTGTCCCCCAGACGTTTCCCTTGCACTGCGCCCGCCGCATTGCCACCTGATGGACATAATTTAAGAACACTCTTATAGGCAAAAGTTCACAATTTTTTAAAATAAATTTAATCCGCGCGCCAAATCGCTGACGCCGCCTGCCCGCTCCCCGATGAGACGGTCAGTTCAACCTCAACTAAATCGGGGTCCGCCTCCGCAGCAATAAGCTCAGAAAGTAAAAGTTGTGAAAGCTCCTCAACCGTGACATTCGTGACCGGCAACACCCAAGTTTCATCCGCTAAAAACTTCAAGACTCGACCGGCAAAGTACGCATGGATCTCGTCACCCACCCGCTCAATAGTTTGATAGGGCGAGAATTCAGGTAACAGCATGTACTCGTCGTAACAATCACAAAGCGCCTTAATTCGGCGCTTATAGACGTTGTAGTCTGCCGAGAATCCGTTCTCACCCATGGCGGCGACGATGCGTGTGGTCACAAAGTAGTTATGACCATGCAAACGTTCGCGCTCCGTTGCAGAAAAAATTGTGTAGTGGGCAGCGGAAAACTTATGCGCCTGCTTATCGATGTGGAGAGTGACCAACCTAGACAATGAGCAATTCCTTTTACGTTTGTGTTTTGCATTAACGCGCTAAACGGCGGCTTTCTCGCTCGCTCAGTGCTCGTGGCACCAACCCCTCCGATACCCAGACAGGCACCGAAACATCCTCTTGTCAGGTCGTGTCAACAAGACAGAGACGATTGCCTATACGCTTCGTGCAATCCTAGCCGATCATTAGCGCGTAGGATAATCTCTACCTAAATTAGCGTTAGTGTGAGTGCAATGAGCAAAACAGCCATCATTACCGGTGCAAGTTCGGGAATCGGAGCCGCAACCGCTCACCGATTTATTGAGCTTGGCCATAAGGTCATTAATATCGCTCGGCGCGCAAGCCCTGTTGAGGGTGTTATCAACGTTAGTGCGGACTTAAGCACGGAAGACGGTGCTAAGCGCGCAGCGCTTGAAGCTGGCGAGTCCGCCGTCAAAGGCGAATCCATATCCTTGGTGCACAACGCATCGTTGATGCTCAAAGACACGATCCGCGAATGTGATACGGCTGATTTGATGCGTGTGCTGGCAGTGAATGTCGCAGCGGTCAACACCCTCAATCGAGAGCTATTACCCCACATGGTAGCTGGGTCAAGCATCCTGTACGTCGGCTCGACTTTATCTGAAAAAGCAGTCGCTGGCGCACACAGTTACGTCATAAGTAAACACGCGCAGCTGGGCCAAATGCGGGCGACCTGCCAGGATTTGATCGGCGCTGAAATCCACACGGCGATGATATGCCCCGGATTCACTGATACGGAAATGCTCAAGCAACACTTAGGCGGGGACACCGAATTGATGCATGAAATAGGTTCGCAAAATAGCTTCGGACGTTTAGTCACACCCGACGAAATAGCGGGCGTCATAATCTGGGCGCATCAGAGCCCAGTGGTTAACGGCACGGTAATTCATGCCAATCTGGGACAAATGGAACGGTGAGTTCGGAACTGACACTCAGTGCGGCGGAGCTAACGGAGCGTCGCGAGCGCGTTTTTCTCGTCCTCGCCGGTGTATTTTTGTCTGCCATGACGTTATTGAATGTGATTGGTATCACCAAGTTCATACAACTCGGGCCGCTCGCCCTCGCTGTTGGCGTTCTTCCCTATCCGCTCACGTTTCTGTGCACCGATCTGATTTCAGAGCTGTACGGGAAGTCGCGCGCCAATTTTCTCGTTACGGTTGGCCTCTTCATTAATGCTTTTATTTTATTAGTGATGACGGCGGGGCATTACGCGGCATCGGTTGACCCCTCAAACATGCCGCCTTGGCAAATTCTCCAGCTATCCCAACCCGTGCCACTCCCCTCAGGCGGGACGCTTGAGGGGAGCGTCGAGCTATTTACGCTTCTGTATGCGATGACAAGCGGCGCGGTCACAGCCTCTATGGTTGCCTACATCACGGCACAGTATTGTGACGTCCAACTATTTCACTTCTGGAAACGGGTGACCAAAGGTAAGCACCTTTGGATCCGCAATAACTTCAGCACGCTTCTCAGTCAGTTAGTCGATTCAATAATGGTCGTAACCGTGACCTTTGGCGCTGTTTTCTTTCGCGGTGAAATCGCGTTCCAAACACTTTTGGTCCTGATTGCCAGCAACTACGGATTCAAAGCCGCAGTCGCCCTTTTAGATACCATCCCGCTCTACATTTTGGTCGCACGATTGCGGCGTTATCTCGTCTTGGACGAGGGTGAGATAGCGGCTAGTGAACCTGCCTCCTGATTGACTGATCACCTCACTGCACCTAGCGTACGGTGTATTGGCATGTGCTTTTTTGCACTAGAGCCCGAGTGTCTTCAAAAACGGGATAGTGGGCGTTCGCTGCTCAATTAGACTCGAGAGCTCAATTTTCTCGATTGCCACCAAAGCATCAACAGGCGTATGCCTCAAGCGCCGGTTGAGATAACGAGCGACCTCCTCAGTAAAAATCAGTCCTCGATGCTTTGCCAAACGAATCAGCAACGACTCGAACGCATCCATCTCCCAACTTGGCAGCCTAAATCCAGTCAGCAAAGCAAGCCGCGAGGTTAGATCCGGCAGTAAATCCGAGAGACCTGAGACCGCAGTCTTTGATGAGACAACAAGAGGCGTTCCCGCTGCCACGCAGCGGTTAAAGCAGTGAAACAACCCCTCCTGCCATTCGGGCTTGGTGAGAGACAAATGAACATCGTCAACCAGAACAGCGCTGCTGCTTTCAATACCCTCCAGCATGGCGCTCGGCATGGCGTCCATTACGACACCCAACGGAATATAACTCGCCCCGCGACCAAGCTGCGCGCAAACAGCCTGCAGTAGGTGGCTCTTTCCCAAGCCCTCCTCACCCCAAATGAGAATGCCAGGCGGTGTTAATGCCGGACTGCCCACTAATGCGTGCTCCAATAACTGAGTCTCACTCCTAGAAACCCAATGCTCCCAGGTTGCGTCAGGATCAGTTGAAATGGGCAGCACAAGCTGCGTAGGGTTGGGATCCATGTAGGCGGCTCACTCCCCGAGATAGGTATCAGTGGTGAGGTAAATCCCGATCAATCGCCGACAAAACACGAGTAGAACAGCCGCCACAGGTAAGGCGATCAATATGCCAGTGAAACCGGCGAGTTGCCCACCCGCCATCAGAGCAAAAATGACGGCGACAGGGTGGAGCCCAATGCGATCCCCTATCAGCATGGGAGTCAGCGCGAAGCTCTCGATGAGCTGACCGAGAATAAATACTGATCCGACGAGCCCCAAGGCCCATAGATCCAGACCGAATTGTAGATAGGCGACGGTCAGTGCACTACCGATACCGATGACTGCGCCCGCATAAGGAATAATGCTGGCTGCGCCCGCCAAGAGACCGAGCGCGACAGCATAGTTTAAACCGACCAACCACAGGCCCGCGCTGTAGATCACTGCCTGAGCACTCATGACGACCAACTGACCCCGCACAAAAGCCTCTAGGACTGAGTGCGCCTCGTTAATAGCAGTTGTAACCCCTTGCACCATCGCACGAGGCACTAGCTTCATGATGGCCGCCATCATGACGTCCCAATCTCGCATCAAATAAAAAGCAACAACGGGCACCAGTGCCACGTTGAGGAGACCAGTGAGGAGTGAGAGGCTAGAGGCGGTGACTTGTTGCACGACGCCGCCCGTCATCTTACCTACTGAAGACCAGTGTTCGCTGAGACTTGTCTGCCAATCGATCTCGGGAAGGTTGATGGGCGTCAGACTGAGCCAAGCCTGAAGCTTTGGTACCGCAACCAAAGCTAGCCAGCGATAAGCGTCAGGAATACCTGCAGCGACATCGGATAGTTGCTGTAAGAGGATGGGGGCGACCACAGCCATTATCAGAATGAGCAGTCCTATGAAGAGTGCAAAAACGATCGCCACACCACTTGTGCGTCCAAAGCCGCGATTCTCAAGGCGATCAACCATAGGATCCCCCACGTAAGCGATCAGGGCGCCAATCGCGAACGGCATTAAAATGTCTCTGAGACCGATTAGGGCAACGAGTGCAAGGGCTGTCACGATCGCGATACCCAGCCATGGCGTTTGCGAAGGCTTCCGAAGCTCGAGGTCGCTCATTAGAAAGACTCCCAAATCAATTCAAGCTCGCCACGACGTGTAACGGGCTGAGCCAGCAGACCCGAGCGAGAAGGAATGAGTCGTGCAACTTGCTCCGCCGAAGGGACGCCCACAACGCGATAAATCACCGTATCACCGTTCAAGGAATCAATTCGCAAATCAACGAGCTGCCCGAGCTCATCAAAGACACTGGATATGGCGCGATAATCGGCATAGGACTTAACGCCTTTGACGGACACGGCAATTGCCTCTGACATCTCGAACTGCTGCAAGGTCACAGCCAGCGAATCACGCATCGCATCCACTGCCAAATCGACACCGCGATCCCAAATATCGGAGAGCTCCGTGGCCCGAAATTGCAGGTTCTCGGTCTGCTCTGGCCCAACGTAGTACCAGTCAACCAACTTGCTTCCGTCGCTCAATTCGATCCAACGCCCCACCAGCGCGTGCTCCGTTCCATATCTCGCTGAGGCACGTCTAACTTGATCGAAGTCTCGCTCCCAAATAGCGTTTACGGACAGTGCAGCAGAATCGGCGAGGTCTAGCAGTGGAAAGCGAACGTCTACTCCACGTAACTCCGAGCGCTCCAGCGAAGGCGCCAGCAATTCCACATCGTCCGATCGTGCAGCAAAACGCCTTGAAAAGGGCTCATCGAGTGCTAGCCAAATTACCAGCGGCGGCCGACGCTGCTCCCAATACAATATCGAATGGTCTCTGAACAAACTTCTAACAAACGCATCGTCGAATTCGAAAAAGACACGGGTGCCACCGGCCTGGTCATCTTGGTAGCTGTAGAGCAATACATGTGACTGAGCGTTTTGTACCGCTTCGTTAAATGGTGCCTCATCTAAGATTTGCTCATCCCCTGAAACTCTTACAAACACCCGGGTCAGAGCGTCGCCAGCAGCTCGCGCCAACTCACCTGCACTGCGGTCCTCAACGGCCACCGCCTCGGCGAAAAATTCATCCACCGCGAGTGCGATACCACTAACGAACAAACACGCGGTGGTGATCAAAATTGCCAAAGGGTTTGCGTAAATACGTCTCATATTTGCAGTTTACCAGCGAAAGTTGCGTTGGTCGCTTTCCTCAAGTAATGGCAACGAGTAATCTTCCCGCCCATACGAGAGGGACGTTATGACAGACCGGCAACAAACCCAAGGATTAACTTACAAAGATGCGGGCGTTGATATCGACGCCGGTAACGCTTTAGTAGACCGTATCAAGCACGTTTCAAAAGCCACGCGGCGTCCTGAAGTGCTAGGCGGGCTCGGGGGCTTCGGTGCGCTTTGCGAAATTCCAGAGGGCTATCGCAGCCCAGTGTTGGTATCCGGTACAGATGGCGTTGGCACGAAACTTCGTCTGGCAATGCAATTGGGAAGGCACGACACGATTGGCATCGACTTGGTTGCCATGTGCAGCAACGATATCGCGGTTGTAGGTGCTGAGCCCCTCTTATTTTTAGACTACTACGCGACTGGAAAACTCAATATTGATGTGGCCGCAAAGGTCATTGAAGGTATCGGCAAAGGCTGTTCATTGGCAGGTGCTGCGCTGGTGGGCGGCGAGACGGCCGAGATGCCCGGCATGTATGAGGGTGAGGACTATGACCTTGCTGGTTTTTGTGTAGGTGTCGTTGAGAAAAATCAAATAATCGACGGTCATAAGGTTGCGCCAGGCGATGTCATCATAGGCATTGCGTCGTCCGGCCCCCACTCAAACGGCTACTCGCTTATCCGCAAAATTATTGACGTCTCAGGCGTTGACCTTGCGAGTCCCTGCGGATCAACAACGCTTGCTGATGCGTTGATGGCGCCCACACAAATTTACAATAAACCCCTTCTTGCGCTTCAGCGCGAGATAAAACCTCATGCGCTTGCGCACATTACGGGTGGGGGTCTGTTGGAAAATATTCCGCGCGTGCTGCCTGAAGGGTGTTCAGCCGTTCTGGATAAGACCTCTTGGGAGATGCCCCCAGTATTCACTTGGCTTGCAGAGGCGGGGGGCGTCGCTGAAGAAGAGATGCACCGAACCTTTAACTGTGGTGTTGGTATGACGGTAGTCGTCGGGCCAGCAAAAACCGAAGCGGCCATCCAGCTTCTTAGCGATCACGGCTTAGACTGCTGGGAGCTGGGATGCATCGAAGCTGGCGATGGCTCGGTCGTGTTCAGTTCTTAAGTGAAGCCTTCTGAAACGGTCTTTGGACATATCCTTGCAAGAGTTGATAACAACGCCCTCGAAGAAATCATTGAAGAACATTGTCATTCTAATTTCGGGCCGTGGCTCAAATATGGAAGTCTTCTTGGACGCTGCCACTAGCGGAGCGCTTGCGGGAAACATTGTTAGGGTCATCAGTAACCGACCCGACGCTCAAGGCATCATCATCGCCAGAAATCGTGGTATTGCGACAACTGTAATTGATCACCAACAGTTCGCTGCACGCGAAGCGTTCGATGCGGCACTCGCAGACGAGGTTGCGGCTAATAACCCTGACATCGTTGTCCTTGCGGGCTTTATGCGCATTTTAACCCCCGTATTTATCAATCGATTTTTAGGCAAGTTGGTGAACATTCACCCGTCTTTGTTGCCTAAATACGCAGGTCTGAATACGCATCAACGCGCCATCGATGCGGGTGAAAAAGAAGCGGGAGCCACTGTGCACTACGTAACCAATGAACTTGATGGCGGTCCTGCAATCCTGCAGGCACGAGTCAACATAGCGAACACTGATGATGCTCAAACACTCGCTTGTAAGGTACTTGAGGTTGAACACCTTATATTTCCTGAGGCGGTGAATTGGCACTTGCAAGGGCGTGTAGTTCACGCGGACCAGGGCGCACAACTCGATGGTGAGCTCTTGCCACCCACGGGTGCCCAGTGGAAACACCACCGTGGCGAATAAATCATTGTCGCGGTGTTTTGGCTGGCAACTAGCCGCAGCCATCTCGCTCGTTATGACCTTCATAAATTGTTCGTCGGCATTAGCTGAGGCGCCTAAAATAAGGCCCTTTGAGGCCGTATATGAGACACGCGCACTCGGCATGACACTTGATTTAACGCGAACATTAGTGCGCGAAGGCGATGTTTACCGCCTGAAGAGTAGCGGTAAAAATTTTCTTATTAAGATGGATGAATCGGCCGAGTTCCGAATAAGCAAAACCGGTATTGAAGGCATCCGTTTTGACTCAAAAGTCAGGACCTTAAAGACCAACAAGCGTTCCGTTGAATTCGATACAGAGAGAGGTGTTATCAAAAGCTTGAAGCGTGGCAAGTGGACCGAGCACCCCTTATCACCGGGCGTACTCGATCAGTTTTCGCAGCAACAGCAGCTACGACTGACGCTTATGCGCTCGAGTGAACCGCCGAGCACATTAAAGTTCCGTGTCGTAGACGGTGCCAAGATTAGTGATAAGTCTTGGCGCAGATTACCCAATGAGACGCTAATAACACCGCTCGGTGAAATAGATACCGTTCGCTATCAGGCACAACACAAAAACCCTAAAAAACGAGCCTCGGAAATATGGCTGGCACCCAGTCTTGACTACCTGATGTTAAAGACGAAGCACGTCGAGGGTGCCTCAACCATTAAAGTGGACATTAAGACACTCACTTGGCTGGATTAGGTGGCATTCTCCGCCCACCCCTAGTGACAACTCGCCCGCACCCGGCAACCCTAGTCTATGCCGCGTCCTTTCGGTTCAACTAAAATGATGTGCAGAACACAATACCGATCGAGACTGGGCACACCCATGGCGTCGAACGACACCTTAAACCCGAATACTTAAAACCCGAATACTTACTCGGCTTTTTTGTCGAGATTGGACATCTCGCCCCTGGGCTACGTGGCGAGTTGCTCAAAAAGACTTATGTCTTTGGCAACGTCACTCCCATCTGGCCCTGGTATTTTCCTGCACGGTCAGCATAACTCGTCTCGCAAACCTCGTCTGACTCAAAGAACAACATTTGCGCTACACCTTCGTTTGCGTAGATTTTTGCGGGCAGCGTGGTGGTATTAGAAAACTCGAGTGTGACATGCCCCTCCCACTCGGGTTCTAGTGGCGTCACATTTACGATAATGCCGCAGCGTGCATAGGTCGACTTACCCAGACAAACCGTCAATACATTCCGGGGTATTCGGAAATATTCAACAGTGCGAGCGAGCGCAAACGAGTTGGGCGGTATCACACAAACATCGCTCTCGACGTCAACAAAGGAGTTGCTATCGAATGCCTTAGGGTCAACCGTTGCCGAGTTAATATTAGTGAAGACTTTAAATTCACGAGAGCAACGCACGTCGTAGCCATAGCTGGACGTACCGTAGGAAATCAGCTTTTCACCGTCCTTGTGTCTTACTTGCCCTGCTTCAAAGGGCTCAATCATTTTGTACTGATCGGCCATTCGACGAATCCAAAGATCTGACTTAATACTCACATTTACTCCTGAAGTTTTTTGTTACTGAGCCGGGCTTACCATGCCTAGTCAGTCATGCTTATAGTGGGCGCTGCGGGGCGCGCAGCGCTATCCAGCGATGCCATAATGACCGATGCGGCATCGCGGTAAGCTAACGCTCCTGCGTTATCTGGCTCTGCAAGAACAATCGGCTCTCCTGCGTCGCTAGTTTCGCGAATACGTCTCGATAGAGGAATATTCGCAAGCAAACGCGAATCGTATTCATTTGCTAGGTTCTCGCCCCCCTCGCTGCCAAAAATTGGGTCTTCATGACCGCAATTGGAACAGACATGCGTCGCCATATTCTGAATCATTCCCAGTACGGGCACAGAGACTTTATTGAACATTTCAACAGCGCGCCTTGCGTCAATGAGTGCAATATCTTGGGGAGTGGTGACCACCACGACACCGGAGAGTTGTGTTCTCTGGGAGAGTGTTAACTGAATATCGCCTGTGCCCGGTGGCATATCGACAAACAACACATCCAGATCACCCCAACGCGTGGATTCAATCATTTGCTGAAGTGCCCCGCTGGCCATCGGCCCGCGCCAAACCATGGCTGTTTTTTCACGTGTCAAAAAGGCCATCGACATCGAAGCGACTCCGTGCGCCTCAATCGGAAAAAAAATCTTTTCTTCAACCACCTCAGGCATAACGCCATCTGCTACGCCCAGCAAGCGGGCTTGGCTCGGTCCATAGATATCGGCATCGAGCAGTCCCGCTTTAAAGCCAAGCTGTGCAGCGGCCACCGCGAGGTTTACGGATACGGTCGATTTACCCACACCGCCTTTACCAGATGCTATGGCAACGACATGCTTAACTGTGCTGACGCCCTGCACCATTTTAGCCTCCACCGAAAAAGTCGCGAGTATATATCAGCAGCTCTTCGATAGGTGATATGTACTCAGTTGTGAACAAGTGACAACAGCTGTTCCCGATCGTCCTGTACCGCTACAATAGCGCCCGTTTTACAGTGAGCCCATAATCAATGTCATCGCGCAAGATACTCGTCACGTCTGCCCTGCCCTACGCTAACGCTCCATTGCACTTGGGGCATATGCTAGAGCAAGTGCAAACCGATATTTGGGTTAGGTTTCAACGCTCACGCGGCAACCATTGCCAGTATGTCTGCGCCGACGACGCTCACGGCACCGCCATCATGTTGTCGGCGGAAAAGCAGGGCGTCACCCCCCAAGCCCACATCGGAAATATTAAGGCGCTGCACGAAGCCGATTCAGCTGGTTTTCACATTTCGTTCGACAACTACCATTCAACGCACTCACCTGAAAATAAAGCCTGGTCTGAGACGATTTTCAAACGTTTGGAAGCCAACGATCACATCGCCGTAAGAAGTGTTGTGCAAGCCTACGACGAGGTAAAAGGTCTATTTCTGGCCGATCGGTTCATTAAAGGTACGTGCCCAAAATGTAAGACCCCGGACCAGTACGGCGATAATTGCGAAGCCTGCGGCGCGACTTACTCACCCACGGAGGTCATCGATCCAATCTCTGCCTTGTCCGGCTCCACACCCGTCGAAAAAGCATCTGATCATTTATTTTTCAAGTTGAGCGCCTTTCAAGAGCTCTTGGCGGATTGGGTCTCGGGTGAGCAACTGCAGACGCCGATTGCTAATAAACTTCGAGAATGGATTGATGCTGGACTCCAGGATTGGGATATCTCGCGAGATGCACCCTATTTTGGCTTTGAGATCCCGGGATATCCCGAAAAGTATTTTTATGTGTGGCTGGACGCACCCATAGGCTACATCGCGAGCCATCAAAATCTGTGCGCGCGAACCGGGGATGATTTCGAGAGCTTCTGGCAGCCGGGTAATGACACAGAGCTCTATCATTTCATCGGCAAGGACATCATTAACTTTCACGGGCTGTTCTGGCCTGCCATGTTAGCGAGTGCTGGGCTGCGTCAGCCGACTGCGATTTTTGCGCACGGGTTCCTAACCGTAGATGGGACCAAAATGTCAAAAAGTCGCGGTACGTTTATTATGGCGTCCACCTACCTTGATCATCTCGACGCGGAGTATCTCCGCTATTACTTTGCCGCGAAGCTCAGCCCTAATGTCGACGACATGGACTTGAATCTCGAGGATTTTATACAGCGAGTAAACAGCGATCTTGTTGGCAAAGTAGTGAATATCGCGAGTCGCTGCTCGGGGTTCTTGCGCAAACGCTTTGACAATGAAATCAGCACTACTTGCAGTGAGCCCGCGTTTATCAATGAGCTTATCAGTGCCGGTGATTCGATTGCTGCGCTCTACGAAACGCGCGACTTCCAGCGTGCCATGCGTGAAATCATCGCCTTGGCCGATCGCGCAAACCAATATATAGATGAGAAAAAGCCGTGGGTTCTCGCTAAAGAAGAGGGTCGCGATCAAGAAGTTCAAGATGCCTGCTCGGTGGGTATTAACTGTTTCAGGGTACTCATGACTTACTTGAAGCCAGTTCTGCCGGTTATGGGACAAAAGAGTGAGGAATTCTTGGGACTAACGCTTAACTGGACCGATCTGCAAGGGCCGCTGGCAGGTCATAAGATCAACAAGTTCTCGCCGCTAATTCAGAGAATCGACCCCGAGGCTGTGACAGCGATGGTGGAAGCGAGTAAGCAATAAACTGATAACGCCAGGCACTATTGCTATTCCAAACTATCACTGTTCGATCGCCTTACTATTCCTTACTATTAGGTGCAGTTGGATGAGACAGGTCAAGAAGCCTGCTGGAGTAAGATGCTAGGGGACTATGCCGTACTGCTGGTTGCCGCAGTGCTGGTCAACAATTTCGTACTGGTCCAGTTTTTGGGCCTGTGCCCCTTTATGGGCGTTTCAAACAAGCTCGATACGGCAATCGGAATGTCTGCCGCAACGACATTCGTTCTAACGCTTGCCTCGGTCTGCAGTTACCTCACGTATCGCTACTTACTCGAACCGCTTGATTTGACGTACCTTCGAACACTGTCGTTTATTCTCGTGATCGCGGTCGTTGTCCAATTTACCGAGATGGTTGTCCGAAAAACCAGCCCGCTGCTGCACCGGGTGCTCGGTGTTTATTTACCCCTCATCACAACGAATTGTGCGGTTTTAGGTGTTGCGCTCTTGAACATCAATCAAGCGCACAACTTTATGCAAAGCCTCATCTATGGCATGGGCGCGGCACTAGGATTCTCCTTGGTGCTGGTGCTGTTTGCTGCGATGCGCGAACGCCTCGTCGTGGCTGACGTTCCCGAAGCCTTCCAAGGTGCCGCGATTGGTATGGTCACCGCTGGGCTCGCGTCGCTGGCTTTCATGGGCTTTGCTGGGTTGGTGTGATGATTGAGATGATTCTCGCCAATCCGATATTGCTAGCACTCGCCGCATTGGTGGGTATGGCTATCGTTTTCGGTGCGCTTTTGGGCTTCGCGGCTGTCCGCTTTGAAGTCGAAGGGAATCCGCTCTCCGATCAAATCAATAGCATTCTTCCACAAACGCAGTGCGGCCAGTGCGGCTATCCCGGTTGCAGGCCTTACGCAGAGGCGATTGCCGAGGGTGATTCGATTAATAAGTGCCCTCCGGGTGGCGAAGATACCATCCAAGCGCTGGCAAACTTGTTGGACGTAGAGCCCGAGCCACTGGATGCAGAGCACGGTATCGAAGCCGAGCCCACCGTTGCCTTTATCCGGGAGGATGAGTGTATTGGTTGCACAAAGTGCATTCAGGCGTGTCCTGTCGATGCAATCTTGGGTGCGGCCAAACAAATGCACACCGTTATTATCGATGAGTGCACGGGCTGTGACTTGTGTGTTGAGCCCTGCCCTGTCGATTGTATTGACATGATTCCGAGGAAAGGTGGTATTCAGCATTGGTACTGGCCACTGCCCAATGAAGCCTCCAGCGATAACCTTATTGCCACTGACAGACCTTCAGAGAATACGCCGGAGCAGGCCGCGGCATGAGGCAGATCTTTGATATCCATGGTGGCATTCATCCGCCAGAACGAAAGGAGCTTGCCGACCCAGGGTACGTTCACGAAATGCCGCTACCCTCCAAGCTGGTACTCCCTATTTCCCAGCATATCGGCACACCTGCAAGACCTGTTGTGGAAGTGGGTGACGCCGTAAAAGGCGGGCAAATGATTGCTGAAGCGCAGGGACCCGTCAGCGTGCCCGTTCACGCACCCAGCTCAGGCACCGTTACTGCCATTGAGTCACGTGCTGTGCCACACGCTTCTGGCTTAACCGCCACGTGTATTGAGATCAGCTTGGACGGCAGCGATAGCTGGATAGACTTAAAAGGCCTTGAGGATTGGCGTGAGACACCAAAACCTGAGCTCGTCGAGCGCGTTCGTCAAGCCGGTATCGCAGGTCTCGGCGGTGCAGGATTCCCCACGGCCATTAAGCTCGCCTCCGACCGTGAGCTCAGTATTCACACGCTGATCATTAACGGCACAGAATGCGAGCCTTACATCTCGGCGGACGATACCGTCATGCAGTGTTGTGCGCGCGAGATTGTTGAGGGAGCGGAGATACTCGCTCACATGGTTGGCGCACAGAACATCATTCTCGCTGTCGAGGACAACAAGCCGGAGGCCGCTGAGGCAATGGCAAATGCCGCCCAAGCGCTTGAGATCGCCGATGTGGTGACCTTCCCGACTAAGTATCCCTCGGGCGGTGAAAAGCAGCTCATTGAGATTTTATTCGACATGCAGGTTCCCTCGGGCGGCATCCCCGCTGACATTGGGATCCTGTGCCAAAACCCGAGTACGGCTGTTGCGGTTCGCGATGCACTGATTGACGGTAAGCCCCTGACAGATCGGATTACGACCGTGACGGGCATGTCATTGAAAAAACCTGGCAACCGCCGCGTCATGCTGGGAACGCCTATTCGTGAACTGCTCAATGAGGCGGCCTTTGATGCCGAGACGGCTGATCGGGTCATTCATGGTGGCCCCATGATGGGCTTTGCAGTGACTGACCTCGACATGCCGGTGGTAAAGATTACCAACTGCATACTGGCGCCAACGCGCACCGAGATACCCTCTCCACAGCCACAACAGGCCTGTATTCGTTGTGGTATGTGTGCCGAGGCTTGCCCGGCATCGCTCCTACCGCAACAACTGTATTGGTATGCACGCGCCAAAGATAACGAGCAACTTGAGCGACATAACCTACTCGACTGTATCGAATGTGGGGCGTGTGCCTACGTGTGTCCAAGCCATATTCCGTTAGTTCAATATTATCGCTCGGCAAAAGGTGCGATTCGGGAGGCCGCAAATGAAAAAGTACGGTCCGACAACTCGCGTTTACGGTTCGAAGCGCGTCAAGAACGTTTAGAACGAGAAGCGGCCGCAAAAGAAGCGAAACGTGCAGCCAGAAAAGCGGCCGCCGAAGCGCGCGCAAAATCGGGAGATGATCCGGTCCAAGCGGCCATCGAGCGTGCAAAGGCGAAAAAAGCCAGTCAGGAGGCAGAGCAATGAGCCTCATGCATGTCTCATCGCCTCACGTACACAAGCCTGTAACATCGGTTGAACAGGTCATGAAGCAGGTCTTACTTGCGACAGTTCCTGGCGTTCTTGCACTCACCTGGTTTTTTGGTCCCGGTACACTTGTGAACATCGTGTTTGGTTCTATGTTGGCTCTGGGATTCGAAGCTTGGGCGCTGTGGTTACGAGGTAAAGACTTTAAGTCGCCGCTCAAAGACCACAGTGTCATCGTAACGGCAACGCTGCTTTGTATTGCACTGCCTCCCTATGCGCCTTGGTGGTTAGTGGCGGTTGGAATAGGCGTTTCAGTTTTGCTGGGTAAGCATGTATTCGGTGGGCTGGGATACAACCCCTTTAACCCGGCAATGGTGGGATATGTCGTCTTGCTGGTGTCATTCCCTTTGCAAATGAGCTCCTGGACAGAACCCCGCGGGGTTGGCGAGGTCCCGGGACTTGTCGATGCCCTAACCGCGCTCTTTTTGCCAGCAAGCTTCGACGGTGTGACGGCAGCGACGCCGCTGGACCTGTTCCGACAAAACGCGGGCATGCTCTTTGATGATCTAATGATGTCAAAAACGGAGCTTGCAGGTCCCATCGCGGGAGTTGGGTGGGATATCGTCAATCTCGCCTTCCTCGCCGGCGGCATCTGGCTGCTTCGCCACCGTATTTTTACCTGGCATGCACCTGTGGGCATGCTGAGTGCACTCACTATTTGCGCCCTGTTGGGCTTTGATGAGGGTAGCTCTACCGGTGGGGGCTCTGTCCTGTTCCATCTGTTCAGTGGCGCTACAATGTTCGGCGCGTTCTTCATTATCACGGATCCTGTCAGTTCAGCCGTCTCGAACCGAGGTCGACTCATATTTGGCGCAGGTGTGGGTGTGTTGGTCTATCTCATACGCGTAAATGGCAATTACCCCGATGCTGTTGCATTTGGCGTGCTGTTGCTTAACTTTGCCGCACCGTTTATCGATCAATACACACAGCCCAAGGTATACGGCACCACAAAAATTGAGGTCGACGAGTGAGAACGGTTATTTCGAGCCTGATTGGTGCCGCGCTTCTCGCTGCTTTTGCCGCGGTCGGGTCGGGATTAATCAGCGGCGTCTACGAGCAGACCAAGGCGCCTATTGCCGCAGCCGAGCGCGCCGCAGAAGCGCGACAACTGCTAGAGATTTTTCCCACTGTTTCTCACGATAACCAATTAATCGACGATACTTTCAATCTCGACGCAGATGGGCCTTTGCTAGCGCTGCGCGAACAAACATCAGGGTATCGAGCTCGCAAGAACGGTGAGGTCGCAGGTGTGATTCTTCCTGTCACTGCACGCGACGGTTACAGTGGTGACATACGGTTACTGGTCGGTGTCTACCGGTCAGGGAAGGTTGCGGGTGTTCGTGTACTGAGCCACCGGGAAACGCCAGGACTCGGTGATAAAGTTGAGCTTAAAAAGTCACCTTGGATTTTGTCGTTCGACAACAAAACCTTGGTAAACCCCTCGCCAGAGCGATGGGCTGTCGTCAAGGATGGCGGTGAATTCGACGCGTTTACGGGAGCGACCGTCACGCCTCGCGCTGTCGTTTCCGCCGTCAAAAGTGCCTTGGAATATGCACAAACCCATAAACAGGACCTATTCGAACTCGTCGAAGAGGATGCATCATGAGCACCCAAAGCTATCGCCAGATCACCCACAATGGACTGTGGAAAAACAATCCAGCGTTGGTGCAGTTACTAGGACTCTGCCCTCTACTTGCCGTCACTGCGAGTGTGGTCAACGCATTGGGGCTTGCAGCGGCGACGCTATTTGTCTTGGTCACTTCCAACTTGTGCGTATCACTCATTAGAAACGTCGTCACAGAGTCGATCCGTCTTCCGGCTTTTGTGCTTATCATCGCCGCCGCGGTGACCGGCACGGAACTGCTGATGCAAGCCTACGCGTATGAGCTTTATCAGATTCTGGGTATTTTCTTGCCGCTTATTACAACCAACTGCGTCATCCTCGGTCGCGCAGATGCCTTTGCCGCTAAAAACCCTGTCGCACCGGCTGTCGCTGACGGATTCATGATGGGCATGGGGTTTGGCTTGGTACTGGTAGTACTGGGAGCGATTCGAGAATTACTTGGCACGGGCGCCGTGTTTGCCAATATGGATTTACTTCTCGGGTCTGTGGCCGCCGACTGGACCTTGGTTGTAGCGGAGGACTACACAGGTCTTTTATTAGCGATTTTGCCACCAGGGGCCTTTATTATTACAGGCCTGTTGATCGCCGCGAAAAATGTTATCGATACACGAGTTGACAACATGCGGCGCTCTGAGACCACACTTGAAGTAGGCAGTAAGCGGGTCCGTGTTACGGGAGAGATCGCCTAGTTCTGCTGGGAATCTCCAACGACCAAGGTCCCGAGAAGCTCATCAACCGATGCATCATCAAGCCCTGCGTCGTCTTTATGGCAAACGTAGGTCACGAAGAGCAGTAAGCTCTCTGAGCCCAAATACCATTCTCGAACGGCTGCGTCATCCTCAGTGTAGTGCCCATTTACGCCCGAAAAGGCGCCGGTATTTACCGCGGTCCAATGAGGAACCTCGGGCGATTCAATGTTTGCCATGTCCTGAATCTCATCAGGCGTTATCTTTCCTGATTGCTTGTGCAACGTGGTGATCTCAATTTCACCGACCTCGTCCTGATCCGCAATTCGTACGATGTCGTCTTCAGTCTCAGCATGCCACTCAGCTGGCAACATCAAACACCAATGGTCCGTCTCTAAAATATTCACTGATTCTTTACCTCTTAATCGAATCGTGACGCATCATAAGCGCATCCTCTCGCCCCTGTGATGTCGCGTAGTAACCTTCTCGGCGGCCAATGGTGGCAAATCCAGCATGCTCATACAAAGTAATTGCTGCCAAATTTGAGTCTCGCACCTCCAAGAAAACCGATTTGACGCCAGACGTATTCAGGGTCTTCAATGTCTCCCCCAATAAAAAACGGCCAACGCCTTGCTGTCTTACAGGTGTGTCTACGCGAAAGTCGATGATTTCAGCTTCATCCCCAAGAATATTAAGCCAAATAACCGCAATTAGCCGGTTAGATGAGGCGACACACCACGCAGCACCCGAAGGCTTGCGCGTCAATTCCTGCAGGAACGTGAGCGATGGTCCGTCGGTCTGCTGATAGATACCAGTGAGTTGCGCTGAATCAGATGGCGCTAGGCGTCGGCAAGTAAGATCTGTAAGCGTCGAGACCAATACTAGTCGAGCTCAATGACCCTGAGGGGCTTTAGCGCCAGCCAGGCCTCGCGCTTTAACGAGGCGTTACTTAGCATCGCTATGGTGGAGGGAATGACGACAGCCGACTGAGCGATACGGTCTGACAAAAATGGGCACGTCCCCATGACCACCACGCGTTTTGCATTTACCTCGCGGGCCATACGTTGAATCAGCCCCTGGAGCGCTTGCTTGGCTGACTCCGCATCGGACGCCACAGCCGATCCCCCACGCATGGGCCAATCAAACTGCTGCTGCCTAATGGACGCTTTAGGGCTGATAGCCCGCGCCATCGCGTTAATCAACGCCAACTGGTCTTGGCGAATAAGACCATCCGATAATTGCTCAATCCATAAAAAAGGACCGGCCGATGCCAAGAGCATGGAAAACCTCACCGCCTCGGAACGTTCACGTGCGGCGGCTGACGTAGCCGCGGTTGGCGCTGGTGTCTTGCTGCGTCGAGTGGCCGTCTCAACCGCGAGCGCACCCGTTTCACTCGAATGATCCGGCACTACTGAGGGACTGGCAGACTCGACCCTTTGGCGAACTGCGGGCGCCGCACCGGGCAAATCGAACCGCGAAACATACACGTCGATTCCCATTGCCTCTAGGGCTTTTCGACGCGCCATCTCGGTGGCAACAACAGATGGGGCAGCGGGAACGATATCAGACACTTCACTCATAACTAGAGTGTCTCACGAGCCGATGTTGAGTTGTATCGATTTCGGGGCCTTCACGACCATGGAGCGATTAGCTAAACCAATTTTCGACGCGGACGGTACGATCCGGACAGCCTCTTAGGGTGCTGCTTTTCACACGATATGGTCGGATAAGGGAACGATGGACAGAGACGAGACCACTACCGAGACGCACTTTTAGCAGACTCGGTTTTTACCTTGCGCTATCCTTGCCACTCTGGGTTTAGAAAAATAACAGGTAATAAACATGTCGCTTATTCCGGCGGAGCAGCACTTCGCTGTATTTACGGCTATTTTAGTGTTGTCAGCCATGGCCTTTGCCTCTGAACGCACTGTCCTTGGACAGAAAATCACGGGCACCGTGGTTGTTATTCTATTGGCAATCGCTGCCGCTAATCTCGGGGTCATCCCTCACGCGGCGCCCGCTTACAGCTTCATCTTTAGCTACATTGTTCCCATGCTCATCCCACTGTTCCTATTTCAGGCAGATGTGCGCAGATTAGCTAAAGAGGCCTCACGAACGACTGCGGCCTTTCTCGTCGCAACGCTCGGCACGGTTGCCGGTGTTGTGGTTGCCGCACTGGTGCTTGATCTTGGGCAATTAGGTAGCGCATCCGATTTGGCGGCAGAGCGACGAGAAGCAGGCGTGGTCGGACTCTTCGCATCCACTTACATCGGGGGCTCTGTCAACTACGCGGCGCTGGGTGAAATTACGGGCTTGAGTAAAGACGCGTCATTCTTCTCAGCCGCTACAGCGGCCGACAATCTTTTCTCGGCTGTTTTTCTGAGCATTATCGCGCTGATCCCCGGAGCACTGTGGGTGACTCGCCATTTTGTGCCACACACCCCGAGCAATGACATTGCTATTGAAAAGTCTGAGGTTACACCTGCAAGCATCGTGTACTCGCTTGCCGCAGCCGGCACCATTGTCGCCCTCACTGATTTTCTATGTTGGTGGTTGGATCTGCCAAGCTGGAGATACGCCATCATGACCGTTATTACCGTCGGTATTGCAACGGGTTTCCCGAAGATAAGGCTCTGGTTTGCGGGTGCGTTTGAGATCGGCGTAGCGTTGTCGTTTACCTTTTTTGCAGCGATTGCGGCTGGTGCCAATATTCAAGCCATGATTAGCGTTGCCCCATTACTCATTGTGCTGGTGATGATTCTGCTGAGCGTACACCTCCTTGTGCTGCTCACACTGGGTCGCAAATTAGGCCTTACTATCCCTGAATTACTAACCGCAAGTAACGCAGCCATACTTGGTGCAACCACGGCACCGGCTATGGCGGCGGCAAAAGGGTGGCACGATCAGGTAACGCCGGGCGTATTAGTCGGGGTGATCGGTTACGCGCTTGGTACATTCATTGGTACCGCGCTATTTCAGCTCTGGTAGGGATAAGGTCAGACGATACAGATGGATCCAATTTGACGAATAAGACGGGTCATAGAAGTTTCATAAATCAAACGTAAAATTTTATTAATCTTTGAGACCGCACAAGACGTAACACTAAGGATAAAAACTGGGTAAGCAGACATGGCTATCACCAATACCACCGCCATAAACGATCCTCAATTCTTGCCAGAAGTGGATCCAATGTTCGAGTACTACATCGTGGAAAAGCCACGACTCACGTACGAGTCGCCAGAGGATGGCCCCTTGACCCGTGCCCTCGTGCGGGTACTTGAAGGTTTTTTAGGGCGTCACGAAATGGAGGCCCATTATCAGCGCCTCAAGGCCATGGATACTGATTCAAAAACGTTTTTTCGAGAGGCCTTCAAACTCACCAACATTACGCTTGATGGCGACACAAGTGCACTGGGCAACATCCCAAAAGACCGTCCCGTTTTATTCATTGCCAATCATCCGTTTGGTGTTATCGACGGTCTTATCATGTGCAATATGGCACTCGACTTGGCCGACGATTTTCAAGTCGTAATCAACTCACTGCTTTGTCAGGATAGGGACTTAGTACCGCATTTTCTCCCCATTGACTTCACGGAAACCAAAGACGCGACGAAGCGCAATGTGCGATCCAAGCAATTAGCAGGGAAAGCGCTGTCAAACGGTACTCCCTTGATATTATTTCCTTCAGGTCATGTCTCAACCGCTGACGCACCCGGGTTTGGCGATGTCATTGATGCCCCCTGGACCACCTTCATCGCCAAGCTCGTCATGCAATATCAACCCACAGTCGTTCCCGTATTCTTCCATGGGCAAAACACCCGACTGTTCCATGTTGCTTCGAATATCGCAGAGCCGTTTCGCATGGCGATGCACATGCGCGAAGCACTCAAACGTTTTGGGACTACGGTCTCGCTAGACGTTGGTGTACACCACTCGCCCGAGGACTATGCGCATATTCGTAGCCGGCAGGAGATGACGCAACATTTCTATGACATTGTTCAGGGGACTCGACGCCCACTCTGAGCACTTTCTTGCGTGCTTCGCTAAGTCCTTACCCTCGTGCCGACCTCGCTCAGGCCTTTGCCAAGTCCGGTAGCACTCAAACAAGGATAAAGAGTGCGAAAATGCCTAGCCAAAGTAGGAAGCTGCGATCAAGCAGTCTGAAAAGACCGCTTAGTCGCTCATAGACCGCCAACTCGCGCTTATCACCCTCTAGCGCCGCATCGACGGCATCCTCGAAAAACTCAGCGGTGCTTGGTTGAAGCGAGGGCCCCTTCTGAACGACATGGCCCAAGGTCTTATCAAAGTCGCCAAAGACGGCAAAACTCAGCGCCATAAGTCGCGAAGGCAGCCACTCGATAACACGCATAACAGACTCGCTGACAGGGAATGCTGTTTCTTGCGTCTCATGCGCCAGTCGATAAGCGACAGCACCGGCTGGCCCCATCAAAAAGAAGTAAATAACGGGGCCGAACCATCGCTGCATCGCCATTTTGCTAAAAAATACGGATGCCTCACCACAGAACTCAGCGTCGTCATGAGCCTCGCCATCACTCTCCGTCGCGTCGATCACCCTCGCTGCACCCGCGCTATCGCCCGCTCTCGCCCGCGCTAAAACGCGTTGGGTGAGTGTTGGATAATCCTCTCGTCCAAACGAATAAAAAAGTGCGGCGGTCCCAAACAGCAGCATCGCAGCACCGCCAAACAGACCCTCGAAAATCATGAAGACAACCGCAAACGCTGCGGTGGGGGCACCCACGAGCCAGAGCAATACACTATTTGCACGACTGGCGTCGTCTATCTGCGTTCTAAATGGACTCTGAACGTCGATGGTATGCAGCGGACCACCGGGGCCCATGAACCAATACAGCCCAGTTGCCACCATGAACGACAAAAACGCGAGGTAATCCAAGTTCACTCTCCCCTAAAACTTATTGGTACTAGATGCCTGGCAGTTCTGCGACGCCGAGGTCTTCACTCAAACGATGCCAATCAAAACCTGGCCCAGGATCGGTTTTTCGGCCCGGGGCAACATCACTGTGCCCGACAATCGCTGTGGGCTCAACGTCAGGGTGAGCCTGTCGGCAAGCTTTCACTAGCGCCTCGAGCGCCACGTACTGCGCTTCGCTGTAAACATGAGTATCCGTCCCCTCAAGTTCAATGCCAATACTGAAATCATTGCACTGAGAAGAACCGCGCCAACTCGATACGCCTGCGTGCCAGGCATTCTCAGTCGTGGCCACAAATTGTACGACCTCACCATCGCGTCGAATGAGGAAGTGCGCCGATACATTAAGGTGGGCTATCTCTGCGAAGTACTCGTGTGCCTGAGAATCAAGCGTATTGGTAAACAAGGCTTCAATATGAGGACCGCCAAACTCACCGGGCGGCAGCGAAATATTGTGTATGACCAGAAGCCTTACTGACGCCGCCGGCGGCCTTGGCGCGCAGTTGGGCGAAGGCACGTGTCTACACCCCTGAAGCCATCCACTCACAATTTGCCCGTATTTATTACCGGTCACGTAAAAATCTTCGCCTACCTTGTGTTTCAATACCGCATGATATCAGGGCTCGCCAAAAGGACACTCCCGCGTGCTGACTCAAACCGACATTAATCCTATCGTGAAACTTGCACTTGACGAGGATATCGGCAGCGGTGACATCACTGCCGCCCTAGTTCCTAGTCGAGATGCCGCTCACGCGACTGTGATTACACGGGAGGCTGGGGTCTTGTGCGGGACACAGTTTGTGGACGCGGTTTTTTACGCGGTAGACCCGGGCGTTAGTGTGAAATGGAACAAAGCCGACGGAGACAGGCTCGCTCCAAACGACGTGCTGTTCACTTTGGCAGGCAATGCACGAAGCATTCTGACAGGTGAGCGTGCCGCGCTGAACTTTCTTCAGATGCTCTCGGGTACCGCAAGTTACAGTGCGTCGCTAGCCAGCATCGTCGAGGGAACCAACGCTAAGTTACTTGATACGCGAAAGACTATCCCAGGATTTCGAAATGCCCAGAAATACGCAGTGACCTGTGGTGGCTGTTTCAATCACCGTATCGGCTTATTTGATGCCTTCCTGATCAAAGAAAATCATATCGCAGCCTGCGGCGGTATTCGGCAAGCAATCGAGCAAGCGCGCCAGAGTGCGCCTGGAAAACCCATAGAAATCGAGGTTGAGAACCTTCAAGAACTCGAGCAAGCACTCACCGCCAAGGCGGATCGTGTGATGCTAGACAACTTCACACTTGACGATATGCGTCGAGCCGTAGCGATGACGAAGGGAGAAGTCGAGCTTGAGGCGTCGGGTAATGTCACTGAGGTGACCTTAAGAGGTATTGCCGAGACAGGTGTAGACTTCATCTCCATAGGCGCCTTGACCAAAGTGGTGATGCCACTCGATCTATCGTTACGTCTCAGCTCAACCTAAATGGGTCGGCTCAGGTACCACCGGAAAAACATGGCTCAGTCGCAGCACTTTTTAACTTGCGACAATGAAGGCGTAATGCAGCGCCTTTTTAGCTACGTCTCAGTGAACGGTCCATCGAGTACAAGGACGCCATTTTCATCCGCCGCTAGATAATCGCCGTCTCTCACATCAATCCCCTCAAATGTAAGCGTAACGCCGCGCTCGCCCACACCGAGTTTCTCGGTCTTAATAGGCGAGACACCCAGGGCCTTTACACCAAAGTCAAAGGTATTGATGACTTCAACATCGCGGGCGGAACCCATAATGACCATACCCGCCCAACCATTATCCATGGCCTGCTTGGCAACCAAATCACCGGTCAACGCTTTGGCAAGCGAGCCACCGCCGTCAATGAATAAAACCCGGCCACAACCAGGCTCGCTCACGGCCTCTTTGACCCTCGAGTTATCCTCAAAACAACGGATGGTCGCAACTTGACCGCAGAACACCGAAGCACGACCGAAGGAGCGAAACTGAAAGGGCAGCATTTGTGCGCGCGGATTGAGATCTGAAAGCTCAGGAGTGCTTAACATGTGGCACCCCCACTGCGCGCGCCGGCAGAGGCCCACGGGGCGAATGGCGTTCGGATCGTCTCGTAAACAATTAGCACAAGCCACGCAGTGAACTGCGCAAACGATCCAAACAGCCTCTCAGCCATGTCTTACAACCACTCAGTCGCATAGGTGTCTAACTTGCTAAGCGGTGACAAGATAGCGTCTGCGTGCGCGCTTCCCCGCGGCAAGATTCGGTGTAGATAGAACTCAGTGGTGGCAATCTTGCGTTGGCAGAACAATGTTTTTTCATCGCGCGCTAACAGCTCAATCGCAATGAGCGAGCTCGCGGCAAGATGCCAGCCCCCAAACAAATAGCCCGTCTGCATCATGTAATCAAAAGACGCGGCCAACGCTGCATTTTTATCCGCTTTAAACATCTCCAAAATAGTCTGGCTAGACATCACATGCGCCGCTAGTGCATCAGATAGGGCCGTGCCCATTGCAGCAAGCCGGTCATCACTTGAGCCCGCTAAAGCCTCAGCGACTGATCTAATTTGCTCCTGCATGGCCTCCATAGTCGCTCCGCCATCACGCGCTAACTTACGATTTACCAGGTCTGCAGCTTGTATACCGTTTGTACCCTCATAAATCGGTGTGATGCGCACATCACGAAGGTATTGCGCGGCCCCTGTCTCTTCGACGTAGCCCATACCACCATGAATTTGGACGCCGAGCGAGGTCACTTCCATACCAATCTCAGTCATCCAGCCCTTTACCACCGGAATCATTAGATCGAGGCGCGCCTTCCACTGTCCACGATCTTCGGCAGGCGCTCCGTGGGATAGATCCATCGTGAGTGACTCAATGTAGGCGAGCGCACGCATAGCCTCGTTAAGTGCGCGCATCGTCATGAGCATTCGCTTCACATCTGCGTGCTCGATAATCGGCACACCGCCCTGAACGCGCTCCCGCGCGTAGGCCACGGCTTTTTGATAGGCCCCCTCAGACGCACCCAACCCTTGCAGACCCACTTTTAGTCGCGCCTCGTTCATCATGGTGAACATGCACGCAAGTCCGTTGTTTTCCTCGCCCACGAGGTAACCAATGGCACCACCGTTATCACCGTAAGCCATCACACAGGTCGGACTTCCGTGAATGCCGAGTTTGTGCTCAACAGAGACGGGGTAGGCATCATTGCGCTCGCCCAAACTCCCATCATCATTGACCAAGAACTTCGGTACGACGAAAAGCGAAATGCCTCGACTGCCGGTCGGAGCATCGGGTAACCGAGCGAGTACCAGGTGAATGATATTTTCAGTAGCGTCGTGATCGCCCCATGTAATGTAAATTTTTTGACCAAAGATCTTGTAGTGGTCACCGTGACGTTCTGCCCGTGTTTTCATGGGCCCGAGATCAGAACCGGCACTTGACTCCGTGAGGTTCATGGTGCCCGACCAGATACCGGCATTGATGTTGGGCAGGTACTTATCTTTTAAATCTGGGGTCGCGTGTGCCGAGATGGCAAGGGCCGCGCCCGAACTCAAAAAGGGCTCGAGTGCAAAGGCCATATCAGCGGAGTTCCACATCTCGCAGGCCGCAGTCCCATATAGCTCCGGCAGCCCTTGACCACCATGTGACGCTTCGGCCGCGATACCTACCCAACCGCCATCACCCAGCGCTCGAATCGCCTCACCGTAGCCAGGCGGGATAGTCACAACACCGTTCGCACACCGAGAGGGCTGCATGTCACCCACGCGACGCAGCGGCGAGACAACGTCCGCCGCGAGCTTTCCGGCCTCCTCGAGCAGTGCCGTCGTAAGATCGGCGCCGACATCGAGCCCTTCAAAACGCGGCAAGCTGCCAAGACGATCGCCTGCCTTGCAAACGTCGTCGATCAAGAACTGCATGTCATCTAACGGTGCGGTGTACATAAAGCCTCCTAAGTTTGTCGCTATTGTAGCTGTTCACCCGTTCAGACCAAGAATTTCTACCTAGACGTGTAGAAGATGTATTATTCATAGTATGAATAGTAGTTTACGCCGGAGAGTACACGCATGAGCCGACTAGGTCGCGTCGATTTGAACCTTCTTGTTTACCTTGATGCGCTGCTGCGTGAGCGAAACGTTACCCAAGCGGCGCACAGTTTAGGACTGTCCCAGCCTGCAATGAGTAATGGCTTAAAGCGACTTCGCGAGGTCTTCAACGACCCATTGCTGATTCGCACATCCGACGGCATGACCCCCACGGCCAAAGCTGAGGAATTAGAGCCTCAGCTAAGAGAGATCCTCACCAATGTTGATCGAGCTCTGCAACCCACTGAGGAATTCATACCAGAGACAGAAAACCGGGTAGTGCGACTCATGGCCAGTGACTATGCCGAGTCGACGTTGCTTCCTGCCGTCCTCAAAGAGCTTCGTGAAAAAGCGCCGGGCATCACGCTCGACATCATGAACCCTTCTGATGTGAGCTTTCTCGACGTAGAACGGGGAAAAGTCGACCTCGTGATCAACCGATTTGTCCAGATGCCCCAGTCATTTCACCAGATTACGCTGTGGCAAGACACGTTTTCGTGTCTATTAAGCCCTGACAATCAAATTCTTGAAGACTTTAACCTCGACGCGTATCTCGCTGCCGACCACATCTGGGTGAGTAAAACGGGTATGGGTGTCGGAGTTGGTGTAAACCCAGACGATGTCCAACGCCTAGGATGGGTAGATGCAGCGCTTGATGGATTGGGCAAGAAACGTCGTATCAGGGTGTTTACCCGCCACTATCAAGCGGCGATGACACTGGCAGAGCAAAACGATTTGATCGTAACGCTACCCACGCGCGCCACCGAGTTAAAACGTGACAACCCTCGGGTGGTAGCGAGGCCCGTACCTTTCGAGATTCCGCCTCTGGAGCTTAAGATGGCGTGGAGTCCGCTACTACAACACAACCCGGGTCATCGCTGGATTCGTCAACTTATCACCCAGATTGCGCGGTCCATTTGACGGACCTTTAAAGACATCGGCTACCCGTTATGAGTGAAACGATCCATCTTAAAGGCAGTTATGAGGCCACCGAAGCCTACTCGCTAGACCCACTCGTAGGGGTTCGGAATAACGTACTCTCCCCTATTGAATGTGCCTACTTGATCGAGCTCGCCAAACCGCATGTTAAACGTGCGGGCGTTGTATTGGATGAAGGCTACAAGGCAAGTGAGGGTCGGACAGGTTCCAACCACTGGCTGAAATACGACGAAGACGATGTCGTGCAATCGATCGGTAAGCGCATCGCTGACATTGTGGGCTTACCTTTGGCCAACGCAGAGTCAATGCAAATCATTCATTACGGACCCGAGCAGGAGTACCGTCCGCACTTCGATGCCTTTAATTTGTCACTTCCCCGGGGGCAGCGTGCTGCAAAATGGGGGGGGCAACGCTTAGTAACTGCACTCGTCTATCTCAACAACGTGGAAGCGGGCGGTGCGACACAGTTTCCCAAGCTCGGCATTACGGTACCCGCGACCCCGGGTCGCATGGTGATCTTCCACAATACAACACACGATATCAGTGGTCCTCACCCATTAAGCCTTCACGCAGGTATGCCGGTCGAGGCGGGGGAGAAATGGGCGTTTAACATGTGGTTCCGTTTGCAGGACACCACTGACGAATTTGTGCCAGGAGAGGTACTACCGACCGTCGCTATTGGTCAACCCGTCGAAATACCTCATGGACCACAGGTTTCCGATAGTCCGTCTGCACCGGTGAAACCTGAGCGTCGTAATACCTCGAACACATCAAGCACATCGGGTGCGGCAGATACGGCCTCCGCCACGGGGGGCCTGACGGTTCGAGCGAATCGCGCCGATGCACTTTGGCAACGGGCGGTCTCGCGCACCCAAAACTCAGCACAAGACCTACCCGATCTCCACGTCAGCTACTGGGATACCTACGGCAATAAAACACAACCAGAGCCGCCCGAGAACTGGCCAGGTGCCACATTCCGAACAGCAAGTCGCGAGGTGCTAAACCCCCTTTCAGACATCGCCTTTGTTGCATCTTCTTTGGCATCAAGCGGTCATTCGCAACTCATCCCAACCACCTTTACAACTTCGGCTGCGGCGATAGCTGTGGGACCGAAAGCCGACGATCTCTGGTTTATCCGCAGTAAGCTGAGAACGGCAAAAAATAAAACGCTCTGTGTGCCTACTCCGGTCATGATAGCAGCCACCGTACCCTCGGACAGGGTCATCCAGAAGGCCGTAGATCGATTAGCACTGATCGATCAGCACAAATTTACGGCGCGCCTTTATCTCGCCATTATCGGTAATCAACTTTTTTGTACCGACGAGAGTGTTTTGTTCGTGCACGGTGCGAGCTATGCGCCTAACGATCCCAATTTTGCCTCGCAAGTAGACAACTTGAGCTACCGCGAGACGGGGTCGTCTATTCGTGTGATAGCGGGCGGCCAGTCACCCTTTGCCAAGACGTTGATAACAGCTGGAAGAACGCTAGCGGCAGAGCTTGAAGGGTTGTTGGCCGATGTCATTACCGACTGCGCGGACGGGGCCTTTGCATTACTGGCACTCGACACCCTGCTTACGCAGGCCAATGAGCTAAAACTGCTTCGTATCCATACCTTCCCGAACTTCATGATCAACGCCGATATTGACGCGGCTGTTCACGTACCGCTCTTTGAGGACGTATTGAAGGTGATGGCAGGGAGCGCACCTAGCCAGCTGAGTCTTATCACAAATTAAAATCCAAGCCTGTCCTTCCATAATAAATATAAATTATGGTCATTAATCAATTCGCTTGGGTTCCCCGTAACAACCAAACGACAATAGCGTACTCGCTAAGTACATCATTGCATGTAACAACTCTTGGGAACTCACCATGTCAGAACGTATCGATTGCGCCGGCCTTCAAGTCGCTCCAGAAATTCACAGCCTACTTGAAAATGAGATTTTGCCGGGCACGGGCTTGGAGCCCACTGCATTTTGGACCGCCTTAGCCGACATTGTTGCGCGTTTTTCACCGCGTAACCGTGAATTGCTCGCTGTCCGCGATGATATGCAGGCTCAAATCAGCGCCTGGCACGTAGCCAATCCCGGACGTGACTACGACCGAGCAGCCTATAAAGAGATGCTTGAAGAAATTGGCTACCTCCTCCCGCAACCTGCGCCCTTTAAGATTGCGACGCAACATGTTGATCCGGAGATTGCAGAGGTTGCAGGACCGCAGCTCGTGGTGCCCGTGATGAACGCACGATATGCGCTCAATGCCGCCAACGCACGTTGGGGTTCACTCTACGATGCGCTTTATGGAACGGACGTGATTTCAGAAGAGGATGGTGCGGTTCGCGCTGGGGCTTATAACCCCGTTCGTGGACACAAAGTCATCGAGTGGGCGCGTGATTTTCTCGATTCACACTTCCCATTGAATCAGGGCACGCACAAAAATGCGGCACACTATGCAGTGGTTGATGGCGGCCTCATTATTAATCAAATAGATGGTAGCTTAAGTGTTCTCTCATCTCCCGATCAGTTCATCGGCTTCGCTGGCGATGCTGACGACCCTGTAGGCGTGCTGCTAAAGCACAACGGCCTCCACGCCGAAATCCAAATCGATCGCGATCACTCGGTAGGAAGTACCGATGCCGCAGGCGTTAAAGACGTTTGCCTAGAGTCAGCGCTTACCACCATTCAGGACTGTGAAGACTCAGTAGCGGCAGTGGATGCCGAGGACAAAGCCATCGTTTATCGCAACTGGCTAGGACTCATGCGCGGCGATCTCAACGAGAGCTTTACCAAAGGTGGCCAGACACTCACACGAAGCTTAAATAAAGACCGCGAGTTCACATCCCCCGGTGGCGATACCGTTACCCTGCCCGGTCGCAGCCTAATGTTCGTTCGCAACGTCGGTCACCTGATGACCAACCCCGCCATTCTCGACGCCGAGGGCAACGAAATTTTCGAGGGCATCATGGATGCGCTTTTCACCACAGCCTGCTCGCTTCACGACCTGCGCGGTGCAAACAAAGGTGGTAACTCTAGAACAGGCTCCATGTACATCGTAAAACCCAAGATGCACGGCCCCGACGAAGTCAGCATGACCGTTGATCTTTTCGGTGCAGTCGAGGATGCCTTCCATCTGCCACGTAATACTATCAAGATGGGTATTATGGATGAGGAGCGGCGCACCACGGTCAACTTGGCTGAGTGCATCCGCCGCGCCTCAGAGCGTGTGGTGTTCATTAACACAGGCTTCTTAGATCGCACCGGCGACGAAATTCATACCAGCATGGAAGCAGGTCCCATGGTCGCTAAGACCGCTATGAAAGGCGAGCTTTGGATTAATGGTTACGAGGATTGGAACGTAGACACCGGTCTCAACTGTGGTCTGCGTGGCAAGGCTCAAATTGGTAAAGGTATGTGGGCCATGCCCGACCTTATGCAAGCCATGATCGACACCAAACTTGGGCACCCCAAAGCGGGCGCCAACTGTGCCTGGGTACCCTCACCTACTGCCGCGACGCTCCACGCGACGCACTACCACGACGTATCAGTCAGCGAGATTCAAGCTGAGCTTGAGGGAACGCAGCGGTGCAGCGTCGATGACATACTCACGATTCCATTGGGTGACTGCAGCACGTTATCAGCCGAGGAAATCCAGCGAGAGCTCGATAACAACGTGCAAGGCATGTTGGGCTATGTCGTTCGGTGGGTTGATCACGGTGTCGGCTGCTCAAAAGTACCCGACATCAATAACGTGGGACTCATGGAAGACCGAGCAACACTCAGAATTTCCAGTCAGCACATTGCCAACTGGCTGCATCATGCTGTGATCACAGAAGACCAATTCAAAGAGTCGATGCTAAAAATGGCGGCAGTGGTTGATGGGCAGAATGCCGCAGATCCGAGCTACCAGCCGATCGTTAGTGATGGTGAAACGTCGGGGCATGCCTACTTAGCTGCCTGGGAGTTGGTGAGTAATGGCGTTACTGAGTCCAGTGGATATACCGAGCCTCAGCTACACCATAGCAGGCTTAAAAAAAAGGCCGTGTTAAAACGGCCTCCCTTCGGTGCACCTTAAGTTAGGGCCATGGAATTACTGCCCAACGCAACTACTAGGCAGAAATTCCTGCTCGATAGCAGCAGAAGTGCAGGCCCAGCTGATTTGACCCGTCCCACTCGCAGTCGCAGTCAGAAGAATCGTCTCGTCCTCTGAGATAGCACCCACGTCCTTGAAAGTAATCGTGATTACGTTGGTGGCTGAGCCAATACTTTTCACGATTGTCATTGCCGCATCTGTGTAATTAGCCAGATCGGCGTCAGTATGAGGAAAGGCTCTCTCTAGATTGTAATACTCTGACACCATGGTTTTCAGCGTATTAGCTAGTGATAGCCCTTCCGTAACCTTTGCACGGGTTGTGTAGTCTTGGTAGGCAGGTAGAGCGACGGCCGCCAAGATTCCTATGATTGCAACCACAATCATAAGCTCGATTAATGTAAACCCTTTGTTAGTTTTTCTCTTCATTTTGAATCTCCAAATTAAGAAACCGCGTGTTTCCTTAAGCACCAGGCAAAGCCAGTGCCAAAGTTAGTCGCCATCCCATCCTTTCTCGAAAACCACTCCCCCTTTTTTGCTATCAAGTCGGCCTAAGCCCGCGCATTACCCTAAAGCCTAACCTCATCGTCATATTTGCCTCATTCACTAAGCTCGGGGGAGCAGAGGATATTTAGCTCAAGTTGGGATGACAAATTTTGTCAGTTATCTACCAGATCTGACTGAATTCAGGACTAACCCTCCCTGCCATATCATGAAAATTCCGCTTACCTAAGCCATTTTTATCATTGACTTATCAAGACAACCTGCTCATGGTAGGAATAGCAAAGAAAGGGGCTTAACTTACAATGAACACGACCGCGTCGGGCGAAATACGGCCAGTGCTTTACAGTGGTCTAACAGAGCGCCTTATTGCCGAACAACTTATGAGCTCAGCGGGCGCGGCAGAAATTGTTGAGCAGTCACGCTCCGCCGGCACAACACTGATACAAGAATTACTCGATGGAAAAAGCATCGACAGCGATTTGCTAGCGCGGGTGGTGTCAGAAGAGTACGGAGTGCCGCTCTCTGATCTAAACAACATGGCTCAAGAGCACTTTCCTGTTGAGTTAGTGCCTCAGTCCCTCATCAGAAAAGCACAAAGCGCTGCCCGTGTACCGCCGAGGTAATCGATTATTTATTGCGGTCTCAGACCCCACAAACACAAGCGCACTAGCCGAGTTCAAATTCGCGACCGGTATTGCAACCGATTCAATTGTTGTGGAGCACAAACAATTACTGGAGACCATCGACGAGGTTATTGCCAAGCAAGACGAAATTTTTGACGGCGATATCAGTGACTTCACCTCCGCTGAGGATTACATCCCGGACTTAGAAGTCGAAGAAGAGCTTGAAGAAACCGACTTCACAAAATTAGCCGACGATGCGCCAGTTGTGAAGTTTGTGAACAAAGTACTCTTTGACGCCATTAAACAAGGCGCATCAGACATCCATTTTGAGCCCTACGAACGCGAATACCGGGTACGTGTTCGAGCGGATGGCGTACTTCACGAGGTTGTCAGGCCCCCGAAGGGTTTAGCGCCGCGCTTGGCTGCTCGGCTAAAAGTCATGGCACGCCTCGATATTTCAGAAAGACGCGCACCACAAGATGGTCGAATTCAACTTAAATTATCAAAAAATCGTTCCATCGACTTCCGAGTCAGTACGCTTCCCACGCTTTTTGGTGAAAAAATTGTTTTGCGAATTCTGGACCCCGGCTCAGCTCGCATGGGTGTGGACGCACTAGGATATGAACCAGAACAAAAAGAGCTCTATTTGGAGGCACTCAGTAGACCTCAGGGCATGATTTTAGTGACCGGACCCACTGGATCGGGAAAAACCGTCTCGCTCTACACAGGCCTCGATGTTTTAAACGAGCCTGAGCGCAATATTTCAACCGCTGAGGACCCTGTTGAAATCAATATGGAAGGTATTAACCAGGTCCACGTAAATCCAAAAGTCGGACTCAACTTCGCGGGCGTCCTCAGATCATTCCTTCGTCAAGACCCCGATGTACTTATGGTCGGCGAGATCCGTGACTTAGAAACCGCTGAAATCGCAATCAAAGCGGCGCAAACAGGACACCTGGTTCTTTCCACAGTTCACACCAATAGCGCACCTGAAACAATCAATCGTCTGCTTAATATGGGCATCCCCGCCTATAACATAGCGTCGTCACTGAGCTTAATTATTGCTCAGCGTTTGGCTCGCCGTCTCTGTAAGTACTGCTCAGAGCCCGAAACCAACGTCCCTGATGCTGCGCTCAAGGAGCTTGGCTTTACGGATGAAATGCTCAAGTCCGCTACCATTATGAAGCCTGTTGGCTGCAAACAATGTCGCAAAGGGCACAGTGGTCGAGTGGGTGTTTATGAAGTGGTCAAAGTCACAAAGTCGTTATCCAATGCGATTTTGAACGGCGCTAATGTTCACGAGCTTGAGCAAGCAGCCCGCGAAGCAGGCTTTTACGACTTGCGTCGTGCAGCCCTCAAGAAGTGTGCCTCCGGTATTATAAGCCTCGAAGAGGTAAATCGCGTAACCGTTGATTGAGATGCTGTATCGTAATTTTAGCTACAGAAGCTTAATCGCAGTTCATAACAAAGTGTGAAACTGACTAACTATGGCCAGAAGCGAGATAACATTTATTTGGTCTGGAGTCGATCGAACAGGGCGTGCCTCAAAAGGGGAAGTCAACGCGCCCAGCGTAGCAATCGCAAAGGCGCAGCTACGCCGACAGGGAATCAACGCTAAACGGCTCCGAAAGAAAACCCAACCTCTTCTATCGATGGGCAAGACCATTGATACAAGAGATATCGCCGTGTTCACGCGCCAGCTTGCAACCATGACGCGCGCGGGTGTTCCGATGGTTCAGGCCATAGATATCGTGATGGATGGGACCGATAAAGCCCTGATGAAGGACTTGATCCGTCAGATACGTAACGACGTGTCAGGCGGTGCGCCGGTCGCAACCTCGCTTGGAAAACACCGAAAGCATTTCGATGACCTCTATTGCAGCTTGATCGCCGCTGGTGAAAATTCGGGTACGCTTGAGGTGATGCTGGATCGCATAGCGATTTACAAGGAGAAATCTGAAGCGCTAAAGGCGACAATTAAAAAGGCACTAACCTATCCCATAGCGACCATTCTTGTGGCCATCGTCGTGACGGGCATACTGCTGGTCAACGTAGTTCCACAATTCGCCAGCACCTTCGCAAGTTTTGGTTCTGAGCTGCCCGCCTTCACGCAATTTGTGGTTGGGGTCTCTAGTCTCTTACAAGCGTGGTGGATGCCGATCGGTGGCGCTTTTACCTTACTCGCTATTAGCTTTAACCGACTTCGTTTGGGTAACCGGAAATTTGCTAGTGCCATCGATGCAGCACTCCTCAGGGCACCGATCTTTGGAAAGATTGTGCACGATGCTGTTATCGCAAGATATTCTAGGACGCTATCAACCACCTTTGCAGCAGGTGTGCCCTTAGTCGAAGCACTCGACGCCACAGCTGCAGCATCAGGTAACGCCGTCTATGAGCGCGCCATCAAACAGATACGAAACGATTTCACTTCAGGCCTATCTTTATTGCAGGCGACGCGCGCCACGGGGATCTTCCCAATGTTTCTTTTGCAAATGACCTCGATTGGTGAAGAGTCGGGCACACTGGACGAGATGC
>JBELJN010000004.1:48589-73589 GCA_042090345.1 Halieaceae bacterium | reverse complement strand
ACGAGATGCAGGTTGATAACGCCGTTGAATCGATTAGCTCACTAATCGAACCCATGATTATGTCAGTCTTAGGCATTATCATTGGGGGCCTAATGATCGCGATGTACCTACCGATCTTCATGCTTGGTTCGGTGATATAGAAGACTTATGGACCCTCTCGAAGAAATTATCCGTGCTCAGCCCGGACTATCCATAGCGCTCGGTATTTTGGGACTCATAGTGGGTAGCTTCCTAAACGTTGTCATACACCGGCTACCCAAAATGATGGAGCGGCAGTGGGAGCACGAAAGCGCAGAGTTTCGTGGTGAGGATATCCCAGAGGCGACGCCCTATTCACTCGCTTTTCCAGGTTCGCACTGCCCAAGTTGTAAGGCGGAGATTACAGCGCTTCAAAATATTCCGGTGGTGAGTTATCTGCTCTTGCGCGGGCGCTGTGCTAACTGTGGGGTATCGATACCCATTCGCTACCCGCTCATAGAGGTCACAACGGCTCTAGTTTGGGTTCTGTGTGGTCTCACGTTTGGTGTAAGTAATGCGCTCGCCGCTGCAATGCTTCTTACCGCTGTTTTATTTTCACTGACGGCCATTGATCTTGACCATCAGCTCTTGCCTGACAGTCTCACCTTGCCCCTCTTGTGGATCGGTCTGCTCATCAACATAAACGCCACTTTTGTAACGCTAGAGAGCGCTGTACTCGGCGCCGTCTTTGGCTACCTGAGTCTATGGTCGGTGTATTGGCTGTTTAAGGTCATCACCGGTAAAGAAGGAATGGGCTACGGTGACTTCAAGTTGCTGGCGGCGCTCGGTGCCTGGTTTGGTGTGAGCGCCCTACCCACGATCGTACTACTCTCGTCACTCGTAGGCGCCATCGTTGGCCTAGGACTCATTGCCACGGGACGACAAGGTCGCGAAACACCGATGCCGTTCGGCCCATTTCTCGCCGGTGCGGGGCTTATTCACCTCTTCTATCCTGATAGTCTAATGGGCTGGATCGCGGGGACACTTTGATATGAGCGCTCAGCAATTTGTAGTCGGTATAACCGGCGGTATCGGGAGCGGTAAATCAGCTGTCACCGATTATCTGGAGATTAAAGGCATCACCGTTGTCGACGCAGACAAAGTTGCTCGGGTCGTGGTTGAACCTGGCACTTCTGGACTTGCCGCTATTGCTGAGCACTTTGGACGCGATATTCTTCTTCCCAATGGGACGCTTGATCGCGCGGCACTGAGGAAAATCGTCTTCGATAAACCGGATGAGCGCAAGGTGCTAGAAGGCATAACCCACCCCCGCATCCGAGAAGAGATTGCACGTCAGCTAAGCGATGCAGGCTCGCCTTATGTCGTACTGGCCTCTCCACTCTTACTCGAGTCAGGACAAAGTAGCTTTGCGGACTATGTCGTTGTGGTCGACGTACCCGAATCAGTACAACTCAGTCGCACCATGACACGCGATGACAACAGTGAGCAGCTCGTCAAGTCCATCATGGCCGTCCAACTTGACCGAGAAACCCGACTCGCTAGAGCAGACACGTCGATCAGTAATGAGGGGACACTTGAGGAGCTTCACACTCGAGTCGACGCCTTGCATACAGATTTATTGCGTCGCGCCCAAGCCTAAATAGAAGCCAGCACTAACTTAACCTGCTTCATGATTTCAGCATTAGCCTCAGGAACGCGGTAGTCGTCCAGCACGGATTCTGAGACCCACGCGATTGGCTGACCTTCTGCGCCATGTGGCTCACCGGTCCAGGACAACACACGATGAACATCGAGAAGCACCTGCTTCTCGCCATAGTCGTGATTCACCGTCATGAAAGGCAAGGTTTGGTCGATGGACACGCCTAACTCCTCGGATAACTCCCGAGCCAATGCGCTCTCAATGCTTTCGCCTGCCTCCACCTTACCCCCAGGAAACTCCCAGTAACCCTCAAGATGTGTGCCTTTTTGGCGTCTTGCGAGTAATACACAGCCCGTGTCGTCAATGAGCACGCCCACCGCCACGTGAATACCCTGGCTCATTAAGTGCGGTACTCGGCGTTTATTTTGACGTAATCATACGAAAAGTCGGTGGTCCAAAGCGTTGCCGATTTCTCGCCGCGACCCAGGTCAATCGAGATGATTAAATCCTCAGGCGCCATAGCCGCAACGCCGGCTTCTTCGGTATAACTTGCAGCACGCGCGCCATTTTCGGCGATGATTACGCCATTTAGTGAGAGTGACACCGCGTCTACATTGAGATCGCTCACACCTGCCCGGCCCACAGCGGCAAGTATACGTCCCCAGTTTGGATCCGACGCGAATAGGGCCGTTTTAACCAAGGGCGAATGCGCCACCGTGCGCGCCACTTGGTCAGCTTCGGCCTCGCTGCCAGCATTGGAAACAGTGATTTCAACGAATTTTGTTGCACCTTCGCCGTCACGGATAATATCTTGCGCAAGCTCAGTTGCCAGCTCAGTCAGCGCTGCTTGGAAGGCAAGCGCGGCTTCTCTGTCTGTCGGTGAGATAACAAAGTCTGACTGGCCTGTGGCGGTGAGCGTCACGGCATCGTTGGTGCTAGTGTCACCGTCCACCGTGATCCGATTAAAACTCACATTAACGGCAGTGCGCAGCATACCGTCGAGCATCTCGCGGGAAATAACGGCATCCGTGGCAATGAAACCGAGCATTGTCGCCATATTTGGCTGAATCATGCCCGAACCTTTACTCATCCCCACCAACTGGCAGGCAGTGCCATTGTTGATCGTTACTACCTTGCTACGAAGCTTGGGGACCGTGTCAGTGGTCATAATCGCCTGTGCCGCACGCTCCCAATTATTCGAACCCAAATCGCTGATAGCCGCTGGCAAGGCCGCGTTGAGTGCATCGACAGGCAGGACCTCACCAATAACACCCGTAGAAAAGGGCAAGACCTCTGTTGGCGATATATGTGTCAGCTCAGACAGTGCAGAGCAGCTTTGCTCACAGGCAACCATACCCGGCTCGCCCGTCCCAGCGTTCGCGTTGCCTGAATTAATGAGGATGTACCGAGCACTAATCACCTCGTTGTTGCGCTCGGCTACCAATACAGGCGCAGCTCTAAACGTATTTTGGGTAAAAACTGCCGCAGTAGCGCTGTCCTCACTCATCTCGATAAGCGTAAGATCGTCTCGATTAGGGTACTTGATACCCGCCTGCGCAACCCCAAGCCGAATACCTGGGACAGATAGCTCGCTCATACTTAGCTGAGTGCTCCGCAACACTGTTTGTACTTTTTACCACTGCCACAAGGACATGGATCGTTTCGGCCTACCTTAGGTTCATCACGAACTACCTGCGCCACTTGCGCTTCGGGCGCGCGTGCCAAAGGTTGTTGTCCCTGATGCGCTTCGGACTCCCCCTCAGGCAAAGCCGAGGCTTGGGCATGCTGGAAAGCTAATTGCTGGCGCGCGGCTTCCTCGCGACGCCGACGCTCAATTTCCTCAGCCTCGTCCTTACGTTGAATTTGAAGATGGCTCAAAATTCGAATGACATCGCCTTTGAGGCGTTCAAGTAACGATTGGAATAGCTCAAACGCCTCGCGCTTGTATTCCTGCTTGGGGTTTTTATTCGCGTAGGCACGCAAGTGGATGCCTTGACGCAATTGATCCATGGTTTGGAGGTGTTCTTTCCAAAGTCCGTCCAACACCTGCAGCATGACTTGCTTCTCGATCTGGCGCATCGCATCACCCACCATGGCACCCTTCTCGTCATACGCGGCCTGCACCGAATCGATAATTCGCGCACGGAGCGGCTCCTCGTGAAGGTTGGTGTCTTCTTGTAGCCAGGTCGCTACCGGCAACTCAATAGCAAAATCAGCTTTCAGGTGACGCTCCAAGCCCTCGATGTCCCATTGCTCTTCGACGCTCATGGGAGGAACGAATCGATCGATACCCTCGTGAACAACGTCGGCACGGATATGCGTAATCATCTCCGCCACGTCCTCACCGTCGAGCAACTGGTCGCGCTGCTTATAAATAATCTGCCGCTGGTCATTGGCGACATCGTCGTACTCAAGTAGCTGCTTACGGATATCGAAGTTACGCCCTTCAACCTTGCGCTGCGCGCGCTCGATCGACTTGGTGACCATACCGCTTTCGATCGCTTCACCACGCTCCATGCCAACCTTCTGCATGATGCCCGCCATGTTGCCCATGAAGATGCGCATGAGGTTATCTTCAAGCGAAATGTAAAAACGCGATGCACCGGGGTCACCTTGACGCCCCGCACGCCCCCGTAACTGGTTGTCAATGCGACGAGACTCGTGACGCTCGGTACCTAAGATATGGAGACCACCTGCGTCGAGCACCGTTTGATGACGCTCTCCCCATGCAGTTCGCGCCGCGTCCCGCTCTACCTCGTTGTCGAGCGTGGCTATCTCCGCTTCCAAGTTGCCACCGAGCACGATGTCAGTACCCCGACCTGCCATGTTGGTAGCAATAGTCACGATGCCCGGACGACCGGCCTGGGCAATAATTTCGGCTTCTTGCTCGTGGTACTTTGCGTTGAGCACTTTGTGGTCGATACCCGCTTTATGGAAGTAAGCCGAGAGCTCTTCGGAGGTCTCTACTGACGCCGTACCGACGAGAACCGGCGCCTGCTTTTCGATGATCCGCTTAGTCTCGTCAACAATCGCTTCCAATTTCTCCTCTTGAGACATGAATACCAGATCATTCATGTCGAGGCGCTTCATCGGAATATTGGTGGGGATAACCACACACTCAAGACCATAAATTTGTCGAAACTCAAAGGCCTCTGTATCGGCCGTTCCCGTCATGCCACTTAACTTCTCATAAAGCCGGAAGTAATTTTGAAACGTGGTCGAGGCCATGGTCTGGCTCTCCGCCTGAATATTCACGTTCTCTTTGGCTTCAATGGCCTGATGGAGGCCCTCAGACAGTCGCCGGCCAGCCATCGTGCGGCCCGTATGCTCATCGATCAGAACAACCTGACCGTCTTGAATAATGTATTCAACGTTTCGCTGGAACAAGTTGTGCGCGCGCAATGCCGAGTTTACGTGGTGTAACAAGTTGAGATTACTCGAGGCGTACAGCGAGTCGTCAGCCGCCAGAAGATTCTCATCGATCAACATCGTTTCGATGAGCTCATGCCCTTCCTCCGTGAGCTCGACGGTGCGTTGTTTTTCGTCAATTACAAAGTGCCCATCTTCTGCCTCTTCGTCGGTGCGAACCGACAGCTTAGGAATGAGCTTGTTGATTTTGCGATAGAGCTCTGAACTGTCCTCAGCGGCTCCCGAGATAATGAGCGGGGTTCGTGCTTCATCAATAAGAATCGAATCCACCTCATCGACAATGGCAAATGCAAGCGAGCCCTGCATCTTGTCGTTCAGACTGAATGCCATATTGTCGCGCAAGTAATCAAAGCCAAACTCGTTATTGGTGCCGTAGACAATATCGGCCGAGTAAGCCTCGCGCTTCTCTTCTTGCGTTTGACCCGCGCGGATCACACCCACCTGTAGGCCAAGAAAGTTATAGAGCTTACCCATCCAGGCGGCATCGCGAGACGCGAGGTAGTCGTTCACTGTGATGAGGTGAACACTGTTACCCGACAGTGCGTTGAGGTAAGCCGGGAGGGTGGCTACCAAGGTCTTACCCTCACCTGTGCGCATCTCCGCGACGTTGCCCTCGTGTAAGACCACACCACCAACGAGCTGCACATCGAAATGCCGCATTCCCATAGCGCGGACACCGCCCTCACGCACGACCGCGAAGGCTTCAGGAAGCAGCGAATCCAACGATTCGCCCTGCTGGAAGCGCTCTCTAAATTCTTGGGTCTTAGCCCGCAACGCATCATCGTCGAGCCCTCTGAGGCTCTCTTCAAGGGCGTTAATTTTCTTAACCGTTTTCTTAATTCGTCGCAGCACTCTGTCGTTGCGCGAGCCGAATATCATCTTCAGCGGATTAGCCATGGTGTTTCCAAATATAGTTTTAAGGTCGATAGTGTGGACTGCGGAGACTGCCAGTGAACGTCACCAGCAAGCAGACATAACCTTAGTTAGGCGTTCGACGGAGGTAGCTTGCAGGATCGACCGGACGGCCGTTTTTATGCACCTCGAAGTGCACATGGGGGCCCGTGGAACGGCCGCTATTGCCCATAAGCGCAACGACGTCACCGCGACGAACCATATCGCCAACTTTGACGAGATTTTTCTGATTGTGCGCGTAGCGAGTTATGACACCGTCACCGTGCGCAACTTCGATCATATTGCCGTAGCCCGACCGTTCTCCGCTCCAGCTAACCACGCCGCTCGCCACAGCAATAATATCGGAGCCCTCTCGGCCAGCGAAGTCGATGCCCTCATGCCAGGCTTTTTTGCCACTAAACGGGTCGATCCGAGAACCAAAATGCGACGATAGCCAACCCGACAAAATAGGCTTGCCAGCGGGCGTCGCATCATCGCGAACCTGCTCACCTTGAATCAGCTCTGAAAGAATATCGAGTTGCACCTCACGATCATCCAGTGCGTTGCTCAGGGCAAACAACTCTCCCTCGAGTGCGGGGATAAGTTCGCGCGCGTCCTCTTGCGACGCCATCAGCGGACCACCGAGGGCCGGCGCCATATTGAAGTCGAATTCGCCTGGCTCTAGCCCGGCGCTTTGCGTGAGATTCATACCAACCGCATCAAGCCTTGTTACCCGACTTTGTAGCTCTGCAAGTAACAGCGTCATCGACTCTAGTCGGCGCTCCGCTTCCACCGCCATATTAGCCAGCGCCTCTGCGCGTTCACGCGCCTCTTCAGCAGCGAGCGTCTCTTCAGCGGCTTCAGCCTCTGCAACTCCCTTTTTGATGCCGAATTCATAGCTTAGACCCGCCAAAGAAACCGGCAACCCGATCAAAAACGCCGAAACGACCACACGCGTCCACCGGCCTACCTCGACGGTTTTCGAAGGTCCTTCGTTGTTGATCAGGATGAATTTCACGTGGCAGTCGCTACTAATTTTCGTGGCGTCACTATGCCAGACTTGCCGTTACGGTGAAAGTGATCTTGCGACGGTTGGTCAACCGCCTACGTTTAGGCCGGTGCGTAAGTAAGAAATGGCTGCTGATATGAGATTGGCGCGTCATCGAGGTCTTCAAACGTCACCATTTCCCAAGCATCTTTCTGAGAAATTAGTGTACGCAACGCCTGGTTGTTCAGTGCGTGGCCTGACTTAAACGCCTGATACTCGCCAATGAGGCTGTAACCCAGCAAATAAAGGTCACCAATCGCATCAAGCACCTTGTGTTTAACAAACTCGTCTTCGTACCGCAGCCCGTCATTGTTCAACACCTTGTAGTCGTCAATGACAATGGCATTGTCCATGCTGCCACCTCGGGCGAGCCCCTTCGATCGGAGGTATTCAATCTCCTCAACAAAACCAAATGTGCGGGCACGGCTAATCTCTCTAACGAAGGACGTTGTCGAAAAATCAATCTCCGTAGTCGCGGCACGGTGTTTAAACACCGGATGATCGAAGTCGATACCAAACGATATCTTAAATCCTTCCAGCGGCAGGAACGTGGCGCTTTTATCACCATCAGTCACCGTGACCTCGCGCTTAACACGGATAAACTTTTTGGGCGCATGCTGTTCGACGAGGCCGGCCGACTGAAGCAAAAATACGAACGGCGCTGCACTACCATCCATGATGGGAATTTCGGGGGCAGTAACATCAACGTACGCATTATCAACACCGAGACCCGCCATTGCTGATAACAAGTGTTCAATAGTCGATACGCGCGCATCATTGTGAATAAGGCAAGTCGACAGCGTCGTCTCACCAACCAGATCGGCTCGAGCGGGAATCTCAGCCACGGGGTTCAGGTCGGTTCGACGAAATACAATACCCGTATCCACAGGTGCCGGGGAAAGTGTCAGTAACACCTTTTCACCTGTGTGCAAGCCGACGCCAGTCGCCTTTATCGAGTTACGTAATGTTCGCTGTCGTATCATTCCATCGCCTTTTTCAGAGGGCAAAGACTCGGAGAGTGTTTTACTCTCTGAACATCATCTTTGAGTCGTGAACCTAATCGGCTTGGCGACGCAAAAACGCGGGGATATCGAAATATCCTTCCTCGCTGTTTTCCTCTACCGCAACCGCTTGACCGCCAGCCGCTACACGCTGACGTTTCGCAGGGGGCAGATCATACCCTTCATAAGCGGGCGAAGTCGACGTTGCGTTGCGCATAGCTGCGACAGGTTCGACCTTTTTAAGGACAGGACGGCTCTGCTCAACGCCCAGACCCGTTGCCACAACCGTTACCTTCAGCTCATCGCTCATTGTCGGGTCGATAACCGTCCCAACCACCACCGTCGCATCGTCGCAAGCAATCTCCTCAATGGCCTCACCGACTTCCGAGAACTCACCCAGTGACAAGTCAAGTCCCGCTGTAATGTTGACCAGCAGGCCTTTCGCACCGCTCAAATCAATATCATCGAGTAAGGGGCTGTTGATCGCACGCTCAGCTGCCTCGCGCGCGCGGTCCTCGCCAATTGCGGTGCCGGTGCCCATCATGGCCGAGCCCATCTCTGACATGACCGTTTTCACGTCGGCAAAGTCAACGTTGATCATACCGGGCCTGATGATGAGATCTGCAATACCCTGTACGGCACCAAACAGCACATCGTTTGCCTCTTTAAAGGCATCAAGTAGGCTTGTGCTCTTTCCCATGACCTCAAGCAGTTTCTCGTTAGGCACTGTGATTAAAGAGTCGACGTGCTGCTCGAGCTCTTTGAGTCCTTGATCAGCAATGGCGAGACGCTTTCGGCCCTCGAAACTGAACGGCCGCGTCACCACAGCAACGGTCAAGATGCCCATATCGCGCGCCACCTCAGCAACAATAGGCGCACCGCCAGTACCGGTACCGCCGCCCATACCAGCCGTAACAAATACCATATCGGCACCTTGAAGCGATTCGGCAATACGATCGCGGTCCTCAAGGGCAGCCGCTCGACCAATCTCCGGATTCGCACCCGCTCCGAGACCCTTCGTGATCGCATTACCCAGCTGTAGCACGGTTCTGGAATCGATATCTGCGAGTGCCTGCGAGTCCGTATTCGCGCAAATAAAATCCACACCTTCGATATCGTGCTCGATCATGTGACGAACGGCGTTACCGCCACCACCACCTACGCCTATAACTTTAATGACCGCGTTTTGCGGTGCGTTATCTACTAGTTCAAACATAATCTTTCTCCCCGTTTGAAATTATCCGGTTACCCGGTTTTCCCCTTTTATTTCAGAAGTTGCGACCAAACCAATTGCGCAACCCACCCAGCAGACTGCTGGTCTTCTGACGGTCCGCAGATAACTGCGCGCCCTCATGAAGCTCTTTTGCACCCGACAGCAACAGCCCAACCGCTGTGGCATAGATCGGATTTCGAATAATGTCGTGCATGCCGCGTGTGTACTGTGGTGCCCCCACACGAACAGGCATGTGAAAAATTTCTTCCGCGAGCTCGACCACACCTTCCATCTTGGAGGTGCCACCCGTTAGCACAACGCCGGCGGGAATGAGCTCCTCAAACCCAGATCGGCGAATTTCGCCCTGAATGAGCGTAAATAGCTCGTCGTACCGGGGCTCAACCACCTCCGCGAGTGATTGCCGCGATAAGTCTCTCGGCGGACGATCGCCGACGCTCGGTACTTTGATGGTCTCTTCAGGTCCGGTCAGTTGTGCTAGCGCGCAGGCGTATCTGATCTTGATTTCTTCGGCATGCTGCGTGGGCGTTCGCAGCGCCATCGCAATGTCACTGGTAACCTGATCACCCGCCACTGGAATCACACCGGTATGGCGAATTGATCCTTCCGTGAATACCGCGATATCCGAGGTTCCACCGCCGATATCCACCATGCAAACACCGAGATCACGCTCATCATCGGTAATGACTGAGTAACTCGATGCCAGCTGCTCGAGAACAATGGCATCTACCTCAAGACCACAGCGCTGCACACATTTTTCAATGTTCTGTGCAGCCGTCTCAGCGCAGGTCACCAAATGTACTTTGGCCTCAAGACGCACTCCCGACATACCAAGCGGCTCTTTGATTCCCCCTTGGTTGTCGATCACAAACTCTTGCGGGAGGACATGGAGAATTTTTTGATCCGCAGGAATCGCGACGGCCTGGGCAGCGTCGATGACCCGGTCGATGTCTGCTCGCTCTACTTCACGATCCTTGATCGCGACGATTCCATGCGAATTCATGGATCGAATATGGCTACCCGCAATGCCGACGTAAACCGAGTGAATTTGGCAGCCGGCCATTAGCTCTGCTTCCTCAACCGCTCGCTGAATGGCGTTTACAGTCGATTCGATATTCACCACAACGCCCTTTTTGAGACCCTTTGATGGATGCGAACCAATGCCAACGATATCTATGGTGCCATCGCTATCAATCTCACCGACCACCGCTACAACCTTGGATGTACCTATATCCAAGCCAACGATCATGCGCTTCTCTTCAGTCGCTGCCATTACTGGCCTCCTTGCTGTTGTGACACGGCTGTCACCGCAAATTTCTGATTATTGCGAAGCACTGCGGCTCCGCTCTCATATCTAAAATCGATTCTCTCAATCGCGTGATTCGCACCCGACTGCTCGCTTTCAAGCAGCGCGACAAAACGACGAACACGCTTGGCAAAATCCTTGTCACCGAATTGGACCTCGGTTCCATCCGTTAACTGTGCCGATATCTGCTCGAGGCGATCCTCGTTAAGCGCCGCGACAGAAAGGCGATGGCGGGTCAGCAGCATTTGAAAAAGTTTGAAGTGCTCGATAAGCAGCTCTGGCTCGCTGTGCTCGCTCCACAACAAAGGGAGATCGTCGTATCGCTCAAAGGTGTCTCCGTCAAACACATCACCATGCTGGTTGATGTAAGACATGACCCCCCAACGAGCGATGGGCGTTTGCTCTGTTACGTGGACATGAATCGTGCCTGGCCACTCGCGTCGGACATTTGCATCGAGCACCCAGGGCAATGTTTCGAGTTCGTCGGCGATAGCCGCAAGGTCGGTGAGTAAGAAGCCCTCTGCCACGCGCGGGGTGAGGACTTGTTCAACACGATCTCTTGCTACGTGGCGCATATCACCGCTAATAGCAATGTGCTGCACCGGCATATCGGTCGCGCGCTGTGTCATCAAACCCAGAAGCCCTGCGACGACAATGAGCGAGACCGCCAAGCTGATGCGTTTGACGCTTTGCACGAACCGCGCCCAGCGCGAGCGTGTTTTTTGTGGCTCATTACGTTTCACATTACGGGCCATCTCGATCCTCCTCAGGCCCACACACGGGGGAACCGTCGACGACAGACGCAAGATAGATTTCGGCGAGGAGGTCCGTAAAACTCAGCCCCGCTGCAGCCGCCGCCTTCGGTACGAGGCTATGCTCGGTCATTCCAGGGATAGTATTCACCTCAAGGAGCTGCCAACCCTCAGCATCGCGCATGACATCAACCCGTCCCCACGCTTTGGCGCCCGATGCCTCAAACGCTTTCAGCGCCAGCGTTTGCAAAGCCTCAGACTCGGACGACGACAGTGGTGCTGGGCACTCAAACCGTGTTTCGCCCGAGACATACTTGGCATCAAAGTCATAAAACGTAGACGCAGGCGTTATCTTTATTGGCGGCAAGGCCTTACCGGACACAATGGCTACGGTAAACTCATCACCCTTAATGTGCGCCTCAGCCATAATCGCAACCCGTGATTGCGAGGCGAGCAATAAAGCCTGCTTAAGACTGTCTGCGTCGCTGGCCATTGACATGCCGACCGAGGACCCCTCGGAAACGGGTTTTACAAATACGGGGCCTAAGCGATCGATCACGGATGACAGATCGCTGTCTGAATCAATCATTTCAAACGCAGGTGTTGGCAAGCCTGCACTTCGCCAGACTAACTTTGTCTTGGCTTTATCCATGCAAAGCGCACTTCCCAGGACGCCCGAGCCTGAATAAGGTACGCCCAAACAATCGAGCAAGCCCTGCACGCTGCCATCCTCTCCCCCAACACCGTGAAGAAGATTGAACACAAACGTTTCCAGCGGAAGGCTGTGATGCCACCCCGTAGTCGCCGTATCGAGACGCGTGACGATGGCGCCCGCCTCTGTCAGCGCGTTTGCCACCGCAGTGCCACTTTTTAGCGAAATCGTACGCTCTGCAGAATTTCCACCCATGAGTACGGTCACACTCATGTCTTTGAAGACCTCACTCATATCAAGGCCTCCAAGGAAGGTGTCTCTGACAGCATTTTTGACAGGCGCCCGATATTGCCGGCTCCCTGCATGATTAAAACGTCTCCATCGATAAGGAACTTAGAGAGACGCACAGCTAGCTGTCCGTTATCAGAGAGCAAGACCGGATCCACAAAACCGGCTTGGCGTATGCTTCGAGCGAGAGATCGACTATCCGCACCGACGATTTCCTCTTCGCCGGCGGCGTAGACATCGAGCAGAACCAGTCCGTCCACAGAAGAGAGCACGTCGACAAACTCGTCGTAACAGTCGCGTGTCCGGCTATATCGATGTGGCTGAAAAACCATAACCAAGCGCTGGTCCGGGTAAGCGTCCCGTGCGGCGTTAATTGTTGCGCGAAGCTCGGTGGGGTGATGCCCATAGTCGTCAACCAAAAGCGCAGCACCAGCTTCCCATGTCACATTACCCAAAACAGAGAAGCGACGACCCACACCCTCAAACGAGGATAGACCGCGGGTAATCGCCTCAACGCTCACGCCTAGTTCGCTACAGACCGCGACCGCGGCAGAGGCATTTAGCGCGTTGTGAACACCGGGCATAGGTAGCCGAAGCTCAAGGCTGTCCTCTGTTGCTTTTCTGTGCAGCGTGAAACGACTTTCCAACCCAGAGTAAGTCAGTCCTTCAAGCCTAAAATCGGCATCATCGGCAAATCCGTAAGTGACCACCTGGCGCGTTACCGACGGCAACAACTCACGGACACCCGGATCGTCTAAACACACCAACGCCACGCCGTAAAACGGCAAGTTCTGCAGGAACTCGGTAAACGCTTGGTAGTATGCCTTTACGTCACCTTGGTAATGCTCCATGTGATCGGGTTCGACGTTGGTAATCACTGTCATCATGGGCAACAGGTGGAGAAAGGAGGCGTCACTCTCGTCCGCTTCCACAACTAAATAATCACTGGCACCCAGCTGAGCATTGGACCCGGTGTTATTGAGGACACCGCCAATCACAAACGTGGGGTCCAAGCCCGCCTCTGCCATGAGCGATGCAATGAGACTTGTCGTCGTTGTTTTACCGTGAGTCCCAGCGACTGCAATGCTAAAGCGATAGCGCATGAGCTCAGCCAGCATTTCAGCTCGGGGGACGATCGGTATACGCTGCTCTCTGGCCGCTTTAATTTCAGGGTTAGCCTCGTTGATGGCAGATGACACCACGAGTACGTCTGACCCATCGACATTCGCCGCTCTGTGACCAATTGAAACTTCGACTCCCAGACCCTTTAGCCGCGCTACAGAGGAGCTTTCAGCGATGTCGGATCCGGAGACGGTGTAGTTAAGGCCCACGAGCACCTCGGCGATACCACTCATACCTGAGCCACCGATCCCAACAAAATGAATGCGCTGAATGCGTCGCATCATGGGTTCGCGTGTGAGGACGGTTTCAGCCACGGACCACCTCCTCTGCAATCGCTACAACATCGTCGGTCGCGTGTGGCTTTGACCAGTCGCGGGCACTCTGCGACATCCGAAGCAACGACGGCGCGTCGGCAAGCGCCCGGGATAGGAATGCGGGCACGACGTCACTGCCCAAATCTTTTTGCGCAACAATAGTGGCCCCACCGGCTGACTGCAGAGCCTCGGCATTTTTCATCTGGTGGTTATCGATCGCCTGTGGAAGCGGCACTAATAAACTGGGGGTCCCCGTTACAGCCAACTCACTCACCGTCAACGCACCGGCCCGGCAGATAGCAATATCGGCCCAACCATAAAGTGCCGCCATATCCTCTACAAAGGGTAAAACGTCATACTGATGAACGCCTATGCGCGCCCATGCTTGTTGAGTGACCTCCACATGCGCACTCCCACACTGATGCCTTACCTCAATAGACGCCAATTCCTCGCTCGATAATTGCGCAAACGCCTCTGGGCAGCCTGTATTCAACGCGAGGGCGCCCTGGCTACCGCCAAGTATGGCGATACGAAGAGGGCGCAACGCGTCGAACGAATCCGTTGGATAATCTTTGTGTGCTACTTTGCAAAATCCATCGCGCAACGGATTACCGGTCACGTTGACATCGATATCTGTCTTAAAGGCCCCCTCAAAACCCGCCATAACGCGAGCGGCTCGGCGAGCAAGGACGCGGTTCGTAGTCCCCGCGATGGCGTTTTGTTCGTGAATCAATAGCGGGATACCCAGCAAACGGGCTACAGCACCCGCAGGTCCTGCGGCGTACCCACCAAAACCGATTACTATGCTTGGGCGGCGACGGAGTAACAGGACAAGCGCTTGCCCGCAGGCCCATAGCAAGGAGGCAACGCCTTTTACCCTCGAGATCGCACCCTTACCGCGTAATCCAAGCGTTTTGAGCGTATGAAGGGAAATCTTATTCGCCGGTACAACGGTTGCTTCTAAGCCGCGCGCAGTACCTATCCACGAAACATCCCAGCCTTTCGCACGCAGACATTGCGCTACGGCAAGACCTGGATAGACATGACCGCCGGTGCCACCCGCCATGATCATCACACTGTGCGCTGAGGCAGTCATGCGGACTTCCTCCTAGCTTGCGCATGTTGAGGCCGATGGGGGCGACTGCGCTCGAGCTTGAGTAATACACCTACCATCATGCAGCTGACGAATAAGCTGTTACCGCCGTAACTAATGAACGGAAGCGTCAGGCCTTTGGTCGGAAGCAAGCCGGAACTGACGCCCATATTGACGAAGGCCTGCCCTGCAAAGATGAGTGCAAAACCAAAGCAGACATAGGATTCGAACTCGCGTTTCTCCTCGAGAAAGCGGTAGCCGATGTATACAATTCGACCCACAAATGCGGCGAAGAGCACAACGACCGCAACAGCACCGACTAATCCCGTCTCTTCCGCCCAGATTGAAAAGACAAAGTCGGTGTGGGCCTCGGGAAGGTAAAATAACTTCTGAATGCTGTTACCCAAGCCCACGCCAAACCACTCGCCACGCCCATAGGCGATCAACGACTGAATGAGTTGGAAACCGCTACCGAAGGGATCACTCCAAGGGTCCTGATACGCCATCAAGCGCTTCATTCGGTAAGGTGCCATCAAAATCATTCCCACCAAGATAGCGAGGGCCGCGGATACCAGCCCTAAGACGTTGATTAGTCGAGCGCCTGCCATAAATAGCATGCCAAAAGCGGTTCCTAGCAGGATCACCGTGGCACCGAAATCAGGCTCCATCAGGAGTAAGCCGGCAAAAATCACTAGCACCGCTATCGGCTTTAAGAGGCCCCGAAGGACCGTGCGAAGCTCATTGCCATGGCGCACCATATAGCCCGAAAGCCACAGGACTACGGCGAATTTTGCGAACTCCGAGGGCTGGAACGTCAGTGGCCCAAGAGGAATCCAGCGCTGACTACCGTTTACAATACGCCCGACGCCCGGCACCAAAACAACCACGAGTAAGGCCAATGCCAGCATTAAGAGCCAGGGCGAGGTTTGATGCCAAATGGAAACAGGAATGAAGTACGCGACAACGCCCAGGATGAGGCCGATACCCAAGTACATAAGATGTCGCGTCGCGTGATGCCACTCGTCACCGAACTTTGCTTCCGACAGACTGATGGACGCCGAAGAGATGGCAATAAGTCCGATGGAAATTAGGGTCAACGTCAATACGAAGAGGGTGGCTCCAGCGTAGTTTTCACGAGGCAAGGTCGCCATTAGGACGCCTCCTCGACAGCCTGCACCGCGACCGTAAAGGCCTCACCGCGCTCTTGATAATCTCGGTACATATCCAGGCTCGCACACGCAGGTGACAGCAACACAGTGTCACCGGGCTTTGCCAACTTGGTTGCGGCCCGAACGGCGGCCTCCATGCTGTCAGAAAACGAGCGGGACGCCGCTTGCTCAAGCGCATCGTCGATCGCCGCTGCATCGCGCCCGATCAACACCGTGTGTTTTACAAAGCGCGATATCGCCTTGGTTAGGGGAGCAAAGGCCTGACCTTTACCCTCACCGCCCGCGATTAGAATAATGTTCTGACCGACCGCCAGTCCCTCTAGCGCCGCAACGGTGGCGCCAACGTTAGTCCCTTTGCTGTCGTTGACGAATCGAACACCGCCTTTGGCGGCGATCAACTCACAGCGGTGTGGTAGGCCTTTGAGCCTTTTCACGCCCTCAATCAACTTTTCATACGACAAACCCATTGCATGGCAAATCGCCAGGGCCGCCAAGACGTTGTTTACATTGTGGTGACCAACTAGGGGGATTTCCGACAATGGGCAAAGGGGCTGAAAACCGAAACAGATCCAAGGTGCACCCTCGTGGTCGCGCAACCCTAACTGCTGCATATCGGGCTCGTTGTCCCGCCAAAGGGTCCAAGGCACATCGCCCTTACCGACAGGCTGTGTCAGGGCATCTCGATAATTCGCTACCACGTGCTGAGCGCCCGCAAAGATTCGGTGCTTTGCGAGGTGATACAAGGGCATCGTGTGATGGCGGTCCAGATGATCTGGCGAAAGATTGAGCACGGCAGCTACGGCGAGATTTAAGTCACCCGCGCGCTCAAGCTGGAAAGACGATAACTCGAGGACGAAGACGTCGACCTCATCGTTAAGCAGGTCGAGAGCCGGAGTTCCCAAGTTCCCACCCACCGAAACAGTCAGACCACTCGCGGTCAGCAACTGGCCAACAAAGGTTGTCACCGAGGACTTCCCATTGGAGCCCGTAATGCCAATTACAGGGGCCTGCGCTTCGCTTACAAATAAATCGATGTCGCCGCGCACCTCAATATTCAGCGACTGGGCCAAACCAATCACCTCTGAATCCATTGCAATACCCGGTGAGACCACGAGGAGGTCCACCTGCCGGAGCACGGCCTCGCTGATCTCGCCAAAATGCGATTCGATACCCACAAGCTCACGACGTAATGTGAGATCGTCACCGATTTCAGCGCGCGTATCCATCGCGATAAACGGTATGCCCTGTGCCGCCCAGAAACGCGCAACGGATCGCCCGGTATGTCCCATACCGAGAATGCCACGTCGAATCGAACTGGAGATAAGCTCAGGCATCATTCATTCCTACCTCAACTTCAACGTCGCCAATCCGAACAGGACGAGCATCGCTGTAATGATCCAAAAACGGACAATGACACGAGGCTCAGGCCAACCGGAGAGTTCAAAGTGATGATGAATGGGCGCCATCTTAAAGACACGCTTGCCGCGTAGCTTAAAGGAGGCGACCTGAATAATGACCGACAGCGTTTCAATGACAAACACACCGCCCATGATAAAGAGCACCAATTCCTGGCGGATAATGACCGCGACAATGCCAAGTGCCGCACCGAGTGCGAGCGCACCTACATCGCCCATGAAGACCATCGCTGGATAGGTGTTAAACCACAAAAAGCCCAGCCCCGCCCCTGCGATGGCACCACAGAAAACGACCATCTCACCCGCACCTGCGATATAGGCAATATTGAGGTAGGCGGCAAAGTCCACACGACCGGTGACATACGAAATCATGCCTAAACCAACCGCAACCATAACGGTGGGCAAAATAGCGAGTCCGTCGAGTCCATCGGTCAAATTGACCGCATTACTCGCGCCCACAACCACTAAATAGGCCCAGGGAATAAAAAGGATCCCCATCAACAAAGCGAAGTCCTTTAAAAAGGGGAGATATAGGGTCAATTCAGGGGCTTGGGTTGACGTTGCAAACAGGTAGCTAACCGCACCGAGCCCGACCACTGACTGCCAAAAATATTTCCAGCGTGCGGGTAAACCGCGGGAGTCTTTTTCAACGACCTTACGGTAGTCGTCAACCCATCCGATCGCGCCAAACAAGACCGTAGTCAACAAAGCGACCCAGAGATACTTGCTGGATAAGTCGCCCCATAGCAACGTACCAGAGGCAATGGCTACAATGATGAGCGCGCCACCCATCGTAGGCGTTCCGGCTTTACTCAAATGGGATTGAGGACCGTCAACGCGAACAGCTTGACCAATCTGCATCTCCTGAAGCCATCGAATCATTCGAGGACCCACCACAGTGGAGATCACCAAGGCCGTCATAGCCGACAAGATACCGCGCAACGTGATGTATTGAAAAACAGAGAACGCAGATTCCCACGCCGCCAACTGTTGTGCGAGCCAAGTTAACACTTCGCATCTCCCAAAGATGATGTCATTGAAGTCACAAACCGATCTAGCTGCATCCCGCGAGACCCTTTGACCAGAATCGTCTCGTCCTGAAAGAAGTCAGGGCAATCAGCTAATAATTCATTGGTGTCGGAAAAATGCAGGGCTTGAACGCTACAGCTGTCTTTAATATGAGCAGACAGCTCACCTACGGCGATAACCCGCTCGATACCCAAATTCGAGAGATGCTTGCCCACCTCGCGGTGGTAGCGAGGTCCGTCATCGCCAAGCTCCAGCATGTCGGCTAACACGGCTGTGCGCGGTGGGCGAGCCTTATTGAGTGTATCGAGTGCTGCCATTACGCTTGACGGGCTTGCGTTGTAACAGTCGTTAATAAGGCGGATGCCCCTATCGAGCTGAATGGTATTCCCTCTCCCCTCTACCGGCGATAGGGCCTCGATACCCTGAGCAATGACGTCTGGGTCGATGTCTAGCGCGGCAGCGGCTGCCATAGCAGCAAGTGCATTAGTCACACCCGCCTTTCCCGGAATCGAGAGGCGCAAAGCAACGCGGGTACCCAACATATCGACCGTGATATCCGATCCATCTAGCCCGTGATCTACCGTGTCTAGAAGTCGAACATCCGCCGAGCTGTCTTCACCAAACGCAATAATCTTTGCCGGCGCAGCGCGCTTTCGCCAAGAAGCGTAGTGCAACTGATCTGCATTCAGTACCGCGGTATCAGCCTCAGTGAGATTGTCTAGAATCTCGCCTTTCGTCTCGACAATCGTATCCAAGCTGCCGAAACGACCCACATGAGCCTCAAGTGCATTGAGAAGCACCGCGATCTGCGGCGCGGCCATCGACTTTAAGTAAGCAATGTCACCTTTTCGCGATGCACCCATTTCAACGACTGCAAACTCGGGATTCTCTGAAAGCCTTGCCAGGGTCAAAGGAACACCAAGCTCGTTATTCTGGTTGCCCGAGGTCGCAACCGTTGAGCCCGCACCAGAGCAAATAGACTCAAGGAACGACTTTGCGGTGGTCTTGCCGGCGCTGCCGGTGATCCCAATCACTACGCCATCAAAGTCCGCTCTCATCAGACGGCCAAAGCTCGCGCACACCTGATTTGAATCGGCTATTTGAATAGAGGGCACAGGGGTGTCGATCGGTCGCGCGCAGGCAACAGCGACCGCGCCATTTGCTAACGCACTTTCAATGAAGTCATGCCCATCGACTCGGTCTCCAATAATCGCAACGAAAAGGTCTCCCGGCTTCACTGCACGGCTGTCGATCGCAAGGCCGCTTAAGACTGCATCCCCATTTTGGTAGTCAACACCGAGACTCTTGGCTAAATGAGAGAGATGAAGGTCACGCATAGGCCACCTCACGTTCTCGCAGGGCCTGCGCCGCGCAGTCGACATCAGAAAAATCGAGCTTCTTGTCCCCAACCAACTGATAGCTCTCATGTCCTTTACCAGCGACGAGCACCGTATCGCCCGGTTGCGCGTTGAGCACTGCATACCGAATGGCCTCACTTCGATCGAGCTCAACATGACATGCGGACGTGCCGACACCCCGCAGTATGTCGTTGGCTATGGCATCGGGCGCCTCAGATCTGGGATTGTCATTGGTGACGATGAGCTGATCCGCCAATGACGTTGCGATTTTCCCCATTTCGGGGCGCTTACCTACATCACGATCACCACCACAACCAAATACGACCCAAAGCATGCCTGCGCACGATGGCTTTAGCGCCCCGAGCGCACTGGCGAGTGCATCAGGGGTGTGGGCGTAGTCAACGACGACCCGAAGATCACCACCACCTTTGACCTCTTGCATCCGACCATCAACAGGTAGCAGATGCTCCGCTGCATTCGCCACTTGCGTGAAAGCGAATCCAAGACCTGTAACTGCAATGACAGCGACCGCAACATTGAATGCATTAAACCGACCATGGAGCGCCGAATCGATCTCTGCGGTGCCGTAGGGAGAATGAATCTGAAACCGCAAACCTGTCGGTGTCTCGTCGAGCACTTTGACATAAACGTCGGCGCTGGCATTCACCAGCGACACCCCAAGCGCCGGATTTGCAGAAGCCTCTCGTGCGCCCCGGGTTGAAGGATCATCCGCGTTGTAAATCACACGATCTGGAGTGAAATCAGTAAAGAGGCGGAGCTTTGCGTTTCGATAACTGTCGAGATTACCGTGATAATCGAGGTGGTCACGGGTCAAATTACTAAAGACCCCTGTATGAACAGTCAGGCCATCCAGACGGCTTTGCTCTAGCGCATGACTCGACGCCTCTAGCGCTACGAAGCGGACACCCTGATCCACCCAATCAGCGAGCTGTCTATTGAGTGAGATTACATCTGGCGTTGTATTCTGACTCTCTACAGCCTCGCCCGAGCGAAGGCGCGCACCCAGCGTCCCGATCGTGCCAGCCGACTCCCCAAGAAGGCGAAGTAACTGTCCTATGTAGTCGCTAATACTGGTTTTTCCATTCGTACCCGTTACCGCCAGTAGTGCCAACTGGGCTGAAGGATCGGCGTAAAAACGCTTTGCTAACTCACCAAGATGCGATTTTAGATCGGGCACCTTCACCACACGGGGTCCGAGGTCAACCGCCTCAAACGGCTCTGCGAGAACCACGGCAGCACCTCTCTCGAGTGCATCGGGAATAAATCGCCGCCCGTCAGTTTGAGCGCCCTGGATGGCAATAAAACCCGCGCCAGTAGTAACTTGACGACTATCCAGCGTAATATCGTATATAGACGCTGCTGCCAACGAGGATGGGATATCGGCCAATCCACGAGCCAGCTCAGATAGTGACATGCTAGGCACCCGCACCACCTGCTGTACTCACGAATAAGGACAAATTAGCGTCGTCCTGTGTCGTATCCGGGACCGCATTTCGGATACGGAGAACTTCCTGTGTTATGCGAGAGTAAACGGGCGCCGCGGCCGCGCCGCCACCGTAGATATCACCTTCGGGTTCGTCAATTACAACAACGGTTACGTAACGAGGCGACTCAATCGGTGATACGCCGACGAATAAAGCGACGTAGCGATCATCAAGATAGCCAGCACTTCCCACCTTGTGAACGGTTCCGGTCTTACCGCCTACATTGAAGCCAGGGACACTGGCCCGCTTGGCCGTACCCTCTTCACCCGTTACCCGATGAAGCACCGTGATGACCTTGCTCGCAATGTCGGGCGAGATCACCTGCTGCCCGGAAGAATGTGTGTCGCTCGTTGCGAGTAACGTGAGCGGAACAAGCCGCCCTTCGTTTGCAAAGACGCTGTAAGCGTGCGCAAGCTGGAGCGGCGTCACCAATAAACCGTAGCCAAATGCAGGCGTCACCTGATCAATTTCACTCCAAAAATCGTGATCAGGTAAGCGGCCCGATCGCTCACCGGGAAATTCTGCGCCGGTGACCTGCCCCAGACCCAATCGCTGAAACACATCAATGATGCTCTCGTGACCGATAGTCTGCGCCATCTTTGTCACACCCACCTGACTCGATTTTTCGATAACCCGAGATACCGTAATAGCGCCATAATTGCGGGGATCTGGAAGCACTTTACCGCCCACTTTGATACGGCCAGGCGACGTATCGATAACCGTATCGATATCAAATTCACCGCTTTCCAGCGCCGCGACCAGCGTCAGCGGCTTCACAGTTGAGCCCGGCTCATAAACGTCGGTAACAACTCGATTACGCATCGCTGCGAGATTCAACTGACCTCGTTTATTCGGATTGAATGAAGGCAAGTTTGTCATCGCCAGAATTTCACCCGTACGAGCGTCGAGCGTGACCGCTGAGGCGGCCGCCGCTCCTGTTTCCTTCATTGCGCGATGCAACTCTCGATGCTGAGCGTGTTGCAATCGCAGATCTATACTGAGTTGTAGACTCTCGCCGTCAGCAGCCTCTCTTACAACGCCTATGTCTCGGATGGCATCGCCATGCAGATCTTTTATGAAACGCTTCTTACCCGGAGCCCCTTGGAGGCTCTCGTCAAACCGCATCTCCAAACCAGATGCGCCCTCGCCGTCGATATTTGTCGTACCCACTAACTGAGAGACAACCTCGCCTGCAGGATAAAACCGTCGATATTCGCGCTGACCGTAAATTCCAGGGATACCCGATGACAGCACGGCGCGCGCAACGGTCGGCGTTTGGTGCCGAGACAGATACATGAACTGCTTCTTTCGGTAGCGCTCGAGTTTTGCCAAAAAACCATCGACCGGAAGGTTTAGCAACTGAGCGAGCTGGGATTCCTTGCCACTACCGATGAGCTGCTGCGGGTTCGCCCATAGGGTTACAACAGGGGTGGAAACGGCAAGTGGTGCACCTCGGCGATCAGTAATGAGTCCGCGATAGGCCGGAATTTCAGCCGATCGGACGGCACGCAAATCGCCTTGGCGCTTTAAAAAGTCATTACCGTACTGGCTCGCCCCGACCTGAAGTTGAACGAGTCGAAAAATCAACATGCCAAAAAGGCCTGTGAGCAGTGCTGTGACGAAGAGGACTCGCCACCGATAGCTAAATGGCTTGGCTGGCGTGGCGCTCACTCTGCAACCACCTTTATCGCACCCGTATCGGGCGGTGTCATCGAAAGCTCAGTCTCTGAGAGTTCACTGATGCGGTGCGGCGCGCTGAGCGTTGAATACTCAAGAACCAGCCGACTGTAGTTTTCTTGCAGCAGCCATCGCTCACTCTCAAGCCCTTGAAGCTCGGCGAAGAGCAAGCGCGTTTGGTGTGTTTCATTTACCACCATCAAGGCACTACCAAGGCAGAGTCCGAACACCACGGGCAAGGCGAAACGAGAAGCAAGGAAACCGGCTATCACTATCGTCGCTCCGCAATGCGCATGACAGCGGATCGAGATCGAGGGTTTCTAGCGATCTCTTCATTGCTGGGCTTCATCGCCTTACCGACCAAATTCAGCGTTTTCCCTGCATCGCTGTCAACCACAGGTACGTGACGAGGCAGCTGAATGCCTCGCGCCTGATCCCTCATAAATCGTTTCACGATGCGATCCTCGAGCGAGTGAAAACTAATCACTACTAGCCGACCGCCAACTACCAGCTTATCGACCATGCACTCAAGCGCGAGCTCCAGGTCCTCGAGCTCTCGATTAATGAAAATGCGAATCGCCTGAAAAGCGCGCGTTGCAGGATGCTTATGTGGCTCCCATTTAGGGTTCGCCTCGGCAATGATATTGGCTAGCTGAAGTGTACCCGTAATCGGGGTCTCTGCCCTTACCCGCACGATGGCCGCCGCCATGCGCTTCCCAAAGCGCTCCTCACCGTAGGTTTTAATTACGTCTGCAATATCCTGCTCAGGGGCAGACGCCAGCCATTGTGCAGCGGTCATTCCTGTGCGCGTATCCATTCGCATATCAAGTGGCCCATCACCACTAAAGCCAAAGCCGCGTTGTGCGTCATCCAATTGCGGTGAAGAGACACCCAGATCAAGCAATATTCCGTCTAGCGAGTTATCCGTCACGATACGAGGGATATCAGCGAAGCTGCCTGGCTCGAACTGAAACCTCGGATCGTTAGCCAGCGACAGTGCGGACGCCTCAGCAGCCGGATCCTTATCCACTGCAATAAGCTTTCCGCTGGGCGATAGGCGAGACAATATTTCCCTCGAGTGACCACCTCGTCCAAACGTACCATCGAGATAAGAGCCGTCTGCCCGCACCGACAAAGCGGAGACAGACTCCGCTAAAAGTACCGATACATGCTCCGCCTGCGTCAAAGCTTCAGCCCCATTAATTCATCAGGCAAGTCGCCGCCATCAGCAGCCAGTGCGGCCTCGCACTCCGCATCCCAAAGCGTCTCAGACCACAACTCCAGCTTATTACCCTGACCCACCAAGACAACACGCTTTTCTAGTTGCGCATATTCTCGCAGCGCACCGGGAAGCAACACGCGGCCATTGGAATCAAGATCGAGATCGCTGGCATAGCCCAAAACCAATCGCTGAAACCGACGGACCGCTGGATTTAATGTAGGAAGATCCTGAACGTCACGCTCTATGCGCTCCCATTCTTTGAGCGGATACATCACTAGACAGGAAGACTGGGTATCAATGGTAACGACCAAAGAGCCCGCACTGATATCGAGGAGCGACTCGCGCTGACGGGCAGGGACAGATAATCGCCCTTTCGCATCCAGATTGATGTGCTGTACTCCCCTGAACACCACAAACTCCCCATGTCGCCTCTAAAAAAGCAGATGAATTCCCCAATTACCCACTTTTTCCCACTAATCACCACTGTAGCAATGCAATCTGGATGGGTCAATGCGACGAGATAAAAAAATCCCGTAAATTCAGGGCCTTATAGACGCACGACGGGTGATCAATTTAGGGAGAAATTGCAGTGTAGGGCGCCGGTAAATTAGGAAATAACTCAGCTCGTTAGAAAGGCTACCAAGAGATAATCTCTAAAAGGGGTTAATAGAGAGATAAAAATATAATTTTATATGCGAATTTATTATAAAGGAGCACCCTCTAACTTCCTAGGAAGCTAGAGGGTGCATAGCGAGTCAGTCGATAAGCCGGGTTCTGTCGAGAACGGTCATTCATCTGCGACGCCTGTCACCAGACGCCTGTAGCAACCTACCCGGATCCGCCGAGGGTCACGGCATACGGATCCCTATTTGGTCTTGCT
>JBELJN010000004.1:0-48579 GCA_042090345.1 Halieaceae bacterium | reverse complement strand
CACGCCTGTTACCAGCCGCGCGGTGCGCTCTTACCGCACCTTTTCACCCTTACCACCGCTTGCACAGTGGCGGTTTCCTTTCTGCTGCACTTTCCGTGAGCTCACACTCCCCAGGCGTTACCTGGCGCTCTGACCCATTGGAGCCCGGACTTTCCTCTGCACGTTACGTACAGCGACCGCCTAACTGACTCGGGGCGACCATAGCACCGACCGGTTTATCGCTCAATGATTACCCGCTCAGTCAGCAATAAGCTGCTGATAAAGGTCTCTCGATTTCAACCCATAGTGGTCTGCGACGATTTGCGCCGCCTTACGCGGTGGCAACTCTGAGGCTAAACGCTCTAATAGCAGCTTCCCATCGGCACCTAGCGTCGTCGTTTGAACGGCCAGTCCCGAGACAACCACAAACTCCCCCTTTTGCTGGTTAGCGTCGTTCAACACCCACTCGCGAATATCCCCTAATGACGCTCGACGGATGGTTTCGAATGTTTTTGTGAGCTCTCTCGCCAAACAAATTTCGTGATCAACACCGAATACGCCGAGCATATCGGTTATGAGATCAACAATCCTGTGAGGGGCTTCGTAAAAAATAACGGTGGTATTTAGGCTCTTGATGGCTTCGAGTCGCTTGACTCTCGCCACCTGCTTAGCCGGAAGAAAACCCTCAAAATGAAAGTGATGGGTGGGAAGCCCTGCCGCACTCAGCGCAGTAATGGCCGCACAGGCACCGGGCAGTGGAATCACGGTGAGCCCTCTGGCCTGTACTCCTCTGACAAGGGCATAACCAGGATCCGATACAAGAGGCGTGCCCGCATCACTGATGAGCGCTATGGACTCACCGCCTTCCACCCTGTCGGCCAGTTGCTCTACAACACGGTTTTCGCTGTGCTCGTGAAAACTCACAAGCGGCGTGGAAATGTCGTAGTGCGTCATGAGCGTGCGGGAGTGACGAGTGTCCTCCGCCGCAATCAGATCTACCGCCTTGAGTGTCTCAAGCGCTCGGAGTGTTATGTCGCCAATATTCCCAATCGGTGTCGGCACAATGTATAACGCAGCTTTCAATTCTTCATTCTCTCCGTACAATCGAGGACTATGGCCATACCTTCCCTAACTCCCGCTAAGTCCATCGCCCATGATGTCAGTTTATTGCCTGAACTGCACAAATGGGTTCTGGTCGGCTTTATGGTTTTTGGCATCACCGCTTGTACAACCCCCGCGCCATCCAACGCCCCAAGTGGTGTAACCAATATATACGAGTACCCCGTATCCGCAGTGGCGCAGCGAGAATCTATCGATACGGACGACCCCACACTCAATCGAGATGCCGTCCTGTGGTCACAAAAAATCGCCGCGGAAAAAGGTTGGTTGTTCGCACTGGCTGAACTGGAATCACTCGAGGCAGGCCTACTCTCTCCGAATACCGAGCGATTTATTCGCTCACAGCTGTTTTGGCTTGAGGGTGACACGATCACTGCGGATAACGAACTGGCTAAGATATTTGTTAACAGCGATGATGGGCTCGATCTACTGCTTGCGGAACGGCAGCGACGCGCGCTGGAAACAGGTAACGCCGTCGCGGCGGCTAAGATCGCGCTCGAGCGACTACAGCTCGGATATCAAGGTCAAGACTCGGCCACATATTCAGATGTTTTTAATTTTCTATCCACCGCATCGGAGCAGAAAATTGCTGCCGAACTTCGTAAAGCCGAGCCTCGGAGTGATTGGGCAGCCTGGCTCGCTCTAAATCGCGCCTACCGACAAGGTCGACAGGAAGTGATGGAATGGCGTCAACAACATCCTCGACTACCGAACGGTTTACTCGACCTACCCGCAGGTCTGCCTACCTGGCTAAACAACGACTTACCAGCCCGCGTGGCAGTCCTTTTGCCGTTGAGCGGACGCCTAAAGGATGCGGGAGAGCGTGTTTTACAGGGCGTCACAGAGGGCTTCTTTGACAGCTACAGAGATGCTGCACTTCGCCCACAGCTCATTACCGTTGATACCGAGCTCGCATCGAGTGGTCGCGCCGCCTATTTGAGTGCCCTTGAACGTGGCGCTGATTTCGTTATCGGTCCATTGACCAAGGGGCGCGTGGCCGAACTTCAGGCCCTTGAGAGCTTGCCGATTCCTGTACTGGCACTCAATCGCGGCGCGACAGGTGTAAGCACGTCTTTTTCCGCAAAGAAGCCGCTTTTGAGCCTGAGCCTTGCACCAGAAGACGAGGCAATTCAGTTAGCGGCGCTCATTTGGCAAGCGGGTCTACGCCAACCAATGGTTATTGCGCCAGACTCCGCGTGGGGACAACGTATGCACTCCGCCTTTAACACACAGTGGAGTGCCTTGGGCGGCGATATTTCGGCAATGACGACTCTGACGAGTGAGTTAAGCGACAACGAAACGATTGCAAACAGTTTGGCTACACTGCAAAGCGAATCACGCATCAAAGAGATCGAAAAAGCCTTTGAAGCACCGGTGGACTCGCAGGCAAGACGGCGCACAGATCTCGACTCCGTCGTCTTACTCTCACCAACACCACAAATGGCACGCGAAATTCGCCCGCTACTTCGCTTTCATTACGCAGGTAAACTACCGGTTTATGCGCCTTCCACGATTTACCAAAACGGGTCGGGTATTGCCAATCGAGACTTAAACGGCATTCAGTTTGTGTTACCCGCCAGCGCACTTGCTACGGATTCCTCACGCTCTCAACCGCTTCATGCTCTTGGACTTGACGCAGCCGCGCTCATTGACCATTTCGATCAGGCTAGAGAAACAACAGGCACACTCCTCTTTGGTGAAACCGGAGACCTGAGCGTCGATACGATGGGTAATGTTCACCGCCGATTAAAGCCGGCCGTTATTGCCAGAGGCAAAGCCCGAGCGGTCTTGTAGTGTAAAGACCTTAGACAATACGGGGCTTTAACCATTCGAGAAACGGGCCAATATTGGGAGACATGTGCGGCTCGGTTTCTTTGGACAAGAAATATCCCTACCGTCGCAACCAATGTAAGAAGCCGGTTTGGTGAGCTCGACCTTGTGGCTATCGAGGGCCCGACGCTGATCTTCGTCGAAGTGAAGTACAGAGCGCCGAGCAAATTCGGCCCCTCAGCATTCGCCGTCACTGGACGGCAACAAAAACGAATCGCGCAAACAGCAGCCCTATTTAGATCCCAGCGCAGCGAGTATTGCCATTTGCACTGCCGTTTTGACATCATCGGGTTTGATCAGCTAGGTGGTCACGTTCAAATGACGTGGTTAAAAGCCGCGTTTAGCGCTATTGAGTAGTCAAATTATGAACAGTTTCGACATAACCGCCGAGTTTTTTCATCAACAGATCGAGCACATTAGCTTGGCTGCCGATGCCGTAGCCGGTATGGCTGAGGCGGCGGCACCGGCTGTTGCGGGTGCGATGATGGCCGAGAGAAAGGTTTACTCTATTGGGTCAAGTATCGATGCCAATCTTGCGAACACTTTCTGCCATCTTATTCGGGATGGACTCGGTAGCGAGAGACCCAATCTTCCCATCATCCCCTTAACCTCAAGCGCTGCCGAGCCTATCGACGCGGGCGCTCAGTGGCTGGCGAGAGAAATTCGTACACTCGGTCATCCTGGCGATGTCGCGGTTGTGTGGGGCTCTCAGTTAACCCCTGCAGGCGTCGATTCACTTCATTCAGCCTTAGCACAGCGAGAAATGACATCCTTCTGGATTGGCACCAGCAGTCCTAATCCATCACTGCCATTCCCAGAGGCAAATGCAGCAGTACGACTCGCACTGTGCTCCATGACCGCGATCGCCATGACCCGGATCATTGAGAGTGTATTATTTGACCACTGATCGGCCGTTACTTAACGAGCTTTAACGAAGGCTTATTGCCCGGAGCCGGTGAAATTGGATCAGGCTCCGGCGGCGTCCTATCGTCGGCCTCATTTTCGTCGTCAAAGATCATACCTTGCCCGTTCTCCCGCGCATATATGCCAAGAACACTCGGAAGCGGTAGAAAAACCTCCATGGGCACACCACCAAAGCGGCCACTGAAGGCAATGACATCGTTTCCCAAATGCAAACTTACCACCGCCGTGGGTGATATGTTCAGGACGATTTGCCCCTCATTGACGTAGTCGACCGGGACCACAACGCCCTCCACGTCCGCGTCAACGAGCACATGCGGCGTACAGTTGTTATCTACAATCCAATCGTAAATAGCACGGACAACGTAAGGCTTGCTGGGCGTCAATCGAGTCCCCTTGTCCTATTAGATGCGCATTTCTCGTTCTTGAATCGACAAGCTTTCCTGGAAGGCCTCTCGTCCAAATAAGCTGTCCATATAGTTGAACAGGGGTTTGGTTTGCTTCGTGGCACGAACGTCCACTCCCAACGCAGGAAGACGCCATAGAATAGGCGCTATGCAGCAGTCTACAAGTGTGAATTCCTCACTCATGAAGTAAGGCTTCTCGGCAAAGATAGGCGAAAGCGCCGCCATGCTATCGCCTAAGTCTCTTCGTGCAACCGCTACGGCACCGGCGTCCGAAGAATGAAGAATCGTATCCACTAAAGAACACCAATCACGTTCGACTCGGTACATAAACAAACGACTTTCCGCACGCGCCACAGGATAAACAGGCAACAAGGGTGGGTGCGGGAAGCGCTCGTCAAGATACTCCATCATGACCTTTGACTCGTACAAGATGAGATCTCGGTCAATCAGCGTTGGCATCGTGTTGTAAGGATTCAGATCGCCCAATTCTGGTACAGGCACTCCGTCCACACCCTCAACCAGATCCACTGAAACGCCTTTTTCAGCCAAAACAATCCGCACGCGGTGGCTGTAGTGGCTCGTGCTATCTGAGAACAGGGTCATAGCAGAGCGTTTTGAAACCGCTGCTGCTGCGTCGTCGGTTACCTTCATGGAGAACTCCGGGCGGGATTAGAATGTAATAAAGGCGGAGCAATGCCCCGCCTTTATGAATTATGCCCTTGAAGGCTACTTAGTGCACGTCTTTCCAATACTCGCGGTTAAGTGCCCACGCAATAATGAAGAAAATGGCCAAGAAAAGCATGACCTTCTTGCCGATCTCTACTCGCGTCTGCTTGTAGGGCTCTGCCGTGTATGCGAGGAAATTGACGAGGTCGTACATAGCACCATCGAACTCAGCCGTTGACATAATCCCCGCAGCTGCCACTTCCAGTGAGTCGCAATGACCCGCATCAGAATGATCGCTGTCTGCATTTACACACTGCGGCAATCCTTGCAGTTCAAGTAATACATGAGGCATGCCGACATTTGGATAAACCAGGTTGTTCACACCATACGGGCGAGAGTCGTCCTGATAAAAGGTGCGAAGGTAGGTGTAGAGATACTCAGGCTTTTTCGCGCGTGAGATCAGTGTGAGGTCGGGTGGGGCCGCGCCAAACCAGCCTTTTGCAACGTCTTTATCCATGCTGATATCCATCAGCGAGCCAATTTTTTGGTTTGGATCAAGTAAGAGGTGCTCTCGGTAAAGATCTTCTGGAATGCCTAAGTCTTTTGCCACGCGATTGTGTCGAGAGTACTGCAACGAGTGACATCCAGCGCAGTAGTTTGCATAGAGTGCAGCACCGTGCTGCAAGGAGCCCGTGTCACTGGCGTCGGCAACAAATTCATCGCAAGGAATGCTCCCGCAGTCATAGGCTGACTCCGCACCGACGGCCTTGAGCGGCAACCAGGTGAGAACGGCAATGATCGCCAAGCTAGCTATATTTTTACCAATGCCCATACCCCCGTCCATTGTGATGCGGTCTGGGACCTCTTTGGTCTTGTCCCAAGTCGACCACCAGTACATGCCGAGGAAGAAGGCAAAGTAATAAATGGTGCAAATTTGGGCGAGCAGTGTTCGGCTTTCTGTCGGCGCTTTAACACCCAAGACACCGAGAATAATGAAGCAGATGACAAAGCCGAGAAGCATTACACGATTGAGCATGCCGCGGTAACGCCACGAGCGGACAGGGTTCCGATCAATCCAAGGCAACGCGAAAGGAATCGCTACGGACGCCGCAAACGCGATGAAACCCCAAAACTTATCGGGTACTGCTCTCAGTACCGAATAGTAAGGCGTGTAATACCACACAGGCGCAATGTGAGCTGGGGTCTTAAGCGCATCCGCTTCTTCGAAATTCGCCAGCTCTAAGAAGTACCCGCCCATTTCTGGTGCGAAGAAGATAATGCCGCAGAAAAAGAACAAGAAGACAGCAATACCTTGAATGTCGTGCACCGAGTAGTACGGGTGGAATCTGATGCCATCCAGCGGGATGCCGTTTTCGTCCTTGTGCTTCTTAATCTCGACGCCATCAGGGTTATTGGAACCCACCTCGTGCAGCGCCAGGATGTGTAGTACGACCAACGCGAGCAACACGATAGGCAACGCCACCACGTGCAAGGCAAAGAATCGATTGAGGGTTATGCCAGAGAGCAAATAATCGCCACGGATCCACGTTGTGATGTCCTCACCCACCACCGGGATCGCCCCGAACAATGAGATGATGACTTGTGCTCCCCAGTAAGACATCTGTCCCCACGGGAGCACGTAGCCAACAAAGGCCTCCGCCATGAGTACTACGAAGATCAGCATACCGAAGATCCAGATGAGTTCTCGGGGCTTTTGATACGAACCGTACATCATGGCGCGGAACATATGCAGGTAAATCACAATGAAAAACGCAGACGCTCCCGTTGAGTGCATGTATCGCAACAGCCACCCATACTCCACGTCACGCATGATGTATTCGACCGACGCAAAAGCTTCTTCAGCGCTCGGTGTGTAGCTCATTGTGAGCCAAATACCCGTGAGCAACTGATTCACCAATACGAGTAATGAGAAGACGCCGAAGAAATACCAGAGGTTGAAGTTCTTAGGCGCATAGTATTTACCCATGTGCGTGTCCCACGCACGCGTTACGGGTAATCGCGCGTCAACCCACGAAACCAATCCTGTCAATGCCTTTTCCATTTACGCAACCTCCGCGTCAACGCCGATAACGAGCACGTTATCGCCTTCGAATGAGTAAGGTGGAACCATCAGATTATCGGCAGCCGGAACGCCCTTGTAGACGCGTCCTGCCAAATCGAACTTTGAACCATGGCAGGGGCAAAAGAAGCCACCTTGCCAGCTATCGCCGCCCAAATCAGCGGCACCCACCTCAGGTCGAAACTTCGGTGCGCACCCTAAGTGCGTGCAAAGCCCAACGACAACGAGGTACTCCTCATTGAGTGATCGTGGGACACCGTTAATGTAGGCTGGCTGGTCTGACGTATCGGAATTTGGATCTTTCAGGTTGCCGTCGAGGCTGGTAAGGCCGGCAAGTTGCTCTGGTGTGCGGCGAAGCACGTACACGGGCTTTCCGCGCCATTCCACCACAACCATCTGACCCGGCTGGATCTTGCTTATGTCTGCCTTGACAGGCGCACCGGCCGCCTTTGCTTTCTCTGACGGATTCCATGACGCCATGAAGGGCACTGCGACCCCGACGACACCCGCAGCGCTGACTGCAGAGGTCGCCGCGGTTAAAAATCGGCGTCGTGTTTGGTCTGATGCGCTGCCAGCGTCGGCTGTCTGACCTGCCTCAACTTCACTCATTCGGTTATCTCCGATCTTGGTTATATTGTTGGCAGCGCTGTTTCACTGCCGTATATACATTTTAAGCCGCGAAAGTTTAATGGTCGGCATGACGCACAGCAAGGCGAGGCAGGCCATAAATGGCCTGCTAATAGTCAAAATTTGTTCAGTAACGTGACAGCGACCGCCGCCAACAAGAAATTTAGCGCTTTGAGAACTGCGGACGACGACGTGCTTTGCGAAGACCTACTTTCTTTCGCTCGACTTCACGCGCATCGCGCGTCACAAACCCAGCAGCGCGGAGCGTAGCGCGAAGTGACTCATCGTACTCGAGCAATGCACGTGTCAATCCGTGACGAATCGCACCTGCCTGGCCAAAACTACCGCCACCGGCAACCGTGATGTTCGCGTCGAATTTTTCCGCTGTTTCAGTCAGTTCGAGCGGCTGCCGCACGATCATTCGCGCAACTTCGCGACCGAAGTATTCATCAATACCGCGACCATTGATTGTGATGCTTCCGTTACCACCCTTCAGGAAGACACGAGCTGTTGATGTCTTGCGTCGACCGGTGCCGTAATACTGTGCAACTGCCATTATGAAATCCTTAAACTGTCAGCGTCTGAGGCTGCTGAGCCGTGTGTGGGTGCGAAGGCCCTGAATAAACTTTCAATTTTTTGAACATGGCACGACCCAAGGGGTTGCGTGGCAACATGCCTTTTACCGCTCGCTGAAGGACTCGCTCTGGCGCGCGATCAATGAGCTTCTCAAAACTAAACGACTTTAATCCACCGGGGTAACCGGTGTGATGGTGATACATCTTGTCCGTTGACTTAGCGCCGGTAACGCGAATTTTCTCGCAATTTACAACCACGATATAGTCACCCATATCCATGTGAGGCGTGTACTCAGGCTTATGCTTACCACGCAGACGATGCGCTATCTCAACCGCCAAACGCCCAAGAGTCTTGTTTTCTGCGTCTACAACGTACCAATCGTGATTTACGTCGTCTGCTTTCGCACTGTAAGTTTTCATGCAATCGCCCACTAGGCCTGATTTAAGGGAGCGCGGAGATTACAGTAGCGAGCTCCGGCTTTCAATAGAAAAGCAACGTTAAGGTAGATGTTCTCGGCCCAAATATTCCACAGATTGCATCTCAATCAGTCGAGACAGTGTGCGCTGGAACTCAAAACCGAGCTTCTTCCCCGAATATAGGCTCGCCATAGGTCGCTCAGCCACCAGAGCAACTTTAATATTTCGATCATAAAACTCGTCGATAAGCGTTATAAATCGACGAGCGCCATCCTCTATCTCCGGAGCAAGTTCCGGCACGTTATCGATCAGAACGGAATGAAACTCCTTTGCCAGCTGAGTGTAGTCAGCGGCGGAGCGCGGCTCGAGGCAAAGCGTCTTAAAATCTGCGAGCAAGACCCCTTCCGACACCCCCAGCGCTTGTAAAGTGCGATGATTAACAATAAGCGCGCTGGGTTCTGGTTGCTTACCGCCGCTTAAATCCGAAAAAAGCCTCTGAAGTATCTCAGACGCTTCTTGTGACATAGGCTCATGAGTCCTGACAAAATAAAGTTCCGACTGGCTCAAAACTCTCAGCCGGTAATCGATCCCACTGTCGACATTGAGAACGCGCGTGTTGGCCTCTACCGCCTTAATCGCGGGTATAAAGCGTGCTCTCTGCAATCCATTTTCATACAACCCTTGAGGCGCGATGTTAGACGTTGCGACCAAACAAATACCGCGATCGAAAAGCTTTTGCATTAGGCCTCCGAGTAACATGGCATCACCAATATCACTGACATAAAACTCATCGAAGCACAGAACAAGGGTCTCACTGGCAATTCGGTCAGCCACAATATCCAATGGGTTTTTCTCGCCAGACAAATCGGTTAGATCAGCGTGAACACGCTGCATAAATCGATTGAAGTGCATTCGAGACTTCTGTTTGAAATCAAGCGCGTCATAGAAGGAGTCCATCAGATACGTTTTGCCACGCCCGACGCCGCCCCACATGTAAAGACCTTGAACGGACGCCTTTGCCTTATTGTCAAACAGCTTAGCGATGAATGATTTTTTCTCTGTGCGTCGCTGATTTAGCCGGTCAAAGACATCTTGTAACGCATCGACCGCTTGCGCTTGGGCCTCGTCCGCCACGATGACGCCAGCAGCGAGATCTGATCGGTAGCGTTCTTGGGGCGTAGGCGTCATGGAAGCAGTTTCTTTGTTAGCATGAGGATAAGAGGCGCGACTCTATCGCCTGCTGTTATATACGACAAGAATCGGTTTAGGATGACGACTATTTTCACTGGCTAAGCGCGCAACAACCATGCACCATTGAGGTAAAGTAAAAGTCACTTCAGATGGGGGATAGTGATGGAAACGACGGCAACTACCTTGGGCTACTTTCTGCTGGTCGGATTTGCCGTGGGTTTAGCTGCGGGCTGGTGGGCGGCGACACAACGAAAAGACAACAGTGACGACGTGATCAATGAACTTCGTGATGAAGTTGAGGCCGCTAAAGCGGCGCACCGCAGTTACGAGCAATCGGTAACAAGTCATTTTGCTAACACTGCGCAATTACTTCATCGCATGCAGGATGACTATCGGTCTATCTACACGCACATTGCCTCGGGAGCACAGGAATTGTGCGATGCCGACGTTGCGAGCCAACTTGATGATACGAAGCTCGTAGGCAGTGCCTTCGATTTGGCTGACCATCTCGTTGATCCTGCCCAACCACTGGATTACGCGCCAAAGAAAAACCCCGACGAGGCAGGCCAACTGTCGGAAGAATTTGGCCTAGAAAGAGCGTTTAAACCGAACGTCGGATAAGCCACTCCGCGTAGGTGCGGTTGAGTGGTCATTACACAGCTTCTTGTTGCCCACAAAATGTCAAGCTGGGCTGTAAATATCGACAAACTCGTGATCGATGCCAAAGGTCTTAGCGAGCCAATTACCGACAGACTGCACGCCGAATCGCTCCGTAGCGTGGTGACCGGCCGCGATGAATGCAATGTCGCGCTCACGCGCCACATGAATAGTTTGCTCAGACATTTCGCCTGTGATGAACAAGTCAACGCCCGCGTCGGCAGCGTCATCAATATAGCTTTGCCCGCCACCCGTACACCAGGCTACCGAGGTGATCGACTTGCTGTCATCCCCCACCCTTACAACGGATCGGTCAAGGCAACGTGATAGCTGGGCTCTAATGTCCGAGAGCGACCGGCTCTTTTCATACTGGCCCGTGAAAACCGGGTAGCTCACGTCAGTCGCCTTTAAGCTGCGCCACGAGGGCATTGCCAATGCGCGTCCCAAACCTGCATTGTTACCGAGCGTAGCGTGATTATCTAAGGGCAAATGATAGGCAAAAAGATTGACCTCCGCCTGAATCAATGTCCGTATTCGACGCCCTTTCATCCCTACCAAGCAGGGATCTTCACCACGCCAAAAATACCCATGATGCACAAGTACGGCGTCGGCGTTTAGCTCGATTGCCCTATCAATGAGTGCCTGTGATGCGGTGACACCCGAGACGAGACGCGAGATAGTAGTACGTCCCTCAACTTGCAAGCCGTTTGGACAATAGTCGACAAACGCGGCGCTGTTCAGCTCGGCATCCAACGCCTGTTTCACTTGATCTCTATCAGCTGTCACATTCAAACCCTCAATCCACTGGCGTGAATCGACATTATACGCTGACTTTCATTTACACTAGTGAGGAAAATAAGAGGAGCTTAAGCGTGCGGGAGTGGTTTGCACAGTTAGTTTGGCCTGCGCTTGTGGGCGTGTTAGCCGCTGTCATTTTGCTTAACCTAGAGTGGCTGGAGCTTCCGGGCGATAGGCAAGGACCCGCTTCCTACAGTGATGCAGTTGCCGTTGCGACGCCATCCGTCGTGAACATTTACACTGCAAAACTGGTTGCCGAAAAGACTCCTGTCTTCAATGCGCCACTGCTTCGTCGCTACACCAACCGCGGAGAGCGTCAGCCTCGTGTTGAACGCTCCCTAGGGTCCGGCGTGATCATGAGCCAGGACGGTCACATCATTACAAACCAACACGTAATCGACGGTGCACAATCGATACAAATACTTCTCTCTGACGGTCGGCGAGCCAGTGCTTCGGTAGTCGGCATTGACGCAGACACTGATCTCGCTCTGCTTAAAACGGAGCTAACAGGTCTCTCGGCTATCAAAACAGCAGACTCTGACGCGATTAAAGTCGGCGATGTCGTTATGGCAATTGGCAACCCTTATGGTTTTGGTCACTCCGTCACACTTGGCATCATCTCGGGACTCGAGCGTTATGGGCTCCAACTGTCTGCCTATGAAAGCTACATTCAGACCGATGCTGCCATTCACTTGGGAAATTCGGGGGGCGCCCTAATTGACTCAGAGGGACGCCTTGTGGGGATCAACACCCTCATTTACACCGCTGCACCTGATCAGAGTAATGATTCGAGCGGCATCGGCATCAATCTGGCAACGCCAAGCAATCTCGTTAATACGGTTATTTCAGATCTTATCGAGTACGGCGCGGTCATCCGAGGCTGGCTCGGCGTGGAAGTTGATCTGCTGCTCGGCCTCGATGCTCAGGGTCGTACCACACAATCTTTGCTCGTTACTGAAACCGCAGCAGGCAGCCCAGCAGAGCGCGCGGGCATTCAAGTTGGTGACTTAATCGTAGCGCTTGACGGTGCAGACGTCAGCGATGCGCGAGAGGCCATGCAAATGATCGCCCGCCTTCGACCAGGAGATCGTGTGTTAGTTGGGCTACAGCGTCAGGATCGACGGCTTGACGTTGACGCGATAGTCGCTACGCGCCCTACAAATTAATTTAGCTTGGGTCCTCCACCCGTATACGCGCGGCCATCGCATGGGCTGTAAGCGACTCCCCGTCGGCGATGGTGCCGGCCACTTCGGCCAGCGCTTTAGCCCCTCGAGAATTCACATCGATAATCGATGTCCGAGTTTGGAAGTCATACACACCCAGGGGTGATGAAAAGCGCGCTGCACCTGACGTAGGGAGCACGTGATTGGTACCCACGCAGTAATCACCCAATGACTCAGAGCTGTAGGCCCCCAGAAAGATGGCACCGGCATGAGTAATATGTGGGAGTAATTGATCCGCATCCCGCACTGCCAACTCCAAATGCTCTGGAGCAAATAGGTTCGATAACCGCGCCGCACGCTCAAGATCCTCGACAACGATGAGCGCACCACGATTCTGCAGCGACGCTTCGATCACTGAGCGTCTGGGCATAGTGGGTAAAAGAGCGTCAATGGCCTCTGCTACGGCATCAAGGTACGCGTCATTCGGTGAAATACAGACTGCCTGAGCCACTTCATCGTGTTCCGCTTGCGACATGAGATCAAGTGCAATCCACTTAGGATCAACCGAACCATCGGCGATCACGAAAATCTCCGAGGGCCCCGCAATCATGTCGATGCCCACTTTGCCAAATACCTGCCGCTTTGCTTCCGCCACAAATCGATTGCCGGGCCCCACGATTTTATCAACGGCCTTGATGCTCTCAGTGCCATACGCGAGTGCTGCCACAGCCTGAGCGCCGCCAATGGTAACAACTCTATCGACCCCAGCCATGGAGGCGGCAGCCATCACAAGCGGATTTAAATTACCGCCCGGAGTTGGTGCCACCATCGTGACATCAGGCACACCAGCGACCTTTGCCGGGATTGCATTCATAAGAACTGACGAGGGGTAACTGGCTTTGCCGCCGGGTACATAAAGACCTGCGCTAGACATCGCGAGTATCCGCTGACCGAGACGGCTTCCATACTCGTCCTCGATCGACCAATCTTGATTAAGCTGTTGCTGATGGTAACGCTCAATGCGCGCAGCGGCCGTCGTTAGCGCAGATCGCTCAGCATCACTGATTCGCTGTTCAAATTCGGATAGTCGCTGCCTATCGAAGATCAAGTCAGACATATCTGTTACGGCGTGATCGTCGAGGGACTGCGTCAGCTCAAGAATCGCGGCATCGCCTCGCGTCCTAATACGCCCAATAATCTCACTAACCGTCGCCACAAGCCCGGGATCAATCACCTCCATGGGCGCTTGAAGCGCTGCTATCTGCGCGTCGAAGTCGGGCGCATCGCTGCTTAGTCGGCGAATGTCAGACTTCATTTCTCAGTCCTTCGGAGCGCAACAGCATCCGAAATAGACTCAAGCAAAGTCGAAATAATCGGGTTTCGGGTTCGCATTGACGCTTTGTTCACGATGAGCCGTGACGATATATCAGCAATGTGCTCACGTGGCACCATGCCATTGGCTTTTAAGGTATTGCCCGTATCGACGATATCCACGATTTCATCAGCTAGCCGCATAATGGGCGCCAACTCCATGGCGCCGTAAAGCTTGATGATGTTGGGCTGAAGGCCACGCAGGGAATAGTGTTCTCGAGCGACGTTGACAAACTTGGTAGCCACCCGGATTTTTGCCGATGCTTTTTGCTGCGCTCCATCAATGCCCGCGGTCATCAATCGGCAACGCGCAATCTCAAGATCCAGTATCTCGTAAAGCCCGTCGTCACCAAACTCCATCAAAATATCTTTTCCCACAACGCCCATGTCCGCCGCACCGTGCCGAACGTAAGTCGGCACATCTGACCCACGCAACACCACGAATTTCACAGACTCATGCGTCGTTGGGAAAATGAGCTTCCGACTCGTTGCAATGTCATCGAGAGGCACGATTCCTGCCCCCTCAAACAAGGGCAGAGTTTCTTTGAGTATTCGGCCTTTTGTCAGGGCAATCGTGAGCGTATCCGCTTCGCTAGGCATCAATCACCTCGTTTTCCGGACGATATCAGCGCCCACTGATTGAAGTTTCTCTTCGATACGCTCGTAACCACGGTCTATGTGGTAAATGCGATCTACCCGCGTCTCCCCTTGTGCAGCAAGACCGGCGATCACCAAACTGGCCGATGCTCGAAGGTCTGACGCCATAACAGGCGCTCCGCGAACCTCTTCCTGCCCCTGAATGATAACGGAATGTCCATCGATGGCGATATTGGCGCCCATACGCGACATTTCCTGAGCATGAATTAAACGATTCTCAAAAATTGTTTCTGTAATGCGGGCAACCCCGTCAGCAAAGAGGTTAAGTGCTGTAAATTGCGCCTGCATGTCCGTCGGAAACCCCGGATAAGGAGCCGTTGTAATGTTCACAGCACGAGACCGCTTACCGCGCATGTCAGCCGTAATACAGGTGCCTTCCACCTGCACATCTACGCCGGCCTCACGCAGCTTATCCAGCACAAGTCCCAAGTGCTCAGCGTCTGCACCGTCAACAGCAATACAGCCCCTCGTCGCAGCGGCCGCAACGAGATAGGTCCCTGCCTCAATGCGATCTGGCATGACGGTGTACTGACACGAACGCAGGGTCGAGACGCCTTGTATTGTGAGCGTATCGCTATCGTCACCGGAAATCACAGCACCCATAGAACGCAAAAACTTAACAAGATCGGTTATCTCTGGCTCTCGCGCTACGTTACGTAGAATCGTCTCGCCGTCCGCAAGCGCGGCAGCCATCAATAGGTTCTCAGTTCCCCCAACGGTCACCGTCTCAAAGGTGAAATCACATCCGCGTAGTCCGCCTTCAGTGGTAGCAACGATATACCCGTCGCGCACGTCAATCTGAGCACCCATTGCCTCAAAGCCCTTTAAATGGAGATCGACGGGACGACTCCCAATGGCGCACCCACCAGGGAAAGATACTTCCGCACGCCCAAACCTTGCGAGCAAAGGACCCATCACCAAAATCGAGGCGCGCATCGTCTTCACCAATTCATAGGGCGCTCTGCGACTGTTCAAGTCTTTAGCCGATATACAAAGAACGCCCGACTCATCAACAGCTGCCTCAACACCCAAGGCGCCAAGTAGCTCGATCATCGTGGTGACATCGTTAAGATGAGGAACGTTAGACACTCTCAACGCTTCAGAGGTCAGCAAGCTCGCCGCAAGAATAGGCAGTGCCGCGTTTTTTGCGCCAGAGATAGCCACCCGACCCTGCAGTGGCTTACCACCGCGAATGACAAAATAATCCACGTTAGAAATTCCGCGTCAGGGTGTTTTCGCAATGATATTGACAGCGTGAAGCTCACCGGATCGAATGAACTCATTCAAAGGGGCGTATACTTTTTGCTGCCGTGCCACTGGCCTCAGTCCCTCAAAGATCTCACTGACAACCGTTATCTGGCAATGTGAACCATCAAGCTCAATATCAATACTCGCCCCGGGGAATGCACTCTCGAGCGCGTGGGTAATCGTTGTCTCATTCATCATCGAGGTCCTCTGGTAAGTTCGCCGCCACGTCCCACTCGGCCACAACGGTGCCGACACTACCCTGCGCCGCCTTTGCGGCTGACGCGAATTGATTCTGGTAAATCTGACCCAAGTTAATGTCTTCAACAATTAAGTTACGAAGACGCCATGTACCGTCACGCCGTTTGCCCATTTGATAGCGCACCGTGTAGGTTCGATCGCCCGAGCCGTAGACCAGCTGTGTAACCGAGGCCGAGCGAGCGCTTGGGTCAATATCATCTCCATCAACGATTTCGAACTTTGACCCACTAAAGGCCAATAAGCCCTTCGCGTAAGTCCGGATCAGTCCCGATTTAATGATGCCTGTAAAGGTTTCAAGCTGCTCACGGAGTGCCTTCTTACCCTCTGCGTCTAAGCGCTTGTATCGCGCATTCGACGCGTATTCACCCATCACGCCTTTGGCAAAGCCCCGCCAGTCGATGGTGGCATCGAGCACCTCGCCTATTTCCCTGTAGAAACGGTCGGGATCTTCATCGAAGTACTCGGGAGCACCATCAATAATGGTCATGATCTGGCTCGTGGTAAATTCGATGATGGGCTTAGGTGCCTTATCGTTGACTTCAGCTGTGCTCGATAACGCGAGCCCCATGAGGATAAATGCGGTAAACCCTTTACCGAATAACGCCGAGATTTTCATAATGTTCCTTTCTAACCCGCCTTTACGGGGATGATCGCGCCTGTCTCAGCGTTAAGAGTCGTTCTAACGCCGACGAGATCGAGTATGATACCCGATCGCTTGGATTCCGCAGCGAGTTTTACCGATCAAGGTGTACCATTACCCAAATGTTAGACATGTTTTTTATAGTTGCTGGGCTAATCGGGCTCGTTTGGAGTTCGGATAAGTTTGTTGATGGCGCTGCAGCAATCGCTAGATGGGCAGGTCTCTCGCCCTTGCTCATCGGCTTGACCATCGTCTCACTCGGCACTTCGGCGCCTGAGATCGTCATCTCAATCATAGCGTCGCTCTCCGGTTCTGGTGAATTGGCCGTGGGTAATGCGCTCGGATCAAATATTGCCAATACTGGATTGGTTCTTGGCGTCACGCTGATCATTAAGTCGATGGCTGTTGAGGCCTCAGCAACCCGAAGAGAACTCCCTCAAATGATGGGCGCCACACTACTAGCAGGTGCGCTGCTCGCTGATGGCGAGCTCTCCTTTTTGGACGGTACCGTATTGCTAAGCGCGCTCATTTTATTTCTGTTTCTACTGTCTAGACGCGGACCTGGCAAGGAGGCCCAGGCGGTCGAGGTAGCAACATCGGCTGGGCTGGCATGGCTCAAATTTCTAGGAGGGCTAGTGCTGCTCGTCATCTCATCACGGGTTTTGGTCATAGGCGCGGTGAACGTTGCTACCGCTTTGGGCGTGTCTGAGCTCATTGTCGGGTTGACGATTGTGGCCATCGGGACCAGCCTACCTGAGCTTGCGGCTTCCGTAGTGAGTGCCGTAAAAGGACACGCTGATATGGCGATCGGCGCCATACTGGGCAGTAATATTTTCAACCTCCTCATCGTACTCCCCATTCCAGGGCTTTTAGGTCCGCTACCGCTAGACGCCAGCGTGTATTACCGAGACTGGCTTTACACCGCTTTTACGGCCTCACTGCTCGCGCTTTTTATGTGGCAGGCTCAACGTAGCGCTAGCCGTCATCAAAAAGCCAGCGGTGAACTCAGTCGTTTCGCTGGTGTCGTATTACTGGGTACTTATATAACCTATCTTGGCATTTTGATAACGGCTCCGGACCTCGCAGGGTAACTATGACTCATCAACCCATTCGTTCGTCAATCGACTCGGCACTGAGAACCATCGATATTGAGATGAGGGCGGTGGACGCTCTGAAATCCCGCATCGACGAGGGCTTTGCCGAGGCTGTTAGCACTCTCGCCGCAGCTAATGGCAGAGTCATCGTGAGCGGTATGGGCAAAAGTGGACATATCGGTAGCAAAATCGCGGCGACCTTGGCCAGCACGGGCACCCCCGCTCAGTTTGTGCACCCAGCCGAGGCCTGCCACGGTGACATGGGCATGATTACACAAAGCGATGCTGCTTTGCTTATGTCTAACAGCGGAACAACCAGTGAAGTGACGGCCCTTCTTCCGATGCTTAAGCGCCTCGGGATACCCATTATTGCCATGACCGGAAACCCCGACTCACTCCTGGCAACCACTGCAGACATTCACCTGAATATAAGTGTCGATGAAGAAGCGTGTCCGCATGATCTTGCACCCACCGCAAGTACGACAGCCAATCTCGTCATGGGCGACGCTTTGGCTGTCGCCCTACTTGAGCACAAGGGGTTCACAGCAGAAGATTTTGCCTTCACTCACCCGGGTGGAGCGCTAGGGCGTCGGCTTTTAACTCGCGTCTCAGACCTTCAAGTTACTGGGGCTGAGATTCCGCACGTTGCCCCGTCAACATCCTTAGCGGATGCGCTGATGGTAATCTCGGCTAAGGGGTTAGGAATGTCCACCGTAACCGACGATAACAATGCGCTACTTGGCATCTTCACAGATGGTGACTTGAGACGGGTACTTGAACAAGGTCACGACTTAAATACGACCGAGGTCGGTAGTGTTATGTCACAAGGTGCAAAGACAATCGACTCAGATGCACTTGCGGCTGAGGCGGTTAAGCGCATGGAATCAGACGGAATCAGCGCACTCGTCGTCACGGATAAAACGGGAGCCGTGACGGGCGTTATCCATCTCCTCGCACTATTAAGGGCCGGTATCGTATGAGCGAAAGTAGCCCGATAAAGCTTTTGGTTCTGGATGTTGACGGCGTGATGACCGATGGCAAAGTCACTTACACCAGTGATGGTCAGGAACTCAAGTCGTTTAACATTAAAGACGGTGTGGGAATAAAACGCGTGCAAAAAGCGGGCATTCAAACCGCCATTATTACCGGTCGCGTATCTCCCATGGTGGCCCGAAGAGCCACAGAGCTTGGCATTCATCATGTGATTCAGGGCCGTGAAGACAAGCTGATTGCGCTCAAGGAACTCCTTCGGTCAGTGGCAATTGAGCTTCACGAGGTGGCCTACATGGGCGACGACCTACCGGACATAGATGCTATCGCCAACACCGGAATGGGTGCTTGCCCCAAAAACGCCGTCCTGGCCGTTGTCTCCAAAGCAGATTGGGTCGCATCACTTAATGGGGGCGAAGGCTGCGTTCGCGAATTCTGTGATTATCTACTGGACGATGTCACCTCGTGAAATGGAGTATTAGCGGCGCTCTGCTTGGCGTCATGGCCGTCTTGCTGATTTTTGCGCGTCTCGAAAACGAAGCCCCAACGAGTTTGGAGGCGCGAAAGTTGGTCTCCACCGAGCTGAGGAATTTAGAACTTATTCGCTACGACACTTCGGGCCGCAGACTAGAGACAAGCCATGCCGACCACGCAGTCCACCTTGAAGGGGATTCACAGATGTTGATGGGCGGTCTTCACGTTGAACGCGAGGACGAGCAAGGAGTGCGCTGGCAACTAGAGGCACCGCGCGGACTTTCGAGATTAAGCGATGACACCCTTATGCTCACAGGCGGCGTAACCGTAACACGGGGAGCCGACGTCACGCTTGAGACCGACGAGCTCACCATTGATGCAAACACCCATCTCGCGTCATCATCGTCTCAAGCTACCATTATCAGTTCGAGAGGTATAACAACAGGCTCTCAACTGCAGATTGATTTTCGCGGCGGAACCGCAAAATTGCGGGGGGATGTCGCGTCCAGCTTTAGTAAAGGAAGCAGCGAAAAGTGAATTGTGAGTATCCCCAAGGGATCAGATTAATCAGCGTCTTGCTGGCGATACTGCTGGCCACGAGCGCGGTCGGCTCCTTCGCAAACGATGCCGATCAACCGATCGAAATATCGGCAGATCAGGTGACACGCGAGGAGCCATCTGGCCTGACAACCTACCGTGGTTCCGTTGAGCTTCGGCAAGGCTCGCTTGAGATCAAGTCAGAGCGGTTGGTCTTTTCATTTGATGACAAAGGCGCGTCGATCATTACCGCCACGGGCACGCCTGCAACGCTGAAGCAAACCCCGAGTGACCGTGAGACACCCATCAACGCGCAAGCCAATGCCATCGAATATCAAGAGACAAGAGACCGCATTCGCCTGATCGGTGAGGCGCGAATACTTCAAGACGGTGCGGTGATAGAGGGCAGCACAATAGAGTACATTGTCAGTTCGCAGCGTGTTATCGCCGCGGGATCGCCCAGTGGAAAAAAGCCTCAACGCGTGAAAGTAACCATCCCACCGAATTCGCTTAGGGATAATTCAGGTCGTGACTGAGGTTCTCACTGCAAAGGGTCTGGCCAAGTCATATCGTGGCCGCCGTGTCGTTAACGGCATGTCAATGTCGGTAAACGCCGGCGAGATTATTGGACTCCTTGGACCCAATGGCGCAGGAAAAACCACTTGCTTTTACCTCATGGTCGGCTTGGTTAGGACCGATGAGGGGCGCATTACACTCTGCGGTGAAGATGTCACCGCGCTGCCCATTCATCTAAGAGCAAGACAGGGTTTGGGCTACCTCCCTCAAGAGGCCTCTATTTTCCGTCAACTTTCCGTCGAAGACAACCTTATGGCCATTATCGAAACCCGAGATGACTTAACGGTGACCGAACAACAAAACCTTTGTGACGAACTTCTTCACGAGTTTCACATCACGCATCTTCGATCATCACTTGGTCAAAGTTTATCGGGGGGAGAACGGCGTCGAGTGGAGATCGCCCGCGCACTCGCAACGGACCCAAAGGTCATTTTATTAGATGAGCCATTCGCCGGTGTAGACCCTATATCCATATCGGACATAAAAGCGATTATCACCCATCTTCGGGACCGAGGAATCGGGGTATTAATCACAGACCACAATGTCCGCGAAACACTCGATATCTGTGAGCGGGCCTACATAGTTAGCGAGGGAAGTGTGATTGCTGAGGGCGACGCACAAAGCATTCTCGACAATGCGAACGTCCGTAAAGTATACCTCGGCCAGGACTTTCGGCTGTAAGTTCTCGCTGCGCACAACGAATATAGCAATTTAAGCAAAAGGTAGGCCAAGCAGTTTGCGTTTGCTGAAATGAAAGCGCTAAACTGTCTATCCAATGGCTTCTCAAAGAGATTCATGAAGCAAGCGCTGCAGCTAAAGCTCGGTCAACAACTAACGCTGACACCTCAGCTGCAGCAAGCTATTAAGCTCCTTCAACTAAGTACACTCGATCTTCAGCAAGCTATCACCGAAACGCTCGAGAGCAATCCACTTCTCGACGAAGAGGAGGGCTCCAATGAGGCGCCGCTTGAGACGGATGTTAACGAGCAAGTCGACTTTTCTGACACCACTTCCGAGGATCTCCCTTCAACCGAGCTTCAAGTAGACGCTGCCTGGGAAGACGTCATGCCGTCTTCCGCACCTGCGGCCACGCAGGGCGCCGGCGGCGAGGACCTGAACTTTGGTGAGCGTGACTCGTCACCCGAAACATTGCAATCGCACCTACTTTGGCAACTCAATCTCACACGCTTTTCGGAAACAGACCGCGCCGTCGCGCTCGCCTTCATTGATGCGGTTGATGATGACGGAAGGCTGACACAAACAGCTGAGCAAATTTTTGAAGGGCTGAACATCGAGGAACTAGAATTTGAAGAGGTAATGGCTGTTCTGCACCGTCTTCAACACTTTGAGCCAACCGGTGTTTTCGCGACGGACTTGCAAGAGTGCCTCCTCATTCAGCTGAGGCAGATGAGTGAAGAGACGCCGCATCGCGACACTGCCGGTATGATGGTTAGGCGGCACATCGAGCAAATTCCTGTTGCTGAGCCGAAACACTTAGCGCGGCGGATGCGGACCACGCCTGAGGACATTATCGGAGCACTGAATCTAATACGCTCATTGAATCCAACCCCCGGCGCATCGCTTCAAGCCTCTGCAACTGAATACATTGTTCCCGACGTGTTTGTTAAGCGTGTCGAAGGAAAATGGCGAGTTGAATTAAATCCCGACATAGCGCCAAAACTACGAATCAATCATCACTACGCGGAATTGCTAAACGCGGGAACGAGCTCCGACCGAGATTACGCAAGAAACAACGTTCAAGAAGCAAAATGGTTTATCAAGAGCCTGTTGAGCCGAAATGAGACGTTGCTAAAAGTGGCCTCTTCGATTGTGCAGCATCAGCGCGCTTTCCTGGATCACGGGGAAGAAGCGATGCGCCCCTTAATATTGGCCGACATTGCCGGAGAGGTCGACTTACATGAGTCCACTGTTTCTCGGGCAACGACGCGCAAGTACATGCATACGCCCCGAGGTATTTATGAGTTGAAATACTTCTTTTCAAGTCATGTTGCGACCACCGAGGGTGGCGAGTGCTCGTCAACTGCAATCAAAGCATTGATCAAACGAATCATTGGCGCAGAGAACTCGCAGAAGCCATTGAGCGATGCAAAGCTGTGCAAACTTCTCGCTGATGAAGGCGTAGTGGTGGCACGGCGCACGGTCGCAAAGTATCGAGAACAAATGAATATAGGCCCCTCAAACGAAAGGAAGCGTTATATCTAGTTATATCTAATTGCTGAACCATTACAGGAGAATCATCATGAGAGTGACTATTAGCGGACACCACGTCGACGTAACAGATGGCTTACGAGAGCATATCTCGAGGAAATTACGACGGGTACAGCGACACTGTGACAGCATTGACCATATTGAGTTCGTGCTTGTTGTGGAACGCGCTGAACATAAAGCTGAAGCCAATTTACACCTTGCTGGGGCTGACTTTTTTGCTTCGGAGACACTCTCTGATATGTATCCCGCGATAGACTCTGTTATCGAAAAGTTAGATCGTCAGGTAACTGATCACAAGAGAAAGCATCGGACCCACTAGCACTAGAGGTTCAGTGTCATCGCGCAAGTTTGGCGCTAAAGCGACCGCTGTGGCGAAGGACTGTAGCCGCGAGTCATCAAGGTTTACCGAGTAACGAGGGGAAAACGGCAAACTCGTCATGCACATTATTATCGTAAGCGGCAGCTCCGGATCAGGCAAAAGCTCCGCGTTAAATCAGCTAGAGGACATGGGTTTCTACTGTGTGGATAACCTACCGGTCACGCTCGTTGAGTCCCTCATAAAACATTTCGAGGCAGCGCCCTCGTCGACCTATACAGGCCTTGCCATCTGTATCGATATTCGCACTGAGGATGCGGGCGTTACCGACTTACGCGACTTTTTAAAAGGGCTCAGAGAAAAAACCACTTTCGAGCTCATCTTTTTCGACGCGACCGCGCAGGCTCTGAGTAAACGCTTTAACGAAACCCGGCGCAAACACCCCTTAAGTGAAGACGGCTTGCCGCTGACGGATGCCCTCGCTATCGAGCGGATCATGCTAGAACCGCTAATCTCCGCCGCTGATTTGATTATCGATACCTCGGAAATGTCCCCCTACAACCAACGCGAGGTGATGCAGCAGCGATTTGGGAAAGCCCGCTCGGGCATGGATATCAGTATCGAGTCTTTTGGATTCAAAAAAGGCGCGCCATTAAACGCCGATATTGTGCTCGATATGCGCATGCTAGCCAATCCACACTGGGAGCCCGAGCTCAGAGCGTTTACGGGTCAGGCGCTGCGAGTAAAGCAATTTATTGAGGCGCATCCGGAAACGGATGCCGTGGCAAATGATTGTATTAGCATGCTACTCAAGTGGGTTCCGCTTTACCAAAAGAGCCAGCGCGCTTATCTGACGATTGCTGTCGGTTGTACGGGTGGGAAACACCGATCGGTGTACATGACCGAGCGAATTGGCGAAGCTCTCTCGCAGCAATTTGAAGGTGTTACAGTCACTCACAGAGATATGCCCAAAAGCTAGCAGCGTCTGGGACTGGTATTTGTTCGCACCAAACGCTGCGATAGCCTAAAGCGATGTTACTCTTGCGCGCAGTCGGGAGGATCTCACATGGTAGACATCAGTGCACAGGCGAGTCCAGCAGTGACGCGTGTCGCTGATGCCCTGCGCTCGGGTGCCCTGCCCGACGTCGCTGCCTACCTTCCCGATATGTCGCCGGGGGATATTGCCTACCTTATTAGCGCCTCACCGCCAGCGACGCGGCATGAGCTATGGTCACTGCTAGATCACGAGCAAGAAGCCGATGTCCTCAACGAACTACCCGATGACATCAGGAACCATTTCCTCGCAGATCTGCAACCGGAAGCCGTCGCGGAAATTATCGTCCAGCTAGACGACGATGACGTTGCGGATATTCTTCATGAGCTGCCGCAAGCGGAAACAGACCTCATTTTAGACTCTTTGAAGACGGATGATCGTGAGCGATTTGAGACGACGCTGAGCTACCCCGACGATGTCGCCGGGGGTCTTATGAGTACGGATACGCTTACCATCCGACCTGATCTCACCATGGATGTTGTTCTGCGCTACCTGAGACGGCACACGCGATTACCGGAAAACACGGACAGCCTTATTGTGGTGAGCCGTGAAGACAAATATGTGGGCCTTTTACCGGTTCGCACACTGCTTGTATCGGATCCGTCTGCGTCAGTTCGCGAGATGATGAAGACTGAGCGCGAACCGCTCGACGCAATGACCTCAGCCGATGAGGTGGCACGTCGATTTGAGCGAAATGACTGGATTTCGGCACCGGTAGTTGATCCACAAGGAAAGTTAATCGGTCGCATTACGATCGATGACGTGGTCGACGTGATCCGCGAGCAGGCTGATCACAGTCTTGCTGTAATGGCCGGCTTAGGCGACGGAGACGCCTTCACTCCGGTCCTCCAAACGGCACCTCAGCGCGCTGTTTGGCTGGCGGTCAATTTATTGACCGCTATTTTGGCGGCCTCGGTCATAAGTTTGTTCCAAGCAACCATCGAAAAAGTCGTGGCCCTCGCTGTGTTGATGCCTATCGTCGCGTCCATGGGCGGAATTGCTGGCACCCAAAGTCTTACGGTTCTCATTCGGGCCATGGCGATGGGCCAAATTAATGATCGTACTGAAATCTGGCTTGTTCGCAGAGAAATACTCGTCTCAGCGCTCAATGGCCTGATTTGGGCATTTGTCATGGCACTCGTCACCACCTATTGGTTCGATGACAGCACGCTAGGCCTCATTATCGCCTTTGCAATTATCGTTAATTTACTCACCGCGGGTATTGCTGGAGCCTCGCTACCACTACTCCTGGAGCGACTCAAGATTGATCCCGCGCTAGCCGGTGGTGTCATCCTCACCACTGTAACCGACGTGGTTGGCTTCTGGGCATTCTTGGGTCTGGCCGCTTATTTTTACGGCTAAGCAAGGGTTAACCAAAATGAACGATGATGATTTATGGGACGGGGACGATGCGTTGGCACCCGAGAGTAAGAGCTTTCGGAAGCGCCAAATGCATGCTCTTCAAAATCTCGGTGAGGCGTTGGTCGGTCTGACCAGCACCCAACTTGCAAAGCTCGATTTGGACAACGAGCCCTTATTAGAGGCCATCGAGCTCGCGCAACGCATCAACCACCACAGTGGCAAGCGACGACAAATGCAATACATTGGCAAGCTCATGCGCTCTGCTGACTCCGAGCGCATTGCTCAATCCCTCGACGCGCTTCATGAGGGTAGTCGCAAAGAAAAAGCCCGTGAGCATATGATTGAAGCGGCACGAAGCGCACTCATCTCACGCGGCGATGACGCGCTGCAGGAGGTACTTGCGATATGGCCGAACGCTGACCGCCAAATGCTGAGGCAACTCAGTCGAGGCGCCATCGATGAGCAGAAGAAAGCATTACCACCCACTTCCGCGAGGAAGTTATTCCGCTACTTGCGGTCGCTTCCCGAGTCAGATTCAGAAGACTGATCCCTCTCGACCGAGCCCAACTTCTCGGCAGATCGCCGCGCATCAAACACGCGCAAAAATTTCACCTCAGGCGTATCCAAGGGCCCCGTGACGGAGTAGACACCACTGGAGAGTCGCGTCACCTGGTCTTCAAAAACTCGACTCGCGAGATAAGCACCCGCTGCAATAGGTAACCCGCCGGCGAGCGCCGCCACCCAAGGGATGTTCTCCACCAGCGGCAAGGTAACGGTCAGCTCAGCATCAATTACCTCACTGGCAATATCGAAGTTACCCCCCAAATCCAAACGGCCACCGCCGTTTCTAATGGAAAACTCATTGATCATCACGCGCTCACCATCGAGCGCCAAATCGCCTTTTGCTTTGTCAAAGGTCAATCCGGGATCGAAGAGCTGATTAACATTGGCGCGCTGCACTAAGCCCGCAAGGTTAAAAACACTGATGAAGCGGAGAGGTCCAGTTGCCTGGGAGGAAACGGGCAAAAAAGAGCCCTTATTTAATTCCAGCTTGACGTTCCCATCGAGGCGGCCCACCGCAACATCCAAAGGCGAACCTGCCCAAGAAAGACTGCCCGTCACCGACCCCGAAGCAAAATCAACGACCGAGTCAGTATTGACGACAGACAGTGTCGACGCGGCAGGACCAAGCTGAAAATCGATTGAGGCTGAGGTTGTGGCGCCCTCTCCCAGCGTCCAGTCAACCTGATTTTTCTCACCGAGCGTCACACCGTCGATGACACCGTTGATGGCGGTCAAACTGATAGACTCAGGCGTCGCGTCCATCTCAAAACTGAGCGATCCCAAATCTTTCCCCTCGCGCAAAATCGTATCAACAGCCATTGACAGGTGCGGTAGGTCAGGCCCGATAGTTAACCCGTCGTTTTGACGGGTTTGTGTTTGGTATTTGAACTGAGGGGTTCGATCTAAATCAAGTTCCGTAATCTTCGTACTCAGCAGATTATCGGCAGGGTCGTAGTTGAGACGCCCTGATACGAAGTCGCTCGCCAATTCCATGTCAAGCCCGCGGCTGTTAGAACGTCCGCTTGTTTTGACGCCAAGCAAGTCGCCGGCGCCCAACTGCACTCGATCAATCTCTAACGCCTGCCATTGAGCGGTGAAGCCACTCTCGGTGCCAGACAACTCAAACTGAGTGATCACATCGCTCCACGCCAGCAAGTCCAGTTCGGAAAGTTCCCCCTCCACTTCAATCGTGTTTGTCGGAAGTGCTAGAGCGCGCACTGACGCATTGTCTAGCGCGCCGCCACCAATATGGGTAATTCCAGACCAGCCTTCGACCTTGTGCGCTGCGTAACCGGTCAGTACGTCACCATAAGTAAAGGCAAGGTCGGATGCTTTAGACAGATCAAGATTTATACGTAATGGGAGAGGAAGCCCGCGCTTCTTATCAAAAGGAGCAGGCAACGTGCTCTCAACACCTATCAGGTCCGATACTGCCTGAAGACGAACGCCGTCTCCCGCCTGCATAGCAATCGAGAATTCCGACGCCCCCGATAGCCACGTATCGGGTATCTTGAGGCTTGCCAAGGAAGAAAGATTTGAGACGGATAATTTGGCGCGCGTCGATAACGAGAAGCCGACTGTGCTCAAGCCCAGATCCACCGCCTTAGGATCTAGATCGAGGATGATTTCATTGCCGAAAACCGTTCCCGACAGCGTTCCACCGGAGATCCCCTGGGGGTATTGATAGACGATATCCCCATCGAGCTGAGTGACAGTCAGGGGCAAGCCTGTGTACGAGAATCTCGCATCTGTGACCTCCCCACGCGTTGTAATACTTGGGATTCTAGGCGCGCCCTTAATCGGTAACGAGAGCTCAAATTGCGCCGTCATAGCGCCTTGGGTTTCAAGACGACGCAATGCATCACCGACGTTGTCCGGAACATAGGGTATCGATGCTATTTCTCGAATAGCGTTGGGCACTGAGCCTGCAACGTCCGCATGTGTTGTAAGCAATTGAATGCCGCCTACCCGCCCCACTTGTACCAGTGCTGAGGGCACCTGGAGCGTACCGACATCAGTTGAATCGAGATCAAAGGTCACCAGCGCATTGTCTACGGCAACGTGGCCTTTTAAATTTCTCGCCTGCGGTAAGCCCGGCATCAGCTGCACGGTATCGAGGTCTGCGAGGGCAGAAAGTTGAACGGCCCTAAAAGGGTAATCCTCCCTGCGTAAGCCTCCTCGCATGACAAAACCCACGCTCTTGGCAGCACCGGCGCCAATCGATGTTTGCATCCATCGATACGCCTCTGGGTCAATTTTATAGGGAGTGAACTTGAGTACCCTATCCGATGGCGCGCTTTCAGCGCCAAGTACAACGTTTAACTCAGGAACAATTGGGCTATTCGCCGTAAGGGGCAAACTGGCAGAAATCAAACCCTGGGCGACAAAGTCTCCAGCATCGCTGAACACTCGACCGTCTCTGATCACGATGCGATCTCCGCTTATCAAGAAATCGGCCAACGCTGAAACACTCCCAAGCGCCAATGGCTCCTTGAATTGAGTGGGTATCGAAAAAGAGAAGTCCTCGCTTTGTACTTGGATGGAGCCCGCGTCATACTCATAGCCCACTGTCGCGGATAAATTAGTGATCCCGGGCAACGGCGTATTTTCAATGATCCCAAAATTGCGAATGTCGATACTGGCTCGCTTAACAGCAATTTGCCGATAATCTCCAGCCAGACTTAATGCCGCGATCTGTCCTGAGGGTCGCATCACTTGGATTTTTTCAACTACATCGGGGGGCAGTAAGCCGGTGCCGAGAAGGGTCGCGGCCGCCGCGGCTACGTCAACGTCATTCATCACCAGCGCCCACTCGTCATCGAAAAGGCCCAGATGAACGTTATCAAGCGACAACTGCGTTTCATCCAGTGCCAGCGAGAGCGCATCGAAATTGAGCCAGGCACCTGAGCCCTCAGACTCGGCAACGCCGAGTACCGACAAGGCAATCTCATTTGACGAATTGGCTCCGGTCTCTATAGAAACCTTACCGTCAGCCTGAAACGTAGAGGCAAATACACCGTTCGCGGCATCAGTCCAAAAAAGAATATCGCCGCGGCCGGATATTGGCATATCGAAAAATGAGGCCATCGCAGCGATATTAGCTGCCGTGATTCGACCGTTTATGCCACCCACGAAGCCTCTCAGATCAAACGGATCACCCACACCCGATCCGCTGGCATTGATCCTCAGATCACCATCGCCTCTCGCACTGAGCTGTAATTCACGCAAGCTTCCGTCTCGTCTTAGATCCAGATCCACCTCGAGTAAAAGCCTGTCCTCCTCCTCACCTTGATCCCGCAGCAGGAGGACTTTTGTATTTTGTAAGGTAAGCCTCTCGATTTCACTGGCGAAAACACCCGGATCGATGGGGATCACAATACTCCCCGCCGAGTTTTCTAACCTTGCAGGAATATCAACGTCTCGCGCTTTCATCTCGGACAAAATCAACTGACGCTGCAGTAGGCTTCGCCATGGGTTCACCGTGATCTGAAGCTCATCAGCCTGAAAGACGGGCGTGTATTGGGAGACGCCTTGGTAAATAACCACATCCGTGACTTTCAGCTTGGGCCGAAAGCCTGACATCTCGCCTTCCAAAGACCCAATATCAGCGCGAAAGCCCGTTCGGGCTTCTATCGCCTGGGTCACGGCATCGTTTACCGAGGGCAGCATCGATAGGAGAACTGTTGTCGCACTGACTGCAATCGCGAGGCCCACCAAAAGCGTCAGCAGCGTGCGCCAGAGAAACCCACCGATAAAATGATAGATCCGCTCAAACATCCAAAATACTCAGACGTGTCTGAACACCTGCGACATCCAAAAGCTCTTTTGTTTCGGATAGCGGTAAACCCACTACAGCGCTGTAGCTCCCCTCGAGACGCCGAACAAAAGCACCGGCGAGCCCTTGAATAGCGTAGGCGCCAGCTTTGTCCCAGGGCTCATCAGTCGCAAGGTAGGCCTCAATGAGGGAATCCTCGAGGTCGGTAAAGGTTACTCGCGTATTGGATAGTCTCTTTTCCAGATTCCCATCAACCATGATCGCTACCGCTGTCATCACATTATGAGTTTGACCACTCAACGCCCGTAACATTCCCCGTGCATCGTCAATGGATACCGGTTTTTGCAAAATTTTGTCTGACAAAACTACAATCGTGTCAGATCCAATTACCGCTCTTTCATGCGCAGTTACTGCGCGCGCTTTTTCTATCGCCATCCGTAAAACATAGTCTTCAGGCACTTCACCTGAAAAAGGGGTTTCATCAATATCGGCAGCAAGACAATCGAAATCTTGGACAAGCACCGCGAGAAGTTCCCGTCGCCTTGGACTCGCGCTTGCAAGTATAAGTCTCACAAAAGACGCCCAAGTCTAAATCTAATGAGGTCTAAACCATCGCAAAACGGTCTCCAAAGCACTGCAGAGACACCCGCTGAAATCAGATAAGACAGCCCACTGGACGACACCCCTATGAGCGATAAGGTCAACCGGTGGAGCGCCAAATAAATCCCCATGAGAAGGAAAATCATTAGTGACTGGGATATCCCATCGAGCTGCCTAATCGTATGGATATTTCCCAACAACACGTATGCAACAAGCGACATGCCGATCGATGCACTTCCGATAAAACTGCCCTCTACCAGGCTCACAAGCGCACCGACGAAGAAAGCAAACACCATCCCAAATCTTGCGGGTGAGGCCACAATCCAATAACAGGCACAAAGTTCAATAACGCGCGGCAGCCATGCGCCAACTGCTGGATAATAAAACGCTTGTAACAGCACAACGACAACAATCAGTGAGCAAAGCATCGAGCCATAGACATTTCGCTGGTCCATCATGCTAACGCACCCTTACTCTGACTCGAGATCCGTAAGAATAAGAACATGACTTTCAACATCCAACTTGGCTAGCGGCTCTATCGACACAGTAAGGTAAGCCGCGTCCGCTGAGGTCGTTGTCTCTGCGGTTAAACCCACGGGGTAGCCGGCGGGGAACCGCCCACCCAAACCCGAGGTTACCCACAAGTCGCCCTCGCTGACCTCAGACGTGCTGGCCAAATTTCTAACCAATAAGCGATTGAACTGACCTACACCCTCAGCTATTCCGCGCTGACCTGTGCGGTTGTTAAGAACTGGCAAACCGTGTTGACTATCGGTAACGAGAAGCGCTCGACTCGCTGACACACCAACCTGCACTAGCTGTCCCATCACGCCCTCCGCATTCAACAAAGGTGCCCCTTCCGAGATACCGTGCCGCTCACCCCGATCAATGGTCAATAAATGACGGTTGGGATCAGGCGACACAGCAATAACTCGCGCTACCATCATCGTTGCATCCTCAGCCACCGGCGAGTTAAGCAGCGCACGATAACGCATGTTCTCGGCTGCCAACGCCTCCATGCGCTGTGCCCTTGCACTTAGTATGAGGTTGCGGTCCTCGAGCTCTTGAATGCGTGTGCGCATCTGGGCACGCGACTCGGTGTAATTACTCACGGACTGAACGAGACTTTTAGGGACTTCAAGAACGGAAAGAGAGAGAGCGTTCACGTCAGCGCCCCAGCCGTTCACGCGTTTCATAACGCCTGTATCGCGAAACAACGCGACGAGGCACCAACCTATAAAGATCAGTGTGAGCAATCTCAACGTCAGGTATTTAGGGCGTGAAAAAAGAGTGGCGATAGCAATCTCCTAAGGTGGCGTCGACCTCGGAGTTTTACTCGGTCGACATGAGGTCCAATGAGTAGTTGTCCATCAACTCGAGCGCCATACCACCGCCCCTTACCACGCAGGTAAGAGGGTCTTGGGCGATGAGTACGGGCAACCCCGTTTCCTCTGCGATCCGCGCATCGAGATCTCGCAGCAACGCACCACCACCCGTCAATACGATCCCTTGCTCAGCAATATCAGCCGCGAGCTCCGGTGGCGATTGCTCGAGAGCCATTCTCACGGCACGGATAATCGCGTCTACGGGTTCTTCGAGCGCCGTCATGACATCTGTACTGTTGAGGGTGAACGTACGGGGAACACCCTCAGCAAGATGGCGACCTCTGACATCGATCTCGCGCTGCTCGCTGTTCACCCACACGCAACCCACTTCCTGCTTTATGCGCTCGGCGGTCGCATCACCAACAAGGCAACCGAATCGCCGACGCACATGCGCAACAATCGCTTCATCAAAGCGGTCACCACCGACCCGGATCGAGTCTCTGTACACCACACCACTAAGCGAAATCAGGGCTATTTCTGTCGTGCCACCACCTATATCAACAACCATGCAGCCGATGGCTTCTTCCACCTTAAGGCCTGCGCCAATTGCGGCCGCCATGGGCTCTTCAATTAATCTAACGTCTCGCGCTCCTGCACCCTCTGCTGAACGACGAATCGCCTCCCGCTCAACCTGGGTAGAGAGACAAGGGACACAAATGAGCACTCGAGGGCTGGGTCTCAACCACGAAGAGTGCGTGTCATGCACCTTGAGAATAAAGTGTTGAAGCATCTTTTCAGTGACCTGAAAATCAGCGATGACCCCGTCTTTGAGAGGGCGAATCGCCGTAATATTGCCGGGTGTTCGCCCTAGCATACGCTTCGCTTCGGTACCCACTGCCTCAATCGACTTTTGGCCGTTGTGCACGCGAATTGCAACAACAGAGGGCTCATCTAAAATGATACCTCTGTCCTTGACGTAAATAAGTGTGTTAGCCGTACCGAGGTCGATCGACAGATCGGTGGAGAACATCCCTCGTAAGCGCTTTAGCATTGTTTTTTGCCCATGGATTGGTGCGTTATTTATATCGTAGTCAGTGAGCCTCCTCATCGACTACCCGGGTGTGGCCTCTCGCGCAAACTGACCTTCGCCAGCGTGATGCGTTCTCTTTGCGAAATGTAACAATCGGACAGTTTTTGAGCAAGCTGGATTGTGGTAGTTTCTACGTTTAACCCACATCAAGTAAGGTATCACCGTGACTCAGACAACGACAGTCAGAGACGTGGCCGAATTAGCACGTCTCACTATCGCTGACGACGACGTAGACAAGGTCACTCAGGAATTCAATCAGACGTTAGCATTATTTGACGCCCTCACCACCGTCGACACAGACGGGATCACTCCCATGGTGAATCCTTGTGCTGAATCGCAACCCCTGCGGTCCGATGAGGTGAAGACCCTCGTGAATCGAGAGGCGCTCATGCAAAATGCGCCGGCCTCAGAGCAACATTACTTTCTTGTTCCGAGGGTAATCGACTGATGACATGTTGCTACGAAACAATTGAGGGCATGCGCGGTAAACTCACCTCGGGAGCTATCTCCAGTGTCGAACTGACCCGCGAGTCGATAAACCGCATCACCGACCTCAACCCCTCTCTCAATGCCGTGATCACTGTGAATGAGGAGCGCGCCCTCGACGCGGCAGCCAAGGCAGACGCGGCACGACGTGAGGGTAATAGCAGCCCACTTTTAGGCATACCTATGCTGCACAAAGACATCTTTTGTACTCAGAACATGCCGACAACTTGCGCTTCAAAGATGCTTGAAGGCTTCGTCGCGCCTTACGATGCAACCGTTGTTAAACGCCTTAACGGTGCAGGCATGGTCACGTTGGGCAAATGCAATATGGATGAGTTCGCCATGGGCTCCTCTAACGAAACCAGCCATTTTGGCGCCTGTAAAAATCCGTGGGATACCGCCAGGGTGCCCGGCGGCTCCTCCGGTGGATCGGCATCAGCCGTAGCGGCCGGGTTAGCGCCACTTGCGACAGGCACCGATACGGGAGGCTCGATAAGACAACCTGCAGCATTGTGCGGTATCACGGGCTTAAAACCGACCTATGGACGGGTTTCACGATACGGGATGATCGCTTTCGCGTCGTCGATGGACCAAGCGGGTCCCATGGCAAGGACCGCCGAGGATTGCGCATTGGTGCTAGAGGCCATGGCCGGTGCAGACCCACTTGACTCAACGTGTTCTGACCAAGTGGTGCCCGCCTATTCGGCGCACCTAGGCGATTGCGTCCAAGGAATGCGGGTGGGTGTACCAAAAGAATTTTTCGCCAACGACTTGAATAGCGCCGTTGCTGAAACGATCGAAGCAAGCTTGAAGGAACTTGAAAAACTGGGCGCGAAATTGGTAGATGTGTCCCTGCCCTCAACGTCCCTGGGCGTCTCTACTTATTACGTTATTGCACCTGCCGAAGCTTCAGCTAATCTATCGCGCTACGACGGTGTCCGGTACGGATACCGCTGCGACAACCCCACAGATCTTCAAGACTTATACCTTCGGTCTCGAACAGAAGGGTTTGGTGAGGAGGTAAAGCGGCGCATACTAATAGGCGCTTTCACCCTGTCGGCCGCATCCTACGACCAATATTTTATGAAAGCCCAGCAAGTCCGACGGTTAATTTCTCAGGAGTACGAGGACGTACTCTCAAAGGTCGATGTGATTGCAGGTCCGTCCGCACCCAACACAGCGTTTGCACTCAATGACTCGTCAAAGTCTATTACGGATATGTACATGGAGGACGTCTTTACCATCGGCGCCAATCTAGCAGGCTTACCCGCAATGAGTGTTCCTGCAGGTATCGTAGAGGGTCTCCCCGTGGGTATGCAGCTAATTGGACGGAGATTTGGCGAAGTTGATCTTTTAAGGCTTGCACACCAATTTCAGCAACGGACAACGTGGCATACCTTGACGCCAAAGATGGAGGAGCGTCACTGATGCGCTGGGAAAAAGTGATGGGTCTGGAGGTTCACCTTCAGCTTGCGACACAGTCGAAAATTTTCTCTTCATCATCCACTGTGTTTGGCGCAGAGCCCAACAGCCACACTAATCCGCTGGATATGGCCTTACCCGGGACGCTCCCGGTTCTCAATCATGAGGCGGTGACCAAAGCTATTGTCTTTGGTTTGGGCGTTGGTGCTGAGATTGGCAAGGTCTCGCGTTTCGACCGAAAAAACTATTTCTACCCTGACCTTCCCAAGGGGTATCAAATTTCTCAGTTTTTCGAGCCCATCGTAAAAGAAGGCGTGTTTGACGTACCCATGCCCGATGGTTCCATCTTCCCTGTTCGAATACTGCGAGCACATCTTGAGGAGGATGCGGGAAAATCAGTCCACGACGCGATTCCCGGGCAAACCGCCATCGACCTTAATCGCGCAGGGACACCGCTCCTAGAGGTCGTTACCGAACCCGACTTTCGAACGGCGGACCAAGTCGTTGCCTACTTAAAAGCCCTGCACGCCCTAGTCACCTATCTCGGCATATCAGATGGCAACATGGCAGAAGGTTCAATGCGGTGCGACGTTAATTTATCGCTTCGACTGGAGGGCGAGCAAGAATATGGGACACGCACCGAGCTCAAAAACATTAATTCATTTCGTTTCATAGAACGCGCCATTTATGTCGAAGCAGAGCGCCAGCAAGATATTCTAGAAAGCGGGCGAGACGTTACTCAAGAAACACGCCTGTTTGACCCCGATGCTGATGAGACTCGCTCGATGCGTTCGAAAGAAGTGGCTAATGACTATCGCTATTTTCCTGACCCTGACCTCCTGCCAGTCGTTATCGACGATGAAACTATCGAGAGGATTCGGGCTGAGCTACCAGAACTTCCCACCACAAAGCGGGCGCGTTTTGCCGAGCAACTGGGGTTGAGCCAGTATGACGCATCACTGCTCACCCAAGATCGCCCTACGGCAGAGTTTTTTGAGGCGGTGGCAACGAAATGCAATAACCCTAAGTCTGCCGCAAACTGGCTACTTGGTGACGTAAGCGCCAGCCTTAACAAGGCTGGCATTCAGCTCACAGAAAGCAAATTAGTCGCCTCCGAACTGGCTGACCTCATTCTGCGGATCGATGACGGCACACTCTCAAGTAAAATGGCTAAAACCGTCTTTGATGCCTTGTGGGATGGCGAAACCAATGTAGATCAGATCATCGAGAAAAACGGTCTTAAACAAGTTAGCGATACCGGCGCTCTGGAAACTATCGTCAGTGATCTCATTGCGGCAAACCCAGCACAGGTTGAGCAATATCGCGCTGCCGATGAGGGAAAACAAAAAAAGCTCATCGGTTTCTTTGTGGGCCAGGCCATGAAAGCCTCAAAAGGCCAGGCCAACCCTCAAATGCTCAATCAGCTGTTAAAGGAAAAGCTCGGCTAGACGTCCTGGACCCGACCCTTTAGAAACCGCTCTCGATTTTCGCGCTTTTTCTCTTCACTTTTACGCAAAAGCACGTACACCGCTCCGGTGCCTCCGTGCTGCGGCAGCGCCGAATGAAAAGCTTGGACGTCGTCGATGTCCTTTAACCAATGGTTAACGTAGCCCTTTAGAACACCAGAACCGGACTTTTCTTTATTACCCAAACCCTTGCCATGCGTAATCAAAAGCGTCCTCAAACCCAGGCGTCGCGCCTCTTTAAAGAAAGACCATACTTCGATTCTCGCCTGGGCCACGGTCATTCTATGCAGGTCGAGGCGCGCCTCTATGTCATAGTGTCCGAGCCGCAATTTCCGGTATACGCCATTCTGAATGCCGGGTCGCTTGAATTCGAGTGCATACCATGCATCTAAAGGTGCGATGCCATCGTCTGTCAGACTATTGTCGGAACGAGCATGCGCAGTGACAGCGGCCTGTCGTCTGACAGCGCTGTCAGTTCGGTCAGCTTTTACCAGGCGCTCCCTCGGATCGCGCTTAAGTGGCTCAACGCCACTCATCTCACTGGTAAATAAATCATCGTCCTGCACGTTTGAGATTCCTTTCAGCACGGCCAACCTTATGCCGCATTAATATCCAAAGCCATTCCACTCAACCTCCTTCGTAGTATAGTCACACCTCTGACAAGCGGCGCGTTCTCGCGCCCAAAAAATGTGGTCGAGACTAAAACTAATGGCGAATACACTTTCAGGATTCGGGTACTTTTTCCGGGGGATAGGCCTTCTAACGCGCCCCGGACTCCGCCGCTTCGTAGTCATTCCACTACTGGCAAACATAGCGGTGTTCGCGCTAATGGCAGGCGCCATTTACCAGGCCCTGTCCGGTCTTTATATCGAATATTCCAGCAATTTCATCAGGGACTGGGAGTTTCTCGCGTGGATAGTCACTCCGCTTATCTGGCTATTTGGAACCTTGCTATCGGGCTATATCTCGATATTCATCGTCCTCTTTCTCACCTCGCCTTTTCACGGCTTACTGGCCGAGCGAGTAGAGGAATATGTGACCGGAGAGGCTATCGTCAATGAGGGCTCAGCGCTTCAAATGGTGCTCGCTATACCCAGAGGCTTTCTGAGGGAAATCCAAAAGATAGTGCATTACGTGCCAATGGCGTTATTAGTGCTCATCATTACCCTGATTCCAGGCATAAATGTCGTAGCACCGCTATTGTGGATTTTACTCGGCGCATGGATGATGTCATTGCAGTTCGTTGACTACCCGATGGACAACCACCGCCTGTCATTTGGCGAGGTCCGTGCCGCGTGCAGTGCGCGCCGGTCGACGTCCATTACCTTTGGGGCCGTGGTGGCCTTTGTTTCAGGCCTGCCCATTCTCAATCTAATCTTGATTCCAGCGGCTGTCGCAGGTGCGACGCTGTTGTGGTGTGAAGAGCTGAGACATCTCCGCTAGTCGCAGCGAATAGATCGCACTTATTTAGTCTGCGAGTAATTCCTCAGGGACTTGCGAGCATTTTAGTGGCTCACCCAGAAGCGCCTCAATTTCAGGCAGTAGGAACGCGTCGTCCTCGCTCGCAAAACTAATAGAAATGCCCTTTTCACCCGCGCGGCCAGTTCGGCCTATGCGGTGCACGTAGTCCTCAGGGTCCTCGGGCAGGTCGTAGTTGATGACATGACTGACCCCGTCCACGTGAATCCCTCGGCCGGCCACATCTGTCGCAATCAACACACGAATACGGCCTGTTTTAAAACGCTCCAGGGTCTTCGTGCGTTTCACCTGAGCAACCTCGCCCGATAAAATGCCGCACTCTAGGCCCTGCTTATTTAGCCGTTCGTAAACACGGCGCACTTGATCTCGCCGATTCGCAAAAACAATAACCGATGTTGCCTCAGGCTCGGCAAGAATACGCTTCAAAACATTGAGTCGGTCTCGACTCTCCAAAAGGTATACGCGCTGCTCAACATTTTCTGTAGCCACGCGCTCGGGCTCAATTTCCACTGTAATTGGATCAAACGTCCACTGGCGTGCAAGATTCATAATATCTGGGCTGAAGGTCGCCGAGAACAGCAATGTCTGTCGGTCTTCCTTTCTAGGCGTTGACCTCACTATACGCTTTACCTGAGGGATGAACCCCATATCCAGCATGCGATCCGCCTCGTCCAAAACCAGGGACTCAACCCGGTCAAGGAACATATCACCACGCTGTATAAAATCGATCAGACGACCCGGCGTGGCGACAACGATGTCGGTCACGCGGTCATTCACCTTGGCCAGTTGCTTTGCATAATCTGCACCACCAATCAGTGTCACAGTACTGAGTCCTGTGAACTTACCCAGCTCCCGAGCATCATCGCCTATCTGCATCACCAACTCGCGAGTGGGTGCCAGTACGACGGCCCGTGGCTCTGCAAGGTAACGCTCCCCCTCAATAGGATTATTGAGCACGTCATTAAATAACGTAATCAGAAACGCCGCTGTTTTGCCCGTGCCCGTCTGAGCCTTGCCGATGGCATCATGCCCTTCGAGGGTATAGGGCAGGATCTTTGCCTGAATTGGCGAGCATTTCTCGAATCCCAGTGCGTCGATGCCACGCATGAGCGAGCCATCAAGGTCTAACGATTCGAATAAAATGTCTTCGGCGGTAGATGCCGCATTCTCGGGCGTTTGTGCAGTGTTTTCAGACAATTGCAATCGGGTCCTGTCAAAAGAGGCCGGAGCATAGCACACTGACTACTCAACACTGTCCTTATTTACGGGCCTCGGCTTTTTCAACCCCCGTCGTGTTAGAAACGCCCATCGCGATAAAAAGATCCGCCGTGGTAAAATAGGTTTCAAGGCAAGAGATCCCCCATGGTAAATACATCCACTTCAGTTACGTCCGAGCTCAAGCATCTCTGGCGCATAGGCTGGCCGTTGCTGCTCGCGCAAGCCGCTCAGATGGGGACTGGGGTTGTCGATACGATCATGGCTGCACGGTTTGGCGATAAAGATCTCGCTGCCATCGCCATTGGTTTTCATATATGGCTACCGCTGTACCTCATCGTCTTAGGGGTCATGTTCGCGTCGTCGTCCATTGTCGCGCAGGACTTCGGTGCGGGTCGTCTTCAACGAATCAAAGATCAATTACCCCAATCGTTGTGGGTAGCGGTGCTCCTGAGTTTATTGGTAGCGCCCTTGTGCTACCTCAGCCCCGCCGGCCTTCCCTGGCTGGGAATCGATGCGTTAACGGTCCAGAAATCGGGCGACTACATTCGTATGGTGGCCTTCGGCCTGCCCGCTATCGGCATCTTCATGGCGCTTCGATACCACACGCAGGGCCTCGGAATAACCTCGCCATTTGCCGTCGCCGCGGTCATTGGGTTCTTTGCGAACATACCGTTGAATTACGTGCTCATATTTGGCTTTGGAGACATTCCAGCGATGGGCGCCAAAGGCTGTGGCATTGCAACAGCCATTTCGATGTGGCTTTCCGCACTGATCATCACCGTATATGTTTTGAATAAAGACTCCTTGAAACCCTACATGCCGCCGTGGACGCCGGTGGCACCCGATTTACCTGCGATAAAAAACATACTCGTATTGGGATTTCCCGTTGGCGCCACGATGTTCCTCGAAACTGCCGTTTTCACAGGCATCGCGCTACTCATATCATCGCTTGGCGATGTGGCTATTGGTGCACATCAGATAGCCTTTAATGTGTGGGATATGTTCTATATACCGATGCTCGCCATCGGCGGCGCAATGGCTACCCGAATGGGCCATGCTATCGGCGCTCAAGACAAGGCCGGAGTCTTTCGGGCCCTGAAAGCGGGAATGATTTACTCGGGTGCGGTCAGCGCAGTAACAATGATAGTTCTACTCTCACTACCTCATGTCATTGTATCTGTGTACACACAATCGTCTGATATGTCATTGCTCGCGGTACGCTTACTGAGCTTCGCAGCTCTCTTTGTGATGATCGATGCCGTCCAAATCGTGGGCTCTTTCTCGATGCGAGCCTACAAGAAAACAACATTCCCTTTCATCGCATCGATGGTCGCCTATTGGCTGATAGCCCTCCCCCTTGGCTATTACCTCGGAATCATGACAGCCAACAACACCTCAGATGGTGCAGCCGGATTTTGGGTGGGCATAATCGTGGGGGTAGGCGTGGCGTCTGGGATGATTGCAATCAAGCTCGTGGCGCTTCTTCAGCAGCCTATTCCAAGCGATCTGGTAACAGAGTAATCACGTCCTCGGCGCGAGAGAGCTCGGCCCCTAGCGGTGCCCACACCCCGTCACTGGTGTAAGGATTAGTTTGTCTATGCGCTGCTCACTGGCATCGTAAACGCGCAATACCCCCCATTGAGGTGAGCTACGTCCGGTAAGTATCGTTAGCGCATCTTGCGCCTGCCAGGCGGCTATCACGCCAACCACCGTCCCTAGTACGCCTTCATTACGACAATCTGCGCTCCGCTCAGCGTCTTCAGCCGGTGCAATACACTGATAGCACCCCTCTGCTCGTGCGCGACTAAAGGCAGCAACTTGACCGTGAAACCGCGTGGCTGCACCCATAATCCAAGGCAAGTTCAATCGCCGAGTGATCGATTCTATTGTGTGTCTTGCCGCGAGATTGTCTGTTGCATCGAGCACCAAATCGACCCCCGTTAAGTAGGTCTCATCAAGCGCACTGTCTTCCCCGAGACGATAGTTATGCGCCGAAATCGCAATGTCGCTGTTAAGAAGCTCTAGTTGGTTACGTAGGGCCTGTGATTTTGACTTCCCTAGGTCGCTTTCACGAAAAGCCAATTGCCGATGCAAATTACTGATTTCAACTACATCGTCATCGATTAAGGTAATGCCACCCACGCCCGCACCTGCAAGATAGAGCCCGATCAAGGACCCGAGCCCGCCACAGCCAATAATGGCTACCGAAGATGCCGCAAGCGCTTCTTGCCCCGAAAAATCCACTTCGGGTAGTAGTATTTGGCGCGAGTAGCGCTCCAGCCATTCGTCATTCATGAGGTCCAACATCCACCTGTTGCCCGTGGTCGTCCTGCCAGGTCGTGTCTTAGGGTAATGCAATTGAAACCACGCAGTGCCATTAACTTAGCGACGTCTGCCGCCTGATCATAGCCGTGCTCCAAAAGTAACCAACCACCGGGTTCGAGGTGAGCTGGGGACTCATCGACTATCGTGCGGATCGCTCCGAGACCGTCGTCTCCGTCGGTCAGCGCATTTATCGGCTCAAAGCCGACGTCACCCGCTGCAAGGTGAGGATCATTTGCCGCAACGTAAGGCGGATTGGATACGATCAGTGGCCATTTTCGACCGACCATACCCGAGAGCCAATTGGACTCAATCAGCTCGACAGGCAAGCCTAGTGTCGCCGCATTTTCGGCTGCAATGGCTAAGGCACGAGCGCTTGCATCACTCGCCGTAACGCTGAGCTCTGGGCACGCTGACTTTACTGCCATGGCGATGGCGCCACTGCCCGTTCCCAAATCGAGAAAGCGACGAAGCCCGCTTTCGCCAACCAACTCGACCGCCCACTCTACGAGACACTCGGTCTCTGGACGCGGGATCAGAACGTCTTGAGTAACACGCAATCTGAGCGACCAAAACTCGCGATAACCCAAAAGATAAGCAAGAGGGATTCCCGTTTGGCGCTGCTGACAAAGTTCTTCAAAGGCCGAGAGCACCTTGTTTGGCAGCTCGTCTGTGTCATGCGCTATCAGCCAAGCGCGGTCCTCATGAGCTAAGCCCAAACAATGCAAAAGCAGCCCCTCTGCGTCACGCCTAAAGGCCGCATGCGCCGCAAGTGCATCTTTAACAATCATTCATCGCCCAAGGCCGCAAGGAGGTCGGCTTGATGCTCCTGTCGAAGAGGCTGAACGACTGCATCTAAGTCGCCTTGTACGACTTCATCGAGCTTATAAAGCGTCAAATTAATACGATGATCCGTAACGCGACCTTGAGGGTAGTTGTAGGTTCGAATCCGGTCAGATCGATCGCCCGTGCCCACAAGGTTTCGTCGCTCCTCTGCCTGCTCTGCTGCCAGCTGCTGCTCTGAGGCCGAAGCAAGCTTTGCCTGGAGTAAAGACATCGCTCTTGCACGATTCTTATGCTGCGAGCGCTCATCCTGACACTCAACCACAATCCCTGTCGGTATATGAGTCAACCGCACGGCAGAGTCGGTTGTATTGACATGCTGCCCACCGGCACCAGACGAACGGTAGGTGTCAACGCGCAGATCTTCTTTACGAATTTCGATTTCCTCGACTTCGTCAGGCTCGGCCATGACCGCCACCGTACAAGCTGAGGTATGAATTCGACCCTGAGACTCGGTCTCAGGCACACGCTGCACTCGATGAGCACCCGACTCGAATTTCAGGTGCGCATATACCGCCTCACCGGCGACACGCGTAATAATTTCTTTATAGCCACCGTGATCGCCAGCGCGCTCAGAGATAATTTCGATTGCCCAGCGCTTACTCTCCGCATACCGAGAATACATCCGAAACAAATCGCCAGAGAAAATCGCGGCTTCATCCCCACCCGTCCCTGCCCGGATCTCCAAGAACACATTGCTTTTGTCCTTGGGATCCTTGGGTAACATCAAAAGCTGCAGTTCACCCTCAGCAGTTGCCATAAAGGTTTCAGCGGTTGCCACTTCTTCTTGCGCCATTTCCCTGACGTCCGCATCCGGGTCATTCAACATCACCTTTGCTTCAGCGAGATCCTCCTGTGCACGCCGATAACCGTCGTACACCTTCACCACTTCATCAAGTTGTGCGTATTCCTGGGAAAGTAATCTGAACTTATTGGGGTCAGACGCCGTTTCTGCATCTGACAAAAGCGCAGAGACTTCTTCATGACGATCAGAAAGGGACTCAAGCTTGGTAACAAGCGATGATTTCACAATTAACGGCCTTTATCGAAATACGCTTCGGGGGTGTCGAATTATTGGAGTGTCGACGAACCGTCTGAGGGTACCGATGAGGACACACCAAGCAACTCTGCTGCACGCGAGACATTAACACGATCACCCTCTTTTGCGATCTGTTTTAGCCCTGCTGTCGGCGCGTGAATAAGTTTGTTCGTAAGATCACGTGATAATCGCGTGATCACCTCCTCTGCAGGCCTACCGCTCTCAAGGGCCTTCAACGCGCGCTCCAATTCAGCTTGCTGAATCGCCATCGCGGATTCGCGATAATTGCGAACGACATCAGAAGACGCCCGCAGGTGCCAAGAGGCCTCAACCTCAACAACACCCTCCTCAACAATTTTGTCCGCCTTGCTCGCCTCATGACTCCGTATACGAACATTTTCCTCAACGACACCGCGTAAATCATCCACGGTGTAGAGATAAACGTCCGAGAGTGAGGCTACCTGCGGCTCAATATCTCGCGGAACAGCGAGATCGATAAGTAAAGCTGGTCTAAAACGACGTGCTTTTATCGCCTCTTCAACCGCGCCTTTGCCCAAAATGGGCAATTGGCTTGCGGTAGAACTAATAACGATGTCTGCACTGGGCAGCCGCTCGGTGACATCAGCAAGCAGTATCGCCTCAGCACTAAATTGCTCAGCCAGTGTTTCAGCTCGCTTCAACGTTCGATTGGCAACGATAAGCTTGCCGAGACCGGCTTCGTTGAGATGTCGAGCGACAAGCTCTATCGTTTCACCCGCACCTAAAAGCAACGCGGTTCGGTTACCCAGATCTGAAAAGATTCTTCCCGCCAAATCGACTGCGGCATACGCAACCGACACCGGATTTTCGCCTATAGCCGTGTCAGTACGCACACGCTTTGCTAATCGGAAGGCCTCAGGAAATAGCTTGCTTAGCGAGTCGCCAATGCCGCCACTTTCCTGCGCCACGGCGAACGCAGACTTAATTTGACCGAAAATCTGAGGCTCACCTAAAACCATTGAGTTAAGACCCGCCGCCACTCTTACCAAGTGCGTTAAACCCGCGAGACCATAATTCCGGTAGGTGCAGGTTGCGAGATCGTCGGAGGATAGACCGTGAAACTTCGCCAACCAAGTAACGATGTCATCACCGGCAGCAACACCTTGCTCTTCCTGCGAGTACCAGCCGTATATTTCTGTGCGGTTACAGGTGCTAAGGATGACACCCTCTTCAAGCTGCGTGGACGAAATCAAGTCCGAAATTGCCTCTGGAACCACCTCGGGCGCGAACGCCACGCGCTCACGCACGGCGACGGGTGCCGAGTCGTGATTAACACCAATGACAATTACCTTAGACGTCATACCTGTAAAGTATTAAGTACATTTAACCAAACTATACCAGACAATTTACACTACATGCGGGCATGTGCCGAATTCGTCGGGTATGTCATTATTACACTCATGCGAGCGATTAAACTTTTTTTCATCACGACTCTCTTAACCTTGGCTGGATGTGCGACCGGGCCCGAGGCGTCCACAACCGTTGCGAGTAGCCCTACAGCGCCCGCCTCGGTAGCAACGGTACTCGATGTCGACGATAATCCCCCACCTTACGCTGATATACCGCACGAGCAGCTCCGCCAGCTACTCGAAGCTGAATTTGCGATCCGAGCGAGAGATTTGGAGTTGGGATTAGAAAAGCTGCTCGCGGCAAGTCTTGCGCTGCCGGACCCCGCCATTGCTCGGCGCGCACTCCAGCTAGCTCAATTTCTCCGCAATCGCGACGCGATACTCAGTATGGCTCAACGCGTATCTGATCTCGCTCCCGAGGACGCAGAAGCCGCCACATTCGCGGCGGCTTTGTTGATCGAGCGTGGCGACATAGTAACGGCTCTCCCTTACTCCAAAAGAGCGTTTGCCTCGTCATCGGATATTAATCCAGCTGCCCTATTAAATGGCTTTAAATCTCAGCCAGTCCAAACGCAGCGGCTCATCAAAGATCTGATAATCGAGCTGAGTGACGCCTACCCTAACGAACCGCGGACCTTATTCGCCAAGGCACTGCTGGCTTGGCGAGAGGGCCAGGCGACGGAGTCTGAAGGCATTTTAATGACGCTGCTCTCCATCGAGCCTTATCACGAGCGCGGCACACTGCTGCTCACCGAAATTCGATCGCGCACTGATGAAGAAACAGCATTTGATTACCTGCTTGAGGCGATAGAGGCCACTAATAGTCCACTTCTTCGTTATCAGTACGCGCGATTTCTGACAGGAAAACAGCGATTAACCGAGGCAAAACAACAATTTGATGTTTTGGTTGAGATTGCACCTGAAAACATCGATTACGCTATGGGTGGCGCCTTGCTGGATTTAGAACTCGATCAGCCTGCCGCTGCACTCGTTATTCTAGATCGGGTCATTTCGCTCCAGCAGCGCCTCGATGATGCCTATTTGTATCGAGGAATCGCTTTGGCTCGACTCGGTGACAACACCGGTGCACTGGATGCCTTAGCAAAGGTTGGCCCCTCCCAAAACCTGACCGCCGCGCTGCGAGAAGCGACAAAACTCCTGCTAGATGACGGCCGAGAAGCCGCCATCGATACGTTTTTTGAAGCCCATCGGACAGCATATCCAAGCGGTCGAGAGGTCAACTTTATCTTTCACGCTGACGCCCTCAATGCAGTGGGCTCAACGCGAGCGGTCGACATTCTCTCTGAGGGCGTTGCATCGCTCTCGAACTCAACTCGCTTGCTGTTTGCTCGAGCCAATTTACTGGAGCGTGCAGGACGCTTTGAGGCGGCCGAGAGCGACTATCGGAGTGTACTCGCATTAACACCTGGAGATGCCGGTGCGCTGAATGCGCTCGGGTATGCACTTACCAATAATACTGAGCGATTTTCTGAAGCCGCCACCCTGTTAGAGGAGGCCATTTCAAAAGACCCGCGCAACCCTGCCATTATCGACAGCCTAGGCTGGGTCTATTTTAAGTTAGGTAAGAATCGGCAAGCCGAAGCGTTGCTCAAAGAGGCCTACCAGCAATACCCGGACCCGGAGGTCGCGGCTCACTTGATTGAACTGCTGTGGTCCGTTGGACGCGAAATCGAAGCACGCGATTTGATGGTGGCACACTTAAAATCGTCACCCAATAATCCAATGCTTATCAACACGGCCATTCGATTAGCGATACCGCTCCCTAAATGATGTCATCCCGACCCATCATCATCGTATTGATACTGGTCTTACTCACAAACGGGTGCGCTCACAAAGTCGACACGCCAGTCCCCTATGATGAGATGGGGGAAACGCAAATATCGGTAACACAGTCTTGGACGGCCAAGGGTAAACTGCTGGTGACTGCCCAGAACACACGCCAATCGCTGCGCTTTACATGGAGACATCAAGTGGCAGGCGAGGATGTCATCACCCTAAGCGATACGTTGGGCATAAAAGCGCTCGTTTTACACCAGCGCGACGGGGTACTTTATGAGCGAAAGCCCGATCAATCGCTCTCAAAATTGCAAACTCACCAACTTAACGAGGACCTCAGAGCCTTCGCATCGATGGCGTCTCAGGACTTTGCTCGCACATTGACCGGTGAAGTATTGCCGGCATCGGACATTTCCTCCGAAGTCAGGAGTTGGCAGTCTGTAGGACGACTCGATGCACCGAAAACGATCCTTCTTCGCAGCGCTGATATCGCGGTAAAGGTCGTGGTCAGTCACTGGAAACTCGAAAACAATGCTAAATAACGTGCTCGAAGTACTGAGCCCCGCCAAGCTCAATCTTTTTTTACATGTCACGGGGCAGCGGTCCAATGGCTATCACGAGCTGCAAACTGTTTTTCAGCTTCTCAATTGGGGCGACACGCTAAAATTTGAGTTGAGCGAGACGCCAGGCATTCGGTTAGCAGGCAACCTTGAAGGGATAGATCAGTCCGAGAATCTCATTATTCGGGCTGCCAATCTATTGACCTTACCCGATCACATTGGCGTCTCAATAACGGTCAACAAAATCATCCCAATGGGAGGTGGTTTAGGCGGAGGCAGTTCGAATGCAGCCGTCACAATGCTTGGGCTAAACAAACTGCTCACACTGGATTACAGCATTGACGAAATGGCGTTGATGGGTGCGTCACTTGGCGCTGATGTACCGGTTTTTGTTCGCGGGCACTCAGCATGGGCTGAGGGTATCGGTGAGGAACTCTGTCCTATTGACCTGCCAAATCGCTGGTTTGTGATTATTTACCCCAATTGTCACGTCTCAACACAGGAAATCTTCACCGCTGCAGAATTGACACGCAATACTCCGCCAATTACAGTGTCGGCCTTTTTCGACGGGGCAGTTCATAACGATCTCCAAGCTGTGGTGGAGGCGCGGTATGAACCCGTGAGAGCGGCCATAAAGTGGTTGTCAGCACGAGGCTCCGCCATGATGACCGGAAGCGGCGCCTGTGTATTTGCCGCTTATGACGAGCGCGAGTCGGCCGAGCGCGTTGCCGAGGAGGCTAAGGGCTGTTTTCAAGCCTTCGTCGCAGAGGGAATTAGCCGCTACTCCATTGAGTAGCATGAACATTTTATTGGGGCGTCGCCAAGCGGCAAGGCAGCGGGTTTTGATCCCGCCATTCGGAGGTTCGAATCCTCCCGCCCCAGCCATTTTCTAGTCGCAGGATGCCCCGCATGTCTTCGAAAATGATGGTCTTTACGGGCAACTCAAACCCCGACCTGGCCAAAAAGGTGGCAAGCCGCCTTTATCTTGAGTTGGGTGGCGCTAACGTTGATAAATTCTCCGATGGCGAAGTCACCGTAGAACTGAACGAGAACGTTCGCGGGAAAGACGTTTTCGTCCTTCAGAGCACCTGTGAACCAACGAACGACAATTTGATGGAGCTCTTGCTCACTATTGACGCGTTGCGCCGGGCTTCGGCGAGCCGGATCACGGCCGTCGTACCGTACTTTGGCTACGCGCGCCAGGATCGACGGGTAAGATCGTCGCGTGTACCGATCTCGGCCAAGGTCGTTGCCGATATGATGGTCAGCGTCGGCGTAGATCGCGTGCTGACGGTCGATTTGCACGCGGAACAGATTCAGGGCTTTTTTACCTGCCCAGTGGACAACGTTTACGCATCACCCGTACTCAATGACGACATCACCGCGAGTAAATTTAAAGACGTGGTTGTCGTCTCGCCCGATATCGGTGGCGTTGTCCGAGCACGAGCCATTGCTAAGCAGCTCGATGACGCTGATCTGGCGATTATTGATAAACGCCGGCCTCGTGCTAACGAGTCCGAGGTAATGAATTTGATTGGTGATGTTGAAGGTCGCACTGCCATCATGGTTGATGACATGGTCGACACGGCTGGCACGCTTTGCTCAGCCGCGAACGCCCTCAAAGAGCGTGGCGCGAAGAAAGTTGTGGCCTACTGTACGCACGCAGTTTTGTCAGGCAAGGCGCTTGAAAACGTTCGCAACTCGCAGCTCGATGAGCTTGTGGTGACGGACACCATTCCATTGAGCGCTGAAGCTAAAAGCATTTCGAAGATTCGCCAGTTAACCATCGCTGACCTGTTGGCTGAATCAATACGACGAGTCAGTAACGAAGAATCCATTAGCGCGCTGTTTGACGCATAAAACAGCGTAAACCCACCCACCTCCAAACTGGTCGCAGGTTCGGAGGTGAATTGTCAAAGGAGACAGACCATGTCTGACACTTTTGTAGTAGAAGCCGAGCTTCGCAGTG
>JBELJN010000114.1:0-2649 GCA_042090345.1 Halieaceae bacterium | reverse complement strand
TGCCTTCGCTGTTGACCGTTTCAACCTGCACAGCGCCGCGAAAGGGCATTTGATCGAGCAGTAATTGTCCAGCTTGTCCCTTGAGATAATTGCGGCCCATGGTGACGTGTGTGTCGTCAAATCCATCACCGATGATAAGGATGACAGCTCGTTCGTCTGCGATGACAGGCTGTGTCGCCATGGCAATTATGACGGCTGCTGCGGATAAGATGTTGCGCATGAGATACCTCTTCGTTGTCCAGAGTGATCGTTTTTGTGAGCCGAGAATAAACCCAATGTGGTTGGATAAAAACCCTGACAACCCGGACGGTTTTTCACATGGCGTGTCATCCATCGGTGGACAGCTTTACATCCAGATCTAAAGAGTCACCGAAGGTTAACATTCGAGTAACTCCAGATTAATCAATGGTCGTTACCGTGCCCGGAAGTGTTTCCTAAGGAGGTACACCTTAATGTTCGACTCACCCAGACGAAACTATTTAAACCTTTTATCAATAGCAGTACTGATCGCATCGCACGGTTCCTTGGCTCAAGATCGTCAACTTGAAGAAGTGATCGTTACCAGCTCGCCAATTAAGCAATCAGAGATGGCTTCGATTGAGACAAAGCGCTCCGCTGTGAATGTTCTTGATGCCGTTTCTGCTGACACCATAGGACGTTTCCCAGACCAAAACCTTGCAGACTCGTTGGCTCGAGTGCCTGGTGTAGCTATCGAACGGGACCAAGGACAAGCACGTTATGTAAATCTACGTGGCGCTCCGTTTAGGTACACCGCAATTGCGTTCAACGGCATCGATGTCCCGGGCGCGGAAAATGGTCGAATTCCTCGTTTTGACAGCTTTCCAGCGGTGATTACCCGCAGGCTCACGGTGAATAAGGCCATAACCGCAGATATGCCAGGTGAAGCGGTCTCAGGATTCGTCAATATCGAGACCAATAGCCCCTTCGACAAAGAGGGTGCGTCTTTTGCGTTTGACGCGGGCCTCGGTGAGCAAGAGTTGGGTGGGGGAGACGTCAATAAGCTCAGCTTACGCGGTTCTTTTTCTAACGATAACTTCGGCATTCTCGGTTTTTATTCCGAGAATAGTCGGGAGCAGGTTACGGACAATCGTGAGTACGATTTGGGCCTCGAGGGTTCAGCGTTAGTCGTTAACGAGCTTGATTACAGATCTTATTTCATCAAGCGCTCCGATGAGGCCTACGGGTTCAACGCTGAGTATCGTGGCACTGGTGCTGTGTCCCGAGTATTTTTGAACAGCGTGTATTCGGAGTTCACTGACGAGGAAGAGCGTAATCAGTACGTCTTCGAATTCCTTGCACCTACAGCAGGAGAGACGGGCAGTAACGTGCCGCTTCAGCTAACACGTGCGCTCGAGGATGGTATCTACGAAAACTCAACGTCTACTAATACCCTTGGTATTGAGTTTACTGCTGCAGAGTTTGACGTAGTTGCCTCTTACACGCTCACGGAAACGGAGTTCGTGCAGAACTTGCCGATTACTTATCAATTGGCGGGATTTGCCGGACTTACTGCAGATGGACCCGTGCCTTACTTCGGTGAGTTTGACGTGACCAATATCACCGACCCAATACTTACCCTGAGTGGGAACCCAGCTAACGCTATATTTTTGGCCAATTTCGGTATTGGCTTTTACAGCCCAATGGACCAGGAGGTCGATAAGTTTAAAGTAGATCTTAAGCGAGCGTTAATGGGCAAAAGCGAACTTAAGTTTGGCCTACAGTTAGACCAGAGAGAAGCCATCGGTGGCGCTAATACTGTCGCATTTGGAGGCTACCCAGAGGACTTGGCCCTGCGAGTAAATGACTTCGACACTGGCCGTCCATGGGTGTCAAACACTACCAATTCAATTGGAGGCACTTACTTTGACAACCCTGGTTTGGATAGAGCTTGGCAGTCGTACGACATTTATCCTAGTGGTTCGGTTGACCCTGAAAATGCCGTGGCGATAGACGAAGACATCCTTGCAGGTTATGTCAGTTACAAGAAGTCGACTGATTGGGGCAACTACGTTGTGGGTGTTCGAGTAGAACAGACTGATGTGACCAATCAAGGGGTTGATGGGTTTGAGTATTCGACAGACTTTACGGATGTGCTACCCAATGCCCACATCAACTTTGATCTCTCGGGCAATATGAAGCTTCGCCTCTCTGCTAGTTCTGGTGTCAACCGCCCTACGTACAACGAGTGGCGCGCTGCAGCGGGCATCGACGTTATTGAAAAGGAGATCTCAGGAGGTAACCCCACGCTCGAAGCCGAAACTTCATTTGGATTCGACGCCTCGCTGGAGTACTACCTAGACAGCGGGTCACTAATATCAGTCGCGGCGTTCACACGCAGTATCGATGATGTGATCTATGCTGATTCCAGTACAGTGGATGCAGGAGCCTACATAGTCGAATACACCGGTGAGCAGTGGGCATACACAGGATTTTCGAACGGTTCAGACGGCACATTCTCGGGTGTTGAGTTGAGCGCGGTCTACTTTGCGGGCCAGATCGCGGAAGGGCTGGGTGTCAGTGCAAATATCACTTTGGCAGATGGCGAATTCAAGCGCGTCAATGGTGAGACAGTGGGTTTACCCGGCACTTCAGATACCATTTACAACGCAGCAGTTTTTTATGAGAACT
>JBELJN010000038.1:0-14753 GCA_042090345.1 Halieaceae bacterium | reverse complement strand
GACTCAGAAATCAGAGAAGCTAAGAAGCTAAGAAGCTAAGAAGCTAAGAAGCTAATTATTAAGAAACTAGCTCACTGACATCCTGCGCATCGTCATTCATGCAGTAAACTATGGTTTTGGATGGATTGGATCGATAGCAATGGCGAGATCATGGCAAGTGTGTCGAGTACTCATTTGTGTCTTATTGGTCACGATCGTTCAGGCTAGAGCAAGTGATCTCACCCTCATGACGTTTAATGTTGAAAACCTTTTCGACTTGCGCCATGACGAGGGGAAAAACGACGAAACCTACCTGCCAAAAACCCTGTGACACCCAGCGACTTAGGATGACAATTGAATCAAGGCCCATTGAAGACATACAGTACACCTTCCATGGCAATCCGTGCTTTTGCTAATTCTAGTTCTCAAGGGGTCTGACTGATGAACATCCAGTGCACTGCGAACACTCAGAATAATCCGATGACTCAAGGTAAGAGCTTCTGCGCAAACAGGGCCGCAGTCATCTGGCGACACGCAGCAGCGATATTACTTTTAGTGCCCTTTTGGATGCCGGCCACTACCAGCGCCGATACCAACTTCCAGCCGCTCGAGCAGGCGATGACCAAAGAGGAGCGCAGTCGGTCAGGTATCGACTCTCTATCACCCGAGCAACGCAATTTTTTGAACAACTGGCTGCAGGAGCGTTATGGAACCGGCGCAACCACCATGCGGGCAGAGACCGATAGTTCTGATAACAAAACAGTACAACGGTCTGCGGAATCAAGCGAAGAAAAAGTCATAGAATCGGAGGTAGAGCGACGCGTTGCCCAAGAGCTAGCGACTCGCAAACAACCGGCTAAAGCGGTTTCGAAGAGTGGTCCATTCGAAGCCACACTCGTTGGTGACTTCACGGGCTGGCGGGGAAAGACCATCTTTCGGCTAGATAATGGTCAAATATGGAGACAGCGATCGTCATCGCAATACAGACATCGCGGAAGTGATCAGCGGGTCAAGTTCGACAAAAACTGGATGGGCGGCTGGGAGATGACCGTTGTTTCGAGCGGCAAGTCTGTATTGGTATCGAAGGTCAGATAAGCAAATACCACTCGAGCCCACGATATCGCGTAGGTGTCTGACCCTAAGAGCAGGAGCATTTAGTCACAATAGCCTACAGTAGATCCTCCACCAGCGAACTTTCTAAGACCTCATGACAGGCGCCCCTCCCAATAGGCGCCCTACCAATTAATAATGGATCGCTCGAGCAACTTGCTATCTAGGATTGGCGTCAGCAGCCAGTGGTGAAGGGTCTCACTCGTTATGAGGAATAATATCGAAGGCGACCGTTATTCTCGGTTGCTGCGAACTGAACGGGATCGTGCCGTGCCACATGTACGAGGGGAAAAGCACCAAACTGCCAACCTCAGGTTTTACCGTGCGAATAGGTGGCAGATCCAAACCTAGCTTCTCTTCCGGCGCTCCAAACTGAATATATCCGGCATCATCGGTCGCGCCACTCACCTCATCGGGCACCGCAATGTACAGGGCCGAACTAATCCAACCCTTTGGATGCATATGGTTGGTGTGGAAGCCTTGAGCACTGAGCCGCACCGACCATGCTCCCGAAAAAACAACTTCAGAAGCCTGAGTGTTAGGCACATTTCGCCGCCAGAAAGGATGGGAATTGTGGCTTGGGAACTGACTGAGCGCTTCTGCTACCGCGAGACGGATCTGCTGCTCAAGTTGTTTTATTGCGGGGTGCGCAATACGGAACAAAAAGCCGTTGGTCTGCGTACCACCGCGCACGCTTTGGTCGATTGGATGCGCATGGGTGTGGTGAAGTGTCTCAAGCACGGCTGCTACCTCAGCAAAATACTCAGAACGCGAGGAGTAGCCATTGGGTACGGGGATTTCCACCTCGAAGACCATGTCATTATGGTCCACCAGATCATCTAATCGATCATCACCCATCAAACGCAACGCCGTGCTTTTAAACCCCAGCGCCATTTGGTCAAGGGGACTGTTCTTCAGCACTTCATCGAATAATCGATTGGCGCGGCGGGGCTCTGACATCTTTAATAGCTGAATCGCGAAGTCAAATTTGACACCTGCATCATCAGGAAACCGCCCTAATAGATTCTCGTATGTCGCCACCATTTGCTTGGTATCACCCGCCTCAGCCATGGCTATCGCCTGAAGACTCAGAAGACGCGGCGTTTTAGGGCTACCTGATGACAGGGCTTCCTCGAGCAGTCGTTGCTCATCCTCTTCCCGATCGAGATATTTGAGAAAGCCGATTGCCGTCTCCCACAATGTGGCGTTCGTGCGTTCCGATCGAGCCGCTTTCATAAGCTCGCCCACGGGATCACCCGGCGACTTACTCTCCACATGGAGTCGTGTCGCCACTTGATGAAGCGCGATGTCTGAAGGGAAACGGGCAAGCCCCGCTCGAGCAAAGGCCGCCGCGTCCAGCGGCCGCCCTTCCTCAAGTAGCGACTCTGCGTTGTTGCGATACAAGTCTGCAGACTGAAAACCGAGCTGGCGGGCTCGTTCGTAGGCCGTGCTTGCTGCTGCGAACTCACCATTCTCGCGGTTGAGCTGACCCAGAGCATAGTGGAGTGAGGGGGACTCGGGCAGACTTTCGAGACCCCCTTTGATGATAGCAAGTGCACGATCAAGATTACCCAGCCGCTGCGCTGCCCCCGCCGCTAATTCCCATGCGGCTGCCTCTTTGGGGGCTAAAGCGATGAACCTTTCAGCACTGACGAGCGCCGCGTCGAATCGTTCCAGTCTCAATTGAGTCGAAGACAAGGCCTGCCAAACACCCGCGGTTTTCGGTGCGAGCTCTGATGCGCGCTGCAAAAGCACCCGAGCCCGCTCTAAGGCACCGGTTTCACGAAGAAAGTTGCCGTAGTTCATCAAAAGATCGACCCGATCTGGGGTTACCTTTAGCGCAGCGTCGAAGGCCACTTGGGTGGTATTCGCGTCACCCAACTGAGCCGCGGCGACCCCCATCATGTACAACGCATTTGGATCTGTAGGTGCGTATGCTAAGACCTGCCGACAGGTCGCTATACCCTCCTTGAACTGACCTGCCATAAGTTGGCGCTGTATCGTTTGAAGGTCTTGTCTTAAGTTAGGTTTCATAGCTTGACGCCGGCGCTTGCAAGACAGCGTGCGGACGCAGTTTTAACGATTACGGTGATACGGCACATGGGCGTCTTCATTCACTGCTTGCGGATCTTCGTGTCGCTAAGTGTAACCTTAGATTTCACGCCGCGCTCAAAACAGGCAATGGAGCAAAGTCATATAACGATTTTCAAGGGATTCGAAAAATCGCCGCACAGATTAACGAAGCGCCCTGAACCCTCAAGGCAAAAAGTTCAATAACTTTAGTGTGAATAAGTCACATTACGACTCAAATTACCTAACATTTATCACTAATGACTATCGCGCAACGCCCAACATTCGATAAGGTCCCGTGGTGCAGTTGTGCGATCGCACTGCATCGGCGTGCAGGTAAACAAAAGGCGCCACAAGGAGTCCTTGAATTTTTATACAAAACTAGGGGAGGTTTCTAATGAAATCTTTTAAAACACGCTACCTCAGTTCTGCGGTAGCCGCGGCAGTTGCTTCAACACTGCCAACACTCGTTTCTGCCCAGGACGAATCAGCTGACCTCGAAGAGGTTGTGGTTACGGGTTCTCGTTTGACCAAGTCAAACGTTACTTCATCTGTACCGCTCGTGCAGATCGGTGCAGAAGAAATTAATAGCCGTGGTGTTGCTCGTGTCGAAGACGTGGTTAACATCCTGCCAAACGTATTCGTTTCGCAGACAGCGGAAGTCGCAAACGGAGCTAGCGGTACGTCCACTTTGAACCTTCGTGGTTTGGGTTCACAGCGTACACTGGTACTGATCGATGGTAAGCGTCTGCCTTTCGGTAGCCCGTTCTCATCATCAGCTAACGTAGACATGGTTCCTGCTCGCATGGTTGAGCGTGTCGATGTCGTAACTGCAGGTGCATCTGCGGTTTACGGTTCTGACGCGGTTGCCGGTGTTGTGAACTTCATTACCAAGAAAGACTTCGAAGGTTTTGAGTTCGACTACCAGTACAGCACGAACTACAACGCAAACGACAATGGCTACATGCAAGAGAAGCTCGCGGACGCAGAGTTCTTTGACCCCGGTTCAAACACCGCGGGTGAAGCAAGTCTCATGTCTGTATTGATGGGCGTTAACAGTGAAGATGGCCGAGGCAACATTACGCTCTTCGGAACATACGAAGACATGGAATCTATGATCGGTAAGGATCGCGATACAGGTGCTTGTACTCTGTTCGGTTCCTCTGCACCGTTCTGTGGTGGGTCGTCTAACTTCCGTCGTTTCAACGGAACAATCGGTAACGGCGTAGCTGGCACTGTGTTCCAAGAGCTCGACGGCACAATCGTACCAATCGACTTCAGCCGAAGTGACGTGTTCTACAACTACGGCGCGGTAAACCACTACCAGCGTCCAGTTGAGCGTTGGAACCTCGGCGCAAGCGGTCACTACGAGATCACTGATGACGTCGAAGCGTATTTCGATACAACGTACATGAACAACAAGACTGCCGCTCAGATCGCGGAATCTGCGTCGTTCAACCGTCCTTTCTCAACGAACTGTGACAACCCATTGCTTGCGGGTGGCGCAGGTCCAAACGGGGATGGTATTCGTTTAGGTGACATCACTGGTACGTTCGATGCCAACGGCGACTTCATCAGCTGTCTCGATTGGATGGCAGCCGGTAACGAGTCTGTCGATGTTCAGTTCATCAACTCACACCGTAACGTTGAAGGCGGTCCTCGTGTAAGTACTTACGAGAACAGCTCATGGCGTGCCATCTTCGGTTTCCGTGGTGACATCAACGAGAACTTTGCGTTTGATATCTTCGGTCAGTTCGCTGCGACTGAAGGCACACGTATCTCTCAGAACGATTTGAACTTCAACCGTGTACAGCAAGCGTTGTACGTTACTGGTACGTTCGACAACCCCGTTTGTCGTGACACCAGCGGTGGTTGTGAGCCATGGAACATCTTCACGCGCAATGCAGACGGTTCAACTGCTGTTACTGACGAAGCAGCTGCGTTTATCGCAGGTGTTGGTATCGTAACCGGTGAAACTGAGCAGACTGTATTTGGCGGCACCATCGAAGGTGATCTCACTAGCATGGGCTTCAAGAGCCCAATGGCGGACTCTGGTCTGTCTGGTCTAATCGGCTTCGAATACCGTGAAGATATGCTGGCTCGTTTGTCAGATGACATCTCTAAGATCTCAGGCGGACGTGGTTTGACTGGTACCGGTGGTGCAACTCTGCCAATCGCCGGTGAGATTGAAGTTGAAGAAGTGTTCATGGAGGTTTCATTGCCGCTCATAACGGGCGCGCCAATGGCTCAAGAACTCGGTCTGACAGCAGGTTATCGTTACTCTGACTACACGACTAATGGTAACGGTGTGTCTAACTCATTCAATGCAGACACTTACTTCGCTGGTATCAGCTGGGCTCCAAACGATGAAGTTCGCTTCCGTTTTAACCAGTCTGTTGCGATCCGTGCGCCAAACGTGTTTGACCTCTACGTAGGTATCAACACGGGCCTAGTTGAGTTGGCACCTGTCAACGGTGACGGTGACCCATGTTCAGGACCTACGCCTACTGCTTCACAGCAGGCGTGTGCAAACACAGGTCTTTCTGCATCTCAGTACGGTACAGTTGACCCAAGTGCGGCTGGTCAGTTCAACCTGATCACAGGTGGTAACCCTAACCTTGTAGCTGAAGAAGGCGAGACAACTACCTTCGGTGTTGTTATTACGCCAAGCATGATCGAGAACCTCTCTATTGCCATCGACTACTTCGACATTGAAGTAACCGATGCAATTGGTTCAGTTCCTGCGCAGACTTCATTGGATCGCTGTCTTGAGTCAGGTGACCCAGCTTTCTGTGGGAACATTCAGCGTGATACAGCAGGTACTCTGCACTTACTCAACGAAGCACCTGACGGTGGCCTCGCGGGTATTAGTACACAGAACGTCAACGTTGCTACATTCGCAACCGAGGGTGTCGACCTTAACGTAACTTACTCGTACGACTTGAACGACATGGGTACGCTTAACTTCGATTACGCGGCGACGTTCCTGGATACCAACTACTCGATTGCTATCCCAGGTGATACCAAGGTTGAGTGTGCTGGCGCATACGCAGGTCCATGTGGTCTGCCTGCTCCTGAGTACAACCACCGCTTCCTCGCGACTTGGGTAACGCCATACGACGTTGTTGTTTCGGCAACATGGCGTCACATTGGCGAGACTGACCTCTACGGATTGGAAGATCCACAGGGTTACCTCGAAGACGCAATGGAAGAGCGTAACTACCTCGACTTGTCGGCAACATATGACGTCAATGAGAACGTAAGCGTACGCGTGGGCGCACAAAACGTCTTGGGTGATGATGCTCCTGTAACTACCTCTTCTGGTACGGGTACAGGTAACAACAACACTTACCCAGGTCTGTTTGACGTGAGCACATACCTGTTCGCAGGTGTAACTGTTAAGTTCTAAACAATCGTTTAGCACCTAATAGAAAAAAGGGGGGCGAAAGCCTCCCTTTTTTTTTGCATAATTACCGCCGTTAATTTCTCACTTTGGAAACCATCATGAGCCGTAACCCATTATCGATGACGGATCCTCAAAAATGTCTTGGGGAAGCTATTGTCATCTTGCGCGAAAACCAGCCTGAAGCGGCCCGGAATCTAGCGCAACGAGCCGTCGAATTGGGGCTCGACGATACAACTGTTTGGGGAGTGATCGCTCTCGCTAATCGTGACCTTGTTGACTATGAAAATGCGCAACTCGCGGCCGACCGTGCCATTGCGCGCGACCCTCGAAATGCACGCGCATACATTGTCAAAGCAGACGTCTTCTATGCTCAAGAGAATATGAAAGCAGCTGCTGCGTTTTATCGGCAAGCCCTCATCATTAATCCGCTGCACCCCGATATGGTGCAAGAGATACGAGTTGAATTCTTACGGGCGCAAACCCGTGTCCAAGAGCTGCAACAAGCCTTTGCAGACCATATGACGCGAGAAGTTCAACCTCTGCTGGACGACACACAAAGCACACCGCGTATGCAGGCAGCGGTCGATCTCTTGCTTGGTAAGCGCAAACAATACTATCCGCAGCCGCGCCACATTATGTACCCCGGGTTGTCCATCCATGAATTTCATCCACGCGATTCTTTCCCATGGTTAGAGACGCTCGAAGAGCAAACAGAGGCCATCCTCGAAGAGCTGAAGGGCTTGATCAGCGGAGGTAGCACTTTTAACGCTTATCTCGAAAGCAACACAGACCGCCCCGCCTTCGATTCCCACGGCATGGCGGACAACGATGATTGGGGTGCCCTCTATCTGTGGCGAAACGGAGAGTCTGTGCCCGAAAACCAAGCTCTCTGCCCTGTGACGACGGCCGCAATGAATGCGCTACCGCTCGTCTTTTCGGGCCAGCGATGTCCCAATATCTTATTTTCACGTCTTCGCCCAGGGGCCAAAATCCCCCCTCACAACGGCATGATCAACACACGTTTAATTGGCCACCTTCCTCTCATCATCCCCGAGAATTGCGGCTTCAGAGTCGGTAACAGCACCCGCGCTTGGAATGTGGGCGAGGCCTTCTTGTTCGATGATACGATCGAGCACGAGGCGTGGAACAATTCCAGCGAAGATCGTTTTGTTCTTATCTTCGAGGTTTGGCGTCCCGAGCTCACCGAAGCCGAGCAAAGGCTTGCGACGCGCATGCTCACTGCAGTGGATAGCTACTAATTTCGTGTCACAGCTGATCCGCCGTCATTTTACTCAGAGCGCTGCTCGGTGTAATCGAGATCGCCATTGTGAGTTGAACCTTGATACCGCCGCTTAGCTGCTACCGGTATGACGATGTTTTGCGTGATCTCGCTCGGGCGCGACTGAGCAATTTCGTAAGAACTGCCCAACCGCTGGGAGAGTTACGCGCCGCAGCAGTAGCGGTAGTGATAACCGCAGATAATGGCGAAGCTTCGGTCCTTCTTACTCGCCGCGCTAGCTCGCTTCGCGCTCACAGCGGACAATGGGCATTGCCTGGTGGCCGCATAGACGAGGGTGAACGTGTGGAAGAAGCGGCGCTACGAGAGCTCAGTGAAGAGGTGAACCTAGAACTCCCTGAAACTGCAGTGCTGGGTTTACTCGACGATTACAGCACACGCTCGGGATATCGCATTACACCTGTTGTGGTCTGGGCTGACCGCGATGCGCAGGGACTATTTCCGAACCCCAGCGAAGTTGCTTCGATTCACACTGCACCGTTCTCTGATCTCTCTAGGAACGATCTCGCACATTTCCAACCTAATAGCAGTGAGGGCACAGAGGTTCTCTCTTTACGCCTGTCACTAGATCAAATCTTTGCCCCAACGGCCGCGGTGGTCTACCAGTTTCGTGAAGTTGTGCTAATGGGTAAAGACACGCGAGTTTCTCACTACGACCAACCACCGTTTGCATGGCAATAAATGCCCAATAGCCCCCCGCACTGAGGAAAAACAATAGCTCAGGAAAAGACGGGATCCGATTGACGCAAGCTATCGCAATGAATAGCTTAAGCCTTCGAATAATGAGAACACGATAACGCATAGGTACCGCTTCATGATTGCTCTTCAATCCCTAATAGAACGCGCAGCTCGTCTCAATGGCTCAAGTGTAGCAACCAGTTATAAAGGAACCGAAAGGACTTGGACCGAAACTGAGAGCCGTGTTGGTTCTCTCGCCGCTGGTTTGCATAAGCTTGGCTTATCTCAGGGTGATCGCGTTGGCATTCTGAGCCTTAACTGCGCCAACTACTACGAGGCGCTATTCGCAGTACCCTGGGCTGGGCTATGTGTTGTGCCGCTGAATACGCGTTGGGCAGTACCCGAAAATGAATATGCTATCTCAGACTCAGGAACGCGTGTGGTGTTATTCGATAACGCATTCACGGCACAAGTCGGTGAGTTGCGAGAGCAAGTGGACTGCCTCGAGCACTGCATCTTTATCGGAGAAGGGAGCTGCCCTGATTGGGCACTCGATCTAGAAACCCTTGTTCAACAAAATAATGCCATGGCGCCCTCAAGACGTGGCGGTGAAGAGATGGCGGGCGTTTTCTACACAGGTGGAACGACGGGTTTTCCAAAAGGCGTGATGCAGTCGCATTGGGCTATATGGGCCAGCGGTATGGGCTCACTACCCATGTTTGGCATGGATCGCTCCTCTCGCTATCTCCACGTGGCGCCCATGTTCCACATGGCAGACTTCGCGGGGGGTATGGCCGCAACGCTATCGGCGGCGAGTAATATTGTAATGCAAAGCTTCGATCCGACAGCGGTCTACCAAACCATTGCCACTGAGAAAGTCACACACGCTCTGCTAGTGCCAGCAATGATTAAGGTACTGTTAGATCACCCAAATGCTGCGACCGCGGACATGTCGAGCATGGAAAAAATTATTTATGGCGCCTCTCCGATGCCGGCCGCCACTCTCGAGCGCTGCATGGCGTTATGGCCACACATTGGCCTTGTTCAGGCCTACGGGCAAACAGAACTCGCACCGGTCGCAACCATGCTCTCGCCAGAAGATCATCGCGCTGGTGGCCAAATCCTGAAATCAGCCGGCAGACCTACGCCCATCAACGACGTGCGTGTGGTGAGTGACAACGGCGCTGATTGTGCTGTTGGCGTGTCGGGCGAAGTAGTTGTTAAAGGCCCCCATACAATGATGGGGTACTGGAACAAGCCGGCGGAAACAGAAAAGGCGTTAAAGGACGGTTGGGTATACACAGGGGATGCAGGCCTATTTGATGAGAATGGCTATCTCTACATTGTCGACCGACTCAAAGACATGGTGGTAACGGGTGGTGAGAACGTATTCACCACAGAAGTTGAGAACGTCTTGATCAGCCACGACGCCGTGCAAGACGTCTCCGTGATTGGCATCCCACACGAAGAATGGGGCGAAGCTGTACATGCGATCGTTATTCTCCACGCGGGTGCTTCCGCCAGCGAAGACGAACTCATCGCCCACTGCCGCGAGAGAATTGCCGGATACAAAATTCCAAAAGGTTTTACTTTTAGGGAGGAGCCAATGCCGCTCTCCGGGGCAGGCAAAGTGCTAAAGACCGAGCTTCGTAAACCTTTCTGGGAAGGATTAGATCGGCAGGTCAATTAATCCTCTTACTTCCACCGATTAAGTGTTTCTAGAAGATTTAAAGCTACGAGTGCCTATTTTTCAGGCGCCTATGGCGAGCGTATCGACGCCTGAGCTCGCGGCAGCGGTTAGTAATGCAGGTGGTTTGGGGGCGCTGGGCTTGGGCGCCTCTAACTGGGAGAACGCTGCTAACCAGGTCGATGCGTTTCGTGTATTCAGCGACGGGCCTTTGCACCTCAACTTCTTCTGCCATGACGAGCCTGAACGAAATCCAACGCTAGAATCCGCGCGGATCGCTCGTTTCTCAACCGAATTTGTAAAGCTCAAAGCCACTGCACCAAATTCACTGAATAACCCCTACACCAGCGCAAAAGATGACCACCAGCTAATTACCCTCGCCGAAGCGTATCGCCCCGATCTCATTAGCTTTCATTTTGGTCTGCCAAACAAAAAGATTTTGAGTGCTCTGAAAAAATTGGACATCCCAATCATCACAAGCGTCACAAATCTTGATGATGCAACGCTTGCATTGAATGCTGGTGTCGATGGATTGATTGCACAAGGTATCGAAGCGGGCGGGCATCGCGCGACATTTGATGCCGATTCTGACTACGACTTCGCGAGCAGTGCGCTGACTACACTCGAGTTAGTAAGGAGACTCAGGCCACTGACTTCACTTCCGATCATCGCCGCTGGTGGGATCATGAACGGGGCCGATATTGCTCAGGCGCTGAGCGCAGGTGCCGATGCAGTGCAGCTAGGCTCTGCTTTTCTACTGTGCCCAGAGTCGGGTGCCAATCAGGACTACCGAGATCAAGTACGAGTAGCACGCGCGGTAAGCACCTTGATAACGCGTGCCATCTCCGGACGCGCAGCGCGGGGTATTGGCAATAAAGTGACGGCTCTGGGCGACAATACGAATACCCAGAACATTCCTCCCTACCCCATCACTTACGACCTTTCCAAGCAGCTCAACACGCTCGCGCTTGAGCAACACGAATCGGGCTTTGGCGCTTATTGGGCGGGGACGGGTATTAGCAAAGCCCGCGAACTTTCGGCGAGCGATCTGTTAGCCCAGCTTATTGGGGAACTAGCGACAGCAAGGCATCGCTAAACCGCCTTAACCATCCTAGTTCTTAGGAAAGCACTGCTTTAAATGCGGTCAGGCAACGGTTGATATTGACATCATTACTGCTCGTTCCCATAAGACCGATTCGCCACTGCTTTCCTGCAAGCTCACCAAGGCCTGCGCCGATCTCAAGGTCGAACTCATTGAGGAGTCGACCCCGAATAAGGGCGTCGTCCAAGCCCTCAGGAATCAGTACAGAATTAAGCTGAGGTAGGCGCCATTCTTCAGCGACAGCCATTTCAAGACCGAGCTTTGAAAGACCTGCGGCGAGCTTAAGGTGGTTCGCTTTGTGCCGGACAAAACTTGCATTCAGTCCTTCTTCTTCGAGTATCAATAGCGCTTCGTGAAGAGCATAAACCGCGTTCACCGGAGCGGTGTGGTGATAAGACCGCTTTGCCCCCTCACCCCAGTAACCCATGATTAAATTCATATCCAAGAACCAACTCTGAACCGTGTGCTTTCTCGCTTGAATCGTCGCAACGGCATCATTGGAGAAGGTAATCGGTGAGATACCGGGCAAGCCCGACAGGCACTTTTGAGTACCCGAATAAACCACATCCGCACCCCAAGCATCTGCCTGTAAATCGATTCCGGCAAGGGATGTCACGGCATCCATAATTACCAGCATGCCTGCTGACTTCGCCAGTCGACACAGCGTCTCAGCGTCGCTTCTGACACCGGTAGAGGTCTCCGCATGGACGAATGCAACGACTTTTGCATCGGGGTGTTCTTTAATCGCCGCCTCTAATTTTTCGGGATCAACCGGGTCACCCCAGCGGTCCATAACCATGATGGCGGTCGCACCACAACGCTCGACATTCTCTTTCATGCGCCCGCCAAAAACACCGTTCTGACAAACAATGACTTTATCGCCGCACTCCAGCAAATTGACAAACGCAGCCTCCATTCCCGCAGAACCGGGCGCGGACAGCGGTATTGTTAGCTCGTTCTTGGTTTGGAATACGAACTGCAGCAGCCCTTTTACATCATCCATTAACCCCACAAAAAGCGGATCTAGATGCCCTATCGTGGGACGCGATGATGCGGCGAGTACCCGAGGGGATACATCCGATGGACCTGGGCCCATTAAGGTACGTACCGGTGGATGAAAAGTAGATGACGTTGCTTTTAATCGTGACATGCTGCCTCCAAACTAGGGACGAAATAATGCACTAAGCAAAGTAATGATGCGACTCGTGTGCATCATTTGACTGAATACATGTCATTCGATTTGGTTCAGCAAGCGAGCATCCGTACACTGCGGAAATGACAGACACACCCATTCTTTATTCCTTTCGGCGCTGCCCTTACGCAATGCGCGCGCGTGTGAGTATTGCTTACTCGGGTGCGCAGGTCGGACTTCGCGAGGTAGTGCTTAAGGATAAGCCGACAGCCATGCTCGAGGTGTCGCCAAAAGGTACCGTTCCCGTATTGATCGATATCGACGGTACTGTCATCGAAGAGAGTCTTGACGTCATGCAATGGGCGCTCGCTCAAAATGACCCCGAAGGCTGGCTAGACGGCTTGGGTCTTGATGACCCTCTTATTTCGACCTGTGATGATGAATTCAAGCATTGGCTCGATCGCTATAAGTATGCGGTTCGATTCCCGGAGCAAAGCGAACAGTGGTACCGCGAGCAAGGTGAGCTTTTTCTTGATGAACTTGAGCAACTACTGACCCATCATCGTTACTTAAGGAGCGATTCGCTGTCCGCAGTGGATGTCGCAGTGATGCCCTTTGTCAGGCAATTTGCGGGGGTCGATACCAACTGGTGGTCAGAGAGACCGTATCCGCAGGTCGCCACTTGGTTAGAAAAACTTCTTGAAGGTGAGCTCTTCAAAGGTGTGATGAAAAAGTATCCTAGATGGCAGGAGGGCGACCCAGCCATTCCGTTTCCATCCTAAAGATCACAGCTTCATCCTACCCCTAGATACGCCAAGCACGCGGTTGCACCCGTGAGGTAAGCACCGGGTAACTTAAGTAGCTGCCCGTGTCCCGTTGCACCGAGGTAAACAAAGAGCAGCGCGCACAACGCGTTCACTGCGATGATGGGATAAGCCATGAGCCCCAGACTGGCGTCGAGCGAGACGCAGACCAGTACGCCGGCGCTCACCGCCAACCAAATGGTAAACACCTGCCACGAGACAACGCTTAATGATTTGGTGAGGTCTTCAAGCTCACTGCCGTAGATATGACCAAGGTAAATTCGGCCACCCACGTAGCCGTGAAACACGGCGCCCACCGCTGCAATGAACGCCGCTATATTGAGATACCAAATCGCCATAGGTTCCTACCCCTCTCAGAGTTTTGCGGCTGACCAGCTAGCCTGATTAATCGCCGCTTTCGCATCGAGTTCAGTCGCCTCAAAAGCGCCACCGATCAATTCGACACTGACATCACCCCCGTCAAGCTCATCGAATAAGTCGCGCAGTGGCTCCTGGCCCGCGCAAATGATGACCGTATCCACATCCAAACTGACCGGCTTATCTTCGATCATAAGGTGTAAACCATCGTCATCGATCAATCGGTAATCGACGCCATTAATCATATTCACGCCGCGTCGGCCTAGCGTCGTACGATGCGTCCAACCTGTCGTTTTACCCAGACCGCGCCCCACGGGCGTCGACTTACGCTGAATCAGATAAACCTCTCGATCTGCACGGGCAACTTGCGGCTCAACGCCGGTCACCCCACCGCGTGGGTGGTTTTCAAAATCAATGCCCCACTCTCTCGCGAACACGTCGATATCGAGTGCAGCTGACGGTCCTTCGTGGGTAATGAGGTCCGTAACGTCAAAGCCAATACCGCCTGCCCCGATAACCGCGACCTTTTTACCGATGGGCTTGCGGCCCATGATGGCGTCGATGTATCCCACTACCATGGGATGATCGACCCCTTTAATGCTGGGGACTCGGGGCGAAATTCCCGTGGCAACAACTAAATGATCAAAGCCCTGATCGCGCAAATCATCTGCGTTCACTCGATTACCAAGTTTGACGTCAACATTTAGCTTATCGAGCATTTTGTTGTAGTACCGAATAGTCTCGTGGAACTCTTCCTTACCGGGCACACGTTTAGCTAGATTGAACTGGCCGCCAATCTGATCCGCCGCATCGAACAGGGTGACCTTATGGCCACGCTCTGCCGCAACGGTTGCGTACGCGAGACCTGCAGGTCCCGCGCCAATAACCGCAACCGATTTGGGCGCGGTCGTAGGTTCATAGCTCAGCATTGTTTCGTGACAGGCTCGAGGATTCACGAGGCAAGAAGTGGTTTTCATGCTGAAGGTGTGATCCAAACAGGCCTGATTGCAGGCAATGCAGGTATTGATCTCGTCACGGCGACCCGTTGCCGCCTTATTCATAAACTCACTATCTGCCAGCATGGGGCGAGCCATGGATACCAGGTCGGCGT
>JBELJN010000113.1:0-2681 GCA_042090345.1 Halieaceae bacterium | reverse complement strand
CCGCCAAGTGCAGGTAGGTGAACAGCAACTGCCCAGGGCGAAGCTGCCGACATTCGCCAGGCTGCGGCTCCTTCACCTTAACAATCAGGTCGCACTCGGCAAAAATCGTTGCCGGAGCGTCAACGATGGTCGCTCCGGCAGCGACATAATCTTCATTTGAGAAGCCTGCACCCTCTCCGGCGTGTGTCTCAATCATGACCTCATGACCATGGTTGACCAACTCAACAACACCCGCGGGAGGGAGACCTACACGGTACTCGTGATTTTTGATTTCCTTTGGAACGCCAATACGCATAACGGTTGACCTTTTTACTCGATGAGGCCTCTAAAACGAGCAGGCGATATTGCGATAATAGGACCAATTTACGACTTTATTTGTTTTAAATTCGCACTATTGATAGTGGAATCGACTTTTAAAAGGCGCTATTTTTCAATAAACCACTGTGCGAGATTTGGTGATGGAAATCCTGTCAAAAACCGATAGAAAGATTCTGTCGTTGCTTCAGAAAGACGGCAGAATGAGCGTGGCTGAGATTGGTCGTCGCGTTGGACTCACCGCTTCACCCTGTGCCGATCGTATTAAACGTCTGGAAAGTCAGGGGGTAATAACCGGCTACTACGCTCGCTTGTCCCCGACCAAATTGGATGCTGGTTTAGTTGTTTTTGTTCAAGTGACCTTGCAGCGCACCGCCGGCGACGCCTTTAAAACCTTTACCGACGCGATCGAACTGATTCCCGAGGTTGAAGAGTGCCACCTTGTCTCCGGCGAGTTCGACTTCTTGGTGAAAGCGCGGGTAAAGGACATGACCCACTACAAGGATCTGCTGGCTGGCTCGCTACTCCAGCTTCCCAATGTGCAAGAGTCCAAAAGTTACCCGGTGATGGAATCCGTTGTGCAACGCTCGGGAATCAGACTGTAGTCGTTGAATTACGCAAGGATTCACATCGCTCCTAGCGTTTTTGAATCATCATAGGGTCCCAGATGTACGTCTCTCTTGATGAATTGACGCATAGTTCCCCACACACCACGGGATCTGAACATGCATGTTTTCCGATTGGTCAAATCGCAAATATTGTCATAAGCTGTGACATAAAAATCGGTGGTGTATATGAAAATCTTAAGAACCCCAGATAGCTGCTTCGAGGGACTGACGGACTATCCGTTCGAGCCTCACTACACGACCATCAAAACGCATGACGGTCAGGATTTGAGAATCCATCACATCGATGAAGGGCCTAAAGATGGTGCCATCGTCTTGTGCATCCACGGACAGCCCGTGTGGAGTTATCTCTACCGAAAAATGATTCCTTATCTCACAGCCGCCGGTCTACGCGTCATCTGCCCTGACCTTGTCGGCTATGGGAAGAGCGATAAGCCTGCAGCACGCGAGGACTACACCTACGAGCGCCAAGTCGAATGGATGGGTGCTTGGTTGGAACAAAATGACTTCTCCGGACTCACCTTTTTTGGTCAGGACTGGGGTGGACTCATTGGGCTGAGACTCGTTGCCGCACACTCAGAGCGCTTTGATAAGATCGTTATTGGCAATACGGGCCTGCCTTATAACCCAGACGTACCGCAAGCAATGGTTGATGAGGTTGAGGACTACCGTGCTAACGCGCCGACACCGACGCTCTTCAGCATGACCAAAGAGCTTCGATCGCTGTCATGGGGCGGCAAGGCAGCAAACCCCGCGCGCATCTTCGCCGTCTGGCAAAAGTTCTGTTGGGAAACCGCACACCTACCAATTGGGCTTATGCTCTCAATGATGACCGAGCAACAACCGACGTTCATGAAAATCGCAAAGGCGCTACTGCACAAATTAGGCATGCGAGCGCCGCTACCATCGTCTGTTGCCAAAGGTTATGACGCGCCTTTTCCGAGCCCCGAGTACACGATGGGGCCGCGCGCTATGCCAAGCCAGGTACCGTCGTTACCGACATCACCGTCGCTCGAGCAGCAACGACTTGCTTGGGAATTTTTCGACACCTTTGATAAGCCTTTTGTTTGCGCGTTTGCCGACGATGACCCTGTCACCAAAGGGGGCGATGCCATCTTCTTACAGCGGGTTCCGGGTACAAAAGATCAGCCGCATACCACCATCAAAGGTGCCGGGCACTTCCTGCAGGAAACGCGTCCAAAAGAGGTGTCTCAGGTCATCATTGACGTCGTGGCGCGGTCGGCTGCCTAGGACGACCAAATTTCTGAGGGCTGATTAAGCCGAGGATTCTGCGCGCCCGACCCTTGAGGTGAGCGCACCTAACCACCTAATCGCTTTAGCCCTCGTTAATCTCCCGAACAGTCATTTTGCCGAGCTGTGACATGTGCACCTCATCGGGACCATCGGCAATTCGGCAGAATCTCGCCAACATGAAGACTTCAGGAATCATCGTATCCTGACAGACGCCCATACCACCAAAGACCTGCATGGCCCGATCAGCTACCTGTTGCGCCATTTGTGGCGCCACAATCTTAACCATGCTGATAAGCGGTCGTGCGGCCGTCATACCCTGTGTATCCATAATATGCGCCGCATGAAGAGTTAGCAGGCGCGCTTGCTCGATATCGCAGCGGCAGCGTGCAATCTCATGCTGTACGCTCGTTTTCTTGATCAATGGTTCACCGAAGGCTACGCGCTCCTCAACGCGGGAGCACATGAGCTCGAGACAGCGCTGTGCCA
>JBELJN010000112.1:0-2682 GCA_042090345.1 Halieaceae bacterium | reverse complement strand
GCGGTTAGTGGTTATCCCAATCTCACAGTGCCGATGGGCACTGTCGCAGGTGTGCCGGTGGGCGTTTCGTTTATGAGCGGAAGAGATACTGATGCGCTTGTACTTTCTGCGGGTTTGGCGTTCGAGAGGACGGGCACGGGATCTCCCGCTCCTCAGTACAAACTCTCGGTAGGCGCGACGGATATGCGGGCGCTGATAGCACCCGCAAAGTGACGAGGAACTAATCCTCCACGAGTTGGATAGGTGCCTCATCCAGGCGGACCCAATACCTCGCGTCGAGAAGGTATCGAGTTCGGACATCATCGAGGTAATCGAAAAAGTTGTGGGTGTGCCCCACAAAAAATCGATCGCCATCGACGGCAAATATGTCCCAAAAGCGGCGGTTGTAAAGAACACAACCTTCTAGAGCGTCCGATGCGCAGGGATCATAATTCTCGGATCCGTTTTTTCGGTAGAAGCTGACAATCAAATTTTCAAATTCATTGCGCCAGTCGCCAGTGTTGATCTGAGACTCACTTACCGTGACAACGCCGTCTTCATTACCGTCCGCAGTCCATACACTGCGCGCCGTTCCATCTTCGTTGATATCTATCCAGAATTGAGAGTTACGGTCGCTCAACCAACTCCACGCTAGGCTGTAAACGCCTGGTGTAAAAACGTTTGCATTAACTTCTCGCACTCCCCCGAAGGCCACGTTCATTCCCAGCACAGTATTAGCGACGTCGCGTTCGATGACACCCCAGACTCGATTAGCGAGCGGTAGATACTCTAGCGACGTTCCATTCTCAGTGGTGAGTAGGAGATGACCATCCAGGTTGACCCGCCAGTCGAAGCTACCGACTTCTGCGCCAGCTCCGACGTTTGCAGGATCTAAGATCATGAAGTCGAAAGTAATGTCGCGACGGTAAAAACGACCATCTGGGTACTCCTCAGACCAGCGGCCCGGAATCGGCAAGATCCATTCTGAAATACCCCCTTGTGGTGAGTCAAAGGGCTTACCGGTTGAGGCAAAAAATGCTTTCGCCCCTCGACCAGCATTTTGGTCACTGTACCGGTCGAAATGCGTTTCCGGGAGCTCATCGCTATTATCTGGGTAACGCTTGATGAAGTAGTCAGCGATATTTACGACGTCGTAATCTGCCTGTTCAGATACAAAGCTCAAGATTGATTTTGTGAGTAGAACCTCTTCAACTACATCCTCCTCAATACCATCGCCGTCTATATCAATTTTCACCGTATTAGACTCAACTACCCAGTCGTCGTAAAACAACTCGGTAGTGTTGTCCCCGTCAGACCATACAAATCCTCTGACCCCATCTTGACGGTTGGTAAAGTGGTTTCCTGTGCCGTCTGGTAGGAATGTGTAGGCAGAAGAACGGTAACCTGGCTCAAAAATGAACACGTTCTCCAGAGTCTCGGGCCGCTGATGTTTAATTGCAGTGGCACGCTGTATCGTTGCCATTTTTGCATCGACTTTGGTTGTTTCCCCCGCCGAAGTCATCACCACAACGGCATTTTGAAGGGCATCAACAGAGGTCACCAGATCCATGGTAGTTCCCTGATCGGGGATCAAACTCGAAGCCATCCCAGAATCGGTTATTGCAAGGTGGATGGCCGAAGACGCAATGAGCAGTTCTTCTGCATTGACGTTCAATGTCGCCTGGCGCCATGCATCCATCGAGTCCGGCATTATGCCGTCGCGTTCGATCATTGCGAGCCCGGCGACGGCAGTGGTCATCTCGGAAATATGCGTCGCGGCGTATTCGTCAACCGACAGTGTATTGTCATTTCCTGCCATCGTTTTGACCGCTGATATCTGACCGAGCACGCTCTTAAACTCGATAAAACGCTGATTACCCTGGCCTTGTGCGTTCACCACTGCAAAATCGGTGCCTGAAATATCACCATTTAACGTGAGTGAATATCTACCTTGAGCGTCGGTTGTTGTGGCGAAAGTTTCGTCTGAAAGAGAGAGCGATACTTCAGCCCCCGGATTCATAAAGGAGGGCACTGTGCCAGAAATGACAAAGGGAGCGGGCGGGAGGGTTAGGACTGGTTCAGGATCGTCACCAAACCCTGGGCCGCCTCCGCCACACCCCGCCAAAAGCGCAATGCCGGTAGAAGCGAAATAAGTACGGATATTCGGCCACTGAGTCATCAAAATCTCCTTATTTTAGGCTTACTAAAGTAGATACGGCAAATTAACAGGAAGGGATTATCGTGCAATCCGTGAGCAAGTTTAGTTCAAAGTTTAATTTAGGACGCAACCTAGACAAGCTGTTACAGATTCAGTCCGACTGCTGTTTTACGACGGTTATTTCAGTTGCGTAGTGCTGTTCAAGTCTACCGAGCTGTGTAGTCCAGGCGGCCGGTTGCGTATAGATCCGGGAACATTTTGAATCGTGATGAAGCAGTCGAATCTCTATAAGAAAAAATGGTGATTCTTCCATTAGCGCCTAGTCTTTCGTTTGAGGGCTGTGTCCCCATTTTTATCTCGCGGGAATGCGGTGCTTCTAACGTAAACAGACAGGAGTAAAAGAATGAAAAAGATCAGTCAGGTTGTACTCGGTTCATTTCTCACGTTCGCCACTGCGGGTGTATTGGCAGATGATCACGAGGTGTTCGCGGGTGATATGGATCCGGCAGAGCCGATGTCAATTCAGGCGAACGTCTGCAACTTAA
>JBELJN010000013.1:59472-62442 GCA_042090345.1 Halieaceae bacterium | reverse complement strand
CTGTTTTTTGCGCGTTGACTCGCAAGGTTAAGGGCGGTTTGTGTCGACCTGCTTCAGCAATCGCCTCTAGTCGGTGGGGATAGTGCTTTTTTAGAAGTTTAAAAAGCCATCCGGGAAGGGCGGCGCGTTCACTGCCCCCCAGCTGCGCTCGAAGCGCCTCGCAATCTCTTTGGTACCTACGAAGGCAGGCGTTTAACAATTTAGCTGCCCAAGCCCGATTAAGCTCATGACAAACCTCTACCGCGGCTGAGACAGAGGCATAGGCTGGTGTTGTGCATTCATCGAGTTCGTAAAGCGCAACAATGAGCAGCGCTTCGAGCGCGCTGTCTTTGGGCTTTAGCGGCTTTTCCAGTAGCTGTCGCGTAATGCCTTTGTAAAGCGGCCAAAGTCGTAAAGAGCCATAGACGAGTTCTTTAAAAAACGCACGTTGCGAGTCGTCTACGTCACGTTGAGCCTCGTCATAGAGCGTGTTTAATGAACCGCCCTGCTGAACTTTGTCGAGAAGGAGTGCGGCTGATAATCGGAGGCTCATTGGGTCTCGCTTGTAAAGACATCACCGAGGGTTAAGCGATCTTTGTGGCCATTGAGAATGTCTGACAGCGACATGGGTTTTTTGTTGGGTAGCTGCAGGCGTGTTATGACGAGATAGCCCTCACCGCAGGCAATGGTTAGGCCGGTTTTGTTTATGCCAACTAACGTGCCGGGTGACTCATTAACCTGCCTGACCGACGGGTCAACAGTCGCCTCCCAGAGTTTAATGCGCTCACCCTGATAAAAGCCAAAGCAGCCTGGCGCGGGCGAGAGTGCACGAATTTTGCGGCTGATTTCCTGAGCTGATAGATGCCAATCAATAGCCGCTTCTGCTTTCGTGATTTTGTGGGCATAGGTCACCCCGACCGATGGCTGCTCTATTGACAATTTAAGCGCGAGTTCTAGGGAATCCATTGTGTTTATGAGGGTCTCAGAACCAAGGGTTGCTAGGGCTTCGGTCAAGGTTGCGGTGGTGTGTTGGTCACTAATTTCGATTGAGGCCCTCGAAAGCATGGGTCCGGTGTCGAGTCCTTCATCCATGGCCATGATAGTGACACCGGTAGAGTAGTCGCCCGCCTCGATGGCTCTGTGAATCGGCGCCGCGCCACGCCATCTGGGCAAGAGCGATGCGTGAACGTTTATGCAGCCAAGCCTGGGTGTGCACAAAATAGCTTGTGGCAGTAACAGTCCATAGGCAACGACAACCATGACATCCGCATTAAAGGCAGCCAATTGCTGCGCTGAATCTTCGCCCCGCAATGTGGTGGGTTGAAGAACAGGGATCGTGTGTTCCAAGGCGACCTGCTTAACGGGCGAGGCGCTAAGTCGCTTGCCCCGACCCGAGGGCCTGTCAGGTTGCGTGTACACCGCGACCACTTCATGGCGTGACGCAATCAGTTGTTTGAGATGCGCTGCTGCAAACGTCGGTGTACCGGCGAAGACAACCCGCAATTGTGTGGTCATGGTTTACGCTCTGCGCCGCTGTTCTTTTTCTAAACGTTGACGGATCCTTTGCCGCTTAAGCGGGCTGAGGTAATCCACAAATAATATGCCCTGCAGATGATCCATTTCGTGTTGAAGGCATACAGCGAGCAGGCCGGTTACCGTTTCATCGATCGCAGTGCCATCGCGGTCCAGGGCGGTCACGCGTATCGCTTTTGGACGCTCAACGGACTCACTAAAGCCGGGTACGGACAGGCACCCCTCTTCAAATCCGTCGAGTGCTTCGTCGATTACTTCGACGCTTGGATTGATGAAGGCACGGGGCGTAGAGCGATCACTCGATAGGTCGATCACGATTACCTGTTCGTGCACGTCTATTTGCGAGGCGGCCAAGCCAATTCCATTGGCGTCGTACATGGTCTCGAACATATCGTCGACAAGCGTTTGAATCCGTTGGTCTACCGTTTCCACCTGCGCAGCTTTCGTGCGTAATCGCGGATCAGGGAATTCAAGAATTTTTCTAATGGCCATTTTGTGATCTTAAACGCAGTTGTGAATGGAATAGCAGAGTTTTGCACTGAATCGCGCTTGTTTTGCGTGCAGGCTCAGCGCAGACTGCCATTATACCGGTAAGCGGGGATACGCCAATTTTCTTTCATTAGCCTCACCTCAGCTGAATGCGAAAGGGCAGAGAAATAGGGACAGATCGGAGAGCTGATATGGTTAAACACCCTTCTTTTAGGGAGACAAAGTTAGTCTGGCAGTGTAATTCAGCGCGCTTGCTCCAGCGTTTCGCCATGACCCTAACGATGGCCTTATCCTTGGCCGCTCAAGCTCATTCAGAACTTCCCAGACTTGCCGATGGCGCTCCAGATACCTACGTCGTCGAGCGCGGTGACACACTGTGGGATATCTCAGCGCTGTTTTTAAATGAGCCGTGGCGCTGGCCTGGGCTGAGCGTAAACCCGGATGTCAGGGATCCGAACCTTATCTACCCGGGAGATACGCTCTCTTTACGATGGAAGGACGGTAAGCCCGGTGTGTACCTCTCATCAAGCGACCGTAATATTGGAGTGTCTGATGTCGTGAGACTCAGTCCAAAATTGCGAAGCGAACCACTTGCTGCCGCCATACCAGCGCTTCCGAGAGAGGCGATAGACCCCTTTATTGCGCGGCATCGATTCATCACACAGTTTGACCTCGAGGTGATGCCAAGAATCATTAGTGGGTATAGGGGGCGATTGATATCGGGAATGGGTGACCGCGTGTACGCTGTTGGCGCGTTTACAGGTGATCAGCGCCAGTTTGATGTAGTCCGGCCGGCGAGGGAGATAAGCCATCCTGAGACAGGTGAGACGCTGGGTACGTTACTCTCCTCTGTCGGCAGGGTGGTTCTGTCGAAAAGGGCGTCGGCGGACGACGAAGCTAATCAGTTCGATGTATTGGCGACGTCTTGCTTCCGGTCGAAGACAGACAACTCGTTGCGCAATTTTTACC
>JBELJN010000013.1:0-59372 GCA_042090345.1 Halieaceae bacterium | reverse complement strand
TTGGCGACGTCTTGCTTCCGGTCGAAGACAGACAACTCGTTGCGCAATTTTTACCGAAAGTTCCCTCTGTCGATCTAGACCCCGGTTTCATGTTGCCTCTAGACGCAGGCGCCAAGCAAATAGGTGCTCTCGATGTCGTTGCGACAACCTATGGTGAGGTCGACAATGTGGATGTCGGCACCCTACTCTCTATCACCAAGGTCGGCGAGCCGGTCAGAGACGGCATCAGCGGTAAGCGTTATACGGTGCCCTCAGAAAATGCGGGTACGCTGATGTTGTTTGCCGTCTACGATCGGGCGAGCTTTGGCTTGGTGCTCAGTGCAAACCAGCCATTATCGGTAGAAGACCGGCTCGTTAAGCCATAAAACAATGCGGCTGCATGGATGCAGCTTAAGAAAGCTCAAGGAAGAGTGATGCCGGTAATGCTTACTTGCGAGGGTGTGATGCCCGAGCGCTGGATAGGGTACGCAAAGTACATAAACCACCTTACGAGTTCCAAGGCTGAGCTCATGAGGCAATGGCCGAATCCCGAGTCTGTGTTGCAGGCCGTCGCGCGCCCGGAGCTGGAGCCTTGGCGACAAAGCATCAAGGAGGCCCGAAAGCCATACGGGATGTCACTTCCGAAAAATGCCTGGCTGGTGACCCTAACTACACCACATTACCCCCCTCTTCTTAGCGAATGTGGCGACGCGCCGGCGTGTTTGTTTGGCGCAGGTGACTTCGGCTGTTTCGACGCGCCTGCTATCGCAATCGTTGGGAGCAGAAGGCCTTCATTGGATGGGTTGCGACTGGCTGAAACGTTTGCCTGCGAGCTTGCCAGAGCGGGCTTTGTAATCGTAAGTGGGCTTGCTCAGGGCATCGACACCGCGGCTCATAAAGGGGCGCTTTCAGCCGGTGGTAGAACAATAGCAGTGATGGCTACCGGCATTGACACCATTTACCCCGCGTTAAATCGAGGCTCAAGCGCCGACATTGCCAAGGCAGGCGCGCTGGTGACGGAGTTTCTTCCGGGCAGCGCACCCAAACGACATCATTTTCGGCGTCGCAATCGAACGATTTCGGGTATGTCCATTGCAACCGTCGTGATCGAGGCGGGCGTACCCAGTGGGACCTTGATAACGGCGACCGCAGCGGCCGAGCAAGGGCGTGACGTTTATGCATTACCTTGGTCAATTAACCACGGTCAAGGCGAGGGGTGTTTAAAGTTATTGCTCGAGGGAGCTGCACTCGCCACCTGCCCGCAGGATGTTATAGAAGGAAGTTGCTGGTCCAAACCGATATCAGTCAATATAGGTGCTGAGAGCTACGGCGGCTCCCGCAGCGAGAGACACCAAGAGGCTGGCGGTGACCTTAGTCAAAGTGCCCCTAACCCAGAGACTCACGATGGTTCCAGGCTCGCGCGCGGTGACGATGATTTTCCTCAGGGCTCACAAGTGTTAAACGCTGAACAACAACATCTTTTAGAGTTACTAGGTGACGGTCGCCACTGCGCTGAGTCACTTGCTGTCACTATGGATGCAGATATCCGAAACGTTCAGCGCCTACTCACCTCATTGGAGCTCGCTGGCGTGCTGAGGCGACATCGCGATAGTTATTGCAAATGGTGAGGGCGCGAGTGCGATAATATGGGCAAGAGGGTCCGGGTTGAGCGTGCGTTTTTGGGTTGCGAGGGCCGCCAGAAGAAGAGGCCTCCTTCAAAGCACCCCTGCAATATTCGATCCGACGCTTGGATAAGGGCCTGATAGGCACTGGGCGTGCTTTAGGGTTGTGCCCAATTAGGTGTGCTCGGTTAGACCGGAAGGCAAAGAGCTAAGAAAAAGGAATTGTCGGATGACTTCCCAAGTTCGCATCAGGCGTGCCGCCGTGCATGTCCAATCGGGTGGCGTTGTTGCGTGCCCCGCAGAGGCCGTTTGGGGCTTATCTTGCGATCCGTGGAGTCGAGCAGCCGTAGAGCAACTTTGCGATATGAAGCAGCGCCCCATTTCGAAAGGCGTCATTGTAGCCAGCGGTGACGTCGCTGACTTCGCACCGTTGCTGGATGGGTTGACCCTCGATCAACGACAGGCCGTTTTAGATTCGTGGCCTGGCCCTGTTACCTGGCTGGTGCCGCACAGAAACTTTTTCCCTTCTTGGGTGGCGGGAGAGAGCACTGACGTTGCAATACGTGTAACCTCTGCCCCTGCGCTGTCCAAGTTGTGTCGCGAATTGGGCGGCCCCGTCGTCACAACTAGCGCCAATTACGCTGGAGCTCAACCAGCCAAGCATCTTTTTCAGGTGCTGCGATATTTCGGTTCGCGCACTGTGACAGTGCCCGGCGCGGTAAACTTAAAAGGCCGCCCATCGACGATTAAAAGTGCGACGACCGGCGAAGTAATGCGTTAAGCGTCAAATAAAACAAAAGAAGGAAGCCGTATGGATTTGCCAGCTGTTGAGCAGTATCTGAAAGGCCTACAGGCATCAATTTGTCAGGAAATGAGTGCCATCGATGGATCGGCCGAGTTCGCCACAGAATCTTGGGAGCGCCCCGAAGGTGGCGGCGGTATAAGCCGCGTACTCGCAGACGGTGAAGTCTTTGAAAAGGGTGGCGTTAATTTTTCGTACGTTGAAGGCGGCCAAATGCCAGGTAGTGCGACGCAGCACCGGCCCGAATTGGCTGGCCGAAGCTTCAAGGCAATGGGTGTCTCGCTGGTCATGCACCCACGAAACCCTTACGTGCCGACATCCCATGCGAACGTGCGATGCTTTGTTGCTGAAAAGCCGGGCCATGAGCCTGTGTGGTGGATGGGGGGAGGGTTTGATCTCACGCCTTATTACGGACGAGATGAAGATGTTGTTCACTGGCACCAGACGGCTAAAGACGCCTGTGATCCCTTTGGTGAGGACGTATACCCACGCTATAAAAAATGGTGTGACGAGTACTTTTTCTTGCCACATAGGGGCGAGCCTCGCGGTGTGGGCGGACTGTTTTACGATGATTTAAACGAGTGGGGCTTTGAGAAGACGTTTGGGTTTATGCGCGCAGTAGGTGACGCCTTTTCAAAAGCGTATGTCCCCATCGTTATGAGCAACAAGGATCGCAATTACTCAGAGCGTGAGCGGCAGTGGCAGCTTTATCGTCGAGGTCGATATGTTGAGTTCAACCTTGTCTTTGACCGAGGTACGCTATTTGGTTTGCAATCAAATGGCCGGACCGAAGCTATCTTAATGTCCATGCCCCCGCTCGTTCGTTGGGAGTATGGGCTCACTCCTGAGCCTGGCACGCCCGAGGAAACGCTACTTGAATACTATTTAAAGCCCAAAGACTGGGTGTGAGATAGTGTCACTTTGACGGTTAACAAAGCACCGGTTTCTTATATTAGGAGTTTGTGATGAGGCGTTTTGCCGTACTGGGCAACCCAATCGCTCACAGCAAATCGCCTGAGATCCACCACGCGTTCGCCGTGAGTTGCGGTCACGATATCGACTACGGGCGCGTGCTGGTTGAGTCGGGCGATTTCGTCGCTGTCGTGCGACAATTTTTTGCGGATGGCGGTATTGGCCTTAATGTGACCGCGCCCTTCAAAGGGGAGGCCTTCGAGATTGCCACGGTTCGATCGGACGCCGCAACGGATGCGAAAGCCGTGAATACATTGTGGTGCGACGCCCAAGGACAAATTTGTGCTCATACAACGGATGGCAGTGGTTTATTGCAAGACCTAGAGCAGAATCTTGGTTGGACGGTCGAGGCAAAAAATATTTTGCTTTTAGGGGCCGGAGGGGCGATGCGCGGCATCATGGGCCCCCTTTGTGAACGAAGCCCCTCGGTTATTCACATTGCGAACCGCACTGAGGCCCGGGCGTCCGAGCTTGCGGCTTTGTTCAGCGATCGCGTTTGCGTCGGCGCGAGCGGCTTTCATGATATTCCAGACCGGTCGTGGGATCTGATTATCAATGGCTTGAGCAGTGGGTGGGACGGCAGTTTCCCCAACCTTTCATTCAGCGTGCTGAGCCCCTCGGCGGCGGCCTATGACTTGATTTACAGCGACAGTGAAACCCCTTTTATGGCGTGGGCTCGAGCAAAAGGGTTAACTCGAATTAGTGACGGGCTGGGAATGCTGGTAGAGCAAGCGGCGGACAGTTACGAGATTTGGCAAGGCATACGACCCGAAACGGCCAGCGTATTTGATTTGTTAAGGCCCGGTCGCTAGAGGCTCGCCTCCGCTAAGAATTCGTCCTTTAGTTTCACATAGTTGTTAGCCGAGTAAGGTAAAAAGGCTCTTTCGCGGTCGGAAATTTCACGCATTGGTCTGGCTGGAGAGCCTGCGTACAGCCATCCAGTTTTTAATGTTTTTCCCGGGGTTACGAGGCTTCCTGCACCGATCATGACCTCGTCTTCAACGACCACACCATCCATCACTACTGAGCCGATACCGACTAAGACGCGATCGCCGATGGTGCAACCGTGCAAGACAACGTTGTGCCCAACTGTCACGTCACTGCCGATCGTCAAGGGATACCCTGCCCCATTGAAATCGCTCGCATGGGTAATGTGCAGAATGGAGCCGTCTTGAATATTGGTTCGACTGCCAATGCGAATACGGTGCATATCGGCTCGAATTGCGCACTGCGGCCAGACGCTGACATCGTCGCCCATAACGAGGTCACCCAATACCACAGCGGATGGGTCGATCATGACCCGATCGCCCAATTTCGGTGTGTGTCCCTGATATGACCTAATATTGTCGGGCCCGTTGTAGTTCGTCTTTACCATTTAAACGTTCCTGTCAGCGTTACGCTGGTAACATTGTCATAGAGAGACGGACATATTCAAATTTTGATGAGACTCTGTGGTTTCGAAGAGCTGTTCAAAGAGGGCTAACCCCGCATGACAAACGATGCTACTCCTCAAGCACCAAGGCGACCTCGTTTTATAGCGGGTGCCGTTTGTCCAAGCTGCAAAGCGGTGGATCGTATCGTTGTAGATCTTGAGACGGATGAGCGGTCATGTGTCGACTGCGGCTTTTCCGAAAAGCGTCCGCAGGACTCGGCCCAAGAGCCGGCAACGCGAGTGACCCGGGGAAGCGCCAGATTGGTCGAAACGACGGCCGAGCCGGTACGTCTTATGACACCAGAGCCTCCCAAAGACTAAATTGTTGTTAACAAATGCACGGTATTTGTCTAACGAACGTGTTTCGGCTGTGAATCCAATCTGACTTCGCTATAATTCGGCCGCTAAAAAGGCGTGGTCCAACCATTGGGGGCGGGACCAGCACAACGCTGTTATGGGGAAGAAAAGATGCTTAACGCACGCGCACTAGCCGCGGCGGCGCTCCTGCCGCTATCCGCGAATGCACAAAACCAAGTCAACATGTCGACTGGCGTATCTGACGCAGGCGCAGTTATCACCGAACTTGGTGTAGAAATTTTTGACCTACACATGCTCATCTTTTGGATCTGTGTAGTAATTGGTATTGGCGTATTTGGCGTCATGCTGTATTCGATCTATGCGCACCGGAAATCGAAAGGTGTGGAGCCCGCTCAATTCCATGAGCACACAGGCGTCGAGATCGCGTGGACCGTCGTGCCATTTCTCATCTTGATCGGAATGGCCGTTCCAGCGACCTCGACACTTCTTGAAGTCTACGACAACGACGATGCTGAAATGAGCATTCTCATTACTGGCTATCAGTGGAAGTGGCGTTACGAATACTTGGATGCAGACGGCGAAAACGTCGCGTTCTTCTCAAACCTTGCGACGTCGCAAGAGGAAATTTACAACACCGATGATAAGGGTGAGAACTACCTGCTCGAAGTTGACGAGCCGCTTGTTATTCCCGTCGATACGAAGGTGCGTTTCCTGATTACGGCAAACGATGTTATTCACTCATGGTGGGTGCCTGAGATTGCAGTAAAGCGCGACGCCATTCCCGGCTTCATTAATGAAGCGTGGACTCGTGTCCTTCAAGAGGGTGTTTACCGCGGTCAATGCACGGAACTATGCGGTTCGTATCATGGGTTCATGCCCGTTGTTGTGCATGCCGTTAGTCGTGACGAGTTCGATGGTTGGATGGCGGCAAAGCAAGGCGCTGCAGCCGCGGATGCTGCGTTGGCTGCACAAGAGCTGTCTTTTGACGAGCTCTATGCGCGAGGCGAGGATGTTTACAATACAAGTTGCCTCGCGTGTCACGGTGCCAAAGGCGAAGGCGGCTTAGGGAATGCCATTGCCGGCAGCACTATCGCAATGGGCGGTCTCGATGCGCACCTAAGCGTTATCGTTAACGGTGTTGCGGGTAGCGCTATGCAAGCATTTGGTGCGCAGTTGTCTGAAGTCGATGTGGCTGCGGTCACAACGTACCAGCGAAATGCGTTTGGAAATAATACTGGGGATGTGGTTCAGGCGTCTGACGTCGTGAGCTACAAAGAAGGATAATTGGGGGAAATACAAATGGGCGATCATCACCACGGTCCAGCCAAAGGCCTCTCTCGCTGGCTGTACACAACTAATCACAAAGACATTGGAACGATGTACCTATGGTTCTCGTTCGCAATGTTCTTCCTTGGCGGCGCGTTCGCTATGGTCATTCGCGCAGAGCTCTTCCAGCCAGGCATGCAGCTCGTTGAGCCTGCATTCTTCAACCAGATGACAACCCTCCACGGACTCGTGATGGTATTCGGTGCCATTATGCCGTCGTTCGTCGGTCTTGCTAACTGGCTGATCCCCATGATGATTGGGGCGCCTGATATGGCGTTGCCTCGAATGAACAACTGGAGTTTCTGGATTCTGCCGCCAGCGTTCTTGATGCTTGCGTCTACGCTCCTTATGGAAGGCGGTGCTCCCGCGTTCGGTTGGACGTTTTACGCGCCATTATCAACAACGTACGCGCCACCTTCGGTGACGTTCTTCATCTTCGCGATCCACATTTTGGGTGTTTCATCCATTATGGGCTCAATCAATATCATCGCCACCGTAATGAACATGCGCGCGCCCGGCATGACGTACATGAAGATGCCGCTGTTCGTTTGGACATGGCTGATCACGGCGTTCTTGTTGGTTGCCGTTATGCCCGTTCTGGCGGGTGCGGTGACCATGATGCTCATGGATATCCACTTTGGTACGAGCTTCTTCTCTGCCGCAGGCGGTGGTGACCCCGTTTTGTTCCAGCATATTTTCTGGTTCTTTGGGCACCCCGAGGTTTACATCATTATCCTCCCCGCTTTCGGCGTGATCTCTCAGATCATTCCCGCATTCGCACGAAAGCCTCTATTTGGCTACGCGTCGATGGTTTATGCGACGGCGGCGATCGCGTTCTTGTCGTTCATTGTTTGGGCGCACCATATGTATACCGTGGGTATGCCTGTAGCGGGTGAGCTCTTCTTTATGTATGCCACGATGCTCATTGCTGTTCCCACAGGTGTAAAGGTGTTCAACTGGGTAACAACGATGTGGCGCGGTGCCATGACGTTTGAAACGCCCATGCTGTTTTCAATCGGTTTCTTGGTGTTGTTTACCATCGGCGGCTTTACTGGGCTCATGCTTTCAATTGCGCCGGCTGACTTCCAGTACCACGACACGTACTTTGTTGTCGCGCACTTCCATTACGTCATGGTGGCAGGAGCGGTATTTTCTATGACCGCTGCGATCTACTTCTGGCTACCAAAGTGGACCGGCCGCATGTACAACGAGACCATGGGTAAGGTGCACTTCTGGGTGTCGTTCATCGGGTTTAACGTGACGTTCTTCCCACAGCATTTTGTCGGTCTGGCGGGTATGCCACGACGAATTCCCGACTACGCGCTGCAGTTTGCTGACTTCAACATGATGTCATCGATCGGTGCCTTTATTTACGGTGCATCGCAGCTGTTGTTCCTTTACAACGTGATTGCCGCGATTGTAGCGGGTAAGCGTGTCTCCGATGAGAAAGTTTGGGATGGTGCAGAAGGCCTTGAGTGGACACTGCCCTCGCCACCGCCGTACCACACTTTCGAGACGCCACCGAAAATCGAAGAGCAGCCTGCTCACTAAGGTTAGGGTGTAGCCTCTCGTGCGACTTAGCCAAGACCCAACGAAAGACACGGTAGCTAAACTCGGCGCCGTGGCTGTTGCCATGTTCGCTTTTGTATTTGTGGTGATGGTGCCGCTCTACAACGTGTTATGCGACGCTTTGGGTATTAATGGTAAAACCTCGTCTGAAGCCTACACGGCGGTCGTTGCGCAAGTAGATGAGTCGCGCTCCATTAAAGTGCAATTCGTGGCGATGAATAACGATGGCATGCCCTGGGCGTTCTCGCCTGACGTAACCGAAATGGTCGTGCATCCTGGTGCTGCCAACGACACCGTATTTTTTGCGGCAAACCCAACGGCGCAATCGATGATCGCACAGGCTATTCCCAGTGTTTCGCCATCGCGAGCCGCTGAATATTTTCATAAGACCGAGTGCTTTTGTTTCGAGCAGCAGCCTTTGGATGGCAATAGCGAGGCTGAAATGCCTTTGCAGTTTATTATCGACCAAGACCTACCGGCTGATATCAGAACGATCACACTGTCTTACACATTGTTCGATGTGACAGCGCTAATGCGCGACAACGTCGCTTCGAGATAAACTAAAGGGGGCCCCGGGGGATGGGGTATAACGGAGAAAAACATGTCTAGCGCCCAACCAACAACAGAGTACGAAAAGTACTACGTACCTGAGAGTTCTAGCCTTGCGGTCAGAGCAACCATTGGCCTTGTGTTGACCGTCTTTGGTGGAGGTCTTGTCTTAAATGAGATGACTTTCGGTGGAACACACGACACCGGCGGTACAGCAAAGTACGTTTTGTTCGCGGGTCTTGCGATGTTCATCGCAACGCTCACTTACTGGTTCCGCACAGCGATTACGGAAAACAGAGCGGGCATGAATAGCACTCAGCTTAGCCAAAGTTACGTGCTGGGCATGTTTTGGTTTATTTTCTCAGAGGTGATGTTCTTTGCGGCGTTCTTCGGCACCTTACTTTATGTTCGCTGGCTTGCCGGCCCTTGGCTTGCCGGTGAAGGTGAAGGCGGTCGAATGAACTTCTTGTTGTGGGAAGGTTTTGAGTACACGTGGCCACCGGTTACTACGCCTCAGGAAGTGGTGGGTGGTGCGCTTAGTCAACCTATCGCCAACAACGGTGAGTTTGTGTCTCAAGAGACATCGATGTCATTTGCAGATGCACACCACTGGTATGCATGGTTGCCAATGTGGAACACGATTATTCTGCTTACCTCCAGTGTGACCTGCGAATTTGCGCACCGCGGCTTGTCGGCGGGCAATATCAAGAAGTTTGAAGCATGGCTTGCTGTCACGGTCGGCTTAGCGATCATCTTCCTGTTTTTGCAGGCGGCAGAATATTACGAGGCCTATGAGCTCTTCGGTCTGACACTCAACTCGGGTATTTACGGTTCAACCTTCTTCATGCTGACGGGTTTTCACGGCTTCCACGTCGCGATGGGTATGACCATGTTGTTGATTCAGCTTGTTCGCTCTGTTCGCAACAAGCACATGTCACCAACAGATCACTTTGGTTTTTCCGCTTCTAGCTGGTACTGGCACTTTGTGGACGTGGTCTGGGTATTCCTCTTTATCTTCGTTTACATCATTTGAAGTTAAAGTGGCGAACTGGGAAGGGGCGGGTTTATCCCGCCTTTTTTTTACTCTGTAGTTTCAGCTGAGGGACGGTTATCCCAAGGGCTTTGGTGGCCCAATTGACCGGTTGCGACGCCGTACACAATGAGAGCCATGAGCGTGCCGGCAATGCTGACCCGGACACGAAGCGAGTTTACGAGTCGGGTTTTCTTTACATCACCCCGGTCGATCATCAAGAAATAGAGACCGAAACCCAAGGTAACTACCAAGGCGATCATGAGTAAGACAATCAATCCTTTAAGCATGCAAAATCCTTACACTAGGCACCGGTCTCGTCCTCAGTGTGAGGTGAAACGTATGAGCCAAAATGAGCGTGGAGTGTAACCAAACCAAGATGAACTTGCGCGTCGAACTTGACTGGCGAACAACATTAGCCACGGTTTTATTGTTTCCCACTTTAGTCAGCCTGGGTTTCTGGCAGCTCGAGCGTGGTGACGAGAAAGCCGGGTTGATTGCGCGTTTGGAAGAGCGCCGACTTGAGCCGCCTATGTCATTACCTGCGGCATTGCGATTGCCAACGGATGACCTTGCAGACCGCCAAGTTACGTTTACGGCCAGTTTCAAAGCCCAGGACTTTGTTCTACTTGATAATCGACTGCGAGATGGTCGTTTTGGCTACGAAGTTGTTGCCTTTGTGTCAGCCGATGCATTGGTAGTGCCCCTTAATCTTGGCTGGATCGAAGGTGATCGATCTAGGATGACAACACCGTCGCCCGAATTGCCCGACGGTGAGCACACTGTGCGCGGACGGATTTATCAACCCGCAGGTGATGCCTTTCTGCTGGGTGAGAATAAGTTTCCTGAGAGGCGTCCGGCCATTGTGCAGCAGCTCACACTTTCCGATTGGACTGAGCCCATGCGCGCAGCGTTTGAGCGTCCGGTTTTCCCCTATGAAATACGCCTCCTGCCGGCTGAGCCGACGGCTTTTAGAGCAGAATGGGCCGTGGTTAATCAAACACCTGCGAAACATCGGGGTTATGCCGTGCAATGGTTTACTATGGCACTGGCTCTGGGATTGGCCTTTATTTTTCGAAGCAGCAACCTCGCAGCGTGGCTGCGCCATCGACTCGTGAGTAACGGCTCCTAGGCCGTATTGGGGGATATAACGTGACCGAAACTAGCAACCAAAGCGGAGGGCGCGCGATTTTATTGCTCATCGCGGGCCTACCTTTGACGATGATTTTGGCGTCAACCTGGCTTTGGTACTTCGTAGAGCGAGGTGATGTCGACATTATCGGTGCGCTGGGTACAGCCAACAGCGGTGAGTTGTTAGCGGAGCCGATTAATATTCGCGCGCTCGAATTTGAGGCGACCGATGGTTCAACCATAGGCTTGTCAAGCATCGAGCCTAAGTGGACTATGTTGTTGGTTAATGACGGCGCCACCTGTGATAGCGCTTGCAATGAATTGCTTTACATTACTCGCCAAATTCGCATCGCTATTGGGCGCGACTATCAGCGTACGCAACGCCTACTTATTGTTGATACCCCAATCGATCTGATTCAATCCAACGATGATGGCGGTGATACTGATGGCCGAAGTGGTGACATGACGCCCTTGATACCACAACTCGAACGCGACCATGTCGATCTCAATGTATGGCGCCGCGAAGATCAGGCCGTGCTTCCCGAGGGTCAGTCAGAGCCAAGCGCTTGGTACCTTGTTGATCCATCGGGCTGGGTCATGATGCGCTACACCACCGACGTCAATTACAAAGACGTCATTGGCGATATTAAGTTCTTATTAAAGAACTCGGGGGGTTAATCATGAGCGATACATTGATGGCTCGATGGCCCGACTTTTTAGAACTCACAAAGCCCCGTGTCGTGGCGCTCATGTTGATTACTGCCTTAATTGGAATGTGCATGGCAGTGCCGGGATTTGTTCCCTGGGAGCCGCTCATTTTGGGCAATATAGGTATCGGCTTGTGTGCGGGAGCGGCCGCGGCGATTAACCACGTTGTTGATGAGCGTATCGATCAAAAGATGTCTCGGACCACCAACCGCCCGGTTGCTACCGGCCGGGTTAGTCAAACCGAGGCTCTGGTATTTGCCGCGCTCTTGGCGCTTTTGGGCGCAGCCTTGTTGGCTTGGACTATCAACGTATTAACCGCCATTCTCACGGTTGCAAGTTTGGTCGGCTATGCGTTTATCTACACCATGTTTTTAAAGCGCGCTACACCCCAGAACATTGTTATTGGCGGCCTCGCCGGTGCGGCGCCCCCCCTTCTGGGCTGGACTGCTGTGACGGGTGAGATTCACGCGCACGGCTTGCTGCTCGTCTTGATTATTTTTGCTTGGACGCCACCACACTTTTGGGCCCTGGCGATACACCGAAAGGAAGAGTACGCGGCTGTCGGCATCCCCATGCTGCCTGTGACTCACGGTAATCGGTTCACCGCTTTGCACATTCTCCTCTATACGATTTTAATGTTTTTAATCACGCTGTTGCCCTATGCGACGCTCTTAAGTGGCTGGATCTACTTGGTATCGGCCGTGATTTTGGGCGTAATTTTTTTCTATTGGTCAATCGAGATTCTGCGTGAGAAGAACCCCAAAGCGCCGATGGAAACGTTTAAATACTCCATCAACTATTTACTGCTCTTATTTGTAGCCATGCTGGCAGATCATTGGATTCTAGGAGCCCCTGCGTGACCTTTACTCAGCGCCAGCGTGTGGGTTTAACCGTTGCCGCAATTCTTTTAGGAATCGCAGTGATCGTCGCCGGATTTGTTCATCGTATTCAGCAACCAAGGATCATGACCGTGTCCGAGATGCGAGTGAATGGTTTATTCCTCTTTGATACACCGAGGGATCCCGGTGAGTTTGCACTCACTAACCATTTCGGTGACCCCTTTACTGCCACAAGTCTTGAAGGTGATTGGACGTTGCTCTTTTTCGGCTTCACCTACTGTCCGGACGTGTGTCCTACAACGATGTCCTTTCTCGCCGAGGTAAAAGATAATCTTGTCGGTACCGAAGCGGCGAGCACGAGGGTCGTAATGGTCACTGTTGATCCCGCACGTGACGGCGTTGATCAACTCGCACAATACGTACCGTATTTCCATCCGGAGTTTCTGGGGGTGACGGGTGACTTTCCCAATATCTTGAGTTTTGCGCGTCGCTTTAATGCTCCTTTTCGCAAAGTGACCTCTGAAGACGGCGATTACCAGATAGACCATAGCGCTAATGTTGTACTTATAAACCCGAAAGGTGATTTCCACGGGTTTTTCCGTGCGCCACTGGATTTGGCTAAGGTCAAAGTGACCTTGCGCTCTGCACAATATTATTGGAGCCAGCAATATGACTGATGCATCTCGCCTTATTTTGGTCGATGGCTCTTCGTATTTATTCCGAGCCTTTCACGCGCTACCGCCACTGACGAACAGCAAAGGAATGAATACAGGTGCTGCCAAAGGTGTCATCGGTATGTTGAAGCGGTTACAAGCCGATAATCCTGCCGATCAGCTCGTCGTGATTTTCGATGCCAAAGGTCCGACCTTCAGAAACGATATTTATTCTGAGTACAAAGCAAATCGGCCGCCCATGCCAGAAGAGCTGCGCGATCAAATTGAACCCATTCATAATGTGATCCGCGCCATGGGCCTTCCGCTGATATCGATCTCTGGCGTCGAGGCAGACGATGTTATTGGCACGCTTTCTGTGATGGCTGCAGCGCAGCGCCGGCAGGTGCTTATCTCCACCGGCGACAAGGACATGGCGCAGTTAGTGAATGATTACGTCACACTCGTCAATACGATGACGCAAACGGTGCTTGATCGTGACGGCGTCATCGAAAAGTTTGGTGTTCCACCCGAGCTGATCATTGATTTGCTGGCGCTTATGGGAGACTCGGTCGATAACATTCCCGGTGTGGCGGGTGTTGGTGAAAAGACCGCCTTGGCACTGCTCCAAAACCTGGGTGGTGTCTCCGATATTTATACGAACTTGGACCGCGTGCCGGAACTACCTGTGCGGGGTGCAAAATCGCTTGGTGATAAGCTTTTGGTGAGCCAAGACATGGCCGAGCTCTCCTACGTACTGGCAACCATAAAGACCGATTGTGATCTCGAGTTAACCGATTCGGATCTCATATCGTCAGCGCCGGATAGTGAGCGGCTTATTGAGCTTTATCGCGATCTGGAGTTTAAGGCTTGGCTGGATGAGCTGCTCAGTCCGGGCCTTTTTACAGAGGCGGCGCCTGAGGCTGTAGCGGTGAGCAAGCCCGAGCTGACGACGCTTACTATCACTCAGCAAAGCGTCTTCGACGAGTGGATGTCAAGGCTTGAAGACGCGCCACTGTTTGCATTTGATACTGAGACCACCAGCCTTAATTACATGCAGGCTGAGATTGTGGGCGTGTCATTCGCTGTAGAGCCAGGGGAAGCCGCTTATGTACCCTTGGCTCACATTAACCCTGGCCTTGAGGGACAGCTCAATCGCGAGCAAGTGCTTGAGCAGCTGCGTCCATTGCTTGAATCCGATGCGGTCAAAAAGGTGGGACAGCACCTGAAGTACGATGCGAACGTCCTTGCCAACCATGGTATTTCACTTCGTGGGATCGCACACGACACCATGCTTGAGTCCTATGTGCTCGATGCAGTGGGTAGCCGTCATGACATGGGTAGTTTGGCCCTAAAATACTTGGGTCAGCGGGTTATCTCTTTCGAGGAAGTTGCAGGTAAGGGTGCCAAGCAGATTACGTTTGATCACGTCCCGATCGAGCAGGCGGCGGAGTACGCGGCCGAAGATGCGGACGTGACATTGCGTTTACACGAAGCATTGATGCCGAGACTGGAGGCGGAGCCCAAATTACGTGAGGTATACGAGGATCTCGAGCTGCCCTTGGTGCCTGTCCTCTCGAAAATTGAGCGCAACGGGGCTTATGTCTCTGTCGATCGCTTACGTAAGCAAAGCGGTGAAATTGCCACGCGGCTAGCTGAGTTGGAGACAAGGGCCTGCGAGCTTGCGGGGCAGCCTTTCAACTTGGCGTCACCGAGGCAGTTGGGTGAAATACTCTTTGAAAAGCTCGAGCTACCCGTCATAAAGAAGACGCCAAAAGGAGCGCCATCGACGGCAGAAGAAGTGTTGGTTGAATTGGCTAATGATTATGATTTGCCGGCCGTATTGATCGAGCACCGTGGGCTCGCCAAACTCAAGTCCACCTACACCGACAAGCTACCGGAGATGGTGGATGCGGCGACGGGTCGCGTTCATACGTCCTACCACCAAGCCGTGACGGCGACGGGTCGGCTGTCATCGAGCGATCCTAATCTGCAGAATATTCCGGTTAGGACGGAGGAAGGGCGGCGTATTCGTCAGGCCTTCATTGCGCCACTGGGCCGCAAGATTGTCGCGGCCGATTATTCTCAAATTGAACTGCGAATCATGGCGCACCTTTCCAGCGATGCAGGACTACTCCATGCTTTTGCACATGAGCTCGATGTTCACAGTGCCACCGCGGCCGAAGTCTTTGATGTTGCCCTTGAGGCCGTAAATAACGATCAACGACGCAAGGCTAAAGCCATTAATTTTGGTTTGATCTATGGCATGTCGGCGTTCGGGTTGGCAAAACAAATTGGGGTTTCTCGTTCAGAAGCGCAGCAATACATCGATCGATATTTTGCGCGTTATCCTGGTGTTGCAGACTATATGGATGCGACGCGCGCCCTCGCTCATGAGCAAGGTTTTGTTGAAACCCTTTTGGGCCGGCGTCTGTACTTACCCGAAATTAACGCGAGAAATAAGCAGCGCCAATTGGCGGCGGAGCGGACGGCAATTAATGCGCCGATGCAAGGTACGGCGGCCGATATCATCAAGTTGGCCATGATCGAGGTGGATCGCTGGCTCACAGATTCAGCCCTCGATGCGAAGATGATCATGCAGGTACACGATGAATTGGTGTTTGAGGTTGCCGACGACGCGTGCGACGCGTTGTGCGCTGAAGTTACAGCGCGCATGGCAAATGTCATCGAACTCAAGGTCCCGTTACTTACCGAGGTGGGTGTGGGCGCTAACTGGGATGAGGCTCACTGACCCGCGCATGTTACTCGTATTGAGTATCCTCAATTGGCGCGACATCCTCATCGGGTAGCGTGAGCCACCAGTTGAGCGTCCGCTGAAGTTCGTCCATTCCGTCGTGTGAAAGTGACGAAAAGAGCTGTACAGAAATCCAGCGCTCATGCTTCTTTAGCTCGTTCTGTACGGCGAACAGCGCGCTTTTTGCTGGGCCGCGTTTTAGCTTGTCGCTTTTGGTTAACAATATATGCACGGGCATTTCGCTCTTGACCGCCCACTCGATCATTTGTCGATCGTAATCCTTGAGCGGGTGGCGAATATCCATAAGCAGGATCAGTCCCTTAAGGCTCTGTCGTAATTGCAGGTAGCGCTCAAGCTGTTTATTCCACTCCTCCTTTACCTTAAGTGGAACTTTGGCAAACCCGTAACCCGGTAGGTCCACAAGGCGAATCTGATCGGCGACCGTAAAAAAATTGATGAGCTGTGTTCTGCCCGGCGTGCGCGAGGTTCTTGCTAACTTTGTATTACCCGTTAGTGCATTGATGGCACTGGACTTACCTGCGTTACTTCTGCCAGCAAAAGCCACCTCGCAACCGAAGTCGGCAGGTGCGTTACTCAAGGCACTCGCAGATTGCAAAAATTCAGTGACTTTAAAATTAAGCTTTTGAGACTTATTGGGCGTATTAATGACAGTAATCCACGTAGAGTTTGGTGTTTTCGGCTCAGTGACTATAATGCCGTGCCAGATGACGTGGGTATAGCTACAAAATCACAGGTTTAAACGGTCTTCGCGCCGGTAGGAAGGGTGAAATCATGAAAGCAAACATTGTAAAATTCGTATGGGTGGTTGCCGCCACAGCGCTGACGGCAACATCGGTCCAGGCCGCAGAGCAGCCTCCACAGTACGCCGCATCATGTGGCGCTTGTCACGCAGTCGCTGTTGCCGGCGCACCAAAGACGGGCGACGCCGCGCAGTGGGAGCCACGTTTGGCGAAGGGTATGGAGGCGCTGGTGTCTTCGGTGAAGAACGGCTTGGGCGTCATGCCTCCCGGCGGTCTCTGCAATGGCTGTAGCGATGATGACTACAAAGCCCTGATTACATATATGTCTACGCCGCAGTAAACGCGGAACAAGGAGTTAAGGATGATCTTTAATCGTGCGATCGCGGCAATGGCCTTCGTAATGTTTGCCAACGTCGCTATGGCTGAAGGTGCTTTAAAAGGCGATGCAGCCGCAGGTGAAGCGCTGTCGGCTTCATGCGCCGCGTGCCACGGCACCGACGGTAACAGCCTCGCCCCAACATTCCCAAAGCTTGCGGGCTTGGGTGAACGTTATCTTCTCAAGCAGATGAAGGACATCCGTGACGGACGTCGCCCTGTCGCGCTCATGGCAGGTCAGGTCGACAATATGACTGATCAGCAACTCGCAGATCTCGCGGCGTTTTACGATTCGCATGAGCGAACCACAGGTACAACGGACCCCGATCTTGTGAAACTGGGTCGTAAAATCTACCTAGCCGGTGTTGCTGAGAGAAAAGTTGCAGCCTGTTCAGGTTGTCACAGCCCTTCTGGCAAAGGGAATGGCCCTGGCGGTTACCCTGGTCTTGCGGGTCAGCATGCTGACTATGTTGCACAGCAGCTGGAAATGTTTAGGCTCGGTTACGAAGACGAAAGCGGCCGAACAAACGGCGGTGACAGCATGATTATGCGCACCATCGCTTTTGGCTTAAGTGACCTTGAGATCAAAGCTGTCGCAAGTTATGTTTCGGGTCTGCAATAAGACCCAATAACATATCGGGGGATATGAGTATGTTGCGCCTTTTACGTTCGGTTACCGTCATTGCCGTAGCACTGTTTTCAGTGGCTGTGGTATCCCAAGAACAATATCAGGAAGGCGTCCACTACGAGCTTATTGAACCCACTGTTCATACTGGCATTAGCGACAAAGTCGTTATTTCAGAGTTCTTCTCTTACGGATGTGGGCACTGCTTTAACTTCGAACCATTGCTTGAGTCCTTTGAGACGCGGTTACCTGAAGGCGTCGTGGTGCAGCGTATCCCCGTGATCTGGAATAACAACGCGGGTATGAAGCTACTGGCTAAAGCCTACTTCGCCGGACAGATTCTCGATGTGTTGGATCCGGTACACGGTGCTATGTTTACGGCGATTCATAGGCAGCGCAAGCGTATTGCAACACCTGAAGCGGTGCGTGCTGTTTTTGTCGACAGTGGTGTCGATGCCAAGAATTTTGAGCGTGCCTTTAACTCCTTTGGTACCGACAGCATGGTCCGCCAAGCGGCCGCACGCACAGAAGGTGCACGCATAAATGGCACGCCCTCGTTGATGGTGAATGGCAAATACCGAATCGATACGCGTCAAGCGGGTAGCCAAGCAAATATGCTCAAGATAGCGGCCTTTTTGGCGGACAAAGAGCTAGCGCGTATGAGTACAGCGGCGGGTGCGGCGGAATAGTCGTTCGCCGGCGCACGCTTAAGTTAGCGGAATCTCCGTCCGGCTGATGACCTTTCTCAACACGAAACTTGAGTGCACCCCCGTAACGCCGGGTATCCGTGTCAGCTTGCCTAGCAAGACGGCTTCAAAGTGCTTCATGTCTTTTACGACCACCCGTATTAAGTAGTCGGCACTCTGCCCCGTTACGACGGAGCAATCGACAACTTCGTCATACCCCGCTATTTCAGCCTCGAAATTTTCGAACCGATCCGGCGTGTGACGATCCATTGAGATACTCACGTGGGCCGTCAAGTCGTAACCCAATTTTTCGGCGTTGAGCACAGCGACCTGTCGCTCGATAAAGCCGTCAGTAATCAGCCGTTTTACTCGGCGGGCGCAAGGTGTGGGGGAGAGTCCCACCCGCTCAGCAAGCTCGAGATTGCTCAGGCTTGCATCTCGTTGTAATTGAGCGAGCAGCTTCAAGTCAACTCGGTCTAAATTGTTTGTGTCATCCATAAATTGAAATTTAGCGATATTCACTATAAAAGTCTACTTTAGCTTAATAATTCGCTAAATCAACGCGTATTTGCCGATAATTTAAAATATTTCACTCAGGGTGTGGGCGTATAATTCAGCGTGTTTTGCGTGAATGAACGAGATAATGCTATGAGTAGTAACGGTTTTGGTGTGTTCGATCATCGGAAGTACCCGGTTTATCAGCCGCTTAAAAAGTCAGACCGCCGATGGCCCGACCAGGTCCTCTCAAAGGCACCCCAGTGGTGCAGCGTCGACTTACGCGATGGTAACCAAGCGCTTATTGAGCCCATGACGTCAGACAAGAAGTTGCGGTTATGGGAGCTCTTAGTTGATCTCGGATTCAAACAGATTGAGGTGGGCTTCCCGTCGGCTTCCTCGCATGATTATGACTTTCTGAGAAAGCTGATCGAAGAGGACCGCATTCCGGATGATGTGACGGTACAGGTACTCACTCAGGCTAGAGAGGAACTGATTACACGCACCTTCGAGGCACTTAAGGGCTGTCGCAGTGCCGTTCTCCATTTCTATAACAGTACGTCAACCGTTCAGCGAGACTACGTATTTGGGCTCGATCGTGCCGGCATTACCGAGATTGCTGTGAAGGGCGCTGAGCTTGTGAAAGCGGCAGCAGCCAAGTACCCGGAAACTGATTGGGTATTTGAATACAGCCCAGAGAGTTTTACTGGCACCGAGATGGATTTTGCGGTCGACGTATGTAATGCCGTTATCGACGTCATTAAACCGACGCCAGACAATAAATTGATCATCAATTTGCCGGCGACAGTGGAGGTCAGCACGCCGAACGTCTATGCCGATCAGATCGAGTGGTTCTGCGACAACGTGAACCACCGTGAATCGTTGCTTGTCTCATTGCACACGCACAACGATCGCGGTGGCGCCGTTGCGGCAAGCGAACTCGGCCTTTTGGCGGGTGCTGATCGTATTGAGGGCACATTGCTGGGGAATGGTGAGCGCACCGGTAATATGGACATCGTAACCATGGCAATGAACCTTTATAGCCAAGGCATCGACCCCATGCTCGATTTCTCGCAAATGGATGAAATGATTGCTGTGTGTAAAGAGTGCACGCAATTACCCCTGCACCCTCGACACCCCTATGCTGGCGAACTGGTGTTTACGGCCTTTTCAGGCAGCCATCAGGACGCCATCAATAAGTGTCTTGCCCGGCGAGATGATAAGAGTCTGTGGGAAGTCGCTTACTTGCCAATCGATCCTGCGGATATTGGCCGCAGTTACCAAGAAGTAATTCGCATCAATAGCCAGTCTGGGAAAGGCGGTGTGGCCTATGTGCTGAATCGTGACTACGGCTTAGACCTACCCCGGTGGCTTCAGGTGGACTTCAGTACATCGGTTCAGGCATTGGCTGAGCGATCGGAAACAGAAGTTCAGTCAGACGATATTCACCAACTATTTTTAGACACGTACTACCTTAATGACCCCAAGCTCTCGGTCGGTAATTATCAGTTAGCGCGAGACGAAAGCGTAGACCAACTCAATGTTCGAATTGAGGGGCTTGAGGGCTCCACCACTTTGTCGGGGAAAGGGGCCGGTGTGGTAGGCGCATTCACAGATGCGATTTCGAGTCACACGGGACAAAAAATAATCGTGGTTGAGTACAGCGAACACACGCTGGGCTCAGACGGTGACGCCGAGGCGATTTGTTACGTTCAGCTCGCAATTGACGGTACACGCGTTTGTGGCGTGGGTCGCAGCAAGGACATCGTACACGCCACCATGTCTGCTATCTTGTCAGGTCTTGGGCGTTACTCAGGCGATTACTTGACGGCTGCCTAAGTCCGTCTAACCGTGCTATATATTGGGGCCTGCGTTCAGAAAAGCCGCTCACTCAATGCAAAGGTGAGAGAACTCGACAGATGAAGCGTGAGAGACGTGCCCCATGTTAAATCGGTTGATAAAATTCAAAGAACCCGAAACCGAACAAAAAGCGGGTGCCTATCATCCGTCTATGATGGACAGCTCACACTTCCGCGTCATTATGCGTCAGTCAGTCCTCACGCTGTCGCTACTACTGAGTTTTGGCAACATCATCAATCTAATCAATCGCGGCGAGGTGCATGTCTCCATGTGGCTCTCAGTTGGCGTATCGATCCTTGTTCTGGCAGCTGCAGTCCAGGTTACCGCCTCGTCTCGTCACTTAATGACGACCTTGAACACGCTCATTATTGCGATGTTACTGAATATCCATATTCAGGTCCTGCACGGTATCTCCCCCTGATTTTGTGGTCGCTTCCGTTTTATTTGGTCTGGATATTGATCTATCCCACTGTGTTAGTCGCAATCATGGGCTGCCTTGTCAGCGGCACGTTCATACATTTTGCTCCCGACCACCCAGTGGTTGGGCCCAATTGGATGCTGGCTTTGTCGGCGGGTTTCGTCGCATATTTTGCGAAGCAGGCCCTAAAGGAACAATTACAGTTAGCTTCCAGCGATTCGCTAACGGGCGCACTCAATCGGCGTTATTTGACGAGTCAGCTGGAGACCCGGCGCGCCGATTTTGTTCGAAATCAAAGGGTATCAAGCCTCGTGTTGATTGATGTTGATGGGTTGAAGGCGTTAAACGATCGATTCGGGCACAAAACGGGCGACCAGGTATTGAAAGCGGTGGTGGATATTACGCTCCAGCGCATTAGAGGCTCGGACAGCCTTTTTCGGATCGGTGGGGATGAGTTTGCATTGATTCTTGCGGATGCGAAATCCCATGATGCGTTGACTGTCTCAAACGACATCCGTCGATTACTTAGAGAGCATGTGTCGAGCGACAGACCGCCGTTTTCGGTTTCTTTTGGTGTGTGTTGTGTTGACGAGACGGCCTCGTCAGACGACTGGCTTGCACGGGCCGACGAGGCGCTTTACGAGGCAAAGAGGGGCGGTGGTGATGTTGCCAGAATGGCGGCCTAAATGTTGAGACCGAGCGGTTCGCGCTGGCGCTTGTTGGTATTTTCGCTCGTTTGCACACTTATCCTTGCGGGCTGCTCTGCAAACCGCTTGCTGTATAACCGCGCTGACACCTTTATTCGCTGGGCCGCGGATGATTACGTCGCACTAACACGAGACCAACAAGCAGCGTTTGATTCGCGGCTTGATGAGTTCTTAAGTTGGCATCGCAGTGAAGAGCTACCGCACTATCGCCATTTTATTGTTAACGCATTGGCAACGCTTGAAGAGGGCGTAACGCTTGAGGAGGCGGTCGTCATTTCAGAGGAAATAGATCTGGCGGCGGATCGTTTTCAAGCGCGGTTTATTGAGTTATTGCTTGCGACTGGCGAGGACCTCTCGGATGAACAGATACAAGAATTTTTAGGGGCGCTTGATGAGAATCAAGCCGAGTATGCCAAGAAGCGATTAGTCAGAGACGAGGACACCTATTATGCGGACTCAGCTAAGACAATGACGGATTTGGTAAAGCGCTTGATGGGGCGGTTAAACACAGCGCAAAAGGGCGACATAAGCTTGCGAAGCAAGCAGCTTATGCGTATTGACGGTCTTTGGCACGACGACCGTGCACGTTGGGGCAGCGAATTGAGGCGGTTACTCGAGACGAGAACTCCTGGCTGGCAGGATGAAGTGCGAAAGCTTGGTGAGACACGGTCTGAGGCGCGAATTCCTGACTACGTGGCGGGGATCGAACACAATGGTGAGGTTATACTTTCGCTGCTGGTCGACGTCATTAATTCGCGCACAGATCGGCAAGACCGCCGGATGCGACGGTTTTTAAAAGGCCTTATCGATGATATTGATGCGCTGACAAGCGCGTCGGTTGCCGAGCGGCTAGTCGTCGAGCAGGGATAGATCTCTCACCGCGCCTCTGTCAGCACTGGTTACCGTCTTCGCGTAGAACTTCAGTGCCGGACTCACTTTTCGCGGTCGGCTTTTGGCTGGCTTGAAGCCTGTCGCCGCCTGGGTGTCACGGCGTGCATCGAGCTCATCCTGTTCAAGCTGAACGTTAATTGTGCGATTCGGGATATCGATCAAGATTCGATCCCCATTGTTCACCAGAGCGATTGCACCACCAGCGGCAGCTTCCGGCGACACGTGACCGATTGACAGTCCAGAGGTGCCCCCAGAAAAACGACCGTCCGTAATCAGTGCGCAGGCTTTGCCCAAGCCCTTCGATTTTATGTAGCTCGTGGGATAGAGCATTTCCTGCATGCCAGGGCCACCACGCGGACCTTCATATCGTACGATCACCACATCGCCGGCTTTTACGCGGTCTTCGAGAATATCTGACACGGCATCCTCTTGGCTCTCACAAACGTGCGCCCTACCTTCAAAAACGAGGAGCTCGTCTTCAACGCCGGCGGTTTTAACGACACAGCCGTCCTCAGCGATGTTGCCAAACAGTACGGCTAAGCCGCCTTCTTCAGAGTAGGCATATTCCGCTGAGCGAATACAGCCTCCTTCACGATCTAAGTCGAGTGCCGGCCAACGCGTTGATTGGCTGAACGCTTCTTGTGTTGGAATGCCCGCTGGCCCTGCTTTAAAGCGTTCAAGGGCGACCGCGTTATCGGTGGTGGTGATGTCCCAATTTTTAATGGCTTCTCCAATACTCGCACTGTGAACTGTATTGCAGTCGCTGTTGAGCTTTCCTGATCGTGAGAGCTCTCCCAAAATAGCGAGAACGCCCCCCGCGCGATGGACATCTTCCATGTGATAGAGCGGGGTACTCGGTGCCACTTTGCATAGCTGGGGCACGTTGCGTGAAAGCTCGTCGATGTCGGTCAGCGTGAAATCGAGCTCGGCTTCTTGCGCGGCAGCTAATAAATGCAAAATGGTATTGGTCGATCCGCCCATGGCAATGTCGAGACACATTGCATTCTCAAAAGCGGCACGATTAGCAATATTTCGTGGGAGTACGGAGGCGTCGTCTTCGATGTAATAACGTCGAGTGAGATCAACGACCACTCGGCCCGCTTCTAAAAACAGCGCCTTTCTATCGGCGTGGGTGGCCAGCAGAGAACCGTTACCTGGCAAACTGAGCCCGAGCGCCTCGGTCAGGCAGTTCATAGAGTTTGCAGTGAACATGCCTGAGCAGGAGCCGCATGTGGGGCAGGCGGAACGCTCATAAGCCTCAACTTTTGCATCGTCCGCACTGCTGTCGGCTGCGATAACCATCGCATCTACGAGATCGAGTTTATGCTCTGAAAGCGCCGTCTTGCCGGCTTCCATGGGTCCGCCTGACACGAAGACCACGGGAATGTTGAGACGCATGGCGGCATTTAACATACCGGGCGTAATCTTGTCGCAGTTTGAGATGCAGACCATGGCATCTGCGCAGTGCGCATTCACCATGTACTCGACCGAGTCTGCAATGATGTCACGTGATGGCAGGCTGTAGAGCATGCCGTCGTGCCCCATGGCAATGCCGTCATCGACTGCGATGGTGTTGAACTCTTTGGCAACGCCCCCGGCATTCTCGATTTCGCGCGCGACCAGCTGTCCGAGGTCCTTTAGGTGGACGTGGCCCGGTACAAACTGAGTGAACGAGTTTACGACGGCAATAATCGGCTTTTCGAAATCGTCGTCCTTCATGCCTGTCGCGCGCCAAAGCGCACGTGCTCCAGCCATATTCCGGCCGGCGGTGGAGGTTCTAGAACGATACTCGGGCATGGTGTGTCTCCTGTGGTCGCGAACGGCGCTATTGAGTCGCGCGTATCAGCGTATTCGAATTTCGGTCTCTGGACGATTTCGCTTGCTCGGCGGGCGGCAGTGCATCCCCGTCGATGGGTTTAAAGCCTAACTCCCGGAACCAGTGTCCCGTTTGAGTAGTACGCACATACACCTGCTGGAGGTCCAGTTCGCGCGCATTTTCGACGAGTTTTTCAATAAGGCGCTCACCGTGCCCTGACTCCCGGTAATCGGGATGGGTTGCGACACAGGCAATCTCACCGATCGCATCCGTTATATTTGGATGAAGCGCCGCGCAGGCGATAACGCGACTGTCCTTTGTAATGACGGTGAAGCACTCAAGGTCTTTTGCAATTTGCTCATTGGGGCGGTCAGCAAGAACCCCCTCTTGCTGTAGAGGCCTTATGAGCTCAAGAATGCCCGCCAAGTCATGGTTTTGCGCGGTAACTATTTGTTCGTACTCATCAGAGGAAACCAGCGTTCCCGCACCGTCATGCGTATAAAGCTCCTTGATTAAGCCACCGTCACAGCTGTAACTGACAAGATGAACCCTTTGAACACCCGCATCACATGCATCACAGGCTAGCCTGATGTTCTCATCCATACCTGCTGGTGCCGAAGCGATGCATCCGCGCGCGGCATCAACGGTAAGCTGTCGCGCCAAATCGCCATCGGCCGTTGTAACGCCCTTGTGAGCAGACATGACAATTAGCTTTTCGGCGGAGAGGCTTCGACTGACCACTCGCATAAGCTCGAGTGCATTGACAGCGAATACGTCACCTGCGGCGGAGTACCCGATTGTGGAGAGCAAGCAAATGGCGGCTCCGTCGAGTGCGTGTGTAACGCCTGCGACATCAACCTGCCGGACAATGCCCAGCGCGCCGTGATCGATGCCCTGCAATACGCCTGCGGGGCGAGCGGTTACGAAATTGCCGCTGATGACACGTAGCTTCGCGTTGTGCAGAGGCGAGTTAGGTAGACCCATCGAGAACATGCGCTCTATTTGGCTGCGCTCCAGCGAAATAGCGCCGAGCAAAGCGCTCATGGCGTCATGTGTTAGGGGTGCATTCTCGAGCGCGTCGTGTTCGTGAATGATCACCAGTCGCATGCCAAGCGAATGCATCAGTGCAAGGTCGTGTACGACGTTGATGAAGTTTTCACTGGAAACCGCGCCGGCCCTGAGTCCAACAACCACCGTTGTGCCTCGGTGTGTATTGATATACGGCGCGGTATTTCGGAACCAATCAATGGTGTCTGTATTACTCATCCTACGGCGTGCCCCAATTACCCTAACAAGGCGTTAAGTGAGAGATAAAAGCCGATCAATAGAACGGGGGACATAAAAGTGACCTGCTTTAAGTTGACTGCGCCTGAACCAATCCACACCATCGCCGCATTCTGCCCAGCCTTGGCGCCGCCACTCCACGCTAGAAAGCCGCCGAAGCCCAGCACCAGAAACAGTATGATCGAGCTGTTCGCGGCGAGCACTGCCATGTTGTCGTCCTACCAGGCCACATAATTGAGGGTTAATGAGCATTTCTTGCAGGGCAATTGCGTTCAATTCACCCATTAAATCTGCAAGCCGCGTGAAGTATATTCGGAGTTAGTTTTTGTTCATACCCTTTGTGCTTTATACCGGTTCAGCGTAAAGGTGTGTGTAGAAGGACCCTGTAAGCATGCAGAAGATAGAGGGGGGTCGGCGAGGAGACTGATGTCAGGGCAAGACCAGCTAGAACTGTTTGCTAACCGACTGGGCAATGAGCGTTATCAACGTCTCGTTCTATCGCTTGATGGCTGCGCGAGAGAGGGCGCGACAAATCGCCTTTTAAGGGGTAGCGAATTTTTCCGTACCCTCGCGGAACGTCAGATTGACTGGTTAGAACATGAGGCCGATTTTAGTCAGCCCTCGATCGATACACTGCTGGCGGCCACGCTTGCTGACAATCTCAACAGCCAGGATGAAGTGAGCGTCATTAAAGCCCTTCGCGTACTTCGGCAAAGGGCAATGCTGCATAACGTGTGGCGAAGTTTTACAAGTCCAAACGGTCTTGATGAGACGCTCGACTCAATGACCAAGCTCGCGGATTTTGTCATTCGCTGCGCAGTCGATTACGCCGAGTACGTGGTGAGTAAACGCTACGGGCATGCGGTGGGAGACGATACAGGTGCGCTACAAAAACTGATCGTCGTTGGTATGGGGAAGCTTGGCGGCCGCGAGCTCAATCTATCGTCCGATATCGACATTATGTTTATTTATGACGAGACGGGGTCGACACAGGGAGGCCGCACAGGTACGAGTAATCAGGAGTATTTCACCCGGATTGCTCAGCTTGTAATTCGACTCATTGACGCGGTGACTGTCGATGGGCGCGTGTTCCGAGTCGATACGCGGTTGAGGCCTTTTGGCGACAGCGGTGCACTGGTGGCAAGCTACGGGTCGCTGGAAAATTATTATCAGCAACACGGTCGCGACTGGGAGCGTTATGCCCTACTAAAGTCGCGTTGTATCACGGGTCCTTCGGAGCAGGCGGCGCCTTTTCAGCGTTTGGCAAGCCAGTTCGTCTATCGGCGCTACACTGACTTTGGTGTGATTGATGGTCTTCGTACGATGAAGGCACTGATCGATGCCGAGCGCATCACAAGGGGACTGGTCAATGACGTAAAACGCGGCCCTGGCGGGATCCGAGAGGCTGAGTTCATCGTTCAATCGCATCAGCTGGTGCGCGGTGGCCGAATCCCCAGCGTTCAAAAGGTAGGCTTTAAGGAGTCAGTTGCGGCGCTTTCGAGTGAGGAATGTATACCCTCAGACGTCGCCGAGCGCTTAGGGGTGAATTACCGTCATCTGCGGCAGCTTGAGCACGGGATTCAGGCGCTGAGAGATGAGCAAACGCACACCTTGCCCTCTAGACCGCAGGATCAAGACGCACTATGCGAGCTTCTCGAATATGAGGATTGGCAGACGCTAGCCACAGCCACTGAAGCGAGTCGACGAGCCATTGCGGTTGAGTTTGAAGCGCTACTTCGTGACTCAAGTGAACAGGCGGATCTCATTTTAGGCCTGGACTCCGAGACACCCACTTTAGATACAACGGCTGTCAGGGCCTTATCGCTTAGGTCAGAAGGGGTGGTCTTTGATGTATTAGAGACGTTCATTGCTGAATCGCGTTTTCGAATTATGGACACGGAGGCCACGCACCGTCTGCAAAAGGTCCTCCCTCTCTTGGTCAAGGAGGCAGATCAACACGCTCAACCAGCCGATGCGCTAAAGCGTATTCTCGCCATTGTCACGGTCATCTTGAAGCGAAGTGCCTACCTGTCATTGTTGGCAGAAAACCCCCAAGCGCGCGAGCGGTTCGTCGCCCTAGTGGCGCGAAGTCCGTCAATTGCAGCCAAACTCCGTAAAACGCCCGAGCTTTTGGACGAGCTATTATTCCCTAAGCGGTTGTTCACGGTGCCGAGCAAGGAAGATATTCGTGAACAATTGGACGCGCTGACGACGTATGTCGACCCTGATGATCTAGAGGCTGTGATGCGGCACCTGCGCCGCCTAAAGGATTCAATCACCTTTCGAGTCGCTGTTAGTGAGCTTGAGGGTTCGATTCCCCTCATGAAGGTCAGTGATAATTTAAGCTTTCTTGCAGAGGTCATTGTAGAGCGCGCGGTTGCCGTGGCTTACCGCGATCTTGTCAAAAAATACGGCGAACCGGCCCACGGTGCAGCGTTTTGCGTCCTCGCTTACGGCAAGTTAGGCGGTATTGAGCTGAGCTATGAGTCGGATCTTGACCTTGTCTTTATTGCTTCGGGTGAAGAGGGTGACACCACGGGTGCAAAGGCGGTCGATCATCAGCGTTTCTTCACTCGACTTGCGCAGCGTGTCATTCATATTCTGTCTACTAATATGATGGGCGGACGCTTGTACGAGGTCGATTTGCGACTTCGCCCCAATGGCGACTCCGGCTTATTGGTCACCTCGCTTCCCGCGCTTAAAAAGTATTTAGAGACCGACGCCTGGACGTGGGAGCATCAAGCACTGGTCCGTGCGCGCGTCATTGCTGGCGGACCAGCGCTGGTAGACGCGGTTGAGGCGCTTCGTGTGGCGGTTCTTTCGCAACGACGTGATAACAGCTCACTTGTGCACGATGTGACATCGATGCGACAAAAAATGCGCGATCACCAAGGGGATGTCGGGTCCAAGTCCAAGCGAACTGACCTGAAATACGCACGAGGTGGTATTGTCGATATTGAATTTGTGGTCCAATACCTCGTGCTCAATCACGCGGCCACGCGCCCGGAAATCTGTCGCTGGTCAGATGTCATCCGTATTGTGGATGAACTCGAGGTTGCGGGTATTTTGAGCGAAGATAATGCTAATAGTTTGCGAGATGCTTATTTACAATTAAGAGCTGCAACGCATCGCATTGCCATGTCCTATGATACAGAGGACGATCTCGCTCAGGCCGTCGAGTCAATGGCACGAGCGAGGGCTGCCTGTGCAGACTTGTTGCCGAATTTATAATGCGCGACGCTTTGGCCGCGCGGTGGATGTAAGGGATTTCTATGGATCTGTCTAAGCTGACTGGATCAATTTGGTTGGATGGCGAGCTTGTGCCTTGGGGAGAGGCGAAAGTTCATGTGCTCACGCACACGTTTCACTACGGGTTAGGTGTTTTTGAGGGTGTTCGAGCCTATGCAACGCAAGACCAGGGCACGTGCATTTTTCGACTAAAAGAGCACACCGATCGCCTGTTCCGCTCGGCGAAAATTTTGCAAATGGATATGCCTTTTGACAAAGCAACGCTAAATGAAGCGCAGCGCGAAGTTGTCAGGGTGAATAATCTCGGTGAAGCCTATCTCAGACCTATGTGTTTTCTGGGCTCTGAGGGAATGGGGCTGCGAGCGGACAATCTAAAGACGCACGTGATGATTGCCGCCTGGTCATGGCCCTCTTACATGGACCCAGAGGCGAGAGACCGCGGCATTCGTGTAAGGACGTCGAGCTACACGAGGCATCACGTCAATATTACGATGTGTAAAGCCAAGGCCAACGGCAATTACATCAATTCGATTCTTGCGCTGCGAGAGGCGCTCGACGCCGGCTGCGAAGAAGCCTTAATGCTTGATAACGAAGGATATGTCGCTGAGGGAAGCGGAGAGAATGTCTTTGTAGTGCGAGATGGAAAAATTTACACGCCTGAACTGACGTCGTGCCTCGAGGGGATTACACGAGACAGCATTTTCCGCATTGCGGCTGATTTGGGGTACGAAATTAAGGAGCGTCGTATTACACGCGATGAGTTTTACGTCGCTGATGAGGCTTTCTTTACCGGTACGGCCGCCGAAGTCGTTCCGATCCGCGAGCTAGACGGTAGAGCAATTGGCACGGGCGCCCGTGGCCCACTGACACAAAAGTTGCAAGCAATTTACTTTGATACGGTTCGTGGTCAAGAGGCGCAATATGGTGACTGGCTGACCGCCGTAAGCGAATAAGTAAAAAAAGAAACACTCAAAGTGACGTGAGGCCTGCACGGCAACGGCGTGTCACAAACGGCGTATTACATAGAGGGCGAGGATGGATAAGGTAACGCGTGAGCTGAGTAGCGGTCTGTTCTATCGATTCTGGCCTGCGACGGGCCAGGCCGATGCGGTTGTGCTTATAAGTCACGGCTTGGGTGAGCACTCGGGGCGATACGAACATGTTGCCGCCGCCTTTAATGCGGCTGGCTTTAGCGTCTTTGCGCATGATCACCTTGGTCACGGAAACTCCCCAGGCAAGCGCGCCTTTATCAATCGATTTACCGACTTAACCGAGGGCCTCTTGGAGCTGCGTGCCCACATCGCACAAGAGATGCCCGCCTTGCCAGTTTTCCTCGTAGGACACAGTTTAGGCGGCCTGATTGCAGCCAGTGCGGTGTTAAGCACCGAGCAAGACTACGAGGGACTTGTCATGACGGGGCCAGCCCTGGGTGTTCCCACCCCACCCCCTTCGTGGCAGCTACTCCTTTTGCGAGTCTTTAGTGCCCTGACACCGGGCTTGAAAGCGCTTGCGCTTGACGCCAACGCTATTTGTAGAGATCAAGCCGTCGTAGAGGCGTACGTTGCGGACCCGCTTGTGCATCATCAAAACATCCCCGCGCGGATGGTTGTGTCTTTGTTTGATGAAGGTGCGAGCGTCATGTCCCGCGCACAGGACATCAGCCTCCCCGTGCTGTTACTGCATGGTGAAGCGGATCAACTGACATCCTCCGCTGCGTCTCGCGAATTTGTGGAGACGCTCGGATCGAGTGATAAACAATGCACAATCTACGAGGGGATGTATCACGAGTTGTTTAACGAGCCAGAACAAGACGAAATTCTTAGTCGGTGCTGCGAGTGGATTTCGGCACGCCTGACGAAAGGTCAGCCATAAAGCCTTGAGGGCAATGTTTAGATGCCGGACTTGGCGAGTGGTTTCAAAAGTGAAAGCGAACGCAGATAAAACGACAGAGCGCTGGTTATTCAAAGGTTCATCTCGCAGAAGCACTTGTTGTGTCGGGAAAGCTGTATTGGCATACTCCGCGCCAAATTTAGTGGTTACCCTTGCGTGAACTCTCCATTACCTCATAGCGCCACTGCGTCACCGGGCGGCGCCTTACAGCCCCTGCGCATTGCCTTGTTGGGTTATCGGTCTGCGCCCCACTCCGGTGGGCAAGGGGTCTATCTCAATTACCTCTCTCGGTATTTGCGTAAGCGAGGCCACAGTGTCACGGTTATATCAGGCCCGCCCTATCCCGAATTGGATGACGACATTGCGTTAGTAAAGCTCGATAGCCTCGATTTGTACGAGCACGGACTCGGATCCGTGAGGTTTCGGCATTTTTTTTCGCGCCTCGAACGCATTGAGTGGTTCAGCAAATTGACCGGTGGTTTCGCTGAACCCTATACCTTTGGCGAACGAGTAAAACGGTGGTTCATTGGCCGCGAACAAGACTTCGATATCATCCACGACAATCAAACCATTGCCGACGGTGTTCTCGATCTTCAGGCTCGAGGCCTGCCACTTGTTACGACAATCCATCATCCGATTACCCGCGACTATCGTGTGGCGCTTGAGGCGGAACCTAAGTGGTACATGCGGTTGTTGATACATCGCTGGCATAGCTTCTTACTGATGCAAAAGCGCGTAGCGCCCCAGTTAAAGTCGGTGGTCACGGTGTCGAGCGCATCGGCCACTGACATCTGTACGGACTTTGGTGTCTCGCCCGAGGCAATCTCTGTTATGCATTTAGGCGTCGATACGACGTTGTTTCGGCCCGCCCCACACGTAACGCGAGAGCCCCATCGCCTTATGACAACGGCTTCTGCTGACGCGCCCTTAAAGGGTCTTTCTTATCTCTTAAAAGCCATGGCGTTACTCAGACCTGAGTACCCTGAAATGAAGCTGACTTTAGTGGGTCGCCCTAAACCCGATGGTGAGACGCAGCGGCTAATTGACGCTCTTGGGCTTGCCGACTGCATTGAATGTTGTAAAGGCATCAGTCATGAGGAGATGGTTGAGAAATATGCCTTCGCAAGTGTGGCGGTTGTGCCCTCTATGTATGAGGGATTTGGCCTGCCTGCAGTCGAGGCAATGGCGTGTGGTGTGCCCCTTGTCTCCACCAGTGGCGGGGCCTTAGCCGAGGTGGTATCTGATGCCGCTCTGGTTGTGTCGCCGGGTGACAGCGATGCCCTCGCTCAACAAATTCGCAGATTATTTGACGACCAGTCGCTCAGAGCTGAGTATGCGGCTCGGGGGCTCGAGCGGGTTGAACAGCATTTTTGCTGGGAGCGCTGTGCTGAGCGCATGGAAGCGTATTACCGAGAGCGCATTGCCTCATGTTAACTGTCGATTTTGATTACTTTGACCTGCAGAGCGGCCATGTTCTCGTAGACCTTGGTTGTGGTGAGGGTAGGCACTCACTTACCGCTTACAGGGCAGAGGGTGTAACGGTCCTAGGTTTCGATCTCGCTTATAGGGACTTACAAACGGCACAATCGCGTATCGCTGATATGGCGCCCTACCAACCCGCGGGCGAAGTACATTTTATTCAGGCTAACGGGATGACGCTTCCGCTTCCGGATAACTCGGTTGACAGGCTTGTTTGTTCTGAGGTTTTGGAGCACATCCCGAATTACATCAGCTTCATCGAAGAGATTGACCGCGTGCTGAAACCCGACGGGAAGTTGTGTGTCACAGTGCCACGGGCTTGGCCTGAGAAAATCTGTTGGCTCCTTAGCAAGGACTACCCTAAAACCCCCGGCGGTCACATACGTATCTTCAACGCCACGCACCTTCAGCGTGAAATCGAGCGCTATGGCTTTGAAGGCGTTCGGCGGCATGGCGCCCATGCGCTGCACGCACCTTACTGGTGGTTGAAGTGTCTGTTTTGGCAGGCAGAAGAGGAGCCGTGGTTGCTGCGGGCTTATCATCAATTTCTCATTTGGGATTTAATGAAGCGACCATTGCTAACTCGGCTGCTCGACACGATCATGAACCCGTGGATGGGTAAGAGTGTGGCGCTTTACTTCGATCGACAACAACTTGATATATTGGCGGCCGAAAACTCGGATGTAAGGTAGTTTTTCGCTATGGCTATGACCCCTCCAAAATCGTATCCCTATCCCGAGGCGGACCTGAAGCCGACGGTTGATTACCTCGTCGCGGCTCAGCGTGAAAACGGTGAAATACCTTGGTTTGAGGGTGGACATACCGACCCATGGAATCATACTGAGGCGGCGATGGGGCTCAGTATTGCCGGCGAGTTCGCAGCGGCGGAGCGTGCTTACGATTGGCTCGTTAACGAGCAGCTCGAGGACGGAAGTTGGTGGGCTTCATACATTAATGGTGAGCCTTCCAACATCACCCGTCGAGAGACTAATTATGTCGCCTATATCGCAACGGGTGTTTGGCATCATTTCTTGATTACTCGCAACAGGGAATTTTTGGATCGCCTCTTCCCCGCAGTCGATGCCGCTATTGAGTTTGTTATATCGATGCAGTCTGAGCACGGTGAGGTGGCCTGGGCTTGCGATACGCTGGGTGAGCCGATGGACGACGCGCTTGTGACCGGTAGTAGCTCAGTTTACAAATCGCTCGAATGTGCCTTACACGTTGCCCGAACAGTCGGCGTTTTGAGGCCTAAGTGGCGCATTGCCCGGCAGAAGTTGGGTACGGCACTGAGACACCGACCGGAGCGGTTTGACCGTAACTGGGAGAGTAAGTCACGTTACGCCATGGACTGGTTTTATCCTGTTTTGGCGGGTGTTTTCCAAAGTGAGCAGGGATTGGAGCGGATCAACGCGCGCTGGGATGAGTTTGTAGAAGAGGGGCTCGGCTGCCGATGTGAAAATCATCAGCCTTGGGTGACGGTGGCAGAGTCTTGCGAACTTACCATGGCACTTTTGTCAGTGGGTGAGTCGGGCCGCGCGCACACGCTTTTCGATACCCTGTGGCAGTGGCGTGACGACGCGGGTGTGTTTTGGACAGGGTACCAATTTGTCGAGAAGGTTCTTTGGCCGCTTGAGCAGCCGACTTGGACCTCGGGTGCTGTGATGCTTGCTGCCGATGCGCTGAGCCATCACACCCCGGCGTGCCGCTTGTTTACTGAGGTTGATCAGTCGACCGCAGGTGTTGCCGATCAGCTAAGGTTAGGCACCTAACTCAAAGCCTGCGCAACGCGCGGATACTCTCGCAAGTCGCCACCGGTTCAAACAAACCAGATTGCTTGGCCAACTGCCATATAGCGTAGGGCGCCTGTCCGCCTTCTGCGACATGCGGGAAAACGTCGTGAATGACCAGTAGCCCACCCTTCACAACATGTTGAGACCAATTTCGATAATCGGCCAATGCGGCGTCGAGGCTGTGACCACCGTCGATAAATAAGAGGCCAAGGGGTGTCGTCCAATGCTTAGCCGCAAGTGTTGCGGGAGCCACAATGGGAATAACCACATCTTCCGCATCATAAGCCAGCAGGTTGCGTCTAAATTCAGGTAGCGAGTCAAAGTTTCCCGCGTTATCAACCAGTGCTTCGTCGTGGAAGAATTCACCCACTTGATGCTCTTCGCTGCCGCGGTGGTGATCGACAGCAAATACGATGGTCCCTGACTCTCTAGCGACTTCCGCCAAGCAGAGGGTGGATAAGCCGCAGTAACTTCCGATTTCGAGCAGCGGACCAAGGGATGCGACATCACGGGCCCAATCCGCGAGTTGCGTGGCTTCATTTTCAGGAAGGAAACCTTTTACGTCGGCAAACCGGGTCGGTGTCATGGTAGGCTCCACAAAAAGCGTCAGTATATGGCGTAACGACCGAATCCTTGAACCTTCATCACTTTTCATCATTATGGCGCGTCTTTTTTACAGTTTGCTCATCTCTTTGCTGTCGCCACTTTTCGTGCTGCGGCTACTTGCAAAGAGTGTGAGCGAGCCCGGATACCGGCGACAGTGGTGGCGCCGCTTTGCGCTTGGGTTGCCCAGCCGTATTCGCTCGGGTGATGGCTTAATCTGGGTTCATGCAGTCTCTGTCGGCGAACTGCTGGCGGTGGCGCCGTTGGTTGAGCGTATTTTGCTCGAGTGGCCCGATAAAGCCGTCCTGATTACCAACACAACACCGACGGGTTCGGAGCAAACACAGAAATTGTTTGGTAGCCGTGTCGAACACACGTGGTTTCCGTTTGATACGCCACTGGTCACAGGCGCTTTTTTACGCCACTGGCAGCCTCAGCTGATCGTCATGGTCGAAACCGAGATTTGGCCCAACGTCATGGCGTCTGCGCGCGAGCATGGAATTCCTGTTGCCTTGGTAAATGCCCGCCTGTCTGCTCGCTCGGCGCGTGGGTATGCGCGTTTGGGTAAGTTTACGCGCGACACCCTGGCCGGTTTTAGCCTTATCGCCGCGCAGTCGAAGTCTGATGACCGACGTTTCCGGCGAATTGGCGCTGAGCCTGAGGCAATGCACGTTGTGGGCAGCATCAAGTTTGATATCGATCTGGCCGCCCGGCGCAGTCAGCTAGAGGTGATTGGCGAGGAATTGGGGTGTGATATCAAATCCCGTCCTCTGTGGGCCGCAGCGAGCACCCATCCCGGTGAAGAGCAGCTTGTCATCGACGCCTATCAGGCGCTGAGTGAGCGTGGGTTATCGACGCGTCTCTTGTTGGCGCCGCGGCACCCAAACCGAACTGGGGACATCATCAAGCTCTTAGAGAAAGCAGGCCTTAAGTACCAAAAGCGCAGCGACAACGTGCCGGTAACCATTGAAACCGATGTTCTGTTAATCGATACCCTGGGAGAGCTAAGTGCTTTCTTAGGCTTGGCGGATGCTGCGTTTATTGGCGGTAGCTTGGTACCCAGAGGCGGACACAACCCGATCGAGGCAGCCGCATGGGGTTGCGCGGTGATTACCGGACCGCATGTCATCAACTTTGCGACTATCGTCAGAGATATGGAGCGTGGCGGTGCTATCCGTGTTGTGACGGACCAGCACGAACTCGCAGATCGCCTGGCGAGCGTTTGGGAAAATGAAGGGCAAGATAGCGAGGCCAGGCGTGCTCGCACCTTTATCGAGACGCGCCGCGGTGCAACACGGCGTCAGCTCGATTTATTAAAGGGACTGCTTTAAGCGGGTTTTAAAGTTCGAGGGGGCCCTTAAATAAAGACCTGATTCCTCGTTTTTAGCCGTCCTCGGAGGCCGATGCCGCCTCTGGCTCGACCAAGAAAGCCTCAAGCGACGCGATATCTTCAGGTGACAACGTACCCGCATTCTCTTTGAGTCGCATGCTGTTCAGCACATAGTCATAACGGCTGTTCGCGTAATCGCGCTGAGCGCTAAATACGGCGTTTTGCGCGTTTAGAACGTCAACAATGTTACGAGTACCCACTTCGTAGCCGGCAACGGTGGCATCAAGTGCGCTCTGAGTCGATTTGATCGCTTGCTTTCGGGCGTTTACGCGTGCGACATCGGAGCTTACGGTCATGTGCAATGACCGCGATGCGGTGATGGTGTTACGAGTGAGATTGATGCGGTTCTCTCGTGCTGCGTTGAATTGCTCTGCGGCACGACGGCGGTTAGCACTGATCGCCCCGCCGGCGTACAAAGGCATATCGAGTCGGATTTGAAACGACTCGTCTTCGCCTTCTGAATTGGGCGGTAGGTTGAACGCATTCGGTGGCGTGACCGTACCGGCTGTATCGCTCTCTGCATAGCTGACTTGTGCACTCACGCGGGGGGCGTGGCCCATTTGCCGAGACTTTGCGTTTTGTCGTGCCGCTTCCTCGGCAAACCGAACCGCAGCCAAATCGAAATTGTTCTCTAAAGCGAAGTCTACCCACGCTGAGCGGTCGGTGGGCATTGGGAGCTCGGGCGAAAATGCCTCGCTTAACAACCGCAGCTGGCCATGTTGTTGCCCGGTAAGCACCGACAAGCGCTCGAGTGCTACCGCAACATTATTTTCTTCAATGATATGTGTAACGCCCGCAAGGTCATGACGTGCTTCGGCCTCATAGACATCGGTTATGGCGATGAGACCAACGTTGAAGCGCTGTCGTGTTTGCTCAAGCTGCCTGGAGAGTGCACGTTCCTGAGCTTTCGCCGCGCGGAGGTTATCTTGCGCTCTCAGTACCCCAAAGTAGGCTTCGGAGACGCGCACAATGAGGTTTTGTTGCGCCGCTGCAACGGTGGCCTCGGCCTGCTTACTTCGCTCGCTACCGGCCTTCCAGTCGAACCACGCGGAGAGATCAAAAAGCGTCTGCGATAGGCTGACGTCGTAGCGTGTGGTGTAGGTGCGCGAGCCCGTTGTTTGGTTCTGAACAACAACGTTACCGTTGTCAAAGTCAACAATACTAAGCCGGGTGCTTTCACTGTCTCGCATTGAGCGCGACACGCCTGCATTGACTTGCGGTAACAGGGGGGCGAGCGCCAGCGTTTTCAGTTCAAGGTCTGCACGGTATTGCGCGGTCTCAGCTCTGAGTTGCGCGTCGTTATCGAGCGCTATCTCGTAGATATCCAACAGACTCTCGCCCGAGGCAAGGGGCGCCAAAATTAATGTTGTGCTTGCAATCGCCGCTGCGGTGGCTCGTCTTACAAGATGAGAAACCATTCAAATTTCCTTGATTGTGTCTTAGACCTTAAGAGGCGCGGAGTTTAACATCGTATACGTAGTGGCGGCGAAAATACGTTCATCTTCTGTATTAGGACAATTTTCGCTATTGATTGCTACACTTTGTACAGTTAAGTGCGACGAAGACAGTTGGGGCAACCTCGGTTTGGTGCAAAAGAGTCGGAAAAAGAAGCGGTTTCACATGGATCTCACAGAGCTACACGCGCTCTGTGAGGCTAATTACGTGCGCTTACTCAGCTTATTCCCGGACTATCAGCAAGCGAACGAGCGGCGCTTTAAGTTGGGCTCGCGTTTGATCGTGATGACCGTTATTGAGCGTGACCGTCACACTACGACCCTCAGTGTTAATTACCACGCGGCGGGCCTTCCCCAGCATATTCATTCAAACCTGCATCTTCGGATGTATCACGATGTGGCAATGGCTGAGGTTGTAAAATTACGGTCGGGTCGTCGTTTAGAATTTCGCTATGACTACCCCAACTCCGACATGCATCAACCGGACGAAAAGCGTCAGCAGAATAGTTTCGTAGCCGAGCTATTAAGCCTGTGCTTATCCGAGGCCCATATCGACGAAACCGTATTTGAGGCGGGCGATGTCTAGCGCCCCACTTCTCAATGGCGATAGCGTCCTTTCGGACCATTCCAATGAGCTGAGGTTGGTTCAGATCACGGATACGCACCTAACCGGTTCGGCTGACGGTGTGCTTTTGGGCATGAACACCGAGCGCTCAGCACGTGCGGTCATCGACGCGGCTAAGGCCTCGGGGCCCATCGACTGCTTTTTGGTTACAGGCGATATTGCCGCCGATGAGCAGCCTCATGCTTACGCGCAGTTAGAAGGTCTGCTGGGCACCGACACACCGAGTTTATGGTTGCCGGGTAATCACGACGACATTCGCACGTCCTTTGCGTCATTTGAACCTCATTTGAAGCGACGCCTTCGAACACCCTTTTGGGATGTCTTGATGCTCGAGACTCAGGTTGAGGGAGAGGTTGGAGGCTCGCTGAATGAGACCGAGCTCGATGCGCTCAGCGCTGCCATTGATGAGGCGGCGACCGAGAACAAATCTTTATTGATCGCAACACACCACCCCTTGCGATCAATGTCATCGGCGTGGCTCGATGAGCAGACGGTTCGCAACGCGGCTGAGGCTTTGGGTAGGCTGGGGCGCTATGCTGACCGGAGCTTAATCATCAGTGGACACGTACACCAAGCAAGCGACGCGGTAGTGTCGGGTATCCGAATGCTCACCACGCCCTCGACCTGTGTGCAATTCGCACCTCAATCGAAGGACTTTGCTCTGGATGACCTTCAACCTGGCTATCGAAGTTTGACGCTGCGGCCTAATGGCTCGGTGCAAACCGAAGTTCTTCGTATTTCGGATGAGAATAACCGACCTCAGATGGGTTCCTCGGGTTATCATTGAGCGAGCCGAAAATAAGGCCGACCCCACTCATCGTCAAGGTAGTTTTTATTCATGACGCAGTACAACGCAGACGCCATTGAAGTATTGACTGGCTTAGAGCCGGTCCGTAAGCGCCCCGGCATGTACACCGACACCGTTCGGCCTAATCACCTCGCTCAAGAAGTGATCGATAACTCGGTGGACGAGGCGCTTGCAGGGCACGCCAACCAGATCGATGTGGTTGCACACCCAGATGGCGCCATCACTATTTCTGACAACGGGCGAGGCATGCCTGTCGACCTGCACCCAGAGCAAAAGAAGCCGGGTGTTGAGGTCATTTTGTCGACGCTCCACGCAGGTGGAAAGTTTTCGGACAAGAACTACCAGTTCAGTGGCGGCTTACACGGTGTGGGTGTTTCTGTGGTGAATGCGCTCTCCAAACGCTTAGACATTACGATTCGCCGCGACGGCAATGTCTACAGTATGGCGTTCGAGAACGGTGACAAGGTTGAAGATCTCGCCATTACGGGTCAGTGCGGGAAGCGCAATACCGGTACGGGTATTCGATTCTTGCCCGATGAAAGCTTTTTCGACAGTGCGAATTTCGCGATGTCACGACTCATTCACGCGCTGCGAGCCAAAGCGGTACTGTGTCCAGGACTGCGCGTCACACTCAGCGACGAGAAAAAGGGCGAGAAGCAAGAGTGGTATTACGAGGATGGCATTTCTGACTACCTCGCCGATGCGACAATTGACTACTTGGTAATACCAGAGGGGCCCTTTACGGTGAGCTTTGCCGGCGAGACAGAGGCGGTCGATTGGGCTATTCAATGGCTGCCAGAGGGCGGAGAGGTCACGGCTGAGTCCTACGTAAACCTTATTCCGACAGCACAAGGTGGTACACATGTTAATGGTTTGCGCTCGGGCTTACTCGAAGCCATGCGCGAATTCTGTGAGATCCGAAGTCTACTCCCGCGGGGCGTTAAGCTCATAGCGGAAGATGTTTGGGACAGATGTTGCTATGTACTGTCGTCAAAGCTTGCTGACCCTCAGTTTTCAGGTCAGACAAAGGAGCGTTTGTCCTCGCGCGAAGCGGCAGGCTTTGTCTCGGGTGTAGCAAAGGATGCCTTTGCGCTGTGGCTCAACCAACACACGTCTGATGCCGAGATTCTGGCCGAGCTATGCATCAACCGAGCTCAGGCGCGTATGCGCTCGGCGAAAAAAGTGGTTCGTAAGAAGATTGCTTCGGGTCCACAGTTACCGGGCAAACTTGCCGATTGCTCGATCGAAGACCCTGCGCGCAGTGAGCTGTTCCTCGTTGAGGGCGACTCCGCCGGTGGCTCGGCAAAGCAGGCGCGTGATCGAACCTTCCAAGCGATCCTCCCGCTGCGTGGGAAAATTTTGAATACCTGGGAAGTGGACGCGGAAGAGATCCTTGCCTCCCAAGAAGTGCATAATATCTCGGTGGCGCTGGGTATTGACCCGGCCAGTGACGATCTCGATGGTCTGCGCTATCAAAAGGTTTGTATCTTGGCGGATGCCGATTCGGATGGGTTGCACATCGCAACGCTGATTTGTGCTCTGTTCCTTCGACACTTTCGGCCGCTGGTGCGCGCAGGACATGTGTTTGTGGCGATGCCGCCGCTCTATCGTATCGATGTTGCGAAAGAGGTGTATTACGCGCTTGATGAATCCGAAAAAAATGGCATCTTGCAGCGCATAGCGGTTGAGAACTCGCGCTCAAAACCCAACGTTCAGCGCTTTAAAGGCTTGGGTGAAATGAATCCATCGCAGCTTCGTGAGACGACCATGTACCCAGATACGCGTCGTTTGGTGCAGCTTGTGCTCGATGCAGACGATGACACAAACAGCGTTTTCGACATGCTTCTTGCGAAGAAGCGAGCGGGCGATCGACGCCAGTGGCTGGAGTCTAAAGGCGACCTCGCTGACGTGTAGACAAGGCACATCAAGGTTCGCAGACCTCGGGTCTTAGGCTCAACCGATTGCTTAGTGAGGACTGGGTGCTGCAGTGTTTGAGACGTGCTTAAGGTCAGCGCGATCGTAAAAGGCACCAGGCGAGCTTTTTTGAACCAAGCCGCGACAAGGCAGTTGGTTTTGATCTGAGCTGTTATACCCTCGTTGTCGTAATCACTTACTCGAGCGTGCGTACACGACCATTGCACACAGGCGTGTGGTGAGAACATGTTTTACATGCCGTTTTTTAAAGGGATATATCCAATGAAAAAGTTACTAATTGCGACAGCGGGCCTTATGACAACGATCTTCGCAGTGCTTCCGGCGCAGGCTGATTGGGTGGTGGATGAGGCGTCGCGTATTGGCTTTGTATCGATCAAAAACAACGTCGTGGGTGAGAACAACGCTTTTGAGCGGGTGTCAGGACGTATATCGGGTGCGGGCGCTGTCGCTGTAAACATCGACTTGACCTCAGTCGAGACGGGCGTTGGGATTCGCAACGAGCGTCTACAGAAAATGCTCTTTAATGTCGCGAGCTTCCCGAAAGCCACTGTGTCAGCTCAGCTTACTCAAGATCAGTTAAACGCGCTTGAATCAGGTGGTAAGGCTGCGGCGTCGGTCTCGGTAGCCGTTACTCTGCATGGGAATACGGTTTCTAAAAAGGCTGAGCTTGCCGCAGCCAGAACAGGTGACAGCGTGCGTGTTACAACTACGCAACCCATTGTGATTTCCGCTTCAGAGTTTGGCTTGGAAGCGGGGGTTGCCGCGCTACAAAGCATTGCCGGTCTGAATGCGATTAGTCGCTCTATTCCCGTGACGGTAGATTTACAGCTAACCGCCGCGGATTAGCTGTTGCGGCTATCGTCGCCCTGACGCCTGCATGATCGCCATTAGCTGCGCACGGTAGCGTTCATATCGAGTGCGGTCACCCGCATCGCGAGAAAAGGCTAGCAAGCCGTTGAGAATGTCAGGCTGGCCCGGATGGCTTATATTGACCGACTCAAGCGTCTTCATGGCGGCCGCTTTATCGCCGGTATCGTTAAGGGCGATGGCATAGACGTAGCGGTGACGCGAACCCTCCGCCTCTAGCGACGCAGCCTCCTTTAGCGAGGCAAGCCCTTTAGCTGTCTCACCAAGGCGAATAAAATGTAGGCCTTGTGAAAACCAGAGGCTGCCCGAATCGGGAATCTGCCGTAGGGACTCATCGAGAAGCAACGACGCTTCCTCGTTGCGACCGTCTCGCCGCAATAAATCCACCAAGTTCACGATGGCCGGCTCGAGCTGATCGTTTAGCACGAGGGCCTCATGCAGTGCATTTTCTGCGTTTTTGGTGTTGCCGCGATCCAACCAAAAGTTGGCGAGCTGTAGCTGCACAGAGGGCATGTCGAGATGGTCACCTTGTACAGCAAGATACTCATCAAACAGCGGCCTAAGTGAGTCAATGTCTTGTGCTCTAAGCTCTTGGTCGGGCACGCCCGCAAGGGTTTGTGCAACCTCCATGCGTACGCTAAGAACGGGGTCGTTAATGAATGGCCGTAACATAAGAAAGCGCTGCGCCGGCGGAAGTCCTCGCAGCGAGCGAACAGCTGATGCGCGTAAAATAGGGTTATCTGCTCGCAGTAGCATCGCGCTCATATTAGGCAACGCCGGCGCCCCTAAATTGCTGAGTTGTTCGATCACGGAGGCTCGCATGAGCGCGGGTTGGGTGTCATCGGTGACGATCGCTTCGAGCGTGGGTAGCACCCTCATATCACCCCGATCTGCGGCAAATCGCGCTTTGACGTGTTTGAGCGTCTTGAAATCACCTTCAACACCCCAAGACTGAAGCGCATCATAGGCCCAGGCATTACTTTTATCTGAGTGGCATTGGATACAGGCGTTAGGACTGCCTGTGGAGAGCGAAATATCGGGCCGTGGAATGCGCATGCTGTGATCTCGGCGCGCGTCAACGCCCATATAGACTTGCGAAGGCATATGACAATTCACACAGGCGCTTCCACTGCTACTCATCGGATGGCGATGGTGGCTCACAGCATCATAGGTCTCGGGCTTGTGGCACTGGGTGCATACGCCGTTGCCCTCTGCAACGAGTGCATTGCTGTGTGGGTTGTGGCAGTTACTGCAAACCACACCAGCTTGCGCCATTTTGCTCTGCATGAACGAGCCGTAGACATAAACTTCATCGCGGATTTGTCCGTCGTGCCAATACAGTGGCGACTCCAGCACTGAAAGTCGATGGGTGTCTAATAGGGACTGTCCATAGTGGTAGTCCCCAAGCGTTGCTCGTCGTGCATGACATCGACCGCAGTTGTCGACCTGCGTTGTGTTGTTTAACGGTGTCGATCGGTGCGCAATATTCTCGTCTGGCGCTCGCAACCAATGACCGCGGGCAGAGAGTGCGAGTTCGAAACCCATATTGCTCGCTGATCGCCTCTCAGAGCCGGTTTGCGAGGGGGCGGGTATTTTTGCTGCCTCAACCAATGACACGTGGTCAGAGCCCGGGCCATGGCAAGACTCGCAGCCGACGTCTATTTGGTCGAAAGTTGTTTGGTAACTGCGTGTTGTCGCAGCGTAGCCTTTAACCACATTCGTGCTGTGACACTCCGCGCACCGACTGTTCCAGTTGTGGTAAATGCCGGTCCAGTGAAGTGGACTCTCCGCGGTGACAGCGTCCTGCCCTTCGTATATATGATACCACCTTTGACCTCCCTCCGTCTTACTTCGGCTGTCCCAAGCAATACTTAAGGCATTGAGGCTGCCATTTGTAGTGGGCAGTAACAGCTGCTGGAGCGGATAGACTCCAAAGACATATTTAACGGGATAGTCTTGAAGTTCGCCGTTTTCGTTATCGGTATTGACCCAAAAGTCGCTGTCCTTCTTAAAGAACGTGGTAGTGACACCCTCGTAAACAAATTTGGCGTCATCAAAGTTACCCAAGACGGCTTGAGTCGACGCCGCCTGCATAGCTAGGTCATGGTGCGAGTTTGTCCAATCGTTTGCCTGGGGCTCATGGCAGCTCGTACATGTCTGGTTACCCACAAACTTGGCATCGCTCGCAAGCGCAAATGAAGAAAGCGATGCTGTTGCGACAAGACTGCAGCTAAGGACGCCTTTTAGGACCAGAGCTGCTCGCTTAGCTGCGCCACGGGTTCTCTGGCGCCCCGTGCTAGCCACGTGGCGAGTGCACTTGCTACGTTTTGGAAATGAACCTTGGGTGCCGGAGGCATATCGTCTAACCACGCGCGAGCCTTATGAGTCTCTAGTGCCTGCATTGTAGTGGCATAGCCAAGTTGCTCAAGCGCTGCTGCGTTGGAAAGTTGCTCCATCTGTTTTGCGAGTGGGCGGGTTAAAACCGGCTTCCTCCACTGGAGGCACTCGGAGATCAGCTCAAACCCTGTATTGCAGATAACGCCCCGTGCGGTTGCCAAGTCACGTTTGAAGCCACCAACATTGGCTTTTTGTCGCAGCACATTCCCTCGCAGCTCATGGGTTATGGCGGGTGAGTATTGAATAAAAGACGTGTCTGTAAACTCTTGCAGCCACCGAGTGGTCGCGTCCTGATCCTCAAAGGGTAGATACACCAACACATGGTCTTGTGTTGTCTCGGGGTCAATATCAGGTAAATCGAGAATCGGCGGGAGAATGTTATTGTCAAACGCGGCCCAGTGCAGGCCGACGGGAATATCGACCGGTGCAAATTGGTTCATGACTAGCCGGCTCACTGCTGTATCGCCCGTGAGCGGTGTTTGCTTCCCAAACGCGTATTGATGCCCAATGCCGATGGTTTCTCGGCGCCGCGCTTTGGCCGCCCAGGCGATGACGGGTTCATAGTCACAAACAATCAGGTCAAAGGGGTCTAGATCAAGGCGGTTTACGTCTCGTAAAAACGTGGCAGGCGCTACATTTAAAGCCGTCTTACGGTACTTCATTTGTCCCGCCTCGGTAACCATGGTGAGGCCCTCGCGGTGTTTGAAGTCGCCAAAAGGCTCCATATCGAACAACTTTGACTTTTTGCGCCCGGAAAATAACCATGTCACGTCAACATCGAAGTCTTTTAATGCCTCGGCAAGCCCTCGTGCGCGGCTAATATGGCCTTGCCCGGTGCCTTGAACCCCATAGAGGATTTTTCTTGTCATAGGGGACTCTTACCAGAGTTGTAGCAATGAGGCGGTACTGAGTGCGACGCCTGTTCCCAATAGCGCGCCAGCGACGACATCGCCGGGAAAGTGAACACCCACAATGACTCGAGACAAGCCGACAGCTGCAGCCCATAGGAACAGGTAGGAGGCGAAGTTTCCAAAGATGAGTAAGGTCATAACACACAGGCAGAACGCTGCGGACGTGTGCCCAGATGGGAAGCTGAACTTGTCAGCTGCGATGATCAGCGAGTGAATGCTGGGTTTTAAATCGTAAGGTCGTCGCCGTTTCAGCGTGTTCTTCAAGACGTAATAGCTAGCCCGCTCCAAGGTAAAGGCAACAGCCAAAGCAAGCGCGTAGGTGGGAGCAAGGACTGAGCCGGATAACCAAACAATCAGGGGCAAAAACAGTTGTGCGTAACCATCGCCCGTCTTCGACACGGCAAGTGCAACTTGTGTAAGAGCGTGTCGCGCTCGGGTGTAACCAAATACTTTGTTAAATAAGGCTAGGTCTATTTGCTGTAGTGATGACAAAATTACTACGCTTGTTTTAAGTTCAGTCGCAGGAATCATTCAAACGCCCCCTGAGTTGATACTGTAGACAAGTTTGCAACTTAAATATCACAGAATTATGAACGTAAGGAAATAGCGGGTGCACTTAGGGATTTTGAAAACAGACGCGGTTCGCACTGAGTGGGTGGCGGAGTTTGGTGAGTACCCAGATATGTTTGTCCGGTTGGTCGGAGATGCGAATCCTGAAGCCACTTTTTCTACATGGGACGTTGAAGAGGGCATTCATCCCACTCAGGACGACATCGATAGCGTAGACGGGTTCATTATCACCGGAAGCAAGAGCTCAGCTTACGATGATAAACAGTGGATTCGAGACCTTGAGGGGCTTATCCAGAGACTGCACGCCGCGCGCAAAAAGATGGTGGGGATTTGTTTTGGCCACCAAGTTATTGCGCAAGCACTGGGAGGCGTGGTGTCAAAGTCAGATAAAGGCTGGGGTGTGGGTATTAATGTCTACGAGCTTGGCGGCGCGCCTTTTAAGGGCGGGGACACGGGTCAATTAAAGTTGATTGCTTCACACCAAGATCAAGTGCACGTCTTACCCCCAGGGGCGCAAAATGTCGTAAGTAATCCGCACTGCGAAAACGCAGGTTTTGTGATGGGCGATCATATTTTTACCCTTCAGGGGCACCCTGAGTTCGTGCCAAATTATTCAGAAGCCATCATGACCTTTCGCGGTGACATGATTGGGGGTGAGCGAGTGGCCGAGGGTCGGGCGTCGCTGGAGACGCATCAACACGAAGGCGCCAAAGTCGCGAATTGGATGGTCGATTTTTTCGCGAGTTAATGGCCCCGGAGGCTGAACGTGAAAAAGTGAAGGCGGGTGAATGAGCTGCTACCTGTGGCGCCCTTTAGCCAAGAGCAAACGCACTCTAACAGGCGGGTATACAAAGGCACGACCAGCCTGTGAAAGGCCCTTGTGACAAAGAGGCGCGCGCTGGTTCAGTGATGGCCTATCGTTTCCTTTTCCCATAATTTACCGAAGTTGAGCTGTAAGTAAGCGCTCGCTTTTACCAGTTACCGATGTTCTCCATTGACGCCCAAGGCTCTCGAATCGTCAGCGCCGCGCCGTCTTGTAGCAGCTCAATGGAGATACCATCTGGCGACTTTACGAAGGCCATGCGGCCATCGCGTGGGGGTCGGTTTATTGTCACCCCACCGTCCATAAGGCGTTGGCAAGTCGCGTAGATATCGTCAACCCGGTAGGCGAGGTGACCAAAGTTACGTCCCCCCTCATAGCTTTCGGGATCCCAGTTGTAGGTAATCTCCACCAAGGGGCTTTGTTTGCTCTCTGCGTCCTTTGCATCGCCAGTTGCCGCGAGAAATACAAGCGTGAAGCGGCCTTGCTCGCTGTCATAGCGGCGCACTTCTACGAGGCCTAAATGATCGACAAAAAATGAGAGAGTTTTGTCCAGATCGCTGGCTCGAATCATTGTGTGGAGGTAGCGCATGGTTCTTATGTCCTAAACGTCCAAAGGGTAGGCGAGCACTCAGTGTAGCCCTTCATTCGGCGAAACCCCCATACCGCCCTCTAACCCGCAATTAATGTATTCAGACAATTGCGACAAAACGACAGGGTTTAGTCAGATTTGTCACACGATGAGCCAAATGGGGGCCCAGAGACTTCGCACTTATTGGGGTCGTGAAATATGCTCGACGGTCTCTTCAAGCATTGCAGGTTGTAATAATAAACTTATATGAAAATCATGTCAGACAGCGAGCTGTGTCCAGCCTGTGGTAGCGATAATTTAGAGCGTGTTCGCCGCAGCGGAAGGGAAGACTGGGTTTTTGATCGCGTTTTTGTGTGCTCTAACTGTCTTCAGCGCAGCGGCCGCGTCCCACCGGGGAAAACGACGTTAATCGCACGCATCATGTTGTTGTTTAAACTGATATAGCAAGATGGCGGTGTAAGCGGGCGTAACGGTCCTAGCCTCAAATTTTTCGCGTCATCTTCAGAGCAATTTCTTTCAATTCAGCCTACACTTGCGCTCCGTTTTTTTTGAGCCCTCGCCATGTGGTTTCGTAATGCACGCCCCTATAAATTGCCCAGCCGGTTAGGTATTGATGCCAGCGAGTTGTCACAGCGACTCTCTCGTCGCACGTTTGTCCCTTGCAGGCCGAGTCAGCCCACCTCCAGCGGGTGGGTTGCAGCGCTGTCTGACGACGCCAAAGACTTTGTGCACAAGTCAGGAGACTATTGGCTGGTCCGACTGCAGCGTGAGGAGCGCTTGCTGCCTGTGTCGGTCATTCGTAGCGAGGTCAATAACCGTATTCAGGAGATACAGACGGGCCAGGGCCGACGCGTTCAGCGTAAAGAGCGCCTGGATATTGTCGATGAAGTCACGCAGGACTTTCTTCCTCGCGCCTTTACAAAGTCTCAGTATTTAGAAGGACTCATAAATGACCGCGAAGGTTGGGTCTGGGTGAATACGGCGAGTGCGGCGCGAGCCGAGGACTTTTTATCGCTGTTGCGCGAGGGGCTGGGCAACTTACAGGTGACGATTCCCAATCCGCAAAAATCACCGGTTATTGCGATGAGCCAGTGGGTCTTAAACGGCAGGCTCCCCGATGGCATGAGCTTGGGTAGTGACGTCGATTTAGAGGACCCTCACGAGGAGGGTGGCGTGGTGCGCGCGCGCGGGGTTTATCTTGAGTCAGATGAAATCCGTGGCCATATCGAGAGTGGCAAGCAGGTCGTGCGACTTGCCTTGTCGTGGCAGGACCAAGTTGATTTTGTGTTGGATAAAGATTTGAGCATTCGCCGAATTCGTTTCAGCGACGAGTTAAAAGAAGTGAACGATGAACTCCGGGAAGATAAGCTGTCACAGCGCGATGCCGACTGTTTGCTAATGGGAGAGACATTGGAAAGTTTGCAAATACTAATAGGCAATGAGTTTGGAGGATTCAGCAATGACTGAGGCACTCAGCCCAGGGCGATATCGTCATTATAAAAATAATAATGAATACACCGTAATTGCGATGGTGCGGCATTCTGAAACAGAGGAAGCACTCGCGTTGTATCGAGCTGAATACGGAAAAAGAGAACTATGGGTGAGGCCCATTAAAAATTTTTGTGAATTGGTTGATGTCGGAGATTCACGAGTAAAGCGATTTGAATTAATAGCTCCGATCAAGAGTGCTTAACTTTTTTGCAGCCTCTGCGCAAAGTGGTTATTCAAAAATTTAGGTTGCCGCACTGTTTGTTAAGGATGTATTTTTGTTCACTCAAGCATAGTTCAGAGAAGAAAGTGTTATGGCATTAATCGCTAAGACGACGTTTACAGTGAAGTCGGAAAATAGAGCGTCCTTCCTTGCCGACTTTGGCCCATTGGTGGCCATGACAAAGGCAGCGCCTGGATGTTCTTGGGCCTACGTTGCGGAAGGCTTAGATATTTCCAATATGGAGGACGTGGACGAGACCGCTGATGTTAAAATCGAGGTTTTGTCTTATTGGTCGTCAGAGGATGCGTTTGATAGTCACATCAGATGGCGAATTGAAACGGAGCGCTGGAGCAAGTTGGAGGAACGCTACCTGACGGATGGTCCTCGATACAGTTTAATGCCCGTAATGTTCGCTTTCGAGTGATGGCAATTTCTGCTTTTCGCCATTATCGATTAGGTGTTTTCATTTTTTTTTGAAGAGAGTATGTTCAAAATTGCCACTTGCTGCTCTTTGGACAAGTCTAATTCTTTTCTGAGGGAGTCCAACTCCAGGGCCTCTTTTTTTGAAATGTGGCCGTCTTCTAGAGCCACGGTAATGGCTTCTGTGAGTGCAGCCTTCTTGTACTCCATTCTTTTGGTGAACCCAGCACCCAGTATTCCTGTAACCAGCGCTATTGAAGCAACGCCCATTACTGCGGTGATGGCTGAAATAACTTTACCTATTGGAGATATGGGGACGATATCCCCGTATCCGACAGTCGTAAGCGTAATGATAGACCACCACATTGCCTGAGGTATTGATCCAAAAGCGTTGGGCTGGATTGTTGACTCTACAAGATATACCGCAGTACTTGAGAGAAATAGAGAAATTATTAAGAGATAAACAGCTGCAAGCAATGCTTTCCTCTCATAGACAACCGCCGCTATTAAATCGTCAATGGCCGAGGTGTACTGATTCAATTTGAGCAGCCTTAAAAGGCGAAGAGCTCTTAGCACCCTTAAATCTATACCCGGCAATAAAAACTGAAGTAAAAACGGCAGTATTGCGATTAGGTCAATGAGACCAGAGAAGCTCCAGATATACCCTAGCCTTCTGGACTTACCGAGAGGCCTTACAGTAGTCAGAAGGGCGGGAGCGCTGTAGATTCTTCCAATATATTCCAGCGTAAAAAAAAAGATTGAAAAGCATTCGAATAAAAAAAACTCAGTTGCAAATTGGCTATTTACTTCTTCGATTGATTCCAGAACAACGGCTAGGAGGTTTAGGAAAATTAGAAGCGCAAGTATCGATGCGGTCCAGTTAGCTCGACCGGGGTTCTCCATTTGAGGTTCGAAATAGCTTGCAACTATTTCTAGTCTGGTTTTCATGGGCTGCACCAAATTGCAAATGCGACGTTTAGCATTAACTTTAGTCAGTCAATATGTCACAGTATGCCGCTAATTTGAAAACAATGTACGTTCAAATCTGGGGATCATTTGCGTATGAATGACATGCATAGGGCGCCATGGCTATGTTCATAGGTTCCAGCTCTCAAACTGCGTCATTGATTACAGCGGTATCGAAGGTGGCACCCACGGATGTGCCTGTATTGATCCGCGGGCCAACAGGCGTTGGAAAAGAGTTAGTTGCGAAGCGCTTACATGACCTCTCAGGCCGCACCGGCCGTTTCGTGGCAATAAACTGTAGTGCCATTCCCTCTGAGCTGATGGAGAGCGAGCTATTTGGCCACACCAAGGGAGCATTCTCGGGCGCTGTTAGCAGTTTTGTGGGTAAAATTAGGCATGCGGAAAACGGCACATTGTTTTTAGACGAGATCGGAGATATGGATTCTTCGCTACAGTCCAAAATGCTCAGGTTCTTGCAGGAGGGTGTTGTAAATCCTGTGGGTTCGAACGAAGAATTTGTCGCCAATACCAGAATTATCTCTGCCACACACCAGCCACTAGAAGATATGATTGCGCGGGGCGACTTCAGAGAAGATCTTTTTTTTCGCTTAAATGTGATACCACTAAGCGTGGCCGCGTTGTCCACGCGAGCAGAGGAGATAGCGGAGTTTTTCGAGTTCTTTGCGACTAAATTTGACAGTTCGGTCAGGCCGTTTTCGATCGAAGAGCGATCTTGGGAGTTGATGCGCAATTACTCATGGCCTGGGAACGTTAGGGAGCTTGAAGGATTTTGCCAAAGGCTTGCCGCTCTATACCCAGGCGAAATAATTAATTTATATAAGGTGCCGTCGGATTATCTTCCATCCGGTATGAATAATACGATACTGCGATCTGATGCTGATGACCCAAAAGTTGATGAACTTGCTAATATCAAAAAGGGGGCTACTTCTAATAGGAGTTCTTCACCTGAAACCTCTGTAGATGAATTAATTGATTTAATCGCGCTAGAAAAGTCGCCTGTCAATGGCGACCTGAAAAATTTAAAGGACAGAGTTGATAACTACGAGCGAAAGCTCATTGAGTTTGCTTTGGAAAAGCAGTCTGGAAATGTCTCGCGCGCAGCGAAAAGTTTGGGTGTTAAACGAACTACCTTGATTGAAAAAATATCTCGGTGGGCTAAATAGTGGGTGTCAAATTTACGACATCGGCATAATTTTTACGAGAAAAATTCTGTAACTTAATGGTTTAACTCTTTTTTTTTCGAGTGGTCTTATCTTTGCATCCGAGTGACTGAAGCTCACAGGCATCAAAAATGAGATTACCAACCACAAATTTGTCATTAATGCTCTTGGAACTTAGAGGTTCGGAATTCCCGCTTAAAAGTCTGGAGCTGGCACTGTCCTGTTCGTTCCAGACTACACAAGATCCATCGGGCCTCGACAATTTGAGTGAAGATAGGGTTCCCGTCCTGTGTATTGGCGGACGGTGGGATGCCGCCGGGCCTCTGTTTGATCAGTGTGCAGAATTAATTGGGGAGCACCCGTTTGGAATCGCATTAATACCCAGCGGCGATATCATGGCTGCTCGCCGGCTGGGTGAGCTTGGCGTTCGGAAAGTCGTGGGATACTCAGAAACCACGGATGGCTTCCAGTCTAGTCTTGTCAATGACATTTTATCCTTCCCAAAGGACCCAGATCGCCGGCCCTCTTCGCGAGGTACACGAAAATCGGGCAACGATAAGCGAGCGGTTATTTTTGCTGATGAGAAAAGCAAATCGATGTTGGAGCTCGTAAGAAGACTAGCAGGTTTTGATGTAAGCACTTTGCTGAGCGGCGAATCAGGTGTTGGTAAAGAGGTGGTTGCAAAAATTCTTCATGACCAATCTCCTAGAATGTCTCGGCCCTTCATCGCGCTAAATTGCGCGGCTATTCCTGAAAATTTAGTCGAGAGTATTCTTTTTGGTCATGTAAAAGGGGCGTTCACAGGCGCTCATCAAGACCAGGAAGGTGTATTTGAACAAGCGCACGGTGGCGTACTTTTTTTGGATGAAGTTGGTGAGCTGCCTCTGCACACGCAGCCCAAGCTGTTAAGGGTGATTCAAGAGCAGAAACTTCGTCGAGTAGGGGGTAGCAAGAGTATTGATATTGACGTGCGAGTTGTATCAGCAACTAATCGGGATCTAAATATCATGGTTTCGAGCGGTGAGTTTCGACAGGACTTGTTGTACCGACTAAATTCCTTCCATTTGAGCATCCCTCCGCTGAGAGACAGACCCTTGGATTTAGAGGCTCTCGCCGTCCATTTCTCGGGATCAAATACTTGCGCAGGAAGAGTTATGCAGTTATCTCCAGCCGCATTGAGGTGCTTGCTTGCGTATGAATGGCCTGGAAATGTTAGGGAGCTCGAAAATGTTATTTCGCGGGCCAAGGTTGTCGCGGATACCAATATTATTCTTGAAGAACATATCTTGTTGGACGCTTGTATTTCCTCATTACCGACTGGTAAAGCTGATTTGGAAATGTCTCGGTCAGTTGCGCCTCAAGCTGCAGACTCGCTCTCGACCACAAAAGAGTCTGCTGAGTGGTTGGCCATACAGGATGCGCTAGCCGCTACTGACTCAAAAGCAGATGCGGCAAAGGTGCTGGGAATAAGTCCCAGAACACTCCGGCACAAAATCCAGAAACTAAATGAGCGTGGAGATCAGCTACAAAGGAAGATGTTATGACTATGTCCATAGAAGCGCAGAACGTATTGAGCATGATCCGGCAAGCAGAGATTGGGGGCTCACAATCTGCGCCTACTTCCATGGCCGAGGGTAGCGGCGGTGCCAAGGCAAGTTTCTCGTCAGATTTGACGGAGGCCCTCCGGTCTGTAAACGAGCTGCAGCTCACATCTGCTCAAAATAAAATTGATTTTGAGGCTAGCTCCGAGGCTTCTCTCACTGACGTGTTGGTTGACTCTCAAAGGGCATCAGTCGCGTTCGAGGCGACTTTGCAAATCAGGAATAAGGTTCTCAAGGCATATCAAGATGTCATGAGTATGCCGGTGTAAGGGGCTGTTAAATGGAGACTTTAAGTTCTACTGCTCAAGCAAGTTTGGCCAGTCCAGCGCGAGCGGGTGCGAGCGGCGCAATGACTGCTGTTTCAGAGGTTGAAAAAGGAACTGCCGTATCTACGGTTTCTGACTCTTTACCCGCCGTGCAGCGATTTTTTGCACAACCGGCAGTAAAACGTTCAATGCCTGCCGCAATCGCAATTTTTGCATTTCTTGCATTACTATTATTCTGGGCCGCTCTCTCTTCTAAAGAAATGAGAAGTGTCTCTAGTGGTATGGACTCTGCTGATAGTCAGCTTGCTTATGAGGCTCTCCTCGCGGGCAATTACGATGTCGAGATAGATGTTGCGACTGGGCAAATTCTTGTTGAGTCAAACAAGTACCAGGAAGCAAGAATATTTTTAGCGTCGCAGGGGTTGCCAAGGTCGGCAACAGATGGCGGTGTCGCGTCTTTATCCGAGGATAGCTCCATGACTACGAGTCAGTTTATGGAGCAAGTTCGCTATCAGGGAGCCATGGAGAAAGAGCTAGCGGCTTCAATTGCCCGTATAGGTACGATAGAAACCGCCAGAGTACACCTTGCTGCGCCGAAACAGAGTGTCTTCGTGAGAGATAGACAGCCGGCAAAAGCATCGGTGATCGTGACCCCCTTTCCTGGTCGTGTGGTTGACCAGTCACAGGTTCAATCAATAGTCCATCTCGTAAGTTCCAGTGTGCCTTACTTGGCGCTCGAAGATGTAACCGTGGTTGATCATTTTGGCAATCTACTTACCAAAAGTGGGACAGACGTTTCCTCGTCTCCAATTGCCAACAATGCGCAGTTTGTTGCTCAAAGAGAAGCCGAACTTGCCTCGAGACTACGTCAGCTTCTCTCGCCTGTGCTTGGTCAAGAGAGCATGAGGGTTGCTGTAAATTTAGAGCTGGACTTTACCGAGGTAGAGTCAACGCTTGAGCAATATTTTGATGCTGAAAATGATAGTCCGGAGATAAGATCGGAGGTTTTAACTGAGGATACTCAAACCGGACTAAAAGCCGCAGAAGGTATTCCAGGTGCTCTAAGTAACGTTCCTCCGGATGAGCCAGAAATAATTGAGGAATCCGAGGAGCTATCTCAGCAGGAGGCGGAGACACAAACAACGTCATCGCGGTCACAAACGACACGGAATTACGAGCTTGACAAGGAAGTTCGTTACGTGAAGCAAATGTCTGGAGAAATTTTGTCGTTGAGCGCCGCGATTATCGTTGATGAGCAGGCACTCAAAGATCTCGCGACTCGCCGAGTGATCGGTGTGCCTGCCGCTGGCGTCAGCACCGGTGATGGCGGTTTAGCTGACGAATTTGCCGTTACCAATGCGGTCGTAGAGGATATTTCGTCTGCTGAGTTAGCCGATGCGATGGACTTTGAGATCGAGCGATTCCGGCAGTTAGTGATAGGTGCAATTCCTTACAGCGAAGCCAGGGGCGATAACCTCAGCATAACGGCGGCTCCATTTTTTAGACAAGAAGTAAGTCAGAGGCCTACCCAGTGGTATCAAGATCAGCAATTGTTGAGCTGGGGCAAGCACGGTATGACCGTAGCGGCCCTTCTTGCCTTCTTGCTTATCGTTGTTCGCCCATTACTGCGTGCTTATCTGCCCGATACAGACACTGTTTCTGAGGAGCTCATGGAAGCCTTAGCGGATGGTGAGCTGAGTGAGGCTGACCGAAAGGCGCTCGAGGACGGAGAGTCGCTTGATGAAATAAAAGCAAAGTTGAAGCCCAAAAAATCTTCAATCTCAGCAGACATGCTGGACACAGCCAACAGTTACGATGACAAGGTCGCCGTGGTTCGCCTGTTGGTTGCTGAAGATGCAGGGCGTGTAGCAAACGTTTTGAAAAAGATGATCGACGCTAAATAGGGCGGGATAACAGATGGCTGAGCAAGGCGTAGTAGACAAGGCGGAGTCCGATACTGGCGGAATGCCAGAAGCTGTACTTCGGGAGCTTCAGGGATTAACAGAAACCGAGCGTGCTGCGGTGATAATGCTTTTGTTAGGGGAGAGTCAAGCTGCCGATATCATCCGGTTCATGAGTCCGAAAGAGGTGCAGTCCTTGGGCTCTGCTATGGTGGGCGTTGTTGATTTGTCCCAAGAAACCGTTGATGCCGTCCTGGATGATTTCGTTTCAACGATTAAAAAACAGACGAATTTAGGGCTCGGAACAACAGACTACGTTGAGGCTGTCTTCAAAAAAGCATTAGGCAATGACAAAGCGAGTACGGTACTAAACCGAATCCTTCCAGGATCTAGTAGTAAAGGCTTAGAGATCCTGAGATGGATGGATCCCAGAGCGATCGCGGATATGATAGTGAATGAGCATCCTCAGGTGGTCGCCATCATTCTGTCAGTCCTAGAATATGAAGCCGCTGCTGACGTAATTAATTTTCTCCCAGAGGAAAATAGAGGCGAGATCCTGCAAAGAATCGCAAGTCTAGAATCTGTGCAGCCTTCGGCGATGGAAGAGCTAGAGCGCATCATGGCAGAACAATTTGCTAATAACTCCTCGGCACAGTCGTCCAGTTTTGGTGGGGTTAAAACTGCTGCCAAGATCATGAATTTTGTAAAAGTTGACCTCGAAACGGACATCATGGGCAGGCTTGCCGCTATAGATGAAGAATTGATGCTTCAAATTCAAGACAATATGTTCACCTTTGACAATTTGTCGATGGTCGATAACCGCGCGATTCAGGTTCTCATGAGAAATGTAGAGTCCGATCTTCTTATGGTTGCGCTCAAGGGCGCTGCGGAAGATACCCAAGACAAATTCTTCGGAAATATGTCACAACGAGCAAAGGCTATGTTTGTTGACGACATGGAAGCGAAAGGCCCAATGCGCATCTCCGATGTGGAACAGGCCCAAAAAGATATCATGCGGATCGCGCGGAAGCTGTCTGATTCTGGTGAGTTAGTCTTAGCTGGTCGAGGTGATGACTTTGTCTGATCGAAACGGGGTAGTGTCGTGGGAGCTAAATACGCTACTAGACGCTGGGCATAGGGCAAAGAAATTTGCCGACGGACTATCTAACAATGGTAGTGCGGCATCAGGCTCTGATTTCATACCGATGAAGATTAATGAGGATGCTAGCGCGCCGACAATGCAGGAGCAGCACGAGGCTGAAAAGGCTGAGGAAGATCCCAGTACAACCCAAGAGCCAGTTGAATCCCAAGAGACAGATGAGACCCTATTGACAGAGGTCGATTTGGAACAGGCATTTGAGGACGGCAGAAGGCTTGGCGTTGGTGAGGCAGCGGAGCTTAACAGACAACTCATTGAGGGTTTACGGGCGGTAACTCAAAAGTTAGAAGAGGTTTCTTTCCGGGAGGTAAAGCTCGATAATTTTCTTGTGGAATTGGCTCTAATTGTAAGTAAAAGCCTTTTTCGAAGTTCACTTCTTGAGGAGCGCGAGCTTGTGGCTCGTCATGTGGAGAGCATAGTTGAGGCTGCAGAGCTTCCGCTGGACGCGTCGTTAGAGGTGAAGCTGCACAGCGAGTTAGCGGTGGCACTGGGCGATGAGCGAGCAGCCCAAGACCTTAATTGGATAATCACCCCCGACGATTCCCTGAGTATCGGGGACGTGCAAGTTTCGCTAGGACCGGCTTTACTAACTTATTCAGTCGATGAAGCGCTGGCAGTCGCGCGGATTCACTTGCTCGATCAAGTACTTGAGTCGGATGACTGAATTTTTGGACACCTATTATTCAGGGAGGCGATTGAAAGAGGGCGCGTCACTGAATCCGTATATGGGGCATTTATGGGGCGAGGTCACTGCCGTAAGTGGAGCCACCGCCATTTGTAATGGTTTTAAAGCACCAGTAGGGGCTCTCTGCGAAATCATAATAGAAGATGGTAAGGCCTCGTCGATTCTCGCTGAAGTAGTCGCGTTTTCTGAGGATGGACTGGTCTTAATGCCTTTCGATGATCTCGCTGGCGTCTGTCAAGGCAGCCGCGTAAAAATGGTTCAGAAGTTCCCCTCTGTGCGAGTGGGGCCTCAGCTAAAAGGTAGAGTAATTGACCCTCTCGGTAATTTCATAGACAAACTCCCTCCCCCAGATATCAACAAGTTTTCAGTCTTTCATGGGAGGCAAGTTCAAGCCGTTGATCGGCGACCCAATGATGAGCCATTAGATGTTGGCGTTAGAGTTGTTAACAGTATTTTAACGTTAGCACGAGGCCAACGCGTTGGCCTTGTGGCGGGCTCTGGGGTGGGTAAAAGCTCCTTACTGGCTATGATGACAAAACATACCACTGCCGACATAGTGGTTGTGGTGCTCGTTGGTGAGCGAGGTAGAGAAGCGTCAGAGTTTATAGAGGAAACGCTTGGGGAGGCGGGTCTTGAAAATTCCGTTGTGGTACTGGCCACTTCAGAGGCGTCTCCAGTCCTAAGACGAAAAGCAAATGATACTGGTCACACGATTGCAGAATACTTCAGAGACGAGGGTCTCAACGTCCTTCTTCTTGTTGATAGCCTCACAAGAGTTGCGCATGCTGAACGCGAAATTGGGCTTTCTGCAGGAGAGCCACCAACGAGTAAAGGGTATCCACCGTCAGTTTTTAGCAAGTTGCCCCGGATCATGGAGCGAGGGGGGATGAGTGATGGGGACGGGAGTATAACCAGCATATATACGGTGCTTCTCGAATTTGAGTCCGGTGATGATCCTATAGTTGAGGTCGCTCGTTCCTCGCTGGATGGCCAAATTATGCTTTCGAGAGAGATGGCAGATGCGGGTATCTACCCCGCAGTCAATCTAAAAGGCTCGATATCGCGTCTCTCGCAGAGGGTCATTGATAAAAATTTGACAGATCTTGCGCGGGACTTTCGTCGTTTGTGGACTAAGTTTGAGCAAAATAGGGATCTTATCATGGTAGGGGCGTACGAGTCGGGTTCTGATGAAGAACTCGATCGAGCAATAAGAATGCGCAAGGAAATGGAAAACTTCATCGAGCAAGATTTAATTGCAGGTTGCAGCTTAAGTGCCTCCATAGAGCAGCTTGATCAACTTATGGGACGACAATTCAGTGGACACCAAGTGGGACACGTTGTTAAAGATAGCTGAGGCTGAGTGTTCTGAGTGGCTGTCCCAAAGGGAGAAACTCTTGGATAAACTTTCTCTCTCTAAAGCTAACAAGGAGCAACTGCAACTGCGCAGCGCTGAGGTTCTTGAAGACCTTCAGGGGGCGTTAGAGCTCCATAGCAGCGATGTGTTTTTAATCATAAATTTCTCCAAAGATTTGGGCGAATTAAAAGTCGCGGTTGACAGGGACATCGAGGTGATGCAGTTCGATATGAAAAAGATAGAGGCCGGATTGAATGACGCGGTGAAAAGTAAAATGAAATACGCTGCCCTTAAAGAAAGGGAGATTAGAGCTTCGCTGTTGAAGCAGGCGCTTGAAGAAGACGAGCGGACCGAGGAGTGGGTTTCATCCAACTTTCGTTGAGAAAGTTGGCCCGCTTATTGCTTTAAACGATGTGCAGGCAAGAAACGTCGAGTAAATTAGATGGAATCAAAATTCAGTAAGCTTCAAGTGGATGTGCTAAAAGCGGCTTTGCAGGGAGAGGGCAAGGCAGTCAAAAGCCCCGTCAACGCTGAGTTTAAGGCGGCCCTGTCGGTTGAGCTAGAGTCGATTGCCCGGGCGCAAGCTTCTGTTGAAGATTCCGGCGTGTCCGTGGGATTAGAAAGACTCTCTAACGGCAAGAATATGCCGCCTATCGCCAGTGGGTTCATCAGCCAAAAGCCGTCTTACAGTCTTGATACGGTGTTGCCAGATCTCTCTACTAGAGAGTTTGATGTGTATGCTTTAGGGCCGAAGGTCCCAGAAAGTCGATTTGTTTTGCGTAGTCAGGAGCTGGCTGCTCCCTCTTTATATTTGTCGGAAATCGTCTCCAACAAGAAGGGCAGTAACGCCGTTCTTCACGATGCAAATGGAGGAAGGGGGCGCCTGGAAGACAAGGACTCAAGCTTGATAAGCAGGTTGGGTGTGTTGCCAGGTCAGAAGCAGCTCGAATCCGTTCGCAAAGAAGTAGTCAGCGTGCACTCACAAGCGACCGAAATATTCATGCCGGTTGATTCAGATTCAAGTAGCGGAAGGAAGCAGGAACAGGCTCGTTATGCGGATGATGCCGTACGTGGAGCGGGTTCGGTGGCGAATCGGGTTTCACCCGAAGCGCAGACTCCACCATCGGTAACGCAGCAATCGTTGG
>JBELJN010000111.1:0-2709 GCA_042090345.1 Halieaceae bacterium | reverse complement strand
GTCCCGAGCGCATAATGTCAAAGCCCTCTTGGAATTCGGTGTAGTGGAGTCTGTGTGTAATGATGCGTTCCACGGGTAATCCGCTCTGAATCATCATCACCATTTTATACCAGGTCTCATACATCTCCCGGCCGTAAATGCCCTTGATGTTGAGCCCCTTGAATACGACGTCGGTCCAGTTAATGCCGGTATCATCCGGCATGATGCCGAGCATGGCGATGTTGCCGCCGTTGATCATTTTGTCCAGCACATCGCGGAACGCAACGGGTGAGCCCGACATCTCGAGACACACATCGAAGCCCTCGAGTATTCCGAGGCTTTCCATGAATTCCCGGGTGATTTGCTGCTTGCTGACATTGATTGGTTTGACCTTGGGCACAATCCGCTTGGCAAGGTCGAGTCGGTATTCGTTGACGTCGGTCAGAATCACGTTCCTCGCGCCGCAATGCCCAGCGACCATGGCAGCCATAATGCCGATGGGTCCCGCACCGGTGATGATGACGTCTTCACCCACCATATTGAACGACAGAGCGGTATGGGTTGCATTGCCGTAGGGGTCAAAAATGGCTAGTAAGTCCGTGGGAATGTAGACGCTCGGTCTAAACACATTCGTTGCTGGAATCGCGAGGTACTCCGCGAAGGCACCATTACGATTTACACCAACGCCTTTTGTATTCGGGCACAGGTGTAAGCGGCCGGCAAGGCAGTTGCGGCATCGACCACAAACAATATGGCCCTCACCGGACACGATGTCACCGATCGAAAGCCCAGTGACATTCTCGCCTATCTCGACAATCTTGCCTGCGTACTCATGTCCACTGACCATGGGCACTTGAATGGTTTTCTGCGCCCAATCGTCCCAGTTATAGATGTGAACATCGGTACCGCAGATGGCCGTCTTGTGAATTTTGATGAGAACTTCGTTTCCCGCAATCTCGGGAATAGGTACGTCCTCGAGCCAAAGGCCTTCCTCGGCGCGCTTTTTGACAAGAGCTTTCATTTGGGTTTCCAGCATGCACGTTGCTATTGGTGGTTGTATGCGAAAAGCGCCACCTTGGATGACTCAAATTGGGTGAACATTGCATGAACCCGACGAGTATACCTTAGGTGGAAAGTTGAGTACCTGCTTCCTAAACTAAAGTGATGGGGAAATTGCAGTAGTGCAGTTGCAGTGCGATAAAAGTTAAGCAATGGGAGGTGCTGTTGAGACACTTTAGCTTGTATCTGGCGACTATGGCACTGGCAGCTCTGTTTGGGAGCGGTGGCATCGATTCCCTATCTAAGCTTGCTGTGGGCCTCGCAGTACTTTCGCTACTACTCCTCGGATTATCCCCGCAGTTAGTGAAGCCGGCCGAGCTGATGGGGAATCATGTATTAGACCGCAAGCTATCATCAGGCGTAACGATTGCGGATGCGATTGCCATGTCACCCATCATGATTTTAGGCGTGGTCCTCGCTGCCGCGCTCTTACGTGGGATGTTTACCAGCTGATAGGTTGGTTAGAACAGGGTTGGAAGACTAAAGATGAGCAATTTGATTGACCAACAGAAAGCAGATTTGGCTGCTTCATTTCGTTGGGCGGCGCGACTTAATTTTCATGAGGCCGTTGCTAATCACTTCTCGCTCGCGGTGAATGATGACGGAACTCGATTCATTATGAACCCCAGCCAACGTCATTTTTCACTCATTAAGGCCAGCGACATTATTGAGCTTGATGCCAATGATCCTGGGTCATTAACTGGACCCGATGCGCCAGACGTTACGGCTTGGGGTTTGCATGGAGGTATTCATCGGTACTGTTACCATGCTCGATGCGTGATGCATGTGCATTCAAATTACGCAACGGTGCTGGCATCGCTCGCAGACAGTAACCTACCGCCAATCGATCAGAACGCGGCCATGTTCTATAACAGGTATGTGATTGACGATAATTACGGTGGATTGGCGTTAGAGGAGGAGGGTAATCGCTGCGCGCAGTTGCTCTCTGACCCAAAACATAAGGTCATGATCATGGGTAATCACGGTATTCTGGTGATTGGAGGCACCGTTGCGGAGACCTTCAACCGGCTGTACTACTTCGAGCGAGCCGCCGCAAACTACATTCAGGCGTTGCAGACTGGACGGCCCCTTCGTGTGCTCGCTGATGAGGTTGCTGAGAAGACAGCCCAGCAATTGGAAGAGTATCCAGAGCAAGACGAGAGGCATTTTTCAGAATTGAAGTCTATATTGGATCACGAAGGGTCCGACTATGCGGACTGATGTCTGACATCGATGGGCCCTTGGGTCGCAGATCAAAGAGGTAGTGTGATTGGCCAAGGCTAAGGCGCTAATAGCGCTCATCAAGCTATACGTAATACTCGTCGAGGTCACCCGCAGCCAGTGGGTGAAGTTCGGCGCGCGAAAGAACCCAGAGGCGGGGCCGTATTTTGTCTATGTCCTCTTAGGTACGCTCGTCATCACTTTTATCGTGTTCGTGCTGAAGGAATAGTTGCCAGCACGACTCATTACACATGAACGTGGACTGTCATGCGTTTGACGTGCTAAGTGCGAGCAAAAATTTCAGGCTCTGCTAGTCTTAAAGGCAAAGAATAACCACATAGGTGTGACGTGCGAGCCCTTCTCTTTCTTGTTTTTGCAGTCTCCTCTTTTGCCGTACAGGCCAACCCCCAACCTCTTGAATATTTCCTGAAGGACAGTGACTACCTCGAT
>JBELJN010000110.1:0-2709 GCA_042090345.1 Halieaceae bacterium | reverse complement strand
AGGCGGTCGATGCCGTCACCTCATTTGAAATGTGGCATCGTCTGCGCAGTGAGCAGGGTCTGGCGCCAGATGACTCCGCACAGATAATTACATCGCTATTGAATCATTTGATCCCCTGCGATCTGTCGGACGACCCGTCCAGCCACTAGTTTAACCAGCCAAGATCTTGATTGAAAAAAGCTGGCCTGTAACAAATTGACATAAACTATGTTTAAACATAACTTTGGTAAGCCCTTAGAGGAAAAGCGAGGCAGTACTTGACGGTGGGAAGTCAAAAATCCACCGGATCGAGCCTCACCATGCCATTAACGGCAACTATGAGGCGCAGGTTGGCTGGTGCATGGAGCTTTCTGAGGGTGCGTGGGCTGTGTTCATGACGGCTGTGGACATATTAATGTCTTCATCACAAATGTGTTCATGCGAAGAGGTACAGGCGGGCAAAAGGTAGCGGCCCGAATCGAACCTTAAGCGGGTCCGGTGAGAGGTATTTCTTGAGTGCGGGAGACACGCGAAAAACAATAAAGAGGTGTGATGTGAAGCGAAAACAAACCTTATTTGCTGTGTGCGCAACGGTGCTAGCAGTGATCGGTGTGTTGGCATATCAATACCAGACCGCTGTTTTACTGGCAGTCGTGGCCTACACATCGGCAACAGAGTATGAGGTGGGGCCACCACGTGAGTTACCGTGGAGTGCGGGACCCGAGATGCCCAGGGACGATCCGTCAGAGCGTCCACCCAACATCATCCTGATTGTGGCGGACGATTTGGGCTATAACGATATATCGACCTTTGGCGGCGGCTTGGCCGATGGTCGCGTGAAAACACCACATATTGATCAGCTCGCTGCCGATGGCGTTGTCTTTACTCAGTCCTACTCAGGTGCAGGTACTTGCGCGCCGTCACGAGCGATGCTCATGACTGGACGCTATCCCACGCGAACCGGCTTCGAATTCACACCGACACCGTCTGGGATGGCCCCAATGATAACGCGCATTGCGGCTGAGATGCGCCGCGCATTGCCGCCCTCGTTCTACAATGCAGAACTCGACGCTACGAAACCGCCTTATGAAGAGCAGGGGTTAGCGCCAGAGGAGATCACCATTGCCGAGGTGCTCAGAGATAAGGGCTATAAAACCTTTCACATTGGCAAGTGGCACCTGGGTCGAAAAAATGGCATGGCACCCCATGAGCAAGGGTTTGATCAAAGCTTACTGATGGCAAGCGCTTTGTACTTGCCCGAAGATGACCCCAACGTGGTGAATGCCAAACTAGACTTTGACCCGATTGACCAGTTTTTGTGGGCAAGACTCAATTTTGCCAATAGCTTCAATTCGGGAGATGAGGATCGGTTCGAGCCGGGCGGATATCTGACCGATTACTGGACTGATGAGTCAATCAACATTATCAATGCAAATAAGCATCGTCCCTTTTTTCTCTTGCTGGGTCACTGGGGTGTGCATACCCCGTTACAGGCAACGCGTGAGGACTACGAAGCCGTGGGTGATATTCAGCCTCATCGGAAACGTGTTTACGCGGCAATGATTCGCGCGCTCGATCGCAGTGTCGGTCGGATCAACGAAGCGCTCGAAGCTGCGGGGCTCGCTGACAACACCTTAGTGGTTTTCACCAACGATAATGGGGGCCCGGGCTATATCGGATTGCCAGATATTAATAAGCCGTTTCGCGGTTGGAAAATCAGTCAGTTCGAGGGCGGTATCCGTGTGCCGCTCATGATGAAATGGCCGGCACGAATCCCTGCGGGCTCGATTTCGGAGGTGCCGGTAACGCATATCGATATGATGCCCACGTTAACCGCTGCTGCGGGGGCGGAACTGCCACCGGAGGTAGTCATCGATGGCAAGAACTTGCTGCCGTTGGCAACGACGCGAGTTGATGACAAGGGTTACGATGAGTGGTCCCGCGACACACTCTTTTGGCAGAGCGGACATTACCGTGTGGTTCGTCACAAAGACTGGAAGCTTCAGGTAGCAGACAGACCGAAGAAGCAATGGTTGTTCAATTTGGCTGCTGATCCTACAGAGCAAAACAACCTAGCAACGCAGGAGCCAAGCAAGCTAGCTGAGTTACTCGCCTTACTCGAGGCGCATGCCGCTGCTGCGGTGCCGCATCGATATCCGCCCGTCACTGAATTTCCTATCGCAATCGATAAAACATTGGCTGAGCCCTTCGAGGACGGAGATGAATACATCTATTGGCCAAATTGACATGAGTCGCATAAACCGCAACCCGCTGACAGGAATGCAGCTACCTAGCGACGGGCACAAGCAGCTCGCCCCTCGAGCAGGCGTGTTCTGTCACCACCCACAGCAGAAGAGGTACGAGCAAGATGAAGGTTGAAAATAGTGTGATACCGACGCAAGAGCAAATGGACGGCTTTCTCGCGCCCGGACCAGATGGCCCGATCAGCATGGTTAATTTGCTTAAGTTCAGAGAAAAAGCCAGCTATGAGGATGGTCGTGAAACCACGCTCACCGGGCTGGAGGCCTATGCAATTTACAGCGCTGGTGTTGTCAAAACGTTGGCACAAGTGGGAGGGCAGCTGGTATTTCACGGTAAAGTCACTCGGCTCATGCTGGGAGAGGTAGAAGAGTTGTGGGATACGGTTGCCATCGCTCAATATCCGTCTCGCGCTGCCATGCTCGAGATGATGATGCTGCCCGAATATCAAGAAATTGCAGTGCATCGGTC
>JBELJN010000109.1:0-2711 GCA_042090345.1 Halieaceae bacterium | reverse complement strand
GGTGGTGCTCTGTGTACCGAAGTTATTGACACCTGAAAGGTCGATAGCAATGTCCATCGCTAATGCGTCGTCAGGCTGATAGCCGACAATTGCCAACTCGGTGGCGGAGTCTGGAGCCAAAAGACCGGCCGCATCAAAAACCAAGTCAGTCGTGCCGGGTAAAACTTCATCATCAATTGCGGCGTAAACAGTAAACGTCTCTGCAGCAATTGGGTCGCGAACAAAGTAAAGCGCAAGTTCTTGCGCGTTACCTGCGCTGTCATAGATGGTTGTCGTGCTCGTGCTATTGAACGATGTTGGATCGTCGATCGAAAAAGCGTTCTCCGGAATACCTACCCGAGAGTCGATGTTCCCGGCAAAGTTAACGTTGCCAGTTTGCTTCTGATTAAGCAGCCCCGTATCGACTCGCAGGTCTCCTAGGGTGGGCAATAACCCGCCATTGGCATCCGCCTGGTAACCCTGAACACGAAGGCCCGAGTCACTCACGATGAACCCGTTGTTGTCAGACTGAAATGACCCAGCTCGCGTGTATTCGTTTGTCCCATCGGCAGCTCGGAGCAAAAATAAGCCTGAGCCATCGATCGCAAGATCAAGTGCACTTGAAGTGAACTGGAACTCTCCCTGCGTAAAGTCAGAACGGATTCGCGTCAGTTCGACACCGGTACCCGCGGCCGCGCCCGTATCCTGCAATGCAGAAGAGTAGAGATCGCCGAACTGAGCTTCTCCCTTCTTAAAGCCAACAGTGCCCGCGTTAACAATATTGTTGCTGATGACCGCCATGCGCTCTTGTGCTGCGTCTAGACCTGATATCGAAGTACTAAAAGACATTCGCCACTCTCCTAAGGGTGATTAAAAAATTTCTCTCGCGTCGCTGGCATCAATCGAGCGGCCGCTGGCGAGATTTAATGTGATTGCATTGCCAGCTCCGATCGCTACCGAGACAACTCGGTCGTGACCGTAAACCCTGGCTTCGCGGGTGCCGTTGCCGATGTTGGCTTCAGCTGAAATTTGGTACTGGCCGGGAGGCAACTGATTACCGTCCGAATCAATGCCATCCCATACAACGGGAATGACGCCACTGCGTGGTGGTAAGTTGCCCGAGAACACGACGTCACCTTGGACGTTGTGGACATAAAAGCGACCACCGCTTGCTCCGGGGCCAACATCAACAGAGGCGCGCATCGCAAGCACCGTATTGCCCGCCTCGTCATTGCCCGCAATTGCGAGATGACCGTTGTTTGATTCTGTGGCGACGCTACGCCCAATAAGATTAGAAGCCTGAATCGCCTGACTGCCTGTAACGCTGGTCGCCAAATCCGCCATTGCAAGATTCAGCTCCTGGACACCTGATACTGTGCCGAATTGAGCGAGCTGACTCATGAACGCCAACTGATCCATCGGCTGTGTCGGATCTTGGTTCTCCATCTGCGCAATCATCAGCGCCAGAAAATCCTGAGATCCCATGTCTTCGACGCCTCTAGCTCGCGAGTCAGACCCCTGCCTAGGGTTAAGTGCTGCAAAGCTGTCGATACCACCAGTGCTCAACATTTCTAAGTCCTCACTTACCTAATGTCAGCGTGCGCATCGCAAGCTGCTTTGCCGTGTTAATGGCTTCGATAGAGTTTTGGAAAGATCGCGACGCCTGCATCATGTTTACCATTTCGGTGGCAACGTCGATGTTGGGTCGATAGATATAGCCTTCCTCGTCAGCCAGCGGGTGCCCTGGATTAAACTCAGCCCTAGGTTCTCCACCGATTTCTTCAATTCGATCCACCTGCACACCCATCTTTGACGCATCGTCGCCAAACTGCGCTTCCAACACGGCCTTAAAGAGCGGTGTACGAGCGCGATAAGTTTCCTCTGGGGTCGACGAAACGGTATTTGCATTCGCCATATTTGAGGCGATCGAATTCAGGCGCACTGTCTGTGCACTTAAAGATGTTCCCGCAATGTCCATCGCATCAAATAAACTCATTAGGGCTCTCCCTTAATGGCTTTCTTAATTCCATTAATGCGGTTATCCAGCAGCTGAATGCTGGCTTGATACCGCATCGCGTTCTCCATAAACGCCGCATGCTCCGACTGCGCGTCTACGGTGTTACCATTCGTGGATTCCTGTAACGGTCTCCTGTACTGAACCTGGGGCTGCTCGGTGGAACCCGAGAAAGCAATGTGACCAGGCTTAGTCGTATCCATTCGAGCTTGCGATGCAGTAGCACTCGCCATCGCCGACCGAAAGTCGATATCTCTCGCCTTATAGTTAGGCGTGTCGGCATTGGCGATATTTGCGGTAAGCAAATTCATTCGCTGCATCCGCAGAGCCAAAACCTGTGGCGAGATACCTAACGCCTTGTCTATTCCATTTGCCGCCATAATTGCGCCGTTTGATTCATTTTCAACTTGATACATACAAAAGGCGTGCCAACTTTTTTATTTCAATAAAAACAATAAGTTACAATTAAAAAGTCGTGTTGCCGGTATTTTTTGACACGGCAAGCGGCAAGGATTGCGGCAAGGCTTGCCGGGTTGCACTGATCGCGAAAGTGGGGACTGAAGAAGCATAATAATGGCCACTTTCCACCTGAATGGAAAAATTGGCATCTTTATTGCTGCATTCCTATTGACGGCATGTTCGCCAATAAAATGACGGAGGCATCATGATTAAGTGGCTGGTAGCGATCACCCTTATTCACGTAGCAACTTACACAAGT
>JBELJN010000108.1:0-2715 GCA_042090345.1 Halieaceae bacterium | reverse complement strand
TTATGGATCCAAAGAATCAAGATGGCTACGTAACACTTGAGCAAGCCGAGAGTGCCAAAGGCCAGGTCTTGAGAGATCACAAAGAGTACTTTCAATTCTATGACTGGGGGCGATGCCCTGAGCACCTAAAGGGAGACCTAAGCGATCATTTTCAAGACTGCGTTCGTTTTTCCGCAACGTTGCTTCAGTGGGTTGCATCCCACCTGCCTCAAAAGGTTGCTGAGTCACTCTCAATGCCCTTAGAGGAGATGATTCAAGAGAGCGCACAGTCGATGTTGCGCGTCCTGCATTACCCGCCCGTGCCCGATGGTTCGGCACTTCCTCGCGCGGCGGCGCACGAAGACATTAATTTGCTGACTATTCTGCCCGCGTCAGACGGTCCTGGCTTGGAGCTTCAACTGCAGGACGGGAAGTGGATTGAAGTCGTCAACCGGCCCTCTCAGGTCGTCGTAAATATTGGCGATATGCTCCAGGAAGCCACGGGCGGTTACCTGCGCTCGACGACTCACCGTGTTGCTGCCACCAAGGCGGAAGATCTGCGCCGAGGACGCATGTCCTTGCCACTTTTTCTGCACCCCCGCCCTGATGTCGTTTTGTCAGACCGATATACCGCAAACGCGTATCTTCAGCAGCGACTTAAAGAGTTAGATGTTATTTAGGGCGATTGAGTGCCTGCTGACCAACCAGCCCCGCCAAAATAAGCAATAGCCCGGCAAGTGTGCTCGTAGCGACCGGCTCACCGAGTACTGTCGCGATGAAGACAAGCGATAGAGGTGGTGCGAGGAAGATTAGGCTGCTGACCCTAATGGGCTTGTCTGTGAGCTGCATGGCGTTCATCCAGAGCACGAAAGCGAGGCCCATTTCAAAAAGACCCACATAAAGACCGCCCAGGAGGGTACCCACTTTCATATCGGGTAGGCTCGCAGTTGCCGCTAAGATCGCCCAAAGTACCGGGACTGCCATCGAGAAGTTGAGTAGCAAGGCCACCTCAGGATCCATCCTCTCGTGCTCGACGGTTCGTGTATTGATGACCCACGACAGCCCCCACAGCACCGTCGATCCGATGGCCAGTAACACGCCCGTTACGTTCTCAAATTCGAACGATGCGAGGTTGCCGTCTGTGACAATAATTAGAATGCCAAGATAGCTTAAGAGCGCCAGCGCCGCCTCCTTTCCTGACGGAAGGCTGCGTGAAAAGCACGATGCGATAAGCGGAAGTGTGAGCCCCCAAGTATAGTTGATTGCCATCGCGTCCTGCGCAGGTAGCAGGTCATAAGCGCTAAACAATACCCAGTAAAAGAGGGTAGGGTTGAGCAAGCCTAAGCTAAAACACCTTAGCAGCGAACGCCTCGAAAGCGTGGTGAAACTGAAAAGCCTTCCTCGGGACACAAGCCGCGCAGCAAAGAACAACCATGATACCGTCGCGGCAAGCGTAATGAGCTGCATAGGGGAGCTGAAATCCAACGCCCATTTAAACGCCGTGGCCATCGTGCTCCATAGGCCAACTGCCGCCAACCCATATACCAGTGCAAGACGATTTGTTGATGCGGTTCCTTCAGACATAGGTTTCGGGCTGTATTCCTCGCTAGCCAATGAGTAGACTCGAAGCCGTTTTCGATGCCTATCTAAGAGGAGCTAACAATGGGCCACATCAGCGATAATGTCACCCTAGACGATCCCGCTTACATTCATGAGTCGGCGTGGTTATACGGGAAAGTCTATATTGGCCCCGGCGCCTCTGTTTGGCCAAACGTTGTAACGCGCGCTGAGACCTATGAAATTCGTGTTGGCGCGCGAACCAATATTCAGGATTTTGTCATGATTCATGTCGGTGCAGCGTCGCCAACAATTGTGGGCGAGGATTGCTCCATCACTCATCATGCGACACTCCACGGCTGTACTATTGGTAATCGATGTCTCATAGGCATCAATGCCACCATCATGGACGGTGCAAAAATCGGCAATAACTGCATTGTCGCGGGCCACACTATTGTCACGGAGGGCAGTGAGTTTCCCGACAACACGATCATTGCAGGCGTGCCCGGAAAGGCCGTGGCGACCAGAGACTGCGGTGAGGCTAACCTTGTGAATGCCAAGTTTTATAGTGCCATGGCCGAGACCTATGCAGCGGGTGACGATCGCTTATCGAAAGAAAAGGTCGATGAGGTTCTCAGCTCTTTGAGTTCCTGACCTGGGGTTGCCGGTAGCGCTAGGAGTTTGGCTCCCCGAGGGCGTCTTCAAGGTTCTCCATGGCGCCGCCATCAAAGACGCGTTGAAAGCCAGCGGCTTTTAGTCGCGTTTTAGCTTGCGCAGAGCGTCGTCCGCTTCTGCAGTAAACAATGACCTCGTCATCCAGAGCGACACCGGACTTGAGAAGGGAATCGGGTAACCCCTGAAGTGGGTGATTAAGAGCACCATTGAGCGCCCCCGCACCGAATTCCTTCTCTGTTCGCACATCTATTAGCGTAGGCGATGTGACACCCGCTTGGATGACCTCAAGGTCCGTTGCCCAACCGGCACTTATCCCCATCAGGAAGGTGGTGAGTCCCGCAATAAAAAGGGCGCCCATTCGCGCCCTTGGAGAAGACACGCACCGAGGAGCACCTCGTCGCGCTTGGCCTCTCTCTGTTAGTCCTCTTTGATCCATACACTTGCCGCTCTGAGTGCCGCTTCGCGGGTAGGATACTGCATATCAGCCGAAAGATATTCATTGAC
>JBELJN010000107.1:0-2724 GCA_042090345.1 Halieaceae bacterium | reverse complement strand
GCACCTGTGTTCGTGATTACATCCATGTTGATGATCTTGCGAGCGCTCACGTCGCGGCCATCGACACCATGTCTAAGTCGGGTGTGTTTGGCACCTACAACCTGGGGAATGGAAACGGCTACTCGGTAAAGGAAGTTATTGCCGCCTGTGAGAAAGCCGCGGGATCAGAGATTCCGTTCACGATAGGCCCGCGCCGCGAAGGTGACCCGCCCACTCTGGTGGCAAGTTCGCAGAAGGTACGTGATGAGCTTGGCTGGAGTCCCCAGCACGACAGCATTGAGGAAATCGCTCAAAGTGCCTGGAACTGGGAGTGCTACCGCCGCGATACGCTCGCCTGACCTACCCTTTAGCGCTCTAAATTAAGCCGCTTCAGAGACGCCGAAACCAGTTATAACAAAACCAGCAACACCACCACAGCAGTAGCACTGGGAAGGCTTAAATAGGAGTTCTGGTCAGCGTTAGCCCCGAGGCACCGGTAACTAGGTGCCGAAGAATATTTGCCCCATCACACGGCTCGGTAGCAGGGTAAACAACCCGGTCAGAATCAGCGCCAGCCCATAGAGCAGTTGCATGTTGAGTTGATGCGCTCTGATGTTTCCAACGCGCGCAAAATAGACCCCCGTACATAAGGTCAGCACAGTCCAAACGCTAAGTAGGTGGATTGGACTGTAGGCGCCCCACAACTGAATCTCGGAAATGAAAAACGAAGAGATCGACACGTACATCATGAGGCTGACCCAGATATAGCCCAGCACTTTGTGCTGAGATGTTCCTTTCGCACTCATCAGCTGTACCCCACCAATCACCACAGCAAGCAGCGCCATCAGGGCATGGCTTGGAATAGGTCGCGCTTCCAAAAACAGGAGGTCCATATTACATTCCCGAAAATTCTAGACGGACCGTACCGACAATGACGATAAAGATCCACAGTCCTCGCCCATCCGCGACTCATCGAGCCGCGCTTACGACTCTGCTACTGATCGGCCTGCCACTCTCGGCGAGTGCCGACACCCTGACCGTCACGGTCAATAACATCAAAAAGGCCGGTGAGATTCATGTCGCCGTCTATGACAATGCCCAAGCGTTTGAGGCGGATCGGGGCGAGAAAGGTGGTGCCGCGCCCGGCATCACAGAAGGAACCATTGAGATGGTAGAGCCCGACTCCGTGACCTACGTCTATGAATTACCACCCGGCACCTATGCCATCGGCATCTTTCATGACGTCAACTTGAATAACAAAATGGATAACAACTTCTTTGGTATTCCAAAAGAGCAGTTCGGCTTCTCAAATAATGCCCGTGCCTTCTTCGGTCCACCCTCATTCGAGGCGGCGGCGTTCGAGCTTAACGGCGCAACAACACAGTCCATCGATTTATGAGGCACCGCAGATTTCGCCCCTTAATGCTCACACTTCTCTTTGTTGGCGTAATGCTCGGCCTTACGTCCGGTTGTACCAGCACGCTAAAAGCGGTGACCGGCACTTACTCTTATTACGAAGTAATTGACGGCAAAGTCACTTACTTTCGATGGAATCCCATGGGTATGCGGTATCACACGAGGGTACTGGAGCAGGCAGACCCTGCCACCTTCGAGGCCATCGGTACGGAACACGGAAAAGACGCAACCACCGTTTACGAATGGGATATTCCCATCCTTCACGCGGACCCCGCCACCTTTAAGCGTTTGACCGAAAACTACGCGAGGGATGCGACGCAAGTGTTCTACGGCCGAACCCGGTTGGAAGGCGTTGATATCAACACCTTTGAGCGATTGGGCGATGGATGGTCTCGTGATAGTGATGATTTCTACTTCGGTAACAAGCGCCTCGATATTTGCGACATCGATACCTTTGAGACTCTGTCTATGTGGCGGGCGCTAGACAGTCAGTGTTACTACATCGAGTCCGAACAGATTACAGCCGTTGATCGCGCGAGCTTACAGATTCTATGGGGGGGTTACGCCAGCGATCGATCGCAAGCGTATTGGCTAGAGCACCTTGTTGATGGCGCGGACCCAGCGACATTTGAAGTCAAAGAGGACCGAATAAAAACACTGGCACGCGATATTAATCAATGCTTCAGCGGACCGCGTGTTGTGACCTGTGATGCGCTCAATCCAAAAGGACAAGCCTACTGTCGCTGTTAGGTGAGTGCCCCACTCGAGGTGACCGGCTTTCTCCGCCCCACTCTATTTGCGGTCTTCTCTGTCTAACTTGACGTGCCTGACCTGCTCGTTCTGAGGTTTTCTGTCTGACCTTTCCTGTCTGGCCTTGTCTGGGTGAATTGGTCTGGCTGAGCTAGTGTTGGAGCGCGGTCAGATCGGCGAAGTGAGCTAAAGCCTCAGGATTAGCCAGCGCATCCACATTATTTACCGGACGTCCATGCACCACTTCCCGCACAGCGAGTTCTACGATTTTACCGCTTAGGGTTCGAGGAATTTCCGGCACCTGAACAATCTTGGCCGGTACATGTCTTGGCGTGGCGTTCTGACGAATCGTCGAGCGCACTGCCTGCTCCAAGGACTCGTCGAGCACCTCACCGACTCGAAGTATCACAAACAGAACGACTCTAACGTCGTCTTCCCAGTCCTGACCTATAACGATGCTCTCGACGATGGCATCGAGCTTTTCAACCTGTCGGTATATCTCGGCCGTACCGATACGTACGCCACCCGGGTTGAGCACCGCGTCCGAACGACCATGAATGATGACGCCATTCTCGGCGG
>JBELJN010000106.1:0-2737 GCA_042090345.1 Halieaceae bacterium | reverse complement strand
TGGCCATCAAAGCCCCAGATTCTCCCAGAGCGTAAGTTTTGATAGGTCAAACTGCAGTCGTCCGCTCGCACGCGCTCGATGTAGTCCTGAACCCGGTTATAGAAACTACTGAGCTCAAATACCAAGTTATCGCTCTGATGACTGAGCGTGACTTGCGATCCAATCGTTTCCTCTGGCGCTAATAGCGAATTCCCCTGAACTGTTCCTCTGGGTGTTTCACCTGAGAAGTAAAGTTCGCTCAAGGTTGGGAGTCGGTAGGCGGTCCCCAACTCCGCGGCCATAAGCCAATTATTAGGGAATCTCTTATCAATCTGGACTTGTCCATTTAATTTAGTTCCAGATCGTGACGGGTCATCGTTGCTCACTTGGGACCGGTCCAGTCGGCCACCCACTCGCAGGGTTTTGTCACCTAAAAACCACGTTCGATCGGCAAAAATGCCGCTGACTTGCTCATTACCACCATTCACTAGACCTACAGCCGACGCCTCTCCATCAAGCGGCGTTTCGATTTCAGTGATATCGACATTCCTCCTTGCTGTCAGCTCGATACCCCAACGATTTGTGCTTGTGTCGTCAGTGTGTTGATGACTGATTAGTGCGCCATAAGTTTGACTTTGATATCGACTCACATTTTGTCGTTCACCAATACGCTCTGTTCGTGAAGCCCAGTCCTGGTCATGAACATAGGCCTGCGCAAACAGGCCACGTTGGTGCTTTGCTCGCAGGTTGATGATCAGGTGTTCATCGTGTGGGTAGGTAGAGATGCGATCTGCTGGGAAGCGGTTACTGCTTTTTCCTAGGTCACGTCCCAAACCAGCGATGACCTCGGAACTGATTAGAAGCTCTCCAACCGTCTGTGTGTTTTGCGCATACAGGGCAGATTGTCGGAAACCCGTATTGAGCGGCTTATTGTCGGCGGCACGCGAGTTACTTGCTGACTTGAAGGATCCGGCGATCGTGGTCTGATCATTAAGCCTCGTTTCAACCCCAAATCGGCGATAGTTACCCGCAGAGCCTAATTGAATATTTAGGGTTGTTTGCTCTGGCTCCCTGAGAGAGGCACTCAGAACGCCACCCATGGCGCCCGAGCCGTACAGCGATGAGGCAGGACCCATATCAGTCCTGATATTTTCTATGAATGTTTCGGGGAGAAAGGAGAGCGAGTTTCCGGCGCGTCGGTCGGAGACGATGGGCACACCAGAAATCTCAGTCCTGATGCGTGAACGACTGAAACCTCTCAAGCTGTAACTCTGGAACAGCCCACCTTGACCGATGCCTGCAGCACCGGGTAAACGAGCGACTAAATCTCCGGTGGAGAAAGCAGGCACCACAACATCGGTCGGTGACACGAGACGACTCGAGCCGCTACTGATTAGCGAGCCGCTCCTGGGGTCTTTCACACCACTGACAATGATCTCTTCCAGAGCCTCATCCGCAGCAAGGGCGGTCGATAAACCAGTAAAGCTCGCTATGACGAGGGTGACCCTGGGGATCACTTTCTTATTACAACGAAAAGTGGTCATCGTAAAACCCGAACTGCCTTTTTTATCTCAGAGGCGAACATAGCATGAGCGCTTGGCGGTAATGAGCTAACCGCTTAATTCACTACGAACGTGCCGAGCACAGATTTGCCCTGCATTTGAGGTCCGGATTCACCCATGGGGCGTCCCACTGCTAAGGGTACATTACCGACATAAAACTCGTAGCTTCCGGGTTTGATGGGCACAAAACTTATCGTCGCAGAGCCTATCTCATCGCATTCGATGGCATTGAAACTAAGACCTTGCAGGTGAATTTCCATATCTCCCACGCTGACTAGTCTGAGATGCGCATTGTTCAAAAGCCGCGGCATCTCTAAGCGCCAACCACTTAGGTCACCCTTAACATCAGGGCAGCTGACAGTAAGTCGATAATAATTTCCTGAGTCCAGCTCTATGACCGACGGTTCAATTACCGGATAACCCTCGTTTGACGTGGTTATCGTTAGCTGCCTGGGTGTCGCTGGGTATTGCGCAAGATTCCCTAGACTCTGTGCGGCGGCGTTAGCGACTGCTGAACCCAGTAGGGCTCCAAGTAGCCAGGTTGATACTGTCTTAGATGTGGACATAGTGAAGGCGGCGTCTTCGTTGTTTCCGTTACTGTAGCGCGATTAACAATACTTAACAGGAAGAAAGCAGGAGCCTAGCCGGAGATGCTTTTGCCGGGACTTACGATGAGGAGGCACGACGTTCATCTTTTCGACGTTCTTCTTAGCGTGTCTCTTGGCTCCTTGCGGCGATCTTCGTTTTGCCGACGCTCGCTCTGACGTCGCTAACTCTTTCGTCTCTCTTTGGTTGTGCTTACTTTTACTCCCTCGTTGTCTTAGTTCAGACAATCTTTTGTATATCGATACCGGCAAGCTATCAAAAAGTACAGCTAAACAAGCAAGAAAGTGTCAAAACTGTATGAAGCAATAAACCATATTGCGTGTCATGCACGGTTTGTGGACACTCGAACATCGAATAAGACTATGTAAATGTGGAATGACAATGTTTGATTATCAAACGATCAGCGTCGAAGCGAAGGACGGTGTTCACTGGTTAACGTTGAATCGACCTGAGAGCCTCAATGCGATCAATATTCAGATGGCAACAGAGCTTAGAGACTACTTCTCAGGACTATTTCAGGACCGATCTTGTCGGGTTGTGGTGATGAAGGGAGCAGGACGTGCTTACTGCGCAGGGCTAGACATCAAAGA
>JBELJN010000105.1:0-2745 GCA_042090345.1 Halieaceae bacterium | reverse complement strand
CTCCCTCTCCGCCATCCAAACAGAAACGCCTCCCTTGCGGAGGCGTTTCTGTTTAGAGGGAGAGTGGGCGTTCTGATGAGAGTCCTATGGTTCGATAAACTCTTCCTGTGGAAGCGTTTAGACGCGAAGCCGCAGGGCGGAGCGCCCCCTTAGGGGTGAGAGCGGCGAAGGCAGTGCCGCTCGAATCAATCCCTCCCTCTCGGCTATCAAATGAAAAGGCCACCCTGCGGGTGGCCTTTTTTGGTTTCATTCGAGACAGCTCACGCTGCGCTCGATAAGAGGGTTAACCCTCGGTATCCGGCAAGTTGTTAAACATCGTCTCAAAAACAAACGAGCTGGTACCCTCGCAGGAGACTAGTTCGTCCATCGCTTCTTGGGCCTCAGGATTTTCGGCAGCGAAGGCCCCATAATTTTGCGCCGCATGGGCTCTGGCATCGAACGAGTACCAGTAGTAATTCATCACGAAGTCGAAATCAGGTGCTCGATTGAAACCCATATAAGGCACGTGATAAGCAATGGCGAGACCTTTAAAGCCAGCCTCCTCCATTTGCTTCACGTTCTTCACTTCTTGTGCGGCAACCTGATCCAACGTCACGCCCTCGTTTAGAGAGCATCTGGAAAATTGTACGGGGCGCTTTTTATCGCGCTCGTTGGCGTCCATTGGAATACGAGCAACTAGATTGAAGAATGTAGCAATGCTGTTCCGACAGGTACTCGCTGTACCGCCAGTTCCTTCATCAGTCGCGCCGTCGAAGTTGTTGGCGAAAGATCCCCATTCTTCGTACATCGCCTTACCGTCGGGCCATGTACCCCAAGTGATGTAGTCATAGTCCGTCTCACCAGCATGCATAGGTGTCAGGATAGCCTGCGTGTAATGAGTGCCGTTCTCTTTGGAGAACTTGCCGTATTGCCTGCTTTGTTCTCTCACGTCTTCCAAGGTCTTGCCATCGTTGAGCGTGCAATAAAAAAACTCTGACCGCATCTCGGTCATTTCTTGAGCCGCCGTGAAAGAAGAAGCCAGTGCCATGAAGAAAGCAACGATACCTCTCATGTTTACCCCCTGTATGAGTTAACGCGGGCAACTTGCCGCGGCTTACAGTCTAATTACGGTGTGTCAAACCGCAAGCCCTCGCGCCTCGCAAGCGGGCCAATTTTCCTCCCTATCACCCAAAGCGTGACGAACAAAATTCTTCTTGTGTAGGTGCTGGCTTCTGTTTGAGGGCAGTTGAAGAGGCCGTAAGCGCCAGTGCGCTAAAGTCTCAGAATCCCACCGACAATAGCAGGTATCTGGCAATGATCTACTTCAGAATATTTACGATCGCATTAGCCTCAGCATTTATGGTCATTGTTTTCTATGGTGACATGCCAACCATAATGTCACTCTTAGCGGGCCTGTGTGGCGGTTTCGTCGCGGTGGTGGCTGCACAGAATAACGCTAGCGCTCGCTTAATTGCCGTAGAAAAACGCTTGGACGACTTAGAGCTGAGGTAAACCCGTTGACTAATTCAAGGAATGTCACTTTCTGGTCACAATCCTGGGGTGGACCGTGGCTATAATCGAACCCGACTGTACGTTTTGGGTGCGTGAACATTAACCGGGGGGTAAGAGAAATGCTTGAACGAAAAGACGATTTGAATTGCAGCATTACGTCGACTGAAGTCAGGGACGATGGCGTAACGCTCCACTGCATGACAAACATGAATGATTACGGAAAGGTTCGTTTTTCACTGACGCTGGTGTCCGCTGCGTCACCTGATCGGAGTGGTGGCGAATGCTATGGGTCGGGCCGTGGCGCGATGAACGACGGCACTTTTTTTGCGGGCTCTTTTTCGGGCCGGTGGAGAAGGGAGGGTACTAAAGTCACCGCTCGGTACATTGACTTGGTGAGTAACGGCGATATGAGCTTGTACATAGTCCATTTCGACGCAACTCAAGACGAGATGACTATAGAGCAGCACAGCTTCACCTAATCGGTTCCGAGAATATTCTGACTCCTGGGGCTCATCTTGGTAATGGTCTGAGCAGTCGCGTAACCGAGATTACAGGGCCCCATGGGAATAATGGCGATATTACGTTTGCTGACTATGGTTTTGTTATTGTCCGGTTGCACCTCGGGACCACATGGGACATCTGGTACTTCGCAGGATTGCCGGGTAGTCGCAAATCCCGACGGTTCTGTTCGTCAGGTTATGTGCCGGTAACCTGTAGGCGGGTGTCTTGCCTAACGGACTTGGACAGGACGAAAATCGCGCGCGTCGGGGCCTCACCAATCCGAAGGCGAGATCACTCACCCATGCTTTTCTCGTCGCGACTTTTTGCCCAGGCCTTAAATCGGCGGGCGCTGCGCATAAACCAAACCACCGCGACCACCATTACAACGCTGAATAAAGCAAAGAAAAGCTCGTTAGATAGCTGCATATCTGAATCCCTCATTGAATACCCCACATCTAAGCACGCTGGATCGCCGATTCAAAGTAGCCTCGGATGCGGAGTGAGCGGTAACCCCGGAGTCGCTATGCTGAGCGCGTCTAAAAAGACCGCATGTTGGCTCGTCACGCCCTCTGCGTTATCTGGTCGCAGAATTGTTTTAAAAATGAGACGCGCCCAGCCCGATACCGCCGTCTACCTCTAGCGCCACACCCGTTACCCACTCGGCGCAAATGAGGTACTCGACCCCCTCGGCGACCTCGGTGCCCGTGCCGATGCGCCCTAACGCGTGCAAGCCTGCTACGGCGTCATAGCGGT
>JBELJN010000104.1:0-2747 GCA_042090345.1 Halieaceae bacterium | reverse complement strand
CAACACTAAGAACTCCTCATTCCCTGCTCCGGCTTAACACCGTGATAATGCGCACTGACCAAAAAGCGAGAGTGCACACCAGAATTTGAAACTAACCAATAGCTCGGGCTTGAGCAATGCTAAGAGCACCCGCTTGGCGGTCGCCCAAACAAAGGTTGAGACAAACTAATTTGATTTAGTGCTCGGCGGTTGGGCTTACCCAGGTCCCGAGATCAACAACTCGACGGTGATGCCCAGCTCTCTCACTACTAAATCAATGCATTGTTTCAAACATCTGCTAGTGCAAATGAAGGCTAATAAAAAAGTCGACCATTCTCTAAGCAGCTCTCCCCGTCGACGCACCCACATCCGCCATCGTAACGCTGCTGAATTCCACTGCACCTCTAACTAAAATCCACCACGAAAATGGGCATTTTGTGTCTGCCTTTTATTGCGTTAACCACTTTTATAGCGTCTATTAATTAGCCAGCGCGGATAGTATTGAGGTTCGGCATACTTATCTATCCCAGCCACCACAACAGTATGAGAGTAATTTGATGCGAGCCCAAACTATCCGCCCACTACCCTATTTGATCGCTTTTATGGCCTGTTTGATGCGTATCGATTCGACGAGTGGTGCTGAGCTTCCACAGCAGGCGATGACGTTCGATGCTATGGACGTGTTTGAGCTTGAGTGGGCGTCAAATCCTCAGGTTTCCCCGGACGGTACAACGGTTGTGTATGTTCGCCGCGGGTTTGATGTTATGCGTGATGCCACGAGCTCAAGTCTTTGGCAGGTGTCGGCGGATGGGACAGATCATCGCCCCTTAACGACCACATCGGGTCGCAGTGCGTCGCCACGCTGGTCTCCCGACGGAGACAGAGTTGCCTTTATCTCGAGCGAGGGCGACTCATCACAAATTCACATCCATTGGGTGCATAGTCAACAGACTGCGGTGATCTCACAGGTGCAGCAAAGTCCCTCTGATCTCTCTTGGTCGCCTGATGGAAAATGGTTGGCGTTCACCATGTCGGTAAAGAAGCCAAGCAAATCCATTGCCAAGCAGCGCAAGGTGCCCGATGGTGCTATTTGGGCCAAGGCACCCGTTACCGTCACCACAACCCGCTACCAGTATGATGGCAGAGGTATTGTCGAACCCTCATACCGGCATGTCTTTGTTATTCCTGCTGATGGCGGGGTCGCACGCCAGCTGACTCAGGGCGACTTCAATCACTATGGGCAGCTTGCCTGGTCACCAGACAGCCGCGCGATATTCTTTTCTGCCGATCGCGCAGAGGATTGGGAGTTACGAAGTGATGAAGCTGATATTTTCTCTGTTTCGGTCGCTGAGGGCATATTGCGCCAACTAACGCAGTATCCAGGCACCGAGCGCTCCCCGGCACTTTCGCCAAATGGCAAAACACTGGCATTTAATTACACAGAGAGTCGCCCCCTCGCATTTACACCCGAGCGCATTGCCCTTGTGGACCTCTCGACTAATGCGATGCGTGTATTGACGGACACTCTGGACGGCGACGCGTCAAACATACGCTGGTCGGACAGCGGCAAGGCGATTTACTTTACCTTTGATGAGCGCGGTGAACGGTATATTCGAAAGATTACTCTCGATAAAAAAGTGACTGACGTCGCGAGTAAGCTTGGCGGCACCAGTATTGGGCGTCCCTACCTCTCTGGCTCGTTTCACATGTCTAATGGTGTCATAGCCTTTACGAAGGGTGGTCCCGACCGGCCAAGCGATGTTGCCATTGTGAGTGATAAGAAGACTAGGGTCATCACAGCCCTCAATGACGATTTACTCGACTATCGCTCGCTCGGTCAGGTCCGCGAAATCGTTTACCGGTCGTCATTTGATGGACAGGAAATTCAGGGCTGGTACATCACACCTCCCAATTTTGACCCGACAAAAAAATACCCTTTGATTTTAGAAATTCACGGTGGCCCTCATCTCGCTTATGGGCCGCACTTTTCGGCTGAGCTACAGCTAATGGCGGCCGCAGGCTACATCGTTTTCTACGATAATCATCGAGGCAGTCTCTCTTATGGAGAGGATTTTGCACTGCTCCTGCAATACAAATACGCCAGTACGGAAGACTTTGCCGATCATATGTCTGGCATTGACGCACTTATTGAAAGAGGGATGGTCGACGAACAAAATCTCTTCATCACTGGCGGCAGCGCCGGCGGAATCGCAGCCGCTTATGCGATAGGTTTAACTGATCGCTTTAATGCAGCTGTCGCTGCAAAACCTGTCATCAACTGGATTAGCAAAACTCTCACTGCAGACTCCATGGTTGGACAAATTTATCGGCAATTTCCCGGCCCTCCGTGGGAGCACCTAGACCATTATTGGAAGCGGTCACCGCTGTCATTAGTCGGCAATGTAATAACGCCCACGCTGTTAATCACCGGAGAAGAAGACCGACGCACGCCGATATCGGAAACGGAACAATTTTACCAAGCTTTACGGCTGCAGGGAGTAGACTCAGCCATGGTCCGGTTGCCCGATACCTCTCACGGCATTGCTAGCAGGCCGTCAAGACTCATTACCAAAGTAGATCATATCCTGGCGTGGTTTGAGCGATATCAGGACGAGGCCCAAGATTATGGTCAGACCGCCGAAATTGAAAAGTAGGATCGTACCAATTGGCCCGCCATTCGCTATCGGTCGGGCTTTTAATCGGGCTAGTGCTACGGTCCTTTATCCGCCAACCCTGATAAGACCTCCGCATACATCTCGATAGCATCG
>JBELJN010000103.1:0-2775 GCA_042090345.1 Halieaceae bacterium | reverse complement strand
CTTACTGAGGCCCGGACTCCAGCAGACGCAAGTTTCAAGCTAAACGGTCTGTCTCTTACCAATGCGTCTAATAATATCACTGGTCTGGTTGATGGTCTGGATTTTACTCTCAAGAAAACAACGACCAGCGCCGAGAGTATTCTTATCGCAAAAGATACTGCTGGTATTGAGGCCAAGGTTAAGGGGTTCGTGGATTCCTACAATACTTATCAGACGACCTTGTCGTCTTTAATGGACTATCAAGATGCTGCTGGCGCCTTATCTGGAGACTCTACCGCTCGAAGAGTTCAGAGTGCGATTCGGGCTCAGACCACGGGTGTTGTTGCTTTGGCAGGAAATGCCTTCACCGCACTGTCTGACTTGGGCGTTACGTCTGATCAGAACGGCCAACTATCGCTAAAGAGTTCAGATTTTCAAGCAGCGTTGAGTCAGAACGCGGATGATTTAAAGACGTTCTTTGCTGGTACTACGACCATTTCTGGTCTATCTGATAATACTGATGCGACCGGTCTTGCTGATTTATTGAAGACGTCTATCGACACCTACATAAACTCGTCAACGGGCATGTTAATTTCCCGTGAGAATAGAATTGATGCGGCCATTGACGACATTGCCGATGATCGACTTGATGTTGTTGCAAGAATGCAATCGCTGGAAGAGCGTTACACTAAGCAATTTACAGCAATGGATACGTTGGTGGGTCAGCTGCAAGGTACGAGTGACTTTCTCACCAACCAAATGGATGCGATAAAAGCTGCGGCGAATCGGTAGGTAGAGTTTAAGTAATTATGTATACAGATCCAAAACAAGCTTACCTTGACACTAGGGCGAGTTCTTCGGTTTCAGGCGCGTCGCCACACAAGTTGATCTCGCTCTTATTCGATGCCTGCCAAGAGAAGCTATCTGTGGCAAAAGGCTCTATGCAGCGAGGCGATATAAAAGGTAAAGCTGAAGCCATCAAAAAGGCGCTAGATATCATCGTGCGACTTCAGGCTGCTCTGGATTTTGAGAAGGGCGGGCAGATAGCAACGAGGCTGGATGACCTCTATACTTTCTGCACTAATCGGCTTGCGCTAGCAAACGCTATTAATGACTCCACTATGATCGATGAGGTTTATCGAGTAATCGCTGAGATCAAAGCAGGTTGGTCACAGATAGAGGGTATTACAAAAGATGTCTGATCAAATGGACTGTGGTACTGATCAAGCCCTGACGGTGGGGCGTGCTGGGTCATTAGCAAATATTTTGGTGATGACTGAAGAGATGCTTGAGTCTGCACGGAATGATCACTGGGATGACGTGACTGCAATGGAAGAACGCAGGCGACAGGCTCTAAGTGAGTGCTTCAGTGACCCCATCCCAGAAGAGCACGCCGACCTTTTTACGGAGGCGCTCGCTGCGATGCTGCACATGAACGAGGAGCTAATCGCACTACTCGAAAATGCAAAGGCCGAGGTTGCTATAAAGCGCACTGATCAGGCGCGAACGTCAAAATCGTTGGGCCACTATCTAGATATAGAAAGTACGCACTGAGCTACCTTGGTGCAAGTAAGAGTCAATATTTTGTCACTTTCCTGTCAAATGTAGGCCATCCAGTTGAAATGTAACTAAGCTTTGTTAGGTTAGAAGACTCTATGGTGGATCATGCCATGCAAGTATCGCTTAACAGCACTGTCGGCCGCACGAAACTTAGGACCCTTGAATCTCGCCTTATTGGTGCCAGCGAGGGCATGAAACACGTCAGGGAGCATATCGCCCGTGTTGCCAAGACAGATGTCACAGTCCTGATTCAGGGAGAATCAGGAACCGGCAAAGAGGTTGTCGCACAGCTTGTGCATGATCTGTCTGATCGAGCAAAAGGTCCATTCATACCGATCAACTGCGGTGCTATCCCTGCTGAGTTATTGGAGAGCGAATTATTTGGCCATGAAAAGGGCTCCTTTACTGGGGCCTTGGGGACTCGGAAGGGTCGATTTGAGTTGGCCGAAGGCGGCACCTTATTTTTAGATGAAATTGGTGATATGCCGTTCACAATGCAGGTGAAACTACTTCGCGTTCTGCAAGAAAAATGTTTTGAGCGCGTCGGTGGCAGCAAGTCTATTCAAAGTGATGTCCGGATCGTTGCGGCAACGCATCAGCACCTCCAAACAAAGATAGATACAGGGGACTTTCGGGCTGATTTATATTACCGACTAAGTGTCTTTCCTATCGATGTCCCCCCCCTTCGCGATCGGCACGGCGATGTGGCGAAGTTGATAAACGCTCTTATAAGTTCGGCTAATAAGATGGGTAGGGGCTCTCTTGAGTTAATGCCCGATGCTATCAAGCACCTAGATAGTTACGGTTGGCCGGGCAATGTAAGGGAGCTAAGTAATCTCATTGAGCGATTACTTGTTTTGTATCCCGGCAAGCAGATTACGGAAGCAGAACTGCCTGTGCACTTCAAGACGCATACAGAATCAACGAATGCCGACGACCATTCAGTGGAGGCTGATGGTCCTCAGCTCGACCTATTAGAGCAAGAGGACGTCACTGAACTCTTCGCTGTCATAGAGCCCCTTCCTACCGACGGTTCCCTCTCTGTCGTCTTAGACGAGCCTATTGACCTTAAAAGTAAGTTGGCTGACTTGGAACGCGATTTCATTATTGCGGCATTAGATCAGACTGATTGGGTTATAGCGCATGCAGCCAATTGGTTAAAAATGCAGCGCACGACCTTGGTTGAAAAGATGCGTAAGTACGAGATCAGCCGGTAGTGCGTCAAAAACCTGGCAC
>JBELJN010000102.1:0-2791 GCA_042090345.1 Halieaceae bacterium | reverse complement strand
CTCTGGGCAGCATTGTCAGAGCGCGATGTGCGCAGGGATTCACCCATAAGAGAGCCAATTTCTTGCCCCGACTTAACCATATTCATGGTCGACTCATCCATCGCAAGCTGCAGTTCATTTCGATACGGCGCCTCACACAGCCCTGATGTCAGTGCATCCTCTTGTGACAGCGCTGGCGATAATGAATCCTCACCAACAACGGTCGTAGACCTGGGTTCGCCTTCCGCCGAGAGGTTCTGCATGGCATCGGCAAACTCTGGTGCGGATGCGTCTTTCACTGATGTCGACACCTTTAGGTTGCCGAGATCAGGCGCCGGATTAAGCCCATCAGGCAATGTCGTGATCATAATTTCACCCTTCTCTTTTGATCCTTCGTTTTAGCGCTGCCTTGCGTTTACTCTTGGTGGCCGCTGCGCGCACTAAATCGCGTTTGAACCACGTAAAGCTCGTCCAGCAGGCGTTGCTCTCGTTTTTCTTCCATAAAGTGGCGCTCCTTTTTGCGATTAGCTCGGAGTTGCGCAATCGCGACGAGTCGACGCTTCGCGTCTACCCACGCAACTCGCTGCTGCTCGAGTGCCTTCTCAGCTTGCCGAATCGCAGTGCGCTGTCGCCCTGCAATTTTGTCAAGCTCAGACAAAAAGTGGCGCGCGGCTTGGAGCTGGTACGTATCGATAGTGCTGCCTTGATCGCCCGTCGCCAAGCGATGATAGTCCTGTCGATAATCGCTAATTTGCTTCAACTGGCTTTCAGCCGATGCAAGGGACCCTTGGGCGTTTGATAAGCGCATGCCGGCTTCCTTTTCATGACGCTCGGCGAGTCGTTGTACTACTCCCAGCTGATCTCTCGACATACCTTGCACTTAGCTTATCTGGGGCAACTGCATGCCACCACTTTGTGCTTGCGCACCTCCGAAACCCGCGGGTTCGATGGTTTGCGTAACCTGCATATCGTTTGCCAATCTGGACAAGGTATCAAGGCCTTCCGACATTCCAATGCGCTCTGACAGTGGCTGTTGAATAAACCCCTTAATAGTGTCTTGACTTTGAATGGCGCGATCAATCTTTGCGTCAGTGCCCGAGCGGTAAGCACCCACGGAAATCAGGTCTTGATTTGCACGGTAGGTCGCGAATGATTCCTTTAATAAGCGCGCGTGTTCTTGCTGATCAACTTCGGTTATCTGCAGCATTGACCGGCTTATCGACGCTTCGATATCAATAGCCGGGTAGACACCCGACTCCGCCATCGTCCGCGACAAGACAATGTGACCATCGAGAATGGCACGGGCAGCATCCGCTATGGGATCTTGCAGGTCATCACCCTCGACCAAAACGGTGTAGATGGCAGTAATCGATCCACTGCCCACATTTCCAGCGCGTTCAATGAGATTGGGCAGGGTCGAGAAAACGGACGGTGTGTAGCCTCGTGATACGGGTGGCTCACCTGCCGCCAGTCCGATTTCACGCTGTGCTTGTGCAAAACGGGTTAGCGAATCCATGAGCAGTAGGACATTTTTTCCCTGATCGCGAAAATGCTCAGCAATGGCTGTCGCACGCCAACAACCCGCGACCCGCATTAGCGGTGATGTATCAGCTGGAGTGGCCACCACGACAGATCGTTTTAAACCGTCTGGACCTAGACTGTCTTCAACGAATTCTCTGACCTCACGTCCCCGTTCTCCGACCAGTCCGACCACGACGACATCAGCCTCGGTGAAGCGAGTCATCATGCCAAGGAGTGTGCTTTTTCCGACGCCCGACCCGGCGAACAGACCCATTCTCTGTCCTTTGCCAATGGTCATGAGGCTGTTAATAGCCCGGACGCCCACGTCGAGCGGCTGCGCAATGCTTTGCCGCGCCATGGGACTGATGCTAACGCCGCGCAGCGGAACCGTGGGGCCCGTTAATGGCGCAAAGCCATCAAGCGGCCTGCCCGCACCATCGATAATTCGTCCCAGCAGATGCTCACCCACGGTAACTGTTTCGCCGTCACCGAGTAGGGTTACTTTGGCGCCGGGCGTCAGGCCTGTGGATGCACCTTCACACATCAAAATTAGTAACTCACCCTCAAAGCCCACGACTTCCGCAACGATGCCTTGGCGGTGACCTGTCTCTATCCAACATCGCGAGCCAATGCTTGCACGCAACCCTGCAACTTCGAGTCGCATACCAGCCAACCTGACGAGCTGCCCGGAAGCTTCCGGCTGTGGGCGCGTCAGATGCTCGGCTAAAAAACTGACCCGTGATTTGACTCTAGAGCCTTGCTCGGCCTGAAATACCGCCTCAGTCGTCATCTTTGCCACCGGGCGCGAATCGATCTGCTCTTTGGCTAATGCGATCGGGATCAAGCGGTGTCGCCGATTCTGCCGCTGTCTCTGATGTCTCATCGACTAAGACCAATTGCTCTAATAATGCCCGACACTGCTGTTCAATCGTCGCGTCGACAAGGGCATGTCCCCGTGAGACCTTACACCCACCGCGCAAAACCAAGTTGTCGGAAACAAGCTCGGCGGTCAGTCTGTGCTCGCCTAGATGGGTCTCGACCGCAGCTTTGTCTGCTGGATTTAGTCTGATCTCAAGTGGCGCGCGACTCTCGGCCAGCACCTGCAGCGCCTCCCCTAATGTCCGCCTGATGAAGGCTTCATCGGTGGAGAGTTCGCGCCGCAAAACTGCTTTCACCATAGCCATGACAAGTGATAGTAAATGCTCACTCACCTCGGCATCTTGATTGGCAAGGGGCTTTTCCATGGACGCCCACAACGCCATCAACTCTTGGACTTTTTGATTTCCCTGCC
>JBELJN010000101.1:0-2835 GCA_042090345.1 Halieaceae bacterium | reverse complement strand
GAGTACGTATAGCGATGGCGCGGGTTATCCCGCGTGACGGAGACGATCTCCTGTGCGCCATGAACACGCTCAGCATGTTCCATAATCGACGTAATCGTCAGTGGGAAATCCATCATCAAGCCTTGCATGATCTACCTCTCTATCTGGCTGTTATCGTTAGTATATTTGCGGTCTATGCCGCGAGTGACCAAATGCCGGCGTCTTGTTGCGCTCGGCCTTCAACTTCTAGTTTAAGCAGATGAGCAAGCAATGACAGCTGCGCCCATCGGTGCATCGCTTCGGGGACGTCATCGTATACGGATACCACCAGTGTTTCGATAGATACGGGACCGCCCCTTTCGAGATTGGCGACGACCTTAGCCTCACGCATCAGTCGATGACGCACGAGCTTTTCAACCTCATCGCGACAACCGGGGATGACGTCACCATGACCTGGTGCAATGGCGGTCACGTTGTAATTCAACAGACGTTGCAATGATTCGATATACGCTTTCATGTTGCCACCCGGAGGCACGATAACCACGGTTGATCCGTTCATGATGTGATCGCCCGCAAACACCATCCCCTCTTCTTCCAATAAAAAGCAGAAATGATTATCCACGTGGCCCGGGGTATGTATGGCACGCACTGTCCAGTCGTTACCGGTAAAGACAGCATCCTGTGTGAGGTGAACATCGGGCTTGAAGGTCAAATCCTGATGCTGATCATCCGCCGTCACCGCGCCAATCATGGGGACATTCAACTCACGCGCCAAATGCGCCGCCGCCGGCGAGTGATCTGGGTGCGTGTGCGTGCAAAAAATGTGGCTTATCCGACCATCACCCACACGCATGATGTGTTCAATATGCTCGTCAATCGCTGGACCGGGATCAATCACCGCTACGTTGTCTGTGCCAATAAGGTAAGTATTAGTCCCGGGACCGGTCATCACGCTGGGGTTTGGTGCGACCAACCGTCGAATACGTGGAGATACCTGAACTGCCTCATCGTAGCCCTGCATGTCAGCTCACCAGCTGCGCAATAGTAACTGCGGGGTCGACATCAGCGTCGTAATCAACACCATCGACTTCAAATCCAAAGAGCTGCAAAAACTCTTGGCGGTAACCCGCAAAATCAGATAACTCATCGAGGTTGTCAGTGTTTATCTGATCCCACAGCCCAGCGACTTCTGCCTGAACCTCTGGTATGAGCTCAAGGTCATCCACGCGACAGCGACCTTCGTCATCCAGCGACTTATCCCCGTAAAGTGCTTCGCGGAACAGGCGATCAATCTGCTCGATACAGCCTTCGTGAGTGCCTCTCGCCTTCATGACTTTAAAGAGAATAGCGAGATAGATCGGCATGGCGGGAATGGCCGCCGAAGCCTGGGTAACGACTGCTTTGAGAACGGACACGCGCGCATCGCCGCCTTTTGCCGCCAATCGGTCGCGAATAGCAACAACCCGCTTATCAAGATCTTTCTTTGCCGCACCAATGGTGCCGTGCCAGTAGATGTCCCAGGTAATTTTCTCACCGATGTAGGTATAGGCTGTGGTCTTTGCGCCATCGGCCAAAACACCGGCGTCGTCGAGCGCTTCAATCCACATCTGCCAGTCCTCGCCCCCCATGACGGCAACCGTATTGCCGATTTCCTCTTGAGAGGCGGGTTCGAGGTGAAACTCCTGAATGGTTCCCTTGTCAGTGTTGATGCCTTTTTGGACGGCCGCTGACCCGATGGGCTTCAAGGTCGATATGTGGACATCGCCTGTAACTGGGTGAGTGCGGCGCGGTGCGGCAAGACTGTAGACAACCAGATCGATCTGCCCTAAATCCTGTTTAATCAGATCGATAACGCTATCTTTGAGCTCTGCCGAGAAGGCGTCACCATTGATGCTCTTAGCGTACAGGCCGGCTTCGTCTGCATAACGATGAAACGCCGCCGAGTTGTACCAGCCGGCGGTTCCCGGCTTCTTCTCGTTACCTTCTTTTTCGAAAAACACGCCTATGGTTGATGCACCGGATCCAAAGGCCGCCGTGATGCGGGAGGCCAGTCCATAACCTGTCGATGCGCCAAGGACGAGTACCCGCTTGGGTCCACCGTTGACATCACCTTTCGATTTCACATGTTCAATCTGACGACGGACATTCTCATCGCACCCAACAGGATGTGTGGTGGTACACAGAAATCCGCGAACTTTAGGCTTGATAACCATGGACTTAACTCTCAGTCGAAATATCGGTGCAGAAGTCTAGCATGTGAGCACCGTTGTGTTAGACACTGACAACACGGTCTACGCCGTACCTATCGCTATAACATTAATAACTGCCGATACACTTTTTGGAGATCGATTATGGATACAGTAAATCCCATTTTGGGCGCCGCAGCACTTCTTGCCCTCTGGTCTACGCTTATGACCTTTATTCTCGTTGCCCGTCGCGTGGGTGCAGGCATGAAACTGTCAGAACTACCGCCCGGTATGCGAGGCGTTGATGGTGAAGCATCGATGCCGCAGGGTGCCAACTGGACCGCTCATAACTACACGCATTTGATGGAGCAGCCCACGGTGTTTTATGCAGCGGTCATCATATTGGCGATGGCAGGTGACACATCGACCTACTCGCTTTACGCCGCGTGGACCTACGCAATATCTCGGATTGTTCATAGCTTCTGGCAAATGTACGTCAATACCATCACCGTGAGGTTTTTACTGTTCTTGATTGGTACTCTCGCGCTGACAATGCTGTCGGTTCATGCCGTCATGTTTACTGTCCTCTAGGACCTCTTTAGGGACCGATATTGTGCGGTTCAGTAAAAGAAAACGCCGGCTCTATCAGGGGCCGGCATATTTTTCCGCC
>JBELJN010000100.1:0-2847 GCA_042090345.1 Halieaceae bacterium | reverse complement strand
GAAGTGACCGACGACAGTTCAACAGGAACAACGGGAACGACTGGCACAAATTGATTTCAGGCGATTTCACGTCAACAGGTTCAAGACCTTATTTAGACTTTGATTGATAAAAGGGGGCAATTGCTCCCTTTTTTTGTGGATATGTCAGTAAAAAAGTCGAGCTTTACATACCGGTTTTACAAAGCCTCAATTCGCTGTGCTTTGATGTGCCTTTTTACCAGCATGTCCGTTCAAGCGAGTGACTTTGGCACAACGGGTCTTTTAGATACTCCTACAGCTCGTATGAAAGCCGATGGTAGCCTTAGTTTCACTGCCGCCTACGACCAGAGATACAAGCAGTTTTCGCTGACTTATCAGGCGCTTCCTTGGTTTGAGATGACCTATCGATATTCGGGCTTTGAGAACGAATTTTATTGGGATCGAAATTACGAGGTCAAAGCGCTGCTCTGGGAAGAAGCTGAACAGGGGATGTTGCCTCAGGTTGCGGTTGGGGTTCGTGATCTCGTAGGTACTGGGGTCTTTGGTGCTGAGTATATAGTTGCTTCCAAGCGGTTTGGTCAGTTGGATGCATCCCTTGGCCTCGGCTGGGGTCGATTGGCAGACCGCGGCATTGCAACTAACCCATTGACATACCTTGATAACAGATTTGAAAGTAGAAGAGCCTCCGTAGGTATTGATGATACGGGTGAGTTTGCCTTTGGGGATTTTTTCTCAGGCCCTGAAATCGGCGTATTTGGCGGCATGTCTTATGCGTTTGATGCGCTACCCCTTACGACGATGGTGGAGTACAACCCCGATAAATACACCCGAGATGTGAGTCGAGGAGCACCTGAGCCGTCAAGTCCATGGTCGTTTGGTGCCACTTGGCATGCCGCAGATAATCTGGACTTGGCATTTTCAGTTCAACATGGCGATGAGATTGGGTTGCGATGGCAGTCGTACTTCGATACTAAAGCGGAGCCTGCCAAACAGACTGCACCACCTATCATTTCTAGTTTTTATCTTCCAGAGTCAGAGTTGCCTGAGGGTTATAAAAAAGACACCTGGTTTGATCGATTAAGATTTGACGCTACTCGCTCAGGTTTGTCTGTGAGAGAGGCTAGCTTGTCGTCAGATGAAAAAACAGCTGAACTTGTTGTCGCTAATCTAAATTTTCAGATGTGGAGTGATGCACTTTCAGCCCATTTGGCGTTTGCGGATCTTCACCTTCCTGCAACAGTCGAAACAATTTATTTTGTAATAGAAGAAAAAGGACACCGAAGCAGTACCGTCGTTATGCCTAGGCCTTCATCCAAACTAGACAAGACGAGTTTCGATGATGACCTTCATCGAGTAAGGGTTATCAGCGGCAGAACTCTGAATAATCCTGACTTTAGCGATCCAAGAGTCAGCGACAAGTTAGCCACGGTTGTAAATCTGCAAACCAGAGTTCAGCTATTCGATCCGGACGCGCCGGTTCGTTATCAACTCTATGCTGCTGTGGACTCCGCTTACCGTTTTAATTCACATTGGACCATGCAGTCGTCACTAGCGTTTAATTTGGTACAGAACTTCGATGAGAGTAATCGGCGTGAGACCGATTCAGTGTTACCTCCAGTGCGGACTGATATCGTCAAGTACTTAGATGACGGTGCGACTAGGGTCAATAAGCTCGCCCTTCAAGGTCGTTTTAGTGTTGGCAGAGGAATTCACGCTCGCGTAGTCACTGGCGTGCTTGAGCAAATGTACTCAGGTGTCGCCACCGAGGTGTTGTATTGGCCCGCTCAATCTCGTATCGCCTATGGTGCGTCGCTTGCCTACGTTAAAAAACGAGACTATGACGGTAGACTGGGGTTGCAAGACTACTCCGTTATGACCGGGTTTGTCTCCGCGTTTTATGCGTCAGATTTCTACGACTATGACTTTGGTGTGCACGTGGGCCAATATCTTGCCGAGGATAAAGGCGTAACGTTTGAAGTTCGCCGAACCTTTAGGAATGGTTGGCAGATAGGTGTTTGGGGAACGCTGACGGATGTCTCCTCCGAAGATTTTGGTGAGGGTTCTTTCGACAAGGGATTCTATTTCCAAGTGCCGCTCAGTAGTTTATTCGGGAGTAATTCGGGTCGCTCGAATTTCACTAGCAGACTAAGGCCCATTCAGCGGGATGGAGGACAGCGGCTGGAAGGTTTGTCGGGTGATATTTTTTGGGATCTACGTGAGGCTCGAGCTGATAGCTTCCGAATCGATACGAGGTTATCTCCATAATGGAGCAAGATTTCTTAAAGGGCTGTTGTGCGCTGGGGGTGGCGCTCTTGGTCAATTCCGGTTGTAGCGTTAGTTTTCCGCAGGTTGATGCCGTCAGAGCGCAGTTTGGCGCTGACAATCAAGCGTCGCTGACTGTGCCAAGAGATGCCATCTGGCTGGCCTCTCTTGGGGATCAGGGTCAGCTGTTGGCAGCCTACCAGCGCGAGGGCTTTATTCTGTTTGCTAATGCCGATTCTGACGGTCGAGTGGAGTTTGATGGCTGGCTCGTACGCTCGGTATCAGGATTCGACTTGGGCGACTTGGACCGAGTCACGATAGAGTCAGTTGGTAATGATGGTCCTAGAACGATCAGTAGTCGAACGAGTGAGTTCGCAACGGTCTGTCAGAGTTGGATGTGGGCTCCCGGTGCGGAGTTATCTGGCACATGGCAACAAGTATGTGATGGATTCGGACCGAACATCATTATGCTTAATGAAAGCGGCTCGATTGTCTTGGTTGACCAGGTTGTGACACCGTCAGGTGATCGTTTGATACTGCAGCGTTACGATTTTAGTACAGGGCAACGTAGTCAATCTTGATACCAGAGATCGGAAGAGCACACGT
>JBELJN010000099.1:0-2849 GCA_042090345.1 Halieaceae bacterium | reverse complement strand
AATGAACAAGCAGCTAGTAATGGCTCTATTAGCCTCCGGGGCCCTGGTGGGCCTTAGCGGGTGCAGTGACGGTGACGAGGCAACTATCGTTATCGATGCGCCGACTACTGACAACAGTCAGAGCAATAGCAACAATACAACCAACAACCCAGCGCCGGCACCCGAGCCTGAGCCTGAACCCGCAGGCGACGATGTGCCATGTCCAGACGGCACTACAGAGACTTCAGCCGATACCTGCGAGTTGTCAGGCTCAATTAACACAGATCTGACGCTGGTTGCGGGCAACACATACACGCTGAACGGCCGTGTGCAGGTAGGAAATGGCTCTGCCGATATGGCAACTGCCAACACACTTGCCAATGGCGACACTCTTACTACTCCAACTCTGACAATTGAGCCTGGCGTACAAGTTAAGGGTTTGACCGCCTCTGATGGTACTTTCCAGACAGCTGCGGTTCTGCAGATCAACCGCGGCGCGAAGATCATGGCCGTGGGTACAGCGGATGAGCCAATCGTATTCAGTTCTGAAGATAGCGATATGGTGGGTCCTGGTGAGTGGGGTGGTGTGATTATCAGTGGTTTTGGTCCACACAACACTTGCTCGGATGATCTTTGTAACATCACTGCCGAGGGCGGCGCTGGCAAGTTTGGCCAGGTTGATGGAAGCACGCCAAATGACAACAGCGGTATGCTGAAGTACGTGGTCATTACCGAAGGGGGTTACCTTATTAACTCTGACGGCGACGAGATCAACGGTCTGTCACTCAATGGTGTCGGTAATGGAACCATGATGGAGTACATCCAGGTTCACGATAACTCTGATGACGGTATTGAGTTCTACGGCGGTAACGTCAACATGAAATACGCTGTGGTTACGGCGGCTCGCGATGATTCAGTCGACTGGGACGAGGGTTATCAGGGCAACCTGCAGTACGTAATGGTCAAGCAGTCTCCATCTGGTAGTGGTGAGGCTTTTGAAATGGATACGCAGGGAGCCGATGAGCCTCTGTCCAAGCCTACGGTATCGAACGTCACTATTATTGCTGACAAGCAAGCGAACGATGACTCTTACATCATGCAGTTCAAGGCGAAGTCGGGCGGTTTCTTCCACAACGTGGTCGCGACAGTGGCGGCGGATTCACCCAACACCTTCGACACTTGTGCTCGAATCAGGGGTGGTTCAGAGGCCAATGTTGGTACTTCTTTAGTCTTCAACAACTGGATCCAAGACTGTGCGAATGCGCCAGGTGACCATGGTGTGCTGGCAACCGTAGACATGTCGGCAGCCTCGGCTAATGTCAATGCGGTGTTTGCTAACCTCAATTCGTTGGGTGCTTCAACGGCGTCATCTGCCATATTGGATGCTCCATTGGATTGGGATGCGGTTAATGCGGCATACGGAGAATCAGTGGCAGATGCGGCTTACCTCGATGCGACTAATTACATCGGTGCGGTTGATCCAGCGGCAACAACCGCTTGGTGGGACGGTTGGACTGTTCCCGGCTCTGTCGGTACACCCGATGCAGTAGAAATCGCTTGTCCTGAGGGCACAACAGAAACAGCTGTCAACGTTTGTCAGTTGGAAGGTGTCTACAACGACGATATGCGCTTGGTAGCGGGTAATACGTACACGCTGAACGGTCGAGTCCAGTTTGGTAACGGCGCCGAGATTCTCGATTCTGCCGGCTTCACACAGGGCGGTGCCGAGTTAACGACACCCACGCTGACTATCGACGCAGGCGTCGAGGTGAAGGGTCTCACTGCTTCTGATGGCACCTACTTGACTGCTGCAGTACTGCAGATCAATCGCGGTGCCAAGATCGAAGCAGTTGGTACTGCCACTGCTCCGATTATCTTTAGCTCTGAGGACGACGATAACGTGGGCGCCGGCGAGTGGGGTGGTGTCATTATCAGCGGCTTTGGTCGTCACAACACCTGCACCGAAGACCTTTGTAACATCACTGCGGAAGGTGGTGCTGGCAACTTTGGTCAGATCAATGGTGAAACTCGAGCAGACAACAGCGGCACGCTCAAGTACGTCATTATCACCGAGGGTGGTTACCTGATTAACTCCGACGGTGATGAGATCAATGGCCTGTCGTTGAATGGCGTTGGATCCGGTACCGAGATGTCATACATCCAGGTTCACGACAATAACGATGACGGCATCGAGTTCTACGGCGGTGATGTCAATGTTAAGTACGCGGTGGTAACAGCAGCGCGTGACGATTCAGTCGACTGGGACGAGGGCTACCGAGGCAATATGCAGTACGTCATCGTTAAGCAGTCGGGTGAAGGCAGTGGTGAAGCTTTCGAGATGGACACCCAAGGTGCCGATGAGCCTCTGTCGAAGCCGACTGTTGCTAACGTCACTATCATTGCTGACAAGCAAGCAAACGACGACTCTTACATCATGCAGTTCAAGGCGAAGTCAGGTGGATTCTTCCACAATGTCGTGGCGACGGTAGCGGATGATGCAACCAATACGTTTGAGTCATGCGCTCGAATCCGAGGCGGTGCTGAAGTAAACGTCAATACAGCGCTTGTTTTCAACAACTGGATACAGGACTGTGCCAACGATGGTAGCGGCGGTGCTCTGGTGTCAGCGGATAGTGCGGCAGGTGCAGACGCTGTAGCCAATGCATCAGTAGTGGTTGCCGATCCAGCGCTCGATTCGATTCTGGCGTCACAGGCAGCCGAAGCAGTGTTGGCTGCGCCACTGAACTGGACTGAGATCAACGGTGCGTTCTCAGAGTCAACGGCCAATACATCGTACTTGGATGCGACGGACTTTATCGGTGCGGTCAATCCCGATGGATCTAACCCCTGGTGGGCTGGCTGGACGCTTC
>JBELJN010000098.1:0-2853 GCA_042090345.1 Halieaceae bacterium | reverse complement strand
CGTGGTGCTTTGGATCGTAGCTGAAGTTCGCCGCATCGTAGACACGAGGCGCTTCTTCATCGGTGATGTTTTTACCACCTAATGTAAACACACCCTCAGTGCTGCCCACCATAAAACTATAGCTGTACTGCAGATCGATGGTCATCCAGCTATCGATTGAGTCAGTGAAGCCCAATGCCTGAGCTGATGCAGGAACAGCGCGCTCAGTGCGATACGAAGACGTGTTGAATACCACGGCTGCTAACCTGTGGTTACCGTTCTCCCAATCAGCGGTCAGATTCCACTTGGTCTTTGGCATCGACCGGACAAAGTTGTCGTGGTTGAACAAACCCACTACGTCCTTGGTGCCGTTAGCCGTAGGAATCTCGTACTTGAAGAACTGCGTCGCAGCCAACCGTAGGCCGAAGTCACCGGCACCACCAGCTGGAATATTCCAGTCAACAGCTACGTCGACACCATCGGTGTTCACCTTGGCAGCATTGATGAATGACACATCAACGCCACTCAGTGCACCACCGACTCGGGACACATAGTCGGCATCGGGATCAGCAGAGAGCTTGGCCTGTGCGTTCTCTACTGTAATCACGTCCTTGTAGTTAAACTTCCAGTAGTCAACCCGCATATCTAGGTTGTCGCTGGCACTCCACACCAAACCGAGGTTAGTGTTGGTCGACTCTTCGGGTTTTAAGGTGGTGTTACCTTGAGCTACAACCTTGACGAACGTCGCGCTTGACGAACCGGTGTTAGGATCTATGAGACCTTGCAATGACGTACCCACGTTGTTCAACTGAACCAGTGAAGGTTCACGGAAGGCTGTCGAGCCCGAGGCACGGAACACCAAGTTATCAGCCATCTGCCAACGCAGAGAGATCTTGGAGTCCAAGCTGTTGTCGGTATCGAGTGACTCATAACGACCGGCTACACTCAACTCGACCGACTCACTCACTGGCAAATTCGCCTCAGCAAATACCGCCATGGCATCCCTGTTGGTATCGACTAGGTTACCGCCTCCCAGAAAGATGAGATCTACGACCATGTTGCCAGTGACCGGATCTAGTCTCCGAATATACTCGTCACTGCGGTTCACCTTGTAGCCTTCGCTCCGCCACTGCGCACCATAGGCCACCGATGACGTACCACCCGGCATCTCAATCCACGATCCAGACACCACCAAATCACCTACGAGCATCTCGGTCACCCGGTTGGTGTAGGTGTTTGCAGTCAAATAGTCCTTCAACTCTGCTGAGTTCTGGCTCGGGTCAAAAATGTTAAACGTTTCAGTGCCACTCGCTCCTCCAACGCCCGCAAGCGCGTCTTCCAATCGCGACTTATATGTATCGGGCTGGTAAGCCTCGCGATCGTTTTCTGAATAGGTCAGCGATGCATTCCAATCCCAGTCGTTTGAGAATGAGCCCGTGAAATCGATTGCCGCACGAATAGTCTCGGAGTTGCGGGGTGCGTTAGGCGAAGGAGACTCGGAACCGAATGGCCGACCGTACCAGCGAACGGGGCCCGCAAATGGACTACCGGCCTGACCTGGCAGAATAGTAGGGTAAGCTAGGTTTGGATAAGAAGGCGACTGCGGGTTGTCAAACACTTCGTTCTTAACAAAACCCAGTTCTGCCTTCATGGTCACACCGTTAGTCATGTCACGCTTCATCGATGCGTACAGGTTGGTTCGCTCTTCATCGTTAACGAGATTAAATCGCGGCCCGTAAAGGAAACCACACTTCTCCCCACCGACAGTCGGAACAAAACCGCCGCTCGGCACACCGCCATTCGCCACACAATTGGCGTCTGGAACGGTCTCAAGAAAATTGTAAGTACCAGCATACGCACCCGTACCAACATTGTCCGGAACCAAAGACAAAAAGCTTCGTCCTAACGCACTCGCGGCATTGATCGTAGTGTAGCCACGCTCAGCAGAGCTCAGTGGATCTTGCTGCTGGAAGCTCGCTGCGAACACGAAATTCGTGTCGCCGCTCTCCCAACCACCTAGCACGCTGATGTCAAAAGTGTCCTGACTGCTAGTCGCAGTGGTCTGATAGCCGGCCGACATTTCAAAGCCTTCAAACTCATCGCGGAGAACGAAATTTACGACGCCCGCTATCGCATCAGAGCCATAGATTGCGGTCGCACCCTCCTTCAAGATTTCGACACGCTCAAGCGCCGCCATTGGGACAGTCGATGTATCAACAAAGACAGAGCCATCGTTGGCTACTGCCGCAGCAAGTGTTTGTCGCTTGCCATTGATCAGCACTAGGGTCGAGGTCAAACCGAGACCACGCAGGTTCACGTTAGTCGTGCCTTGCAACTCGCCCGATGTAAAACTGTCAGGGTTGGTTTCTGCACCGGTGCTGACCGCCAATTTTTGTGTCAGTTCACCAACCGTGATAGCACCGGTTTTTTGAATGTAGTCGCTGTTCAGCACTTCAACGGGTGAGGCCTCATCGGTTCCTCTTCCTTTTATGTAGGAACCCGTAATGACAACCTCTTCGAGCTCTTCGAGTGACGTGGTGTCATTCTGGGCGAAGGCAGTGTTGGCAAGAATGAGGTTTGCACTTAGCAAACTCAAGGCAAACGGTAGGACTTTCCCACCGATACAAGCTGGTGTAATCCGCTTCATAGTTACTCCTTAGGACGTTTTTTTTGTAATTTTTTGTCAGTTATTTCTTACTAAATTATTTTTTTACTTTGTGTAATGTAGCCGTCATAATTTTTGGCACAACTTGCAGTTGAGCATTATTTTACGAACGCTTCAACACTAAACGCGAAGAAAACCGTAACAAAAGCGCGTCGTCTTTAATGGAAACAAAAGTGCAATTGTAATTTTGAAGACGAGGGAGTAACGTA
>JBELJN010000097.1:0-2860 GCA_042090345.1 Halieaceae bacterium | reverse complement strand
GGCCGTCCTGGCAGTTCTGACCGCTGAAACGGCGTTCGCGCAACTCGAGGAAGTCGTCGTTACGGCAGAGCGCCGAGAAGCCAATGTCCAAGACACGCCGATCTCAATCGAAACCCTTTCAGAAAAGTCGCTCCAAGAGCGAGGTATCAGAAGCAACCTAGACCTTATCAATCAGATTGCAGGGATACAGGGTTACGGCTCTCCGCAGGGTGGCTCAAGCACAGCCTTCGCCATTCGCGGTATTGGAGATGGTGCGCCGCAAATTTCGGTAGACCCGGCAGCAGCTCGCTACATTGATGGTGTTTACATAGGTAAGAACCAAGGTGGATCGGTTGATGTCACGGATCTGGCTCGCGTCGAGATTTTGAAAGGACCACAGGGCACCCTGTCAGGACGCAATTCCATTTCGGGTGCTATTAACTACATCTCGAAAGCACCCTCAGACGAGGCAGGCTTGGAGTTGAGAGCGACCACTGGCAATTACAGTCAAACCAACATCTCTACCCGAGTTGACCTGCCGCTCAGTGACACCGTCAGAACCTCTTTGTCGTATTTTAGTCGCGAGCGCGACCCGTTTTGGGACAATACAAACCCTGCGCAGGACGGCTTCAACAGTGTTGATCGTAAGGGTGGCCGATTCGCACTCCAGTGGGATGTCAGTGAGCGGCTCACCCTAGACGCCTCCTACAGCAAAAGTGAAGTGAATAACGAGCTCGACAATCACGCGATCGTCACCGGCCTCAACCCGACAGCTGCGGCAGTCGCCGGCTATTTTGCTGCGGGTGGTGACTTGGCAAATGTGCCTATTGACTCGGCAAGCCAGGCGCAAACCGTGGCCGGTATTGCACAGGGCATCGCAGGAATGATTACCCCTACTGAGCTCGCGCCTGGATTTGTTGCACCACTCTATACAGCACTGGGATTCAATAATTACCCGGTCGACACAGCGCAAACCGTCATAGGTTGGGCAAATGATTTTACAGCATGGTCGGCCGATCGACTTGCTAACGCGGACAACAACCCGGGAACTGGCTCGTCCGATGGTGGTGGCTTTGCATCAGTGGACAACGAACTTGTCACGTTGAAAGCAACGTTTGAACTGACGGAAGATGTTCAGGTTCGCTATATCTACGGCAAACGCGAGTTCAACGACTACACAGTCAGTGATCTGGACGGGATGGACAACTCAGTTCGGAGCGGTATCCAAAGCTACCTGACCATCGCTACGGCTGGAGGCGCGCTCCTAGGTGGCTTGCCCGATGGCCAAGGTGGTATCACCGCCGGCGTTATTCCTGACTCTGTGTTCGGTGCGCCCATTCCCAACACAATGGACCACGAACTCGCCACGGCCACGGTCAATGCGATTATTGCGAACGGTGCTGGCGGCATCTTCGACACCATTGCCGCTAACGACTATGAGCAAGAGAGTCATGAGATTCAGGTTGTCGGAACATCAGGCGATTTTGATTGGTCGGTTGGAGCATATCACTGGGAAGATTTCGGGGAATTCCGTAATCTGCAGAACGCGACTTACGCACTGGCGTCATCGCAAAGCCGAGGCTTCGATGTGGGCGGTGAAGCGCTGTCTGTCTTTGCAGAGACCACGTGGCACGCATCCGATAAGTGGGACTTTACCGCGGGCTTACGCTACAACGATGAAGAGAAATACATGACGTATCGCTGGCGTAACTTTCCATCGGGTTCTCAGGGCGTCGGCGGCTACATCGGCTTAGCGATTGGAGAAGCCTTTGGTCAAGTGCCACCCGTGGTACGTGCCAACTTCGATCTGGGTGGCGGCTACATCACTGATCTCAGTAACATAAGTGCCATTCCCGAGGCAGCGGGCGTCTATGGCGATTACAACGAGCAGAGCTTCGATAACCTCAGTGGCCGCCTCGTAGCCAAATACAACATCAGCGACAGCGCGAATGCTTACGTAAGCTACACAACAGGCTACCGATCAGGTGGCTTTAACGGTGGGGCTTTCGACGGCGGTGGTGATGCCTTTGATGAGGAAACAATCGAGAGCATCGAGTTAGGTGTCAAGTCTCAGCTGATGGACGGCAAGTTGCGCTTGAATGCTGCACTTTACAACTACACCTATGATGATGTTCAGGTGAGTACGGTTAAAAGTGACGGTGGCGGTATTTCGACCGAAGTTGAAAATGCGGCCAAGCTCACGAGTACTGGTTTAGAATTCGATTTCGCCTGGTTGATTACCAACAGCCTCTCGTTGACGGGTAACTACGCGTTCATCGACCGCAGCTTTGATGTCTTCCCCGCGGTTGCCAATCAAAACCCAGCAATCCCAGATCAGCAGCTTACACCGACCAACGGCATCACACCCGAGAATGCGGCATACGTTGCACTAAACTGGTCCTTGATGGAGCGCGGCAGCTCGTCGGTTGACTTCCAATTGTCCGCCAATTACCAAGACGAGACGATCAGCATTGGTACCTCGCCCAGTAACTACAGCATGGGTACTACTAGCGATCCTTCAGACGACTTACCTGTCAACTACCAGCAGGCCAGTAATCAGGAGCGCACCGTCGTTGGCGCGCGTCTGACATGGGGCGAAGAGTTATCCGATGGCCGAAGCTTGTCGATATCAGCCTGGGGTCGGAACATTACTGACGAGGACTACAGGACCTTTGGCTACAACTTCGGTGCGGACCTCGGACTGGCAGTACACCAGTGGGGTGATCCAGCTACCTATGGTGTTGACATCGTGCTCGATCTCTAAAGCAGCTCGTCAATATGAACCCGCCGAAAGGCGGGTTTTTTTTGAGCCAATTGACTCACGATTAAGGCAGGTGCACGCGATAATAAATAAACTTGGAGCAGCATATGAGTGACAATT
>JBELJN010000096.1:0-2867 GCA_042090345.1 Halieaceae bacterium | reverse complement strand
TGCGTCTTCAGGAAACGCTGTCAGGCCTTGAAGACCTCGACTACACCAAAGCCATTACCGAGATGAATCTTCAGATGGTGGCGCTTGAAGCCGCGCAGAAGGCGTATACCAAAACGCAGAGTCTCTCCTTATTTAACTATCTGTAGGCGCTATCTGCGGGCCTCGTCTCGCCCTCGGCAGTTGTGCTGTTTTAGTCAGGTAACGCGATCGTTAACGTACGTCGAATGAATAAATGACGCCCAGCGTTTGGTTGGTGAAAACCTGTTCCCGCCTGCAACGCTCAGTACGTCGCCCTGCCCGCAAATTTTTTCTAAAGCTTTTTTGTGCTGAGTCGCTAATTGGGGTGAAGCGGCATTGGTCTCATGTTTTCAGTGCCAACTTCTTACTTAATCAACGGCGCGCCCCGCGGGCCACAAGGAGTGACAACATGGCACAGACTATTAACACCAACATCGCTTCGCTCACTGCGCAGCGCAACTTGGCCACTAGTCAGAAAGATGCTGCTACAGCAATGCAGCGTTTGTCTTCTGGCCTTCGTATTAACAGCGCAAAAGATGATGCGGCGGGCCTTGCAATTGCAAACCGACTGACTTCACAAATCAACGGCATTAACCAGGCGGTTCGTAATGCCAATGATGGCCTTTCAGTGGCGCAGGTTGCTGAAGGTGCTCTTAACGAGACTTCAGAGCTGCTTCAGCGCATGCGTACTTTGGCTGTTCAGTCAGCTAACGCATCAAACTCGTCCAGCGATCGTGAGGCTCTCCAAACAGAGGTTACTCAATTGGTTGCTGAGATGGGTCGTATCAGCAGCAATACTAAGTTTGGTAACGTTGCGTTGCTTGACGGTACGTTCACGAGCCAGGCTTTCCAAGTTGGTGCGAATGCAAGCGAGACTATAGCGTTCAGCATTTCTTCAAGCGCGGCTTCAGTTATGGGTACTAGCTCGGTTGCATTCAACAACTTTATTGGTGCTTCGGGAGCGACCGCCGCAGCTGTTATCGGTAGCACACCTCTAACCCAGCAGAACCTGACGTTTGGTGTAACTGTTAACGGTACGACTACCAACTCTGTTGTAGCGGTAGCTGCAGATGCAGACGCGTCGACCATTGCCTCTGCAATCACATCGGGTGTGTCTGGTTTAACTGCAACGGCTGAGGCTACTAGCGGTGCCAAAATCACGATGACCAATATCGATACCGCTGCTGATGCGGTGACACTAGAGATCAATGGCCAGTCAGTTGTCATGACGTCTGCAGCTGGTACTGAAGCCGAGGCTGGCGGTTTGCTTAAAACTGCTATCGAGAACAACTCGACTCTGAATTCATACCTCACAGTCACTGATAACGGCGATGGTTCTGTCGATATCCAGACCAGTGCTGGTCAGAATTTAGACATCGAGTTCGACGCTGTAAACGATGCGAGTGCTGGCACCCCACCTGCGGTTACCGTCCAGGCCTTGGACACGACTGGAACCGCCTACGGTTCGACCATCACCCTTGCCCAGGCAAGTACCAACTCAACGCATATTGCGGCGAAGATGACGTTTACTACGGATTCACCATCGACTGGTTACACCATGCACAGTAGTGATGGCTCTGGTCAGTTTACAAGTGCGACCACAGCGGGTACCGGTAACGGCACTATTACAACACCTGCTGCAGGAAGCACTGCGGTCGATGACATCAATATCTCGACGGCAACTGGTGCAACTACGGCACTTGGCATCCTGGATAGCGCGATTAAGTCATTGGACTCGGAACGAGCTGTGTTGGGTGCGGTTCAGAGCCGGTTTGACTCTGTCGTATCGAATCTGATGAACGTGGCTGAAAATAGTTCTGCCGCGCGGTCACGCATCATGGATGCGGACTTTGCTTCCGAAACGGCACAGTTGGCCAAGACTCAGATCCTCCAGCAGGCAGGTATCTCGGTTCTCGCTCAAGCCAATGCGCAGCCTCAGAACGTACTGGCTCTGCTCCAGTAAGTTACTGACGTTGTTTGAATGTGGTGAGCCGGGCGGTAATTTTACCGTCCGGCTTTTCCGCCTAGAGTCCGAGCGTTTAAGATAGCTCGGGGAGGATAGAAAAAAATGGTTACTGAGATTGGTGGTGCATCGATAGCTTCGCAGATCCAGTCAGCTATCAGAACGACTGAGGCTGCGCCAAAACCTGCAGCTACTCCGGTAAACGCGGAGCCAAAGGCAGAGGCGAGTAAGCCCGCCGAGCTGGACCTTCAGTTCGACCATGACGTGGTTGAGCGCGCTGCGGCGACGGTTGCGAGCTTCATTGAGAGCGTTTCGACTTCTGTTCGTGTTGCGTTCGATGAGCAGATAGATTCGCCTATTTTTACTGTGGTGGATGCTGAGACTTCAGAAGTGATTCGTCAGATTCCGAGTGAAGATTTAGTGGCGATTGCACGATTTTTAGAAACCCATGATGTAGACCCAGTGGGCTCCAAAGCCCTGGCAGGCGTGCTGATTTCCGCCGAAGGTTAATCGTCACAACTAACGTTGGCACGATACCTGCTTAGCTGTAAGCAAGCGCCAAAAGTTTGGCAATCAAGTGAGTGAGAGGTTTTCATGGTAGCGGTCACAGGCACGGGCTCGGGCCTCGATATCGATGGGTTAGTGGCAGGTCTGGTTGCGGCAGAGAGGGTGCCGGCTGAGACGCGATTAAACGCGCGCGAAGCCAAGATGACGGGCCTGAGTACGTCGTTTTCTTCAGCAAAGGCGGCTGTTACTGACTTTGAAGCGGCGGCGAATAAGCTTGCACTCGCAAGTACATTTTCGCACGCTACTGCTTCCTCAAGCGATACGACCAAGGCGACGATCTCTGCGACGAGCTCGGCTTCAGTAGGTTCTTACCAACTCT
>JBELJN010000095.1:0-2938 GCA_042090345.1 Halieaceae bacterium | reverse complement strand
TCCCACTTGTACATCATGAAGAGGGCGCGTCCATGCCGAAGATTGATCAAGGCTTGCGATAAAAGGCCACTGATGTGGAACAAAGGCACAGCCAGCAGCGTCTTGGGAGGGATGGGACTCGCCAACTGCTGGTTCATCTCCTCCATGTTGGTCATATAGGTGCCAGCACCGATGAACTCGACGTTCATGAGTGCCTGGCAGCAGTTGAAGTGGCTGAGCATGGCACCCTTGGGTCGACCCGACGTGCCAGAGGTAAACATCAAAATAGCAGGGTCGTGGCGATCGACCGCAACCACCTCGGCCGCTACAGCGGTGTCGCGTCTTAAAATATCGGCCAATGCAGTCGTGTGGTTCGTGTTACCACTGTCCGCCGAAGCCGCAGGCAGGCTTGCATTGAGCTCGCGTATGAAACTAAGTCGCGCCTCGTCAGCAAATACGAGGCTTGCCTCGCTGTCTTCCAAACCTTGCTGTAGCTCTTGTGCCTTACCCCAGCTGTTCAGCGGGACCGCAACAGCACCAACGTTGACGATTGCGACAAAGGCGATCAGCCACTCGGGCCGGTTGCGCATGGCAATTGCAATTCGGTCGCCTTTGTTAATGCCTCGGTCGTTGACCAACCAAGCGCAGACCTTGTCCACAGCAATAAAAAAATCTGCGTAGGTCCAAGACTCGCCCTGATACTGAAGGAATAGGGCGTCGCCGTGGTTTCTTCCTGCAGCAAGGAAGGCGCCCAGGCTCGTCTCGGCATTTTTGAAGGCTCTGAGCGGCACACCCGCGACGTTGACTGTCTCAATCTCGAAAGGTGCGGTGGACGCCATCAATTGGGCGACGGCATCGAAATAGGGTTTTGTAAACTCGTTCATTGCGGGCTTATCGATCAGGTTTTCGAAACTCTAAACCAGATGCTCAAAAGCGCACAGCCTCCGTTTGGGTCCCATAGTCTGATCAGCCTATCGCCCCACAACGTCTCAGATTGCAGTAAATTATGGCTCGGATACTGTGCGGGTATATAAAATGCGAGTGCGATTATGAACACGAGGCTTACCGAGCTGTTGGGGTGTCGCTACCCCATTATTCAAACCGCCATGGGTTGGGTCGCCGATGCAAAATTGGTGGCTGCCACCGGTGAAGCAGGTGGCTTTGGCTTTTTAGCCGGTGCGGTGATGACACCTGCTGAGATCGAGCAAGGTATCCGCGAAATCAAAGCGCTGACGGATGCCCCATTTGGTGTGAACTTTCATATGTATGTGCCTCATGCTGAGCAGATTGTCGATTTATGCATCGAACATCAGGTCCGCGCCGTTAGCTACTCGCGCTCACCATCGCCCGCAACGGTCAATAAATTAAAGGCAGCAGGCATCGTTTGTATTCCTACCGTCGGTGCCAAGCGCCACGCTGTTAAAGCGGTTGAGATGGGCGCGGATGCGGTCGTTATTCAAGGCAGCGAAGGTGGAGGTCACACGGGCTCTGTCGCCACCTCGATTCTCGTGCCGCAGGTGCGCGATGCGATCGATGTGCCTATTGCCGCGGCAGGCGGGTTTCGGGATGGTCGCGGTCTTGTAGCCGCATTAGCTATGGGTGCTGATGGTATCGCGATGGGAACTCGTTTTTTACTCACGCAACAATCACCGGTACCCGAGGCAACAAAGCAGATTTACTTGGGAACGCCGCCGGAGAAAATTGTCGTCAGCACAAAGCTCGATGGCTTACCTCAGCGAATGATTGCCAATTCATACCTCGACAGGCTGATCCAAGCCAGTCAATTGGGGCTGCTTGCCCGTGCAATTAAAAACGGTCTAGCGTTTAGCCGAATGCAGGGCGGTTCGCTCATCGCGACCTTGGGCGGTGCCTGGAAAATGTATCGCAGTGGCGACTTGTCGTTTGGTCAGACACTGATGGCTGCTAACGCGCCAATGATGATTCAAGAAGCTATGGTGAAGGGCAAACCCGATGCGGGTATTTTACCCTCGGGGCAGGTGGCAGGCTTGATTGAGGATTTGCCGTCAGTATCCGACTTAATTGAGAGCATCCTTGAGGAAGCGCAGCAGTCAGCGGATCACATATCCAAAACGATAGTGCCCCAGAAAAATAATCAGTAGGAGATCAGATATGGCGTTTTCGTCATCCGTTGAAGCAGGCATTGCCCAGTTAGTTTTCAACAAACCCCCAGTCAACGCGTTTAACAGCGCAGAGTGGGCGGGTATCGCTACTGAGATTAAGGCACTGGGTGCGCGTGACGATGTTGCCGTCATCATTGTGCGCGCAGAGGGCAAGGGATTTTGCGCTGGCGTGGATATCAAAGAATTGGGTGCAGACCCGAACATGATCGTGCCCGTAAACAAGGGCAACTACGACACCTTTGAGGCGATTCACCGGAACCCTAAGCCTGTCATTGTTGCACTGCACGGTTTTATTCTAGGTGGCGGCATCGGTATAGCGGGAGCTGCAGATATCATCGTTGCCTCAGAGTGCGCTTCGTTTGGTGTGCCAGAAGTTGATCGTGGCGCGATGGGTGGAGGCGCACACTTGCAGCGGATGTTCCCGGTCCAAAAAGTCCGTTACATGTATTTCACGGGTGAGTTCATCGACGCGCAGGAAGCTTACCGCCTCGGTGCCATCGAGCGCGTTGTACCCAAAGCGCAGCTGGTTGATACGGCGCTAGAGATCGCGACAAAGATAGCTGAGAAAAGCACCATCATGATCACGCTTGCCAAGGAAGCATTGAACGGTATCGAGGATGGTAATCTCGAGGCCAAATATCGCAGCGAACAGGGGTTTACCCTGGAGGCTTACCGCCATCAGGACTCGCAGGAGGCGCGCGATGCTTTCAATCAAAAGCGCGATGCTAGTTTTGATTAAAAGATCATTAAAATAATTGGCTGAAGATAATAATTACTAGTAACTGGAGGGTGGGTGATGATTGATTTTGATGTGGCGA
>JBELJN010000094.1:0-2946 GCA_042090345.1 Halieaceae bacterium | reverse complement strand
CAAAGAACCATTAGCGGCCTGAACCGCCATATCGCGCATACGCTGTAATATCGTGGTCACCTCGTCGTAAGTGCCCTCCATGATCTGAACCATAGACAGCCCATCGTTTACATTTCGTACCGCCTGGTTGAGACCGCTTACCCGCGAGTTCAGCTCAGTCGCAATCGCAAGACCAGCAGCATCATCCGATGCAGAGTTGATCCGCTTACCCGTCGATAACCGCTCAAATGCAGTCTCTAATGCGGAATTCGAATTCAAAAATGACCGTTGTGCAGTCAGTGACGCAATGTTCGTATTAATTGACAGGGGCATATCCGTTGTCTCCGTGTGTACATTTGTGCTTCAGGTAAAATAGCGACCGATTAAACGAATTCTTTAACAACTTTTTTAACGCTTCCCAAAAATAATGTTGATATCCGTCACAAGTTCCTTAAGCATGGGTGGGCAATGAACACGTTATGAGTGGCTGTGGATCTGCAAGACCCCTTAACTAGAGAGGTGAAACTATGCTTAACGTATTTATCGGTTTTGATGAAAGACAAAGAGTTTCGTTCACAACGCTGGCCTCATCAATCTATGAACACTCTTCAAGACCGGTATCAATTACGCCGCTGATATTAAGGACCTTGCCCATTACGCGAAGGGGCCTGACGCCCTTCACGTTTTCACGATTTTTAGTGCCTTGGCTTTGCAATTTTCAAGGGCAGGCGATTTTTATGGATGCGGACATGTTGCTTTTGTCTGATATTCATGACGCCTTTGAGGATCAAACCAAAGATCATGCACTTTCGGTAGTGAAGAGTATTGCTAAGTTTGAACAAACGTCTTTTATGGCCATCAATTGCGGACACCCAGCAAATAAAATTCTCTCGCCCGACTACATTCAGAATACCAACCAAAACTTACTAACACTCGAGTGGCTCAATGAGGACCAGGTAGGTACCCTTGACTCCAAGTGGAACCAACTTATTGGCTACGAAGAGGTAAGTACGCAATCTGGGAATCTTCATTATACGATGGGAATACCGGCCTACGAGGAGACATCAACATGCGAGCATGGTCATTTCTGGAGTGCCCAGTTAAAACTAGCCATATCGTCGGCACCTTGGCTAGAAATAATGGGCAACTCCGTCCACGCAATTGAAATAGACGGAGTCAAGTTGCCTAAATATGTTTGGGATTTAGAAGAAAATAAGCCAAAACCTGAGCATTTCGAATTAATTAAACGGCTGATCGAAGCTCAAGCTCGAAAGCTATAACTTTTTCTTTACGTAACAACCGAAATTAGTGATAGAACTACCTCGAGCTTTAGAATAAATCGGGAGGGTAAGAGCCTCTTGCCTCGATGCCACCCTTAAATTTTCTTAGGGGACCCCCAAGGCCTATTCTCTATCGAGTTTCCTTAAAATCAATAGCCAAATATCCACCCTATTTGTCACAAGGTTAGTGACGGCCAAAACGATGGACTTGTCTGTCTGTGCAGGCGCACAGATGAATACCAGTGAGTTTCTTGATCCTTAATGCCCCAACGCCAATCGGGAACCGAAGGAATGAGAGCTGTAGTGGAAACACCCAGAGCTCCGGCCAGATGCACTGTTACATTGTCAACCGACACGACGTGATCGCACGCCGATATCAAGTTGGCCAGATTATCTAAATCCTTTCGTTGGTCAATGTCTTCGGGGTTTATAACCTGAACACCTAAAAGTCTTTTCGCCTCCGTAATCTCCTTTTCAACCTCGCCGTATTGAAGGCATACGAAATAACGGTCCTTAGTGCCAATTTTCTTTAGCAAATCGACTAACGTAGTATTTCTTATCAGCCTCCCATGGTTTATTGAATTTGAAAACCAGGATACACCTATTATTTCGAAATTTTCAGGGCACGAAATATTATCTCTAATTTTATTAACCATAACGTCGTTTGGCCGAAAATATCCGCGTTTATACCGAGCAAAACTTTCAAGATTTCGGCGGAACAACATGGGTAGCGATCCAATCGGAATCTGCGCATCAAATTTTCCGGTGATCGTCTTTTTTAATTTATCAACAAATTTGATGTTCCCAGAAAAGGATCTTTCGTAAATCTGAATTAAGCGCTCATCGCAAGCGACTGTAACTAGCTCACAAAGCCTACAAGCGTCCTCTAACACAGAGGAAAACATAATTTCGTCACCTATCCCTTGCTCAGCCCAAACTAGTAATTTGCCTACCTTTTGCCCGCTCCATCTTGGGAGCTGGTCGTTCATGGTATTTAAATTCTTAGACGGGAAATGCTCGTCTTGCCACCGCGATTCGTATAAATCCCAGCCTTTTGCAAACTCAAGTTTCTGGAGGTAAGCATGTCCCAATGAGTGATTGATCTTTGCAGTCAGATCAAAACTACTGGGACTCGAGATGCTTTCCAGCATGCTAATTGCATCTATTAGTCGACCTGCGTCCTTCAATGCCATTGCATAATTATATTTAGCGGTATTACAGTCGGGCAGGATTTCTCTCAGAGCACCAATTAACCTTACGGAATCAGCGCTACGGCCCTGCATTATATATAGATGAGATAGGGAGTAATACAGATCAATCCTTGTTGGATCTAAAATTAAAGATTCCTCATAAAAGGAAGTGCAACTTTTTACCTCGTTTTGCATCTCCTTGGTGGGCAATCTTCCGAGAGAAAGTACACTGTCATGCATTTCCTTCATAGCTACCAGATTGCTTTCATCGAGCTCGATTGCTTTACGATAAACAGCTAGGGAAGCTGGTATTTGTTTACCCGCTCTAAACGCTCTACCCAATGCAACAAGCAAATCAATGTCATTAGGAGACAGTTTAATCGCCTCTTTTAGGGCCTCAATAGCTTGGTCTACCGCATTAAGCTCTAAAAAACTTAGACCAATCAGCTTCCAAGCGTCGAATTGGGACTCAGGAACCATCAACAACTCCATGCCAA
>JBELJN010000093.1:0-2965 GCA_042090345.1 Halieaceae bacterium | reverse complement strand
ATTTGGATGGTGTTTTGCTTCCACCTCCTATCTGTGACTCACCCGATGTTCTGGCGGTGCTGAAAGAACAAAAAACCCCCTACGTGAAGATAGCTTCTAGCGAATCCTTCGATGGCGGGCTTAGTGTTGGCATGGATGACGTATCGGCAGCTGCAACCATGACCCGGCACCTAGCAGATTTGGGGCACACTAACATTGGTTTTGTTCAAGGTCGCGAGGGTACAACAACCACCAGCAGGCGTCTTGAGGGCTTTCAAAGTGCCATGCAGGAGCGAGGACTTGCTATCAAATCCGAGTACATCTACAAAGGTGACTATACGTTTAAAGCCGGACTGCTGGCCGGTGAGCAGTTTTTCAAACTCGCATCACCCCCGTCCGCTATCTTCGCCAGTAACGATGAAATGGCTGCAGGCTTGGCAATGGCCGCTTTTCGCAGCGGCCGGTCAGTCCCAGATGATGTTTCGATCGCCGGCTTCGACGACAGTCCAATATCGAGAATGATCTGGCCACCCCTGACCACCATCCGACAACCTATTCAAGCCATATCGCAAAAGGCGATATCACTTCTCATTAATGAGCTAAGACAAATAGCGAATAAAGACTCAGTTGAAACCTTACCTTTTGAATTGATTACGAGGGGCTCTACAGCCAGCCTCGACCCCGATATCAGTAACTGAGAGGCGAGAGACAAGTGATAAAGCGAAGGCGCCCGCAGGGTTTAATCGCCAGGGACAATGGCGACTGACGGGAATCTGGTGGGCGGTTGAGTTACGAAAGCTCTCGCGAAAGCCCCTCCTCACGCTATAAAAACATGCAAAAATAGCAGTGAATCTTTTTATGGCCTAGGCGCATTACCACATGGACATTTGGACTTATTCGAGGCCGTTTACGTTTCACGACCACAGTTGTGAAGTAAAGATCACGTTGACCCAGAGCAAAACAATTTCGTCGCTATATGTCGACGACCTTCTCGTCAATGAACAGTCCTTCAAATACATCGATGGGCTCACCACATTCGTGCACCCTTTACGACGCTCTTCTGGCTTCGAGGCACAGGTCCAATCAGGCTATTACAATTGGTGGAATGTAGGGATTGCCGTAATCGAAAACGGCCACGTAGTGCATGAAAGCCACCCAGGAAAAAACCTGCATTTCGGCGAATCACTTATGAAAAACATGAATAGCATGGCCGAGACTCCTTCGAATGCTGGGGAGAGTAAGTGGGAACAAAATAAATATGCCATTTATGCCGACCTAGGGCTCGCTGCCTTGCTCTACGTCGTTAGCAAGCTAACTGGGGATCTCGTCCTTGGCGCTATTGTTGGGGGCGTTTCGGGCCTAGGTCTCGTCTTGTTACAACGCTTCGTGAAAGTGGACCTGCTCGGCGGTTTTGCCGTGTTCGGTACTATAATGTTAGTCATCTCCGCCGCTTTTTCTCTCGTTTTACAAGACAGCTATTGGGTACAGATGAAGGGCACGGCGCTAGGACTCTTCACGGCAGTTCTGTTTTTGGCCGATGGGCTGCTGCGGCAAGGCGCCTATTTTGGTGCGAGATTCGAGCGCTACATGCCAGGTTCGTTACATCACAACCGGGTGGCTATAGGTATGAGCATTATGGGCCTCGTGTCTGCCGGTGGAAATTATGTCGTCGCGGAAAATTTCTCGGAAGATTTCTGGCTCACTTACACCACTTTCCTCGACATACCCATTTTTATGCTGTCGTTTTTTGTAATTCTGCGGTGGGCGCGCAAAACTGGAGGTATAACCGCATGAGCGCAGAGATTTCCTCCTATCGTTCAATGTAAAAATCGTCATAAAACTCTAATAGCCTCATCAGCATTACCAGCTTCAACCACTCACACCTAGGTTGCGCAGAGCACGAGAATGATTGATCAATTGCGGGCAGAGCTCTTCTCAGCCGAGCCATCGGATACGCTTTATCACTACACGTCGTTACAAGGTTTAATGGGGATTATTGAATCGAGCACTCTGAGAGCCTCAGATGTGCGGTATATGAACGACTCCACTGAACTGAAATACGCCTTTAACCTTCTTCAAAAAGCCATTTCCTTGAGAACGTCAGTGCAGACCAAGCATGACGAAGCACTGCTGTTTTTCTCAACTTGGCTGCGCGATCAGATCAACAAAGGCCCCATGCTATTTTCTGCGTCGTTTCGCGCGAACGGCAACCTTCTGAGCCAGTGGCGTGGCTACGCGAGTCATGGAAAAGGAATGAGCCTCGGGTTTAATCCTGGCGCCATCAAAGCCCTCGCAACAGAACAGCAGTTTTCTCTCGGTCAGTGCCTTTACGGTCCTGCGCAACAGTCAAAGATCATAGAAACCATTATCGATAGAGTGGTGACTATCTGCGCGAGCAGTTCGTGCTTGCAGTCTTCGTTCGATCAACTTGAAGGGGATTTGTTAGGTATTTGCGCGCTGTTCAAGCACCCCGCCTTTGCCGAGGAGCAAGAGTGGCGCATTGTTTCTCAGCCATACGCTAGCCCTCAAAATCATCCGATTGGATTTCGTGAAGGAAAAGCCATGCTCGTGCCCTTCTATCGATTTAATCTTGCCCACAACGGTGCCGTGCGATTGGACCACGTTTTTGTTGGTCCCACACCAAACGCAGACCTATCGGCTACGGCACTCATGCATTACTTAACAATGCACAAGGCGGACCCAACAAACGGCATCAGTGATTGCGACATTCCCTACAGGCAGCGGTAACTCGCTCTGGCGAGGCGCACCATTACAAGATTTATGCTTTGTGGGTAACAAAGGCGACGGTGCAACCATTCAAATGAATATATTTATTAGCTCGTGGAAGTTGCAGTCCGCCTACCGAGATTAGCGCTAAAGCCTCGCCCCACCCTAGCTGCAAAAGGCACTGACAGCGCATACATTGATCTGCTGACAATCGCTGAGTGGATATCATTTCGGCCATCACTGCCAGACTAGACCCTCA
>JBELJN010000092.1:0-3087 GCA_042090345.1 Halieaceae bacterium | reverse complement strand
TCGCCGAGGGGCGCTCTCGCACTTTTTGGTGGTTGTTGTGCCGTCATATGACGCACCTCAAACAATGATCTATCCGGAGATTCGAGCTTACTCACTCTGACTTAATTGGCAAGTAAGGCCTCTAGCCCATCTCAATGAGAAACCCAGCGTGCTTCGGATGGATTTTCTTGAGCTACGCCGTCTGGACAGACGGGTGGACAAGACAAAAGCCATGGTAGTGTTTGTTGAGTGGTGTTCGGGCTGTGGCACGGGTGCGGATTTCAGACGTCTCAGTCTAGGCAGGAAGGCAATCAAGCCCTAGTCATGGCGTTGCAATGACCGACAGAGCGACGGCTGAGAGTGGAGTTAGCTGACCAGCCATGAGAGCAAACAACAAATTAATAACAAGAACTGGCGCTCGCGAGCGTTTGGCAAATTAAAAAGAGAGATACCATGAAGTTTAAAGGCTTACTCCACGTCACCTTTGCCTACCTCATTACTCTGGGCGTTGGCTGGGCAACGCTTCAAGCACTGGGACAGAGCCCGATATGGGATATGTTCAAGGCGGATATCGCCGCCACCATCGCCATCTTCGTCTTTAGTCGTCTCTACAAGAACTCTAGCTTTTACGACGCCTACTGGAGCGTCATACCACCCTTGATTGCGCTTTATTGGATGCTCGAGGCAACGGCATCGGGTATTGATGCCATACGAGCTTGGCTTGTTCTGGTTCTGGTCTGGCTCTGGGGCATCCGGCTGACGGCCAACTGGGCGACGCTCTGGCCTGGACTCGAACACGAGGACTGGCGCTACGGGCCCATCAAAACCAATGCAGGCAAGTGGGATATGCTTGCTGATTTTTCCGCGATTCACCTCTTCCCGACAGTCATCGTATTCGTCGCTTGCTTGCCGATTTACGCAGCCGTTGCGATGGACGCACAGCCACTCAACTGGCTCGATTATGTAGCCGCTGCAGCGACGGCCACCGCTATTTTGATTGAGCTGGTATCGGATATTCAGCTGCATCGGTTCATAAACGAGCGCAAAGAAGGAGAGATCATGAAGACCGGTTTGTGGGCCTATTCTCGACATCCTAATTACTTTGGCGAATGGCTGTTCTGGGCAGGACTGTCGTTCTTCGGGCTGGCAGCGGTGCCTGAGGCCTGGTGGTGGGTGCTGCCGGGCACCGTGGCCATGCTGGCCATGTTTTTACTCGCGAGCATACCGATGATCGATAAGCGCAGTCTGGAGCGTCGACCCGCCTACGCTTACCATATGAAACAGGTTTCGGGCTTCGTGCCTTGGTTTCCCAAAAAGAGTCGTTGATACTCGTCGTACTACCACTGGAGATATCGCATGTTTCGCTTTAAACAGCTAACCCCGCTTGTTAGGTCCTATAGGCTACCAACGCTGCCGCTTATTATTGCACTAGCATCGCTTGACGCTGTCGCACAGAATATGGCGATTAAGGGTGCAACGATCCTTGATGTGACCAATGGCGATATGATCAAGAATCTCGTGGTCATCGTGAAAGATGGGCGGATTGACTCGGTCGCACCGGCGCGTTCAGTGGAGGTACCCAAGGGCACAGAGGTGTTAGACCTTCAGGGCCACACGCTACTGCCTGGACTGATCGATATGCACGTACACCTCACCTCAGGTGGCGGCTACCACGGTTACGAGAGTCTCAAGCTTACCGACGAGCGGCGCGCGATCTTGGGCGTCGTACATGCAGAACAAACATTGATGGCGGGCTTTACCACCGTCAGAAACGTGGGCGCGGGCTCGTTTGGTGATGTCGCGCTCCGAGACGCCATTAACGATGGCGATATCCCCGGGCCTCGCATGCTGGTCTCGGGGCCACCGATTGGCATTACGGGAGGCCACTGCTCAGATAACAACCTCCTTCCGCCTGAATACGGAATTACGGGAGACGGCGTCGCTGATGGACCCTGGGCGGCTCGTACTGCCGTTCGACGGAACATCAAGTATGGTGCCGATCTCATCAAGACCTGTTCAACCGGCGGTGTGCTTTCCAAAGGGACCAAGGTTGGTGCCCCTCAATACACCGTTGAAGAGCTGACCGCTCTCGTTGATGAGGCACACAGTCGAGGTCTCAAGGTTGCTTCCCACGCGCACGGTGCCGAGGGAATCATCAATGCGCTGATTGCAGGTGCTGACACCATCGAGCACGCGAGTTTCATTGATGACGAAGGGATTCGTCTCGCCATAGACAATAACGCCGCGCTTTCGATGGACATCTACGTCACCGAGTACATTCTCGGTGAAGGCGCGAGCGCCGGCATCTTGGAAGAGTCGCTCGAGAAAGAACGAATGACGGGGGCAACCCAGCGTTCAAATTTCCGTAAAGCCGTGGAAGCCGGTGCAACGATTGTCTATGGCACGGACGCGGGTGTTTTTCCCCATGGTCAGAATGCTAAGCAGCTCTCCCGCATGACACGTTTCGGTATGAAACCACTACAGGCCCTGCAATCAGCAACGACCGTCGCGGCAGAGGTCATGGGGTTGGGTTACGAGGTTGGCAAGATTGAGCCGGGCTACGCGGCTGATTTTGTTGCCGTGGAAGGAAATCCCATCGATAAAATCGAGTTACTCGAGGCGCCGAGTGTCGTCATCAAGGGTGGCGTGAGGTACCGTTAAAACGGCCTACACAAAATCGATGGATTAATAGTCAACGAGGAACAACCACTTCCTATCGCTCTTTCGATCTCTCAAATTGGCCATAAAAAACCCCGAGCACTCTCGTGCTCGGGGTTTTCTTTTTTAGAAGCCTGGCGATGACCTACTCTCACATGGGGAAACCCCACACTACCATCGGCGATGCATCGTTTCACTTCTGAGTTCGGGATGGAGTCAGGTGGTTCCAATGCTCTGTTGTCGCCAGGCAAATCGGCTTAGATGACAGATGCTCTGCAAGCAGCTCAAAGGCCATCTAAATAGGGTAGATAAATCAATCTGAGTCTTTCGCAGGCGATAAACCCTGCCACACACAATGACTTGTCACAACATCCAGTGTCTTCTTACGTGTGCTTAGCACACCAAACAACTTGGATTATATGGTCAAGCCGCACGAGCAATTAGTACTGG
>JBELJN010000003.1:12661-170065 GCA_042090345.1 Halieaceae bacterium | reverse complement strand
ACCGCCGACGGTGTCGCCCTTGAACCGTAGCGGTTCAAGGTGGTGATCCCCATTCGGCATCAGGCGTCCCGGTCGCGCCGGGCTTGCACAACAGCCAGAAGTGGAAATCTCCGGGTGGTGCATTATCGGCTCGAGGACTTACGGTCTAGCAAATACACCAGGTCACACGTAAGTATAGCTGATGCGAGATGACGGAATTAAGAAATTTCGAATTGTCTCAATTGAAAAAGCGCTTCATCAATTCGGCTAGTGATGGATTTTAGCTGTTCTTCCAAGGGGTCTTCGGGCTGCCCGCCAGACTTCATTACGAGCACCTGATGACTCAGATTCAGCGCTGCCATGATGGCCACGCGCTCCAGACCAATGACTTTACCCGTAGAGCGGATAGCGCGCATTTGGTCGTCAAGATCGTTGGCGGCTTGTTTGAGTTCGGCCTCTTGCTCTGGCTCGCAGGCAACTTGGTAGCTTTTGTCGAGGATATCGATGCTAACGGTATGCTGGCGCATTACGAATTATTCTCTAAAGTCTTTAATCGGTTAATCGACTGATCAATTAAATCGCCCGCTTGCCTGTGCCGCTCGAGAAGATCACGCTTGTCATGTTGCAGGTCGGACAGTCGTTTTTTTAGCGCCTGATTCTCTAGCTTGAGCTCTGTGCTCAAATCAATAAGGTTGTCGACCTTAGTTTCGAGCGATTTTACAAGCTTCTCTGACACTTCGATTGCACCCTCTGCGCTATTGGGCTTCACTATAGGTAAGCGACCCAAACGGGTCAATCTCATGCAAAATGTCGCCCTCACATTGAGGGTCTCTCGAGAGTAAAAATATCATGCTGGATTTATTGGGTGCGTTTGAGGAAATGCCGGAGTGGGATGAAGTTGCAGACCTGCTTTTCAATGCGGGATTGACGCTTAACCCCTCTGAATTGCACGGTGTGCTCGTCGGATTGATGGGGGCGGGCTTCAGTCCCGACGATAAACATCATTTAGAGCAAACGCTGGTTTCGGTGGAGAAGGCGGCCGGCGTGCAGTTGCAGGGTGAATTGGTCGAGATGGTCTCAAGGCTCAATCTGGCGACGTTGTCGGCTATCGTGGATACCGATTACGCGTTTCGCATGGTGATGCCCGATGACGATGACCCAATAGAACAGCGGTTGCGGTCATTCTCTAATTGGGTCACTGGGTTTATCTCCGGTTTTACCGAGGGCATGACCGCAAGAAAGGCTATAGGGGCTACGATTCAGCCGGAGGTGGCAGAAGTACTGAAAGACTTCGCGGCGATAGCACAGGTCGAGACCGACCAAGCGGAGTCCGAAGACGCAGAGCGTCAGCTTGAGGAGTTGGTAGACTACGCGCGACTCGCCGCGATCAGTCTTGTGCAAGACGCCATAAATTCAAAGGAGTTAGAAGCGTGAAGATTAGTAAGTCTGAGTTTGCAGCACGACGTAAGCGACTGATGTCTGAAATGGCGCCCAATAGTGTAGCCATTATCCCTGCAGCGCGAGAAGTTACACGCAGCAGGGACACGGAATATCCGTTTCGTCAGAACAGCGATTTCCTTTATCTCACGGGCTTTCAAGAACCCGATGGCATTTTGGTTCTTATACCCGGCCGTCGGCAGGGCCAGGTAATCATGTTCTGTCGAGACAGGGACCCCGAGCGCGAGCTGTGGGACGGCTATCGTCAGGGCCCAGAGGGCGTAGTGAAAAACCTCGGCATGAATGACGCTTACCCGATTAGCGACGTTGATGACATCGTCCCGGGTTTGATCGAGGGGCGCTCCACAATCTACTTCTCAATGGGGCACGATGATGCATTCGATCGACAAGTGCTGGGTTGGGTCAATAGTATTAGGGCTAAGATCCGAACCGGTGCAAAGCCGCCTGGTGATATCTCGGATCTGTCTTTCCTCCTCCACGAGCATAGGCTGATTAAGTCAGACGCAGAAGTACGCGTGATGCAGCGTGCGGCAGACATCAGTTCCGAAGCCCATAGCCGCGCAATGCGCGAATCCACCCCCGGACGTTACGAGTACCACCTAGAGTCGGCTATTCAACATACCTTCGCAGAACATGGGGCGCGGTTTCCGGCTTATAACTCAATTGTTGGAAGCGGGAAGAACGCTTGCTGCCTTCATTACACGGAGAATAATTGCAAAATGTCCGCGGGTGATCTGGTCCTGATAGACGCTGGCTGTGAGTACGAAGGCTATGCGGCTGATATCACGCGTACTTTTCCAGTAGGCGGTCGTTTTACCAAAGAGCAGCGAGCGATTTATGACGTCGTTTTAAAGTCGCAACTCGCGGCCATAGCGGCAACCAAGCCCGGAAAAAAATGGAATCACCCTCACGACGTAACAGTCAAAGTCATCACAGAGGGGCTTGTAAAGCTAGGGTTATTATCGGGCGATGTTGATGCGCTAATAAAGGATGGCGCTTACACGGATTTCTACATGCACAGAGCTGGGCACTGGCTAGGTCTAGATGTGCATGATGTGGGTGAGTATCGGATTGACGGGAAATGGCGGCCCCTTGAGCCAGGCATGGTGCTAACCATCGAGCCGGGTATCTACGTCGCTGCCGATAATATGAACGTCGATGAGAAGTGGCGCGGTATTGGTGTCCGTATTGAGGACGACGTTGTTGTCACTGAAAAAGGATGCCATGTCCTTACTTCTGGCGTACCGAAAGACGCGGATGAAATCGAAATGCTGATGGCCGCCGCTTAATGACGGACAAAGCACATGTAGTGATCGTTGGAGGGGGTCTTGCAGGTCTGCTCCTCGGTTGCGTCGTTGCGACAACGTGCAGGGATCGATTGTCAGTAACGCTTATCGAGCGCGCTTTGCCGGAGGCGCCAGAGGAGTCGCTTGATACCCGAGCGACGGCTATAAGCCGAGGATCTAAAGCACTACTGGATCATTGGATGCTTTGGGAGGCTGTATCGACTGAGGCCAAGCCAATAGAGGATATCCATGTCTCGCGTGCCGCCCGCTTTGGCAGCGCAATGCTGCGAGATGCTCACGATGCAAGGGAGCCGATGGGTTGGGTTGTTGAAAATGTGTTGTTACAACAGGCGTTGGTGGCTCGGTGTGAGGCGGAAGGCGTGGCACTCCTTGAGGGCCGGGAGGTGGTCGACTTTTGTGCCACACAAGAAAAACCCAAACTGACCCTCAACAATGAGGAGGTCATCGAAGCCGATCTCGTAGTTATTGCCGATGGTGCTCAGTCGGCTTTGCGTGAGTCGATTGGAATTGGGGCGATGCGCCACTCGGCGTCGCAGTTCGCGATTGCGGTCAATTGCGAGACTGACGGTGCTGATTGTGGTGTCGCTTATGAGCGCTTCACGCCTGAGGGGCCTTTGGCCTTACTCCCTATTCCCAACGGGTCCTCATCGCGCGCGCGCTACAACGTCATTTGGTGTGCACACAAAGCGAAGCAGGCGGCTTTACTGGAACTGAGTAACGACGATTTCATTGGAGCACTGCAGGCAGAATTTGGCTGGAGAGCAGGAAAGATTTTGCGCGTTGGCCGGCGAACAGGGTGGCCACTCGGAAAACTTGCGGCGCGTGAGCTCGTTCGGGCGCGCTGTGTTCTATTTGGTAACGCTGCACACACGCTTCACCCCGTTGCCGGTCAGGGCTTTAATCTATCGCTTCGAGATGTGGAGCGGCTGGCAATGGTCATTGCCACTGAAGCCGGGCAGGACGCGCCATTCTCGTCGGTTGAGCGCTTGTGTGTTTTTACCGACATGAGTCAGAAAGATCACGAGCAAACTATGGGCGCAACGTCACTGCTGGCGGAACTGCTCGATTCACCGTCGCCTGTAGTCGATGGTGTAGCGAGCATTGCGTTGTCGACCTTGGATTTGACGGGGCCAATCAAACGTACTGTCGCTGAATTTGGAATGGGTAGGCGCTAAGGGTGGCTGATTATCAAGTCGATATCGTCATTGTTGGCGCAGGTGTCATAGGACTTTCTGCAGCCTTGGCGCTCGCGCCGACCAAACTCAATATTGTGGTGCTTGACGCTCAGCCATCACATCGCCCCCCTCCAACACAACGCGCTTTATCGGACTGGGCACCGCGAGTCACCGCACTGACACCGGCGTCAACTAAGTTCCTATCTGAACTGGGGGCTTGGCAAGCGATTTGGGATGGTGATCGCGTCGGACCGTATACCGACATGGTGGTGTGGGACTCTGAGGGTACCGGGGTTGTAGAGTTCGATGCTAAATCGCTTTCACTCGATGCACTGGGTTACATCGTCGAGGCCCCGATAACCACTGATGCGCTCGTTAATCTAGCCAATCAAACCGCCAATATCACCATTGAATGGGACACGTGGTTGGCGCAATTAGATTTCGATGATCACCAAGCGACTGTGGTCACTCGTACCGGGACAAACATTTGTGCGCAATTGGTCATTGGTGCCGATGGGGGGCGATCGGTGAGTCGTGAACTGGCAGGCATTCGCACCCGTCAGTGGTCTTATGGTCAAAAAGCTATTGTGGCGACTGTGCGCGTGGCACCGGGACATGCATCAGCATGCTGGCAGGCTTTCTTGCCGACCGGTCCACTCGCGCTCCTCCCCCTGTCGGAGACAGATCTGTGCTCCATAGTTTGGTCGCTTGATGATCAGGAGGCCCAATTCTGGATAGAGGCCGATGATGCTGCCTTTTTAAAGGGGTTAAATCTGGCTTTAGGCGGCAGGGGCCCGAAGGTGACTGACGTAAGTGAGCGCCAGCTTTTCCCCCTCGTGCAATGTCATGCGATTGATTATTTGAGTGACCGTTTCGTATTGGTTGGAGATGCGGCGCATGCCATACACCCTCTTGCAGGTCAGGGAATAAATCTGGGTTTGTCCGATGCAAAGGCGCTTGCTGCTGAGGTGCTGCTGGCACACAAGCGTAATGCAAAATGGTGGACCCCTTCTGTTTTGAAGCGTTACGAGCGTCAGCGTAAAGGGGATAACCTAGCCATGATGGCTGCCATGCAAGCCTTTAAATGGGGGTTTGGCAGTCGCCACCCCGCTGCCACCATGCTGCGTAATGCCGGGTTGACTGCGGTGGATGCCATGCCGTTAGCAAAGCGCTGGTTTATCAAGCAGGCGGTGGGAGAGGGTTGAGTGCAAAAAGGCTTGCGAGAAAACGAGCCTTCGCTACATGGGGTAGGTGTTTCATTTATCTAATACACCCCGCCGTTAAATCACGCCGTTAAACCCCGCTTTTAAAACTCGCTTTTAAAAAGAGTCCCGAAATCTCGGAAAACACCCACGGATTGGTAATCCTTAGCCTGCTAATTCCCCGCCTGTCGGACTACAATATGACTATTGTTTGTTTAATTGATCTCGAGGAACGCTTTCATGAGCCAGAATCCACCTGAACTTTATTACGCAAAGACCCACGAGTGGGTTCGTCGTGAAGAAGACGGAACGGTAACCGTGGGTATTACCGAGCACGCTCAGGACGCGCTGGGTGATGTCGTCTATGTCGAAACACCGGAGGTAGGTGAGTCGATAGCGGCTGGTGATCAGGCTGGTGTGGTTGAGTCAGTAAAAGCCGCGTCAGATATCTATGCGCCTTTGTCCGGTGAGGTTGTTGCGACAAACGAAGGGCTCGAGGATGCTCCCGAGACCGTCAATTCAGACGCGTTCAATGACGGTTGGTTCTTCAAGCTACAACCCCAAGATATCAGTGAACTCGATGCACTGATGTCCGCCGAAGAGTATGAACAGCTTTGCGATGAAGAAGATTAGCCTCGCAACGAAATAACGTCCCAGCCCTTGCGCACGGCTTCCTCGCGGAGCCGGTCGTCGGGGTCTACGGCAACAGCGCGATCTACGGTCCTAAGGAGCGGGAGGTCGTTGTGAGAGTCGCTGTAAAAGACTGCATTTTCCATAGACTTTTTGTTTTCCTCACACCACGTTTGTATGCGGGCCACCTTGCCTTGTGCAAACGACGGGACGCCCGTGGGCTTCCCTGTGTAACACCCCTCGATGATCTCGGCTTCACAGCCTATTAAATGCTCCACACCTAGGCGATCTGCAATGGGCTGAGTGACGAGAGTGTTCGTCGCCGTAATGATGACGAGCGTATCGCCGAGCGCGCGATGCTGCTCTAAAAGCGCAAACGCAGCATCCAGTAAAATCGGCTCGATATGATCCCTGACGAACTGCCGCTGAAGGGGTGCGAGCGTTTCTTTTGTCATCCCGGTCATTGGACCCAAAGCGAAGGCTAAATACTCGTCGATATTGAGCTCACCATTTTTATACTGATCATAAAAATGCGCATTCAGCGCTTTGTGCTCGGTGGCATCAACGCGCCCTTGGCTGACTAAAAAGTCGCCCCACAGATGGTCCGAGTCGCCAGCGATGAGTGTGTTGTCGAGATCGAAGAGCGCAAGCCCCATGTAAGTTCCTTGGTTTAACGTGACGCTAAATGAATGACGTGTAAGCGCGGTGCCCTACGATGTGGGACACTACGCGTGTGAGAGTTTAGTACATATGTGTTTTGTCGGTTGAGAAATGCATTGAAAAGGACTTCTGTGAGTACATCAGAAAAAGATCGGGTAATTGATGAGGCGGGCTTTCGACCCAATGTCGGCATCGTCGTAACCAACCATAGTGGGCAAGTGCTATGGGGTAAGCGGGTGAAGGGCCGAGATTCTTGGCAGTTTCCTCAGGGCGGAATCAACTCGGGCGAGAGTCCAGAGCAGGCAATGTACCGTGAGTTGCAAGAAGAAATAGGGCTGCTTCCGGAGCATGTCACCCTGTTGGGCGTTACCAATGGGTGGTTGAGATATCGATTGCCCTCCAAATATATTCGTAAGCATGAAACGCCCATTTGTATTGGACAGAAGCAGAAGTGGTTTTTGTTGAGGCTTGATGCGCCGGATGAGGCTGTTCGACTCGATTGCGATGAGACCCCAGAGTTTAAAGACTGGGAGTGGGTGAGTTACTGGTATCCGATTTCGTCGGTTGTCGATTTCAAGCAGCAGGTCTATCGTTCAGCATTGTCCGAATTATCTGGGCTCACCCTGCCGGGCCCGACAGCTAAGCAAAAATCCAATTCACGGCGCCGCCGGCGAAAGCGTTAGCGCCAAAAAGCTAGGGAAAGTTTAAGGTGGATAATGATCCAGTACCCCAATATTGACCCCATTGCACTCTCCGTGGGTCCTGTCTCAATCTATTGGTACGGGCTAACCTACGTCGGTGGGCTTATCTTCGCGTGGTGGCTCGGTAGGCAGCGAGCGCAGCTGGCGGGTTCCCCGATCAAAGTAGATCAAATTGACGACCTGATTTTCTACGCAGCGCTTGGCATTATTGCCGGTGGGCGCATCGGCTATGCGCTTTTTTATGGGTCGGGTTCGCTTGTGGATGACCCCCTCAGAATCGTTCGTATTTGGGAGGGCGGCATGTCCTTCCACGGTGGGTTCCTGGGCGTCGTTGTCGCGATGTGGTTCTTATGCCGAAATCACAAAATTGAGTTTGGGGCATTGGTTGATTTCATTGCACCACTTGCGCCCGTGGGTCTTGCGTTAGGTCGACTGGGGAACTTTATTAATCAGGAGTTGTGGGGGCGCCCCGCTGACGTGCCATGGGCAATGGTTTTCCCCAACGATCCGAGTGGATTGGCGCGCCATCCATCCCAGCTGTATCAATTTGCTATGGAGGGCATGCTGCTCTTCGGGCTGTTATTTTGGTTCACCCAAAGACCCAGGCCTCGGTGGTCGGCGGCAGGTTGCTTTTTGTTGGGCTATGGGGTGCTTCGCTCAGCTGCAGAGCTCTTCCGCGAACCCGATGCCCACATAGGGTTTGACGCATTTGGTTGGATCACTCGAGGGCAATTATTATCGCTGCCCATGATTATTGCAGGTGCGGCGATTATCATATGGGCTTATAGGCGCGATGCCAGGTCGTAGGACGTGAAATGCAACAGTATTTAAATTTACTCAAAGATATTCGTGACAACGGCGTTGACCGAGGAGATCGCACGGGCACGGGCACTCGGTCAGTTTTTGGTCGTCAGCTTCGTTTTGACTTAGCTGAAGGCTTTCCGATTCTGACAACGAAAAAAGTGCACTTTAAGAGTGTTGTCAACGAACTTATCTGGTTTCTTAATGGCGACACCAACACCCAATGGCTCCGTGAAAACGGCGTATCAATCTGGGATGAATGGGCTACCGAAGCCGGTGAGCTGGGCCCGCTTTACGGTGCGCAATGGGTTAATTGGCCAACACGAGACGGAGGCAGCATTAACCAAATCGATTACGTCATCGATTGCCTGCGACACCGCCCTGAAAGTCGGCGAATCCTTTTTCACGCGTGGAATGTGGAATACCTTCCTGACGAGACGATGTCGCCTCAAGAAAACGTTGAGGCTGGCCGCATGGCGCTTCCACCGTGTCACTTGCTTTATCAGTTCTATGTGGCGAACGATAAGTTATCTGCGATGCTTTATATCCGCTCTAGTGACGCCTTCCTAGGCCTCCCTTTTAATATTGCCTCGGTGTCTTTGTTGGTTCATATGCTGTGTCAGCAGGTAGAGCTGGAGCCGGGTGAAGTGGTCGTGACGATGGGTGACTGCCACTTATATAGCAACCATGCACAGCAATTAGAAACACAGCTGTCACGGCAGCCTAAGAGCAGACCAACGCTCGAGATTATGCGAAAGCCTGACAGCATCTACGACTATAGCTTTGAGGACTTCGCGCTTAGGGGCTATGACCCGGAACCCAACATTTCGGCCCCGGTCGCCATCTGATCATGCGAGTCGATGACAGTCTTCCTGTTGCGATAGTGGTCGCCGTTGCCGACAACGGCGTCATTGGTCGCGGTAATACCCTGCCCTGGCAGCTCCCAGATGATTTACAGCACTTCAAGCGGACAACACTTGGACGCCCTATTATCATGGGAAGAAAGACCTTTGAATCGATCGGTCGGCCATTACCGGGTCGGCTAAATATCATCCTCACGCGAGACGAAGCGTGGCAAGTGGAGGGTGTGACGGTTGCTCATTCCATGGAAGAGGCGATAGATATCGCAGAAGGCCAGGCGCTAATCGATGGTGCGGACGGTGTGATGGTAATAGGTGGCGCTGAGGTCTACCGTCAGGCGATGCCGTTTGCGAGTCGCGCATTCTTGACGCGTGTCCACGGTAATGTGTCGGGCGATGCCTATTTCGACCTAACCGAATTCGCATCTTGGCGAGAAGTGACGAACACTTTTGTGGAGGGTGGACTTCGAAACAGTCATGACTTTAGCGTTATCGAGCTCGAAAATACCCAAAGGGCCTAATATTTCCCGTTTTTGGCTTATTTCCGCTACCTGAAACATTGCACTGTTTCTATGTTGGTTATAGAGTTCATCTCACGCGTCGGCAGGTCGATAGCACCTACAAATAGATCTGCGGCCGAAAAATTACCGTACCGACGACAAACGGTCCACTTGTGGACCACGAACACTTTTGCGTGAGGAAACACAAATCCCATGACTATCACTCGGCTTAAAACTTTTTTAGGCGCTGCGACCATCGCCGCCAGTTTCTTGGGTGGCGCAGCAGCAGCTAATGCTGATTCACTCGAGGCGATCATGCAGGTTGGCAAGGATCGCACGTCAGCAGCGCGATCTTCACAAGGCAAAATAGATCGCCTCGCGGATGAAACGCGCGATCTATTGTCAGATTACAAAACGGTTATGAAGCAAGTTGAGGGCCTGAAGGTCTACAACGCGCGCCTTGACCGTCAAATAGCCAACCAAGAGCGAAGAATTTCTGATATCGATCAGTCGATTTCGGACGCTGCGATTATTCAGCGACAGATCCCACCACTGGTGACACGGATGCTCGATGGCTTAGACCAGTTCATCGACTTGGATATGCCATTTGACCTTGATACCCGCAAGGGAAACATCGAAGCCGTGCGCGCTAACCTCGATCGCTCTGACGTGACATCAGCGGAGGCGTTCCGACAGGTGCTTGAGCTTTATTCTATTGAGCTGCAATACGGACGGGGCATTGAGTCTTACTCTGACACGATTGAGGTTGATGGGGCCGCTCGAGAGGTCGACGTTCTTCGAATCGGCCGCGTTGCGCTGGTTGCGCAGACCACCGATGGTGCCGAGACACGTGCATGGAATAACACTAATCGCAGTTGGGAGACGCTTTCGTCTGCCGACTACTCAGCGGCCGTTCGCAAAGCGGTCCGCATCGCCAAGAAACAGGCGACTATTGAACTCTTGAATATGCCTATCGCGGCACCGGAGGCTAACTAAGATGAATGCTAAGTTTTTGAAAGCAACAACCTTCGTCGTTGCGGGTATGTTTGCCGGTGTGGCCGTGGCGCAAGATCCAGCGGCACCAGAAGTGCCTGCAGGTCCCACGCCTCAGGAAGTCGCCGCTCAGAACATGAGCGAGCTCCTTGACCTCGTTAAGCAAGGCCGATCGCGCGCCGCCGGTGAGAACCGTGCGCGGGAGCAACGCTTTGCTCAAGACAAGGCAAATCAGCAGTCTGAGCTCAATCGCGCTGAGCGCGAGCGCGCCGCTGAAGAGCGTCGTTCGGCACGGCTCGAAAAGAAGTTCGAAGATAACGAGCTCCTCATTGCCGCTAAACAGGAGCAGTTGAAAGAGCGCCTGGGGTCATTATCAGAGCTCTTTGGCCACCTGACCGCGGCTTCGGGCGATTTAGCCTCTAACATCGAGGTCTCACTGGTGAGTTCTGAATACCCGAGTCGAGAAGGCTTTCTTCAGGGGCTAATCGCGAAAATGACTGGCTCTGATCAGCTTCCCCAAATCGAGGAAATTGAGAAGGTTTGGTATGAAATGCTCAACGAAATCACCCAGCAAGGTGTCGTCTCGCGATTCACGGCAGAGGTTGCGACGCCCTCCGGTGAAATCGCTCAGCGAGAAGTGGTTCGTGTTGGCGCGTTCAACATTATCGACGTTGATGGAAACTACTTGACCTACGGCAATGAAAAGCTAGCTGAGTTGCCTAGGCAGCCGAGTGGCAATGCCGTCGCTAACGCGGCGTCGCTTGCCGATGCGACAAGTGGTCTCAGTCAGTTTGGTATTGACCCAACAGGTCCTACTGGCGGTTCGTTTCTAGCGGCGATTATTGATACGCCGACATTGGAAGAGCGCTGGCACCAAGGTGGTTATGTCGGCTACGCGATTACTGCAGTGGGTGCATTTGCCTTCTTGCTGGCCATTGCTCGGGTCATCATGCTGACCATGATGGGTGCCGCCGTTAACAGCCAACTCAAATCAGGCGAAGCGAAGACGAACAACCCATTGGGTCGCGTTCTTTTGGTAAGCCAAGAGAATCCAAACATCGACACGGAGACGCTTGAGCTCAAGATGGCGGAAGCGGTACTTCGTGAGACACCAAAACTGGAAGCTGGCCTCACGCTGCTTAAGATCATCGCTGCCGTAGCGCCGCTGATGGGTCTATTGGGTACGGTCACAGGTATGATCATTACCTTCCAGGCAATTACGATCTTCGGTGCGGGTGACCCTAAGGCAATGGCTGGAGGTATTTCTAGCGCCTTGATCACTACGGTACTGGGTCTCTTGGTGGCGATTCCTACTGTACTGCTTCACACCGTAGTAAACGGCCGAGCGCAGAAGATCATCCACATTCTCAACGAGCAGGCGACAGGTATTGTCGCTGAGCGCGCTGAGGCGGCGGGTAACTAAGCGACTAGCTAAGTACGGAGTAGAAGGCGATGGAATTGTTCGACACCATCTTGGCGTTCATGGATAAAGGCGGCAATGTCTTGTGGATCATTGCCACCCTTGTCTTCTTCATGTGGACTCTGATTATTGAGCGCTTTATCTACTTTCTCGGAGGTGGCTGGAAGGCTGACCGTTTGATGACGGTTGATGTTTGGGAAGGCCGACCGGAGCGCAAGTCATGGAACGCGAAGCAAATTCGCGTGAAACTCCTTTCTGAGAGTAGAAGTTACATCAACGATAATATGAGCCTCATTGCCACGTGCGTTGCTCTGTGCCCTTTATTGGGGTTGTTAGGCACGGTAACCGGTATGATCGAGGTCTTTAATGTCATGGCGGTAACGGGTGGTGGTGATGCCAAGTCAATGGCCGGTGGCGTAGAGCGGTCCACGATTCCCACCATGGCGGGAATGGTAGCGGCGCTTTCTGGCTTGTTTGCGAATACGCAGCTTCAGCGCATGGCGTTGCGTGAGCAGCAGTTGTTGGAAGATCAACTGACTTCTGACCACTGATTGACTAACCGAGGAATTCGAAGTGAGAAAAATAGCTAAACAACGCGAGGAAGAAGGTGCGGAGATTGATTTGACGCCCATGCTGGACGTCGTGTTTATCATGCTCATCTTCTTCATCGTGGTGGCTTCCTTTTTGAAGGAAGCAGGACTGGAAATTAACCGTCCGGATGACAATCAACCCCAAGATCCTAATGACTCGGTAAGTATCGTTGTCGAAATTGCATCTGATAATCAGCTCTGGATGGAAAACCGTCGTGTTGATGTGAGAGCGGTTCGCGCGAATATTCAACGATTGCTCGCTGAGGATCCGGAAGCACCGGTAACCATTAAGGTTGCGAAAGGTGCGACCACGGGGATTGTTGCTGATGTTGCCGACGCGGCGAGAGAGGCGGGTCAATACAACGTAAGTTGGGCCACCGACAAGGGTTAAGTTATGAGTTTACGAGACCAGGCTGGCGCATCTGCGGCATCACAGCAGGATGAGAGCCAAATTGATTTAACACCGATGCTTGATGTTGTGTTCATCATGCTGATCTTCTTCATTGTGACGTCTTCGTTTGTTAAAGAGCCCGGTGTAGAGATCGATAAGCCAGGGGCGGCGACAACCGAAGCCTGTCCCAATGGAACGATTATTTTTGCAGTGGATGACCAAGGTAAAATCCACTACAACAAAAACCAAATTAAACTTGAGCGTGCAAGCTTTTTAGCTAAAGCGGCGAAGGATGAGACGCCCCGAGCAAATATCGTGATTCAGGCCGACTACGACAGTCCAGGGTATGTCGTTGAGGAACTCTTTGATTCACTGCGATCAACCTTCACCGCTCCTCCATGCCTTTCTACGATAGACGAGTAGTAAAATGCCAGCGACATTACGATCAATTATTGGAGCAGTCGCAGCGGTCCCCATCGCTTTAGGACTGTTTTATTTAATGCAGAGCCTCATTGACACTCAGTTTGAGCAAGAGGACGTCAAGACTCGAAAAATTGCGGACATCGTGGTTCCTGATAAAGTTATTGAGACTAACTTGAAAGAGGTCTTACCGGAAAAAGTAGAGGACCCGGACGAGCCACCGCCCGATATGGAGCCACTGGACTTCGATATGGACGTTGATATGAACGCTGCCAACATGGCCCCTACCGTGGCCATGAACGTGAGTATTAATGCATCGGGTCTGTCTTCTGGCGACGGTGAATACTTACCTATCGTTAAAGTTGCGCCGATTTATCCTCGGCGGGCACAGACACGAGGCATTACCGGCTTTTGCATTGTGACCTATACCGTGACAACAACGGGTGCGATTCGCGATCCCTATGTGGAAAGCGAAACAGACTGCTCGCCCAAGGGGATTTTTGAGCGCGCGTCCATCAAGGCGGCGGCGAAGTTTAAGTACAAGCCGCGGGTTGTTGATGGTCAAGCAATCGAAGTGGCGGGTGTGCAGAACAAGTTTACTTATGAGCTCGAGGGAGGACGTCGATAATGACCGGAGTAACCTCAGGTATTAAGCGCCTACTTTCGGCTACGTGTATGGCCACAGTCGTCCTCGGCGCATCGGTTGTTCTCGATCGCGCGGGCGTTATCACGGCTGTTTCAGACGTCGCGGCGCAAGACAGTAGTGGCAAGAAGAAGCAAGAGACACGCAAGACACCTGCGCTGAGAAATAACATCTACGAGAAGCTCGCAGAAGCTCAGACATTTGCTGAGAACAAGGATTACGTTTCAGCAGAGGCGGTTCTTAACGAGATGCTAGACGCGACCAGCAAAAAGCGGAAGCTCAACGCCTACGAGCTTGCCAACGTCTACAACACGTATGCGTTCTTGCGTTATGCGGTTGAAGATTACAAAGGTGCGCTGAACTATTATCGGAAAGTCATTGATCAACGGCCCCAGATTCCGGTGGCGTTAGAGGTAGGGACCCTTTTCACCATCGCGCAGCTCTATTTTCTTCAGGAAGACTGGCAGAAGGGTATCGATACACTGAATCAGTGGATGGCTGTTACAGAGATTCCTAATACAAACGCCTATGTACTCTTAGCAAATGGATATTTCCAGCTGAAGGATTACGACAAGAGCTTAGAGAATATTCAGATCGCTATTGATCGTGAAGAGGCTGCGGGTAAGCTCCCGAAGGAGCAGTGGTATAACTTGGCGCGTTTTATTCATTTTGATCGCGATAACTTTGCCGAAGCGCTCGATATCCTGGAAATTCTCATCATGTACTACCCAAAGAAGCAATATTGGGTGCAGGCCTCTCACCTTTACGGTGAGCAAAAAGATGAGGGCCGACAGCTCGCTATCCTTGAAGCGACTTATCAGCAGAATCTCCTCGATAAAAGCCAGGATTTGGTTTTACTCTCGCAGCTTTACTTGAACGCGGAAGTACCTTATCCCGCGGCGAAGACGCTGGAGAAGGGCTTCAAGGACGAGATTGTCGAGGACGACTCGAAGAATTACGAGCTCGCCGGTGTCGCGTGGCGTCAGGCGCAGGAAGTAACGAAGAGCCTTCCAATGCTCGAGCTTGCTGCCGAAAAATCTGAAAAAGGCGAGCTGTATGCGCGTCTTGGCAGTGTTTACCTCGACGTGGATAAGAATAAAGCGGCCGTTGATGCCCTTAACAAAGGCTTGAAACGCGGTGGTGTTAAGCGTGCAGATCAAGCACGACTCGCGCTCGGCATGGCCTATTTCAATCTGGGCGAGTTTAATGCGGCACGAAAAGCGTTCCGCGAGGCAGCTAAGGACAAGCGAGCAAAATCATTCGCACAGCAGTGGCTGAAGTACATTAACAGCGAGGAAAAGCGCCTCAACGAGATCGCTAAAGAGCTCGGCTAAACCGTTTATCGTAGATGTGAAAAAGCCGCCCTTGGGCGGCTTTTTTTTTACGGGAAGAGAATTCTAGACGGGAACAACGTTCTCAGCTTGTGGTCCTTTTTGGCCAGCTGTGACGGTGAACTCAACTTTCTGGCCATCGGCGAGAGTCTTGAAGCCATCACCTTGAATAGCACTGAAATGAACGAACACGTCGGGTCCGCCTTCTTGCTCAATAAAACCGAATCCTTTGGTTTCATTGAACCACTTAACGGTACCTGTAACTGTAGACATACTATTTTACCTATTACTTAAAAAATGTTTTGCGCAAATACGCTTGTTCGTCGAGGTGGATTGAGCCGCTATCGCAACGCCGACACACCCGAACGTGCCCCACTATAGGCGCATCGTCCGCGACAGTCTAATGAACATTTCATGTCGGTGACAATTCAGCCAATAGAAAGGAGCTTAATGGAGTCGGTTCCGCCCGCTTGCCCAACACGCGTCCCGTTTGTCATGAGTATAAAATCGCCCTTTGATATGAATCCCGCATCGTTGAGGAATTCCATTGTGCGAGCTTCAACGTCTCGGCTGTCAAAGGCACTGACATCGAAATAAAGCGGTATGACGCCTCGGCATAGTGCAAGGCGCTGAAGCGTTTCCGGATTTCGGCTTAAGGCAAAGATGGGTAATCCTGAGCTCAATCGTGACATCAGCATTGCGGTGCTACCGGTCTCAGTGTGAGAAGCGATGCCCGCGACACCGGGGAAGTGATTGGCCCCATACATGGCTGACAGCGCAATGGTTTCTTGCGGCGAACGAAATTCGCGATCCTGGCGGTACCGAGACGTGCGGGCAACAGGGTGGCGCTCGGCACCCAGTGCTGCGCTTGCCATAGACCGAACAACCTCTACTGGATAAGACCCCACGGCTGTCTCTGCGGAGAGCATGACTGCGTCTGTCCCGTCGAGCACCGCGTTTGCGACATCGAATACCTCTGCACGAGTTGGCATCGAATTTTCAATCATCGACTCCATCATTTGCGTGGCTGTGATGACCATTCGGTCTCGTTTACGCGTACGCGAAATGAGGTCCTTCTGGATGCCGATTAACTGCGCATCACCAACCTCAATACCCAAATCGCCACGCGCAACCATTACACCCTCGCAGGCGTCAATGATGTCGTCGAGTAAGCCGCTTTCCGCAACCACCTCTGCGCGTTCGATCTTTGCGATGATACCGGCGTTAACCTCTACTTCGTTTAGAAGGCTCCTGGCCTCCTCAATGTCACCAACGGACGCCACGAAAGAGACGGCTACGAAGTCAGGCTGGATGCTCTCCATGCTCTTGATGTCATTCTTGTCTTTCTCGGTGAGTGCGGGGGCGGCTATGCCTCCCCCTAGCTTATTCACGCCTTTTCGTGAGCTAAGCTTTCCGCCGATGACCACCGTGCAACTGATGGTCGTCGCACTCACGCTATCAACTCGAAGACGCATCTTTCCATCGTCCAAAAGCAGAATGTCGTCGACTTCGACGCTGTTAGGCAGGTTCTTGTACTCAATGCCCACACAAGAGCTATCGCCTTCGTCGGAGCCCCTTTCGAGGCAAAGATCGAAAGAATCTCCAGCGGTGAGCCTAACAAAGCCCTCACGGAACCCTGCAATGCGGATCTTCGGGCCTTGGAGGTCCGCTAATACGCCAACATATCGATTGTGGTGTCTAGCTTGCTTACGTATTCGACTCGCAACCCGCTGATGGGTGTCAGCTTGGCCGTGGCTAAAGTTTAATCGAAAGACATCCACACCGGCTGCGATGAGCCGGCTGATCATGTCCTCACTGTCACTGCCTGGACCGACAGTTGCGACAATTTTTGTTCTGCGATGCACACGGGTGGTGTCTTTTGGCACGGTTTTTAGATCTCCAGCTGTCGTATTAAATCACGCGTTTTATCTGAGAAGTCTGTGAATGCGCCATCAACCTGTAGGTCGACAAAAAGTTTCTTATGTAGTTCGGTGAAGTTTACACCGTCTAGGCTTGCTGAATCTGCACGAAGTGTAAATGGGTGCAAAAAAAGACCTAAGTTTTTAGCCGCCGTGACCATTTCGCTCGGCCCGCCGTTCTTATCAAATAGCAGAGGAATATGGGGGCCTATTCCGTCGGCGTACTGGCGAATCTCGCCAATACCTTGAGTGGTTTGCATACGATCGAAATCGCCCCGCAAATCAGCGGGCATTCCTTCGCAAATAAGTTGAATGAGTGTGCTGGAAAATCGCTCGTCGCTTTTGAATCGCTTAAGGGTTTCTGGGTCAAAACACTGAATCACGGTACTCTGTGGGTCATTGAGCCGATCAAACCTTTCAAGCACGTCGTAAACAGCCTTAAAAAGATCAGCGCCAAGGCGTTCGTGATGTTCTGGTTGCTTTAGTTCGATGTAGACGCCTGCCTGATGATCACCTTTGGCATTCAAGCTATCGATTAGGCTTAGCTCCTCCGCCAGCGTCGGCACCTTAAACGCATCGTAAGGTCCTGCATGCCTACTTGGAAAAACACGCCTTCCCTCACTGTCTGTCCGCTCGTGCGCCGTCAGTGACTGGATCTCTTTCAGCGTAAAGTCATGACAGTAGAACTTGCCATCGTGTTGCCGGCGTTCTGGGTAGAGCACCGCAACGTTGGTGGTGAGCTCGAGTGTTATATCGTGGAGCACGATGGGGATGCCGTCACCAGTAAGCACCACATCTTGCTCAATAAAATGCGCGCCTTGTTGGTGCGCGAGTTCAACTCCCTGAAGGGTGTGCTCAGGCAAATATCCGCATGCTCCCCGATGGGCAATGATGGCTGGTTTAGCCTGTAACGGCGACATTGTTGTAACCTCTGCCTTAGAATTATTATGCGAGAGCATAATTGTCGCAGAATCTTGTTAAATTTTGTTCGGCGATTATGCTCAGTCTGCAATACTCCCACTGGTTAAGCGTTATCACAGGAAGCGTTCGTGGAAATGTCACGTGAACAACAAAAGCGAGCACCGAATCCGCCTTTGGGCTATTCCCGCGAGTGTCAGCTTACGGAGGCAAAACAGATTCGCCTGGTTGCCGAGTTTCATGCGAATCGAATACGGCCCAGTCGAATTGCCTATCGGCTCGGTATCGATATTGCTTTGATTGAAGCGCTGCTTACCGGAGAATATCAACCGGCTTTCTTCTCTGAACAGCTCGCCGCTGCACAGAAGCGGCGCAGAGATCTCCGCGTCAAATCGTCGAATCGGCTGCGCGGACAGGCGGCCTACGAAGCAAGAAAAACGGCGGAGCGAGACTTCGAGACGGCACAGTCTCAAATCTAGGCCGGCCTATTAAATTGAAAATAAGGGAAAAGGGGTAGTTCATGGAAGCGCTGGCACGTTGGCATCATGTTATGGAAGAGGGTGATATGGACGCGCTCTTTGACCTCTTACACCCGGACTGTGTTTTTGTATCGCCTGTCGTCCATACGCCGCAGGAAGGAAGAGACATTACCTATGCGTACCTCCGGGCCGCCAACAAGGCCTTATCCGAAGACTTTCAGTATGTGCGAGAGGTTGTTCAGGATAACCATGCGATTCTTGAGTTCACGGTCATGGTCGACGGCATATTTGTAAATGGGGTCGATATGATTACGTTTGAGAACGATCAGATTATCGAGTTTAAGGTTATGGTTCGCCCTCTAAAGGCCGTGAACGCGGTCTGGAAGCAAATGGGTGCAATGCTTGAGCGTCAAAAGCACGGATAATTTCCCATTCATAATGATGAGACGCAAAGAAAAAGGGCTACTGAAACCAGTAGCCCTTTTTTGTGGGTCGCCCTGTAGGACTTATTTAGAACGACAAGCTCGCTCTGATACCGATATTTCTGCCGGCAAGCGGAACTTCATTTTTTACGAACGATGTGTGGTTACGCGCGACTTCATCCGTAAGGTTTCGACCGTAGGCTCCGATCGTGAGTACGGCTCGATCGCCCAGCTCTACGCTGTGTGACAAGCGAGCGTTAACCAAGGTAAACCCCTTCGTGGGTGTTTCGAAGTCACTGATGGCAGTTTGACGATTCACGTCTTGGATTTCCAGTAAGGCAGTGGTCATGCCGCGAGTGTAATCAAATGCCAAAACATTTCTTGCTGGCGTGATCCTGGGCACGTCACCACCACGCGCAAATTCGGCGTTAACAGCGTCAAGCTGCAACCGAATTTCGAGGTCGCCACCAGCGAGGGTAAAGCGCCGGCCAAGCTCGATTTCATAGCCGCTGAAGGTGGCGTCCTGCTGAGTATATGAAGACATCAACAATCCCTCGGGATCATCATGGTCTTCGTCATGCTCCTCCTCATGTTCTTCCTCGTGATCGCTTTCCATTTCGTCCCGCAGATAAACATAGTTGTCTACACGATTTCGATAAAGGGAAACGCTTGCAAACCACTCATCTGAAGAATAGACGAGGCCAATGTCTATATTGTTCGCACGCTCGCTGTCGAGATTGGCATTACCCACTTCGTATCGCGCTACTGCAAGGTGCTCGCCGTTCATAAACAGCTCCATGGCAGACGGTGTACGATTGACCAGACCTAGATTGAATGAAAATTCGAGAGCCTCGGTTATGGGTCGACTCAGAGTAAGTGCACTGCTGAAGGATGAATCCCGGTAGGTGAAAGGCTCTAATTCAAACCCCTCTTCACCGTGTCCATCATGGTCCTCGTCACGGTCTTCCTCATGATGCATTTCACGAATCTTGCCTTCGCGCTCTATATCGTCCCAGCGAACACCCATATCGATATCAAAGCCACCTGCCTCTAAGCCAGCAAAGAAGCCGATAGTCGTTTCGGTGGATTTCACGGGCTCCATGAAGGCTCCTTCACCTTTTACGGCAAGCTCTTCGGAGACACGATTGACAACGATCCGACGGGGTGCTTCATCCGTCCCTAACTCAAAAACGAGTTGAACTTCCGTTGACTCGTTACTGAAAAAAGTAGGCTCTTCAGAGTGTCCATTATCATCATGTTCCTCTCCTTCGTGCTCTTCGCCCTCATGTTCTTCCTCCGCGTGTACCTCGGCAAGGAGGTAGTCGGTGTCACGAACACTGAATTGCACGCTATTTAACAGGTCGCTATTGATATTTAATCGGCCTTCTAGCGATAAAATTTCTGAGTCTGTGCGAGAGACAATGCGCTCTTCCTCGTGCTCATCGTCATGGCCCTCCTCATCGTGATCCCCATCATGGGCTTCGCCTTCGTGTTCAGCGTTCTCGCCATGAAAGGGGATCCCATAAGTGGAGCTCAGCTCTTGATAGGAGGCACCAACGTATCCCCAATCGCCGGTTCGCGATATACCAATGCGTTGTGACTCAGTTTCATAGTCTGAGTTGGCAAGCGTAATCATATCTTCATCATGATCTTCGTGCTCGCCTTCGTGCTCCTCGTCATGGAGGATTGCCCCACGAGGGACATCATAGCTGTCAGCATCGAACTCGCTGTAGTCATAGCTTAGGTTGAAATCCGCTACGTTGCCGCGCGCGCCAGCACTAAAGCCCTGTCCATCATTCACAGATTGCGACTCACCTGAGATATAAGCAGTTGGCTCCTCGACATCACTTCGCGCAATCGTGTTATCGACGACGTTAATAATGCCGCCACTTGCACCGTTGCTGTAGAGAAGTGCTGATGCGCCGCGCACCACTTCAATTTGCTGCACGTTATTTAAGTCAAGATCGTTTGCGTGGTCAGGCCCGATGCCGGAGGCATCTCTAATCACCAAGCCATTTTGTAAAACCTTGACTCGGTTGCCGGACATCCCGCGAATCACGGGTTGCCCTACCGCTGGACCGAAGTTGTTAGATGAGACACCCGGCAAATCGCTAAGGTGCTCACCGAGAGATTGCGAGCCCGCTTGTCCAATCTGCTCGCCAGACACGGTAAATGCCGTGGCCGTTGAGCTCTTGTGCACGAGCGAAGAGGTGATAACAATTTCTTCAATACTATTTTCTTGCGCATAAGCAAGTGGAGCAATGGCAACGGCCACTGCGAGCGTGGAAAAACGCTTCATTGGAGTTACTCCTAAGTTAATAAATCAGAACAATTACTCGATGATTTATTGCTTAGGTGGGGCGCGGCTCCTGTACTGATGAACCTCTCGAGGCAACTCCTCAAGCGGCAGTGATTCAAAGCGTGTGGTTTGCTCAGCGTAATCGTATGCAAACTCGGTTTGCTCAGTTTCACTAAACGGTAGGTGGCAGGCTTGGCACTCGACAAATTCTCGCTCGGTGTCGGGTGTGAAGTCGTGAGTCGCTCCATGCGCAACGGAACCCACCACCAAGAAGGCGGCGATGAACGCTGACAAAAACCACTGACGATTCACTCTAACTCTACTCCGAGAGCGGATAACCATAACGGATAGTAATGTAATTAGTCCGAAACACAATATGCGTTTTTAAAGCAAACAAGACCTGAAGCCTTGTGTGATTTCGGCGCAATTGCCAATGTGAGGCTTTGCCTTACAATGCAGGCTCCATTGATTCCGTGAGGCCTGGTTCAGGGCAAGCTGATTCCGGTGGTAATAACCGGTGTCTCAAGGCGGCTTTTCAGCGTAATTACCTCGGTGGAGGTCATATCACCTAATTGACGTCAGAGACAGGTATGCGTGGTCCCGTCTAATTGGCTTCGCAATGCTAAACCGACTGTCTATGATCGCGAAGCTGTTAGGGAGTCCGCATCGAATGCCATCTAATGATGCATCGCGCCACAGTCCACTTATTTGGCTGGTTTTCCTGGTCATTGTCATTGATCTAGTGGGTTTTGGTTTGGTAATACCGCTGCTACCGTTTATGGCGCCATCGCTAGGTGGTGACGCCGCCGACATCGCATTTATTATGATTACTTACGCGATGGGCGCTGCGATCATTGCGCCGATGTGGGGGCGCTTGTCAGATACAGCCGGACGACGATTTGCACTGGTTCTCGCGCTACTTGCGAGTTCGGGTGCCTATGTCGTAACCGCATTATCCGACACGTTGATGCAAGTATATGTGGGCCGCGCACTATCAGGCCTGGCAGCGGGAAGTCTGCCAGTGGCCACGGCGTTGATGGCCGACCTTAGTCCGCCTGAGCGCCGTGCAAAGGCTATGGGCTTGGTGGGTACGGCGTTTGGTCTGGGGTTAATAGCAGGGCCTGTGTTGGGTGGCTTGCTAACGGGTGACTCTGAGAGCTTTGCTTTACCGTTTTATACCGCTGCCATTATGTCGCTAATCGCGGCAATTTTTGCTTTTTGGCTCCTACCGCCCCAAATAGTGAGGTCGGAGGGCGGTAAGGGCGACCAAGCGCTGCCGAACACATCGGCGTCGGTGCTTACTCCGAGGAAGAATAAGTTGTTGCTTATGCAGTACGTCACACATACCTGCTCCGTAAGCTCGATCATTTATTTGTTTCCACTATGGGTGGCCGATGCTTATCAATGGGGCCCTTCTAACGTGGGTTATTTTTTCGGCGTTGTGGGTGTATCGATGATTACACTTCAGGGTGGGTTGCTGGCGACTTTGAGCCGCGTGTTTGGACACCTTAATGTGCTTCGTGCTGGCGCTATAGTGTATGCCGCGTCTCTGTTTGTCGTTGCGCTTGGGGAGACGACTTTATGGATGCCAGCTATGATTTTCTTTGCTTTCTCGGGGTCCACGGTTTGTCTCCCATTACTTAACGCCATTGCTTCAGAGATTGTGCAGTCGAATCATCGGGGTCGGATGATGGGAATGACGGCCTCTGCGTCATCAGTGGGACGGATTGTCGGCCCGCTGTTTGCAGCTGGACTTCTCTCTTCGCAAGGTTTTGGTATGGCCTGGCTGGGAAGCGGACTGATGGTGCTGTTTCTCGTTCTTTGGTCGTTTACCGCGGCGCGTGATTTCAAGCGCCTGGAGCTTAGCTGATATGAAAGTAGCAGTAACGTTTCCTATACCAGAGGCTGCGAAAGTGCTTTTGGATGAGATGTTTGAATGCCGCGTTTGGGAAAGCGATGTGCCGATTCCCAAAGACACGCTGTCCTTATGGTTGGCTGAGGTGCAGGGTGTTTTGACAACACTCACCTGCCCGCTCAGTGAAGAGGCGCTCACCGGGGCTCAAAATTTGAAAGTTATTTCGACAGTGTCTGTCGGCGTTGATCATATCGATATCGACTTTGCGAAGCGCCAAGGGATAGCTATAGGTCATACGCCCGGAGTGCTGACTGATAGTACGGCAGATTTAGCGGTCGGATTGATGCTGGCGGTTGGACGTCGTATGGCAGAGGGCGATGCGTTAGTCCGCGCCGGCGCCTGGAGTGATGGGTGGAAGCCTAATTTATTACTTGGAACGGATTTAAGTGGCTCCACGGTTGGGCTAATAGGCATGGGGCCGATTGGACAGGCGGTAGCAAAGCGACTGAAAGGCTTCGGTTGCCATGTTTTAGCGTGGAACCGCACGCCTCGTAAGGTGACCGGTGTGGAGTTCACCGACCTCGAAACGCTGTTATCAAATGCGGACATTGTGTCACTTCACACCGCCCTTACGGATGATACCCGTGGAATGATCAGTCGAGAACGGCTGGGACTAATGAAAGACCAGGCCATGCTTATTAACACAGCGCGCGGCGGTATCGTCGATGAGATGGCGCTCGTAGAGGCGTTAGCCACAGGTCGTTTACGAGCCGGCCTCGATGTCTATGCCGAGGAGCCTCTCCCCCTTGATAGCGTTTTTCGCTCGCTTCCCGGCTGTGTTCTGTTGCCGCACGTAGGAAGTGCGACCGATCGGACACGCAGAGCCATGTTTGAGCTAGCGTTGGCAAATCTCGTAGCGGGCATGCAAGACGAGCCCTTGCCCGCTGCTCTGTGAGCCTGTGGTTTCTTCTCGCTTGCGCCAAGCCCCAGCGAGAAGGCTAAGGGAAAAAGAGTAGTTTTATGATCATGGCAATAATGGCCGCGGTGAGAACTCTTCTAATGAGCACTTCGCCGTGGCTGAGTGTGAGCCGAGCACCTACGATTCCCCCCGCTACATTTCCAATAGCAGCTATAGCCCCTACCACCCAGAGAACTTCACTGGTTGCCGCAAAGACAAAAATAGCCAGTAGCGTGTAGGTGAAAATAATAAATACCTTGAGAATATTGGTGTTCACAAGACTGAGGCCCATGACGCGGTGCATGATCGGTAAGACGACGAAGCCCATACCGATTTGAATAAAGCCTCCCCAAAACCCAGCAGCGGCCATCAGAACGTGACCAAGGACTAGATTTTGAGGCTGATCCTCTGCTGAGGCAGACTTTTTGCCCTGTGGCGCTTGCATTAATAACAGCACGGCCACCATTACGAAGGCGAGTAAACCCTCAAACTGCTCGTTATTGAGTCGCGTGCTGAACCAGGCACCGAGCAGCGCTGGCGGTATGGCTACGGCGGTTAATGATGCGCAAAGCTTTGCGTGGGGTACGCCGTGCCGTAAATAGGTCGCGATCGCTGATGCATTATGCGCCACGATGGTAATCCGGTTTGTGCCATTTGCTATCGGCCCGGGCATGCCCAAGAACATCATGACAGGTACAGTCAGAATAGACCCGCCACCCGCCATGACATTAACAAGCCCAGCACCAAACCCCGCAACGATAAGAATCGCAATTTCCCACCACAGCAAATCCATCATTCGCGCGGTGTTCTCATAGTCACAAATTCCTCAGCGGCAGTGGGGTGTATGCCAACGGTGCTGTCAAAATCAGCTTTGGTTGCTCCCGCCTTCATCGCCACGGCCATTCCCTGGCAGATCTCACCTGCGTCGGGGCCGACCATGTGCAGCCCAATGACCCGATTTGACGACTTATCGACAATCATCTTCATCAGCGTTCTTTCGTCACGCCCACTAAGCGTATGTTTCATCGGCTTAAAGTCAGATAGGTACACGTCAACTTCTAACCCCTGAGCGTCCGTTTCTTCCTCGGTTAAGCCCACTGTGCCAATGTTAGGCTGGCAAAAAACCGCGGTTGGAATGAATGCGTAATCCATCGCTTTAGATGCGCTCCCAAACTGGGTGTGTGCAAAAGCCATGGCTTGCTCAATAGCAACCGGTGTTAATTGTGGGCCGCCAGTCATGTCACCGAGCGCAAAGATCGACGGCTCGTCTGTTTGAAAGTTATCGCCTGCACTGACGTAGCCACGTGCATCAAGCTTTACAGCAGTTGACGCCAAGCCAAGGCCCTCAAGATTGGGGTGGCGACCCGTGGCACACAGCACGGCGTCGGTGGTGATGCTCGAGCCGTCGGAGAGCTGTGCTTCAAGACCGTTCTCGGTGCGGGCTAATGCGACAATATTATTATTGAATCGAAGATCAACACCGGTCTTTCTAATTTCATCTGCAGCAAATTTGCGAATATCTTCATCGAAGCCCCGCATGAAGAGGTCACCGCGGTAAAGCTGCACCACTTGTGATCCGAGACCATTAAAAATACAGGCAAATTCGGTGGCAATGTAACCACCGCCGATGACAAGCAGGCGTTTTGGGAAGACCTCGAGATCAAAGATCTCATTTGAGGTTATCGCCAGCTCGTTACCGGGAAAATCAGGTTTTGTGGGCCACGACCCTGTCGCCAGAAGAATTTTTTTTGCGTGGTACTGCATTCCGTTGACTTCAACGGTGTGTGCGTCAATCAGTTTGGCCATACCGTTGATCACCTGGGCACCCGAGCCATCGAGCAGTCGATCATAGATGCTGTTAAGTCGGCTGATTTCCCGCGTTTTATTATCCCGCAGTGTAGGCCAGTCAAACACGACGCCGTCAACGGACCAACCGAACCCCTGAGCGTCTTTGAAGGCCTTGCCAAATTCGCTGCCGTAAACGTAAAGTTTTTTGGGGACACAGCCTACGTTGACGCAAGTCCCCCCCATATAAAGCCCTTCGGCAATAATGACTTTGGCACCAAGACTGGCTGAGATGCGCGCTGCACGGACGCCACCTGAGCCCGCACCGATGACAAATAAATCGCAACTGTTATCATGATCCATATCTTGCATGCTGTGCCCTGTTTTCCCTTTGGGAGGCTCGGTTAATGCAGCTTACCGATGCGCTCAACGAAGATCTGCTACATGCCTATTATACCTTGGAACCGTGATCGATCTGCTGATTGGTCGCTATTGCTTTTTTTATTGATGATCTTGCTTCTGACATCAACGTGGTCAGGGCAGGTCCATGCCCTTAATCAGTCACGGGTTTTACTTTTTGATGGCTCGGTGATCGTGGGTAAGATTGTCAGCTATCGAAGTGATGCGGTCACATTGGATACCAGCTTCAATCGAGAGCTCGCTATCGACGCAACGCTGATCAAGGATATTGAGGCATCTGCAGAGGACCTCAGTATCGCAACGCTCTTGCTAAAGGACGGACGTAGAGTCGAAGCAGCACCATTTATTGTAACAAGTGGCTTGCTCGCGCTTTCTGACGGCGAGATCGTCAAGTTATCCGACGTCGACAAACTCAATCCCGAGCCTTGGGAAATGGGACAGGGCTATGCCTGGCAGGGGTTGGCCTCTGTCGCTTTGACGGTCTCGCGGGGTAACACCGATGCGGATCAGTTAGACGTGGCAATCAATACGCAGCTCGACAGCACGCGCGACCGAATCACGCTCAGAGCTAATATTGAGCGAGATACGGCCATTGTTACGGTGCCTTCCGCATCGGGTGACGGGACCTTTGATCGGGTAAGTAAGCCCTCTGCAGATAACTGGCAGATCATCGGCAAATACGATTATTACCTAGAGGACTGGACGACACACTATTTTGGTGTAAACGCATCAATCGAGGCCGATGAGTTTACTGACATAAGGTTGCGAAGCTATATCGGCCCTTATTACGGACGTAAATTGTTTAACGGTTCGTGGGGTAAGCTCGATGGCGAACTGGGGTTCGTTCGAGTAGACACCGATTTTTATAATGCAGATGACACTGAGTATTACGGTGCGAACTGGAACTTCACCGGCGAGAGTATGGTGTTAGGCGGGGACTCTCGGTTGTACCTCACCCATGTTGGCATTTTGAACATTAGTGACGATAACAGTGTCATCTTGGATACAACCGTGGGCTTTGGTTTTCCTTTCTTCTTTGGGTTAGAAGCGGCGGCGGAGTTTTCTATCGATTACGATGGTGCGGCCGCCGTGGGAAAAGAGTCGGTGGACCAGTCATATAACCTCCGCGTTGGCTATAGTTGGTAATCCCATGCCAGATACCGACGTAGTTTGACACGCCCAGCCTCTAAGACAGCTTTTTTACCGCTCGGTGGTTGTGGCGAGATTGGTATGAACATGAATCTCTTCTCCCATGATGACCGATATTTAATGGTCGACTGCGGGATCACCTTTGAGCAGGCGTTGGCTGACTCACAGGGGAGGCCTGCGATTCAAATGCCCGACCCGAGCTTCATCGCAGGTCAACGCGAATCATTAGACGGTCTTATCATCACGCATGCTCACGAGGACCACTTCGGCGCCGTTCCGTATTTGTGGCAGGAGCTAAAGTGCCCTGTTTATGCGACGCCCTTTGCGGCTGCGGTGCTTCGCAAGAAAGCGGCTTGGCGACGCGCCCCGCCGCCTGAGCCACTTATTGAGGTTCTCCCGGGAGAGACGCATACCATCGGGTCATTTCGCGTCACTTGGCTGCCTATTACGCATTCAACGCCTGAGACCTGTGCACTGCTGCTAGAGACGGATGACTGTCGAATTCTTCATACCGCTGACTGGAAAATTGATACGCGCCCCGTCATTGGCCGAGGTTGGTCGCCAAGTCAGTGGAAGGCGATCGGTGATAGTGGAATCGATGCCGTCATATGCGACTCAACGAATGCCACAAAGCCGGGCCGTTCACCGACAGAGGGTGAAGTGGGTGATGCGCTGGTGAAATTGATCACGTCGCTTAAGGGGCGTGTGGTGGTTGCCTGTTTTGCCAGCAATGTAGCGCGTGTGCAAAGTATTTTTCGAGCGGCACATGCGTCTGATCGTCGAGTGGGGCTCATGGGACGATCGCTGGACATTATGGTCCGCTCGGCTAAAAACGCCGGTGTGTTCGAACCCAAAGTGCCTATCATCGAGGCCGAGCATTTAGGGTACCTACCCGAGGGGGAGGTGCTGGCGGTTGCAACGGGAACGCAGGGTGAAATCGGAGCTGCGTTGCATCGATTAATGATGGATACCCACCCCCATATGTCACTGGGTGAGGGCGATACCGTTATCTTCTCATCAAAGACCATCCCTGGTAATGAAGAAGCGGTTGCGAGACTGATAGCTGGACTGGAAGATCGGGGTGTAAGTGTTATTCATGCGGATAAGGTGAGTGCTACCTTGCATGCTTCGGGACACCCTTGTGAAGATGAATTGGCCGACCTCTACGACGTTATCAAGCCGCAGGTGTGTATCCCCGTTCACGGTGAGCCGAGACACATGGAGGCCAACGCCAAAGTGGCTCAGCGCTGTGGCGTGCCATTGACGCTCACCGGTCGAAACGGCGACTTGTTTTATTTATCACCTGCGCCTGGCGTTAGACGACGCTGGGCAACGGTGGGCCGCCTTCAAGTTGACGAGAAGGCCAAGAAGTTGGAGCGCGCTCCGAGCTAAAAATGGGGGAGTACTAATCTGCCCCAGCACTAATGCGGACCACTTTTCCCGCTTCTTCATCGATCACGGCAATGGACCCATCATTGAGCATGCGCACGTCACGAACTCTACCTTCAAACCCTGGAAACGGCTCACTGACAAGCGCCTCATCCCCGGATACATCGACCGCGACCACGTTTTTAGACTTCAAGCCACCCACTAGCAACTTTCCTTTCAGCTCAGGCATCGCATCGCTGGTGTAAAGAGCAAGTCCTGAGGTTGCAATGCTGGGCACCCAGTAAGTCACAGGCTGCTCCATACCCGGAGCCTCCGTGAAGGGAGAGATAATGGCGCCTGAGTAATCGACACCGTAGGTAATAGCGGGCCACCCATAGTTTTTGCCAGCGGTGATTTGATTGAGCTCGTCTCCCCCTTTGGGCCCGTGCTCCGTCATCCAGATGGTTTGAGTCGGCGCGTCCACTATTAACCCCTGTGGATTCCTGTGGCCATAGCTATAAACGAAGGGGGCATCTGTGAAGGGGTTGTCTGCAGGAGCTTCCCCCGTCTCGGTCATGCGAAGTAACTTACCTAGCTGGCTTTCTTTTTTCTGGGCATCTTCCCTGAGGGTGTAGCCTTCGCCAACGGAGAGCAGTAACGTTCCATCATTAAGAAACGCCATGCGACCCCCGAAGTGACCCCCGCCTTTTTTGTTGGGTGTAACCTCAAAGATGACGCTGAGGTCTGTCAGCTCCGAACCCATAAGTGTTGCCTTTGCCACCGTTGTTCGGTTGCTCTGTTCGGAGCCCGCAGCGTACGCCAAAAAGATGACGTTATTGGCCTCGAACTTGGGGTGTAAGACCACATCAAATAAGCCACCTTGTCGTTTTGCAAAAACGTCTGGAACGCCGCTAATTGATTGAATTTCGCCTTCTCCAGAGACGTGATGCAGGCCCCCTGGCCGTTCGGTAACCAGAAAGCCTTGGTTGTTAGGGAGTTCTGCGAGAGACCAAGGCGTATCGAAGCCCTCTGCAATCGTCTGAATCTCGATATCGGCGTGAGCGACATGAGTAAGCAGCGCTGAAGAAAGAATACAAATAAACGTTTTGATTAAGCGAAAAAGCATACCGGTTAACCTGCACTGGATTGTGCGTCGACTATAGCGCAACATGGCCAGCCATGTGGAGTTGTGAGGGTTAAGATAATGCGGTTGCTTATCAACGCTGTATTTGCGGCGACAGTGGGCTACACGCTCAGCGTATTGATTAATTCATCGGTGAGCGCCGCAACGCTAGTGGGTTTTGGCATCGAGGTCACGATAGGCGATCGATTTCAAATGTTTGCGACCGAGTGGCTTGGGCTTGCCAGTACCTACCTCCTCATTTACGTGCTGCTGCACACCGTCGTTTTCTTACTGGTAAATCATTTTGCGTACAACGCGCGTGAGACAAGGGTTAGTAATCCGGCTACGGGGCATGCCTTGTTTGCCATTGCAGGCGCGTTGTCTTTGCTCCTCGTTTACATGGGGCTCGATACTGCAATGGGACTAAGCGGTGTTCTGGTTGCCTCTGGCCGAACAGTAGGTGGCCTCATGGCGCATGTTGCAACGGGTGCGGCATCGGGGCTAATTTTTTCGAGATTGAGTGACCGCTCGAGCGCGTCCTAGCACCGCTTGATTAAGCGCATTTTAATAGGAGCTTGCCCGCATGACCGCCCGAGGCCATGTAAGTCTGGGCATCTAGGGCGTCGGACAGATCATAAACGCGGTCAACGAGGGGGGTCATAGCGCCTGTGGCGACGAGGGGCATCATATGAGCCTCAACTTCCTCGAAACAGCGAGCTTTCTCAGATGGCGTGAGTCGACGGAGCGTACTCCCTGTGAGGGTCGCGCGTTTCATGAGCAGCTGCGTGAGATCGATCGTTGCTTGGCCTCCGCGCATTAGACCAATGCATGCAATGCGGCCATCAACCGCGAGACACTCAAGGTTGAATTGCTCAAAGTCACCTCCGACCATGTCTAACACCACATCTACCTCACCCATAACACCGTGTTCTTGGCACTGCTGTGTGAGTGATGACGCGCTGTAGTTAAGGCTAATGTCGGCATCAAGACGGTCCAAAATTGAACATTTTTCAGGCGTTCCCGCCGTGGCAATGACCTTGCAGCCCATAGACTTAGCGAGTTGCACAGCAATATTTCCAATACCACTCACACCGCCGTGGACAAGTAATGTTTCACCAGCCTGTAGCGAAGCCCGAACGATCACGTTGTACCAGACGGTCAGAAAGGCCTCGGGCAAACAGGCTGCGGTTAGGTCATCGACACCCTCAGGGATACGCATCGTGCACACAGCTTTCGCAACTGCTTGCGTGGCATAGCCACCGCCATGCACGAGTGCGCAGACACGCTCGCCTACAGAAAATCCGCTTTCTTCGCCCGCTACTTTGATGCAACCCGACACCTCTAGCCCCATTACTTTGCTGGCGTCAGGGGGTGGTGGATACAAACCCATACGCTGTAATACATCGGCTCGGTTGAGGCCGGCATAAGCGACATCAATGACAACCTCGTCCGCATGGCATTGTAGATCGTCACCTTGCTGAATACTGAGGGTTTCGGGGTCTTCAATATGGATAAAGTGATATGACATAGTGGCGCAAATGCATTCCTAGGGTTACTGTTGGGACAAATTAGAAGATCTGGCGAGCATACCGGTATTCGACCACTCGCCGCAAAAATTAGGGGCATCTCATGGCTAAACCAATGTTTCTCAGAAAAATAAAAAATCGCTTGATCTATATGATGGCAAAAGTCGTTGCTGGTGAGCCTTCAGGGCAGTACATGGCCTTCGTCGGTAAGGCGAGTTGCGCGCGCTTGTGCGAGCGTATTATTGAGCTGGGACACACCTCTGTAATGGTTGTGACTGACAAAGCATTGCGCGATTTAGGGCTCGCTGATGAGGCGGTTGCAGGCCTCAACCGCGATGGTGTTACGCTCAGTTGGTACGACAAGGTGGACCCCGATCCCACATACGGACATGTCGAAGCAGGTGCCCGCATTTTGCGTGAGTCAGGTGCTACGGCCATTATCGCTGTTGGGGGTGGGTCATCCATCGATTGTGCAAAAGTCATTGCTCTTACCAAGCACAACAGCGGTGATATGACGACCTGGGCGGGCTTTGGAAAGGCACCCGATGAAGCAGCACCGTTGTTTGCCATTCCCACGACGTCGGGCACCGGTAGCGAAGCCACTATGGGCGCCGTGATTACCAATCAATCGACCCACAAGAAAGAGATTATTTCAGGTGGAGCCATTCACCCTGCCGCCGTTGCCCTCGACGCGTGCCTTATGGTGGGGCTACCCAAGCCCATTACGGCCGCAACAGGTATTGATGCGCTGACCCATGGGGTTGAAGCCTATATTTCCACTTGGGAGCGGGGAAATCGAACAGAGATGGGGCGGATTTCTGTGCAAGGCGTTTTCCGTTGGCTCCGGCAGGCCTGTGAAGACCCTGGAAACATGGACGCAAGAGAAGGCATGGCGCTTGCTGCCTACAACGCGGGTGTGGCGATCAATCAGGTGAACGTGGGTAACGTGCATGCGATCGCGCATCAATTAGGCGCCAACTTTGGTATCCCACACGGACACGCCAACGCACTGGTGCTGCCACATGTGCTCACCTTGTACGGTGAGACGGCGGTTGAAAGGTTGGCTGAGCTTGCGGTAGCTACCGGTGTTTCAGATTCGGGGCACCCAGAAACACGAGCTCGCGCATTCATCGCTGAGGTAGAGCGGTTGATCGCTGATGTAGGAATTGCGCCTACAGACCCGCGCATAAAGCGGGAGTCCTTTGATGCCATTGCAGAAGCGGCAATGGATGAGGGTGATGGCTATTTCTGTCCGAGACAGCTTGAGAAATCAGAAATTCTCAATCTTCTTGAGGCGATTTCAGGATAAGCGGTGTTGCCAGCCATTGGCTGGCAAGGCTTACAGCGCGTTGAAAATCGCCTGAATCGCCCTCTGAGCAGACGAGTCCGTGGCTGGCAGTTTCGAGGTGTTTGTACATGACCTTGCAGCCGGCTCGATGGAGTCTCACGGCAAAACGCGCCCCATCGTCACGGATAGGGTCTCTTTCGGCGGTGATAATCAAAGTCCGGGGGAAGTTGTTTAAAGACGTCCTGCGCCCCGGGAAGATGCGCTCCAATGAAGGGTCAGCAGGCGCGATATTTCCAAGATAAGCATCACAGCACCAGCGCATATTTCGAGCAGGTACGAGTCCTGATTTAGCGTGCTCTGTATAAGAGGGCAGGTCAGTGATGTAGTGCTGTGTCGCCGGATATATTGCGAGACAACCGGCCATCCCATATTGATGCGTCAAGGCGAGCGTTGTTGCGATGGCAATGTTACCGCCAGCGCTGTCACCGGCAAGGATAAACATCCCATTATTAGGGGCTAAGTTAGTGAGGTTATCGATAACCCAGCGGCTTGCTTCCAAGCTGTCATCATGTGCTGCAGGGAATTGATATTCCGGCGCTAGACGGTAATCGATTGAGATGAGACTGCAACCGCTTTGCTGGCTAAGCGCTCTGCAGAATCTATCGTGCGTGTCCAAGCTTCCGACCACCCACCCACCACCGTGTGTGTAGATCACCATGGGTTTGTCGGCATTACCGTGATACATGCGTAAACTGACCTGCCGGCCGTCTAATTCGACGCAGAGATTACTGACGGGGACCTTTGCACGCGCAATCCCCTCCCAGGCCTTATTGTGGCGCCGAAGGTAGAGCGAGCGTGCAAATTTTGCGATTAATCGGTTAAGCAGCGACGTCATCTGCGTGGATAAATTGCGAGTTCGGATTGGCGTGGTAAGTATACAGCCCCTCTGCATTGATCTTACGATTAACGTTACCGCGCTGGACGAGATAATTGAGGTGAGCCACCGTTTCCCCGGTGGCAAGATGCACCTCGTGTTCCTTTAAGACCCGATTAAATAACGGTGTGAAGCATTCGGGGACTGTTTTGGGCTCGCTTAAATGATTGTAAAGCCGCGCAAGCGACTGCCGATGCCCGTCTATAATCTGGTTGAGTCGTGTTCTGGCACCTTTGAAGGGTGACTGATGAGCGGGGAGAACCAGCAAGTCCTCGGGCAAAATGTCGAGTAATCGTGTGTTCGATGAGAGCCAATATTCAAGAGGGTTACCCTCGGGTTCGGTCGGGAATACCGAGACATTGGGCGTTATTCTTGGAAGGATTTGATCACCTGCGATAATGAGCTTAAGGCCTGGGCAATATAAACACGCATGTTCAGGGGAATGTCCCTGACCGATAACCACCTGCCAATAGTGATCGCCGATATTAATGGTTTCCAGATCAACAATACGGCGATAGCTGTGTGGTAATGGCTCAGACATTTTGCCAAACGTACCAAACCGCTCCTGATAGCTCGACATGAGTTCTTCGGTGAAACCAGCCCGTTTATAAAACGTCAGCGCTGTCTTTGGGATCTCGTCTGAGGTGTAGCTCAGAAGCAAACTGCCATTTAAGTATTCACTGCGGGTCATCCATACCTCGCAGTCGAAACGCTCACAGAGCCATCCTGCAAGACCAATGTGGTCGGGATGTAAGTGAGTGCAAATGACGCGCAGGACAGGCTTGCCTTGCATAAAGTCAGTAAATAATTGTTGCCACTGCGCTTTGGCGCTATCGAGCTTCATGCAGGTGTCGACGACCGTCCAGCCACCTTCTTCTTCAAGCAGCCAGATATTGATGTGATCGAGGCCTCCGGGCATCTTGAACCGAACCCACCACACCCCCGGCGCTACTTCCATTGGCTCACCAAAGTTCACTGGACTCTTTCGACCCCAGGGATAGACAAGGCCGCGGTACTCTTCATTCACCATCATCGATCGGTGTTCCTACAATTAAGGGCGCTCTTACCCGATCGGGGTACGGCGCCGTCGTTAAAGCTTGTGGAGAATACAAGCATTAGCTGGAGATGATACCGTGAATGCCACCTTAGAAACGAATCAGTTACGACAACTCGATCAGCAGCATCACCTGCATCCTTTTACAGACTTCCGTGATTACGCTCAAAACGGGGGGCGGATTGTTAGTCGCGCGGAACACATTTACATCTTTGATTCCGACGGAAATAAAATCCAAGACGCAATGTCCGGCCTTTGGTGCTGCAGCCTAGGGTATAGCCAGGATGGCATCAAACAGGCGGTTGCTGATCAGTTGATGGAGCTCCCCTTCTATAACAATTTTTTTAAGTGTTCGAATCAGCCTGCGGTGGAGTTAGCTTCGCGGCTTACAAGCATGGCGCCAGCACATTTTAATAAGGTCTTCTTTACCAATTCAGGCTCTGAGGCGAATGACACACAAATTAAGTTTGTGCATCGTTATTTCCAGTTGCTAGGAAAGCCTGAGAAGCGCTTAATCATTAGTCGAAAAAATGCCTATCACGGCAGCACAATCGCGGCGGGTTCGCTCGGTGGCATGAGCGCTATGCACGAGCAGACCCAAGGGTTGAATTACATCCATCATATCGAGCAGCCACATTGGTTCGAGTTGGGTGGTGATATGAGTTCTGACGAGTTCGGTCTATGGGCGGCCAATGAGTTAGCAAAGAAGATCGATGAACTCGGGGAAGACAAAGTGGCCGCCTTTATCGCCGAACCGATTCAGGGCGCCGGGGGCGTGATTATTCCCCCAGATACCTATTGGCCTGCGGTCCAGAAAATTCTCGATGAGCGCGATATTCTTTTTATCTCTGACGAGGTGATTTGCGGCTTTGGCCGCACAGGACAGTTATTTGGATTCGAGACCTATGGCACCAAGCCCGACCTTATTACGTTTGCGAAAGCCGTGACCAATGGCTACATGCCGCTCGGCGGCTGCTTGGTCAGCGATAAAGTGGCAGATGTGCTGCTTGGGCACGGTGGTGAATTTGCCCACGGATTGACCTATTCAGGTCATCCCGCCTCGTGTGCCGCCGGTTTGGCCACGATGGATGTTTTGGAAAACACCGAGATTCTCGCGCAGTCCCAGTCTGTACTCGCGCCACACTTTGCCAATGCACTTCAAAATTTAATGGATCTTCCGATTGTTGGCCAAGTGCGAGCAACAGGACTGGTTGCTGCCGTTGAATTAGTGCGTGACAAAGGGTCTCGGGAGCGGGTCGCACCGGATTCTGCTGCTGCCGTGTACTGTCGTGATCGTGCAATTGAGCACGGCTTGATGGTGCGCCAAACCGGCGACGCTATGATTATGTCACCGCCGTTCGTCACAACGACCCATGAGGCCGACACGTTAGTGTCTAAGTTAGAGACGGCACTTGATCAGACCGCAAAATTTTACGGTCTAAGCTAGCTAACGAGATCTTAAGTGCTGGCTTTGCCGTATCAGCAGCATGACTATCGTAGAGAAATCCTGGTTTAACGCTATTTGGTTCCAAATAACGTGGTTTAGTTGCGTGCTTGGCCGCGATGACTGGCTGTTATTGACCTTGGCCCTGATGGCATTCCATTACTGGGCCGTCTCCGACCTTCGGTTGGAATTGCGTCGAGTGCTTCCCTGTTTGGTGTTGGGCTTAGGTGTCGATTTCCTACTGACGTTACTGGGTGTCTTCAATTTTGGAGATCAACTCTTCCCACTGTGGATGGTCTGTTTGTGGTGTGTTTTTCCCACCGCGCTCTCTCGCGCTATGGCATTTCTCGCCAAGAGTGGCTGGCGCCCTGTCGTACTGGGAGCAATAGCCCCTTTGAATTACCTCGCCGGGCAAAAATTTGGTGCGGTAACGCTGCCACTGGGTGAGGTGAATACTATGATCCTCTTGGTGCCATTGTGGATGATCATGCTGCCTGTGATGGTGCGCTTTAGTCAGTATCAATCTCAGTCGTAATGACGCGACGCTCTATCACGGTTTTTTTAACGTTGCTTGTTACGTTGGCAGGTACCTTAATGGTTTCTGCACAGACTCGTGATCTCGCCACCGACAATGTAGGCGGTGAACAAGCTCTAACCAAAGAGTTGGCCGTTGCTTACGAAGCGCTTCCCGCCCTAAAACAGGTGGGGACATCGACACTCAGAGTGGCGTTTTTCAAGGTTTTTGATTCGGCGCTATTTACGGAGTCAGGCGACTGGCGGGAACCCAGAACGTCGTTCAGGTACGAACTCACGTACGCCCGCAGTATTTCAGGAAATTTTCTGGTCAGCCAGACGACTAAAGAGTGGGACCATCTGGGCTTTCAGGACAATCGTCGGTCAAGATGGGTCGAAGCTCTGGAAGCAATATGGCCCGACGTGAACAAAGGCGACACCATCGCGTTTGATGTTGATGTAAAGGGCGTCAGTCGCTTTTACTTTAATGGCGCGTGGGTGGGTACGATAAACGATCCTGATTTCGCACCATCATTTATTGCGATATGGCTGTCTCCAGATACGTCTCGGCCAGCGCACCGAGACGGTTTGCTGGCCGATTCATAGGAGTGATAGCGGGGTTTTAGTCCCAGCTAATACCTGTGCGGATGCCGATCGTTCTTGGACGCATGGGACCGAAGAAGTGAGAGGGTATGATGCCTCCATTAGCGTTGTAGCCGTCCCAGGTAAACTCGTTAAACAAGTTTTCAGCGTAGGCCTGAACGTACCAATTGTTGTCGGACTCGTAACCCACGCGAAGGTTGGCTACCGCGTAGGATCCTATGATTCCTTCGCGATTGCCTTCCCATGCACCGCCGCGCTCGCTTTCGTACGAAACCTCGAAGCTGGTTGCAATTGTTCCATGGTCAACGGGCACGTCTATGTCGAGTTTGGCCGCACCCGTTAATTTGGGAGCCCAAAAGATCCGGCTTCCCTCGCAGCCTCGTCCATCGCCTTCCTCATCGACGTCGATGCTGCACAGCGATTCATTTACGCCATCGTCGAGGTCTTGATCTCCAAGACCCGTTACGTCGGTATTGAGATAACCCATTGATAGGTAGAAGGTCGTGTACTCGCTAATCGCAACGGTAGTCGATGCCTCAACGCCCATTCCGTCGGTCTTGCCGGCGTTTAAAACTCTTGCAGAGAAGGTGTCGCCAACATCGACATATTGGATAACTTGGGCATCGGTGTAGTCGTACATGAATGCCGTTAGGTCGAAGTTACCCGCACCGTCGAGATAGCTTGTTTTAAAGCCAATCTCGTAAGAGTCCATTTGTTCGGGCTTGAACGTTCCCGGACGGAAGCCGTCTGCTTGGGTAATACCTGTTTGAGCGATTTCAGGTGGTACACCTTGGGCGTCTTCAATCCAGAAACTACCAAAGCCTCCGGATTTGAACCCTTGGGTGTAGTTTGCAAAAAACATCGCGTCGTCATTAGGCGTCCAGGTGAGAGCAAACCGTGTTGTGGTGTCGCTCCAGGACTTCGAGTCTTCGATGTACTCATCTGTGGCAAAGCCATAGGTGAAATAAGGACCGAGGTAGCTATCGGGCTCTGGCACTAAGATGCCAAAGTCTTTGTCATCTTTGGTGTAGCGCACGCCAACAGAAGCCACGAGCTCATCGGTGACTTGGTAGTCAAGGTTTACGTACGCCGCCCAACCGGTGTACTTGCCTTTGAGCATGCCGGTTTCGACAAGATTGCCATCGGAGCTGGGATAGAAATCGGTGTAGTAGTCAGAGCAGCCGCTGTAGAACTCGTATCCGTAGTACTCAGCGTAGTAGTTGAGATAGTACTGGCACATCAGGTCCTCAGAGCCTATTGCGTTGAACTCGGCATCGAGGTCTTCGTCGTAATAAGAGACACCGGTGTACCAGTTGAGAGGGCCATCACCAGTGCTTGTGAGTCTCAGTTCTTGCTGAAAGTATTGCCCTGACTGCTCGAACTGGAAGTTGTTTATATTGAGCGATGTGCCGTCGTAATCCTCGGAGTAGTAGTAGTCGTGGTCTTTGTAGCCTGTGTTCGAGTTAAGCGTTGCAAAGCCTAGGTCGTACTCGACAAATACCCCTATGGTAAGAAGGTCGCCGATATCGGCATCGCCACCCTCAAGATCCGAATCAATTTGCTGGTTGTTTCCATTAAGCGTTGTGTCGTCAACGATGTAGCCGTCGAGTGCGTCCCAGATATCGCCACTATCGATTGCGCGATACATCGAACCTGACTGCTTTCTGTCTTCCCAGTCAACAACTGTGTCGATTGAGAGCGCGTCCGACTCATAGCGCGTCGACCAGCGAATGGCCTTCTTGCTGTGATCGATTTCGTCGTTACCGGAGAAGACGTTCTTGGCGAAGCCTTCTTCGTGCGAACTGTAACCGGCTAGACGCATGGCAAAGTTATCGCTCACCGGGATGTTAACGGCGCCCTCAAATACGGCGTGCTCGCGCTGTCCGAAATCAAAGTCGATGAACGCATCATTCGAGCCTATTTCCGCTTTGCGCGTGTGCACACTGAATGCGCCACCGATGGAGTTGCGTCCGAACAAAAAGCCCTGGGGCCCTCGAAGAATCTCCGCTCGCTCGACGTCAAACAAGCTTGTTACAGCTGAGCCGTTTCTGCCTTCGTAGAGGTCATTCTTAAAAAAGGCTGATGAGGGATCGCCCCCGACACCGAAGTCCTGCGTTCGAACACCGCGGATACTGACCGCGTCGATGTAAGAGTCTTGTGAGTTACCGCTGACACCGGGGGTGTAAGCAATAAGGTCTTTTACATCGTTAAGGTTCGTCTCTTCAATGAAGTTGCCAGACAGCGCTGTAATCGCAAGGGGAACGTCCATGACGCCTTGCTCTCGCTTAGTGGCCACAACGATAACTTCTTCGAGTGTTTGTGCGACCGCCGGGCCTGTACTAATAAGCGCTGCTGATACAGCCAAGGGTAACAGCAGTTTGGTATTGGGTTTTGTGCCAAAGACCTTTGACATAGTGGTTTCCTCGGGTGGCGCTGAGCAGTCATTACGCAAAGTCTGCTCGTTATTGTTGTTAAGAAGTCTGACTCTTCAGTTAGTTCGCCCTTAAGTATACTCCGGCACTAATCTAAGGGAACCCCTAAGCGCTTAAGCTCATTTGCCATGGGTGCGAGCTCTGTCTCATATCGACGCCAGCGACCAATTGATCGTGTATGCGCGGGCTCTCTTACCTGTACCGAGCTTGCCGTGGCGACACCTGCGCTGCTTTCGTGAAAGTGCAGACAGGCGTCTTCCCACTCGAGTCCCAACGTGGCAATTAATCTCCGTGCATTGGGTTCGAGATCTCGGGCGGTGTCCTCGTAACTCACGTCGATGATTTTCCCTGGAAACTCTGCGTGGAAATGCGCCATAAGATCACGGTACCGCGCGTGATGCCGGGCCATTTCGCCTTGGTCATAAGAGTGAAGGTAGGCATCGGCAAACAGTTGCTTGAAGCTGGCAAAGCAGGCGTCCATTGGACCCCTTACAAGGTGGACGATCTTCGCGTTGGGCAGCGCCGCAAGAATCAGTGGCAGGTTGAGATAATTGACGGGCAGCTTGTCGACAAAGAAGGGTTTTTTGGCACGCTGTTTAGCGGTTGATTTTAAGTACATCTGACCAATGTTCGCAGGATCGATCTCAGCTGCCGCCAAAAAGAGGTCGCGTGAGAATCGTTTGGGGTCGTTGTGTCGCGTCGCGCGGCGCACAGCGAGGCCGAATTGTTGCAGTTCGCCCGCAGACAGGACTTGCGAATGGCTGGTGATGATACGCTCGATAAGCGTTGTGCCCGTTCTCGGCTGACCCAGCACAAAAATGGGCGATGAATCCGCAACCCCGGGTGGTCGCGCCGCCAGCCAGTCGCCTGTATATGTTGCTTTGATAGCGTCAAACATAGCAATTTCGTCGGCTTCACTGAATTCCACACTCTCGCGTCTCGCGCGAGCACCCTCGCTGAATGCTTTGAAAGCGGCGGGCCAGTCACCCAGGTCCTCACTTTCTTTGCCGATGGCATAGTGAAGGAAGCCCTGGGCGCGCTTTGACTGTCGCCCGGACCGAATCAATGTCTGCATCTGAATGATGTGGTCGTCGTTGCTCGCTCGCTCGGAGTTGGCAAGTCCCCAATGACACTGGGCGCTATTGGGCTCTAATGAAATGGCTTGTTTAAACAGCGATACCGCATCGTCAATTTTCCCAAGAAAAACACGAACGTTTCCCAAATTCATCAGCGCAGATGAGTTGCTTGGCACCATTTGATGCGCCCGCTCAAAAAAGCGCTCTGCGGCTTCATATTCGCCCAGAGAATTCAGGACTGTGCCTGTGAGCTCTATCACGACGGGATCGTTTGGCTGTATGCGTCGGACTTCTTTTAACGCCGATTCTGCGGCCGCTATTCGACCCTCTCCCACATTCAACTTAGCCAAGTGCGCCCACGCTGCTGCATGGTTTCGGTCGAGTTTTACTACCGACTTAAACGCTTCGTGCGCTACCCGTCGCTGTTGCCCTTCAAGGGCAACTAAGCCAACCAGAAAATGCGCGGGCACTAATTGCGGATCATGACTTAGGGCTTGCTTGCAGGCTTCACCAGCCGTCGCTAAATCACCCTTGTTTAGGGCGGAAAAACCATCGGCTAGGGTGAGATTCGTCACGCTCAGGAACTTCCCTGATAGGCAATCAGGGGGTCGGTGTCAGGATCTCCTGACCAGTGCGATAACGCCTCCATGAAAAGGAAAAAGAGCTCTGCTTGTGAGCTGATATCAAGCTTTGCGTAGGCGTGCTTACGATGCAGTTTCACTGTTTCGATTGAGATACCTAATTTCTCTGCGATCAAACGCGTATTGTGGCCAAGTAGTACGAGCTCTACGGTTTGTCGCTCACGCTTTGTCAGCATACTTGCACCAAATGCCGCCAGTGAGCGGTGCATTCGCTCGCGAAGTGTGGGGGCATTGGCCTTAAGGACATCGTGAAAGTGCTTTCGACACAGAGCCGCGGACAGTTCATAGACACTGGATAGGGCCTTTGCGTGCTTCTTTTTAAATCGGGCGCCCTCTACGGTTAAGCCGAGTGAAATATTTAGGAAGTTGTCTTTCGAAAGTTTTATTAGAAGTCCGCATTCATCTTCGTAACCACAGGACTTGTAGTAGTTTTTGTAATACTCAGACGTTCGGAAGCTAGACGGCGCAAGATCCGCCAAGCGGAAAACACCAAAGTGCTCGTCGTATGCCGCAGCTCTGTAAAACGGGTCGAGTAGAAACGGTCCTGTTAAGTAGTTGCTCAGTGTGCTCTCGTACCGACCTCTGAGCGGTCGCGCGAAGCTAATTGAAGGTAATTCCTCATAACCGTAAACAATGACGGTCGAGTCATCGGCACCTACAAACTCGCACAGGGTATCGGCAAGTGTAGGAATAAAATCATCCGTTCCCAGCTTATCGATAGCGTGGGCAAACGCGACTGTGGTGGCTTCGAGTTTGGACATTTTGTTTAATTATTAATGAATAAAAATCGTCTGTTGTACTGTGCATATCGTTCTGGGCAGACAATAACACCGTGCGCTGTAATCGCGAACTCCCTCGTGAAGCTCTTGAGGCAAGATAGGAAAAAAATTTCCAACTTGCATCACCTCCGGATTGTACCGAGCGATTGACGCACACGAGGGAGCTAGAGGGGGTATCCCTGTCTGTCATTAACATCGTTTAGACTGTCGCTCGTTAAGCGCATAGAGAGCAAATATGGATTTTGAGTTAAGCGAAGAGCAAAGAGCCTACGCGGCAAGCGCGAGAGAGTTTGCGCAGTCCGAGTTCCGTCCGTATGCGGGCGAATGGGACGAGCAATCGATTTTTCCCAAAGGTGCATTGAAAGCAGCGGGCGACCTTGGGTTTATGGGTATGTACACGCCGGAGCGCGCCGGCGGTTTGGGAATGTCCCGTCTGGATGCCAGTCTGATCGTTGAAGAGTTAGCGCGCGGATGCACCACGACAGCGGCTTTTTTAACTATTCACAACATGGCGACAGCGATGATTGGTAAGTACTGTGAGCCATCAGTAGTAGATACCTGGTGTCCTGAGCTAGTGGCTGGCGAGAAACTTGCATCTTATTGTTTGACGGAGCCCGGTGCCGGCTCTGACGCCGCATCGTTAAGCACTTCTGCAAAACGCGATGGCGATGTTTACAGACTTTCAGGGAGCAAGGTCTTCATCTCTGGCGCAGGCGACACAGATGTACTGGTGGTCATGGCACGAACCGGTGACTCAGGTGCACGCGGAATCACTGCATTCTTGGTGCCCGCCGACCTTGAAGGTATCAGCTACGGGAAAAAAGAGCAGAAGATGGGCTGGAATGCTCAGCCTACTCGCCAAATCAGCTTCGATGATGTGGCTGTCCCTGCGGTCAATCGTTTGGGCGAGGAAGGTCAAGGGTTTTCTATCGCGATGGAAGGGCTTGATGGCGGACGGATAAACATCGCGACTTGCTCGGTCGGTACGGCTCAGCAGGCAATTGTTGATGCGACGGCCTACGTGCAGGATCGAAAGCAGTTCGACTCGACGATTGCCGCGTTCCAGCATACTCAATTCCAGGTAGCAGATATGCTCACGGAGCTAGTCGCTGCGCGGCAGATTATTCGCCTTGCTGCCAGTAAACTCGACAACAACGACGCAAGCGCCACAACCTACTGCGCGATGGCCAAGCGTTTCGCCACCGACGCGGGCTTCAAGATCTGTAACGATGCGCTGCAATTGTTTGGGGGATATGGCTACATCAAGGAGTACCCTATGGAGCGCTACGTCAGAGACACGCGAGTGCACCAGATTCTCGAGGGCACCAATGAAATTATGCGAGTCATCATTTCACGACAAGCGCTGTTAGATGGTGCTCTGGAGGTAATTCAATGAGTATCAGCCCAAGCGAAAAAGTGCTCGTCTCAATCGAGGACGGAATTGCCACACTGCGGATCAACAACCCCGCGGCCAACACATGGGACCTCGAGAGTCTGCCCGCTTTGGAGGCGGTCGTTAATAATCTTAACGGTATGGCTGAGGTGCGAGCCTTGGTGATCACAGGTCAGGGAGTGAAGTTTTTCTCAGCTGGTGCCGACCTCAATCAGTTTGCCGATGGCGACTCGATTGCGGCGGGTGCCATGGGTGAGGCCTTTGGGGCGGCATTTGAGACACTTGCGGATTACCGAGGCGTATCAATAGCGGCGATCAACGGCTACGCCATGGGTGGTGGTCTCGAGGTCGCTTTGGCCTGTGATATTCGCATCGCGGAGTCGCATGCCGCGCTTGCCTTACCAGAGGCCAAGGTGGGGTTACTCCCCTGCGCTGGCGGCACGCAACGACTTGCGCAGCTCGTGGGTGAAGGCTGGGCGAAACGTATCATGCTATGCGGTGAGCGCGTATCAGCCGAAAAAGCGATGACGCTTGGGCTAGTTGAAGAGGTGGTGGCGTCAGGGACTTCGCTGGCAGCAGCTATCGATTTAGCCAAACGTGCTTCAGATCAAAGTCCAACATCGATTGCCGCCTGTAAAAGGCTTATCCATTCAGCGCGAGATATTACAATTGGTGCGGGTTTGGTCGCGGAGCGTGACGAGTTCGTCGCGTTGTTTTCAACAGAGGATCAAAAAGAGGGTGTAAACGCTTTTTTGGAGAAGCGAACGCCACAGTGGAAAAACCAATGAGCGAAGATGTCGTAATAGTTTCAACCCTGGGCGAGGGTGATCGTCGAGTAGGTCGTTTGACGCTGAATGTACCTCGCATACTGAATTCACTCGATGCCGAGATGATAGAAATCATGCTTGGTAAATTGCTGGAATGGGCTGAGGACGATTCTATTGCCGCGGTTTATATCGATGGTGAGGGTGATAAAGCTTTCTGTGCGGGCGGCGATGTTCATGAGCTGCGTCGTTCCTCGATTGAGAATCCTGGTGGGCCCTGCACGTACGCAGAGAACTTTTTTGCCCGTGAATACCAGATGAATTACGTGTTGTTTACTTATCCTAAGCCCGTAATTTGCTGGGGCCATGGTGTCGTCATGGGTGGCGGTATGGGCGTGATGGCGGGTTGTAGCCATCGAGTAGTTAGCGAGCGGACCCGCATTGGAATGCCAGAAATTACAATCGCGTTATTCCCCGATGTTGGCGGTAGTTACTTCTTGAACCGCACGCCCGGCATGATCGGTCGTTTCCTGTCGCTGACTTCAGCTCACATCAATGCCGCAGATGCGCTGTTTGCCAATTTGGGCGACGTTTTCCTCGCCCATGAGCAGCGCCACGAGGTCATGGCCGCACTCGCAAGCGCTGAGTGGACAGCGGATCCACATGCCAACCATGCAGTGGTTGACGCTATTTTGGGTATGACACCTGCAGCTGAAATGCCCGTAGGCGTTGTGGAGCCCTTAATATCTGACATTGATGCGCTGATGGCTGGCGACAATTTGGGCGCCATATCCGACCGATTATTGAGCTATGACGGCGAGAATGCATGGCTGCAAAAAGCACGAGATGGATTTGCCCATGGCTCTAAGCTTGCAGCAGCCTGGATCTTCCGCCAGCTCAATGAATCAGTGCACTACTCCTTAAAAGAGGTGTTTGATACCGAGCTCAGACTGGGTGCCAATATTATGCGAGACCCCGAGTTTGCTGAGGGTGTTCGGGCCCTGCTTGTTGATAAGGATAGGCAACCTAAGTGGCAATATGACTCGGTTCATGACGTCCCTGATGCTGTACTTCAAACGTTTTTCCAAGAAGCAGAGGGCGCTCCAGAAATGCACTACCCATGGTAGTAAGCACTTACTAAATTCACGGCGCTAGGGGATGTTATGTCGAGCATAGCTTTTATCGGTCTCGGTAATATGGGCGGACCGATGGCCAAAAATCTACTTAAGGCAGGTTGGTCGGTAACGGCATTTGATTTGTCAGAACAGGCTTTAGCCGAGGTTGTCGCCGCGGGTGCAACAGCAGCTGCATCGGCTACCAGCGCAACCTCAGGTGTTGATGTTGTTTTTTCGATGCTTCCTGCGGGGAAACACGTCAAGTCAGTCATGCTCGGTGATGACGGCATTTTCGCAGCCTTACCGGCCGGGGCGCTCGTGCTGGACGCCAGTACCATTGATGCAGCGACGGCGCGTGAGCTTCATGATGCTGCGCGTGCCGCCGATATTGCCTTTATGGATACACCGGTTTCGGGCGGTGTTGCGGCCGCTCAAGCGGGGAGTCTTGCGTTCATGTGCGGCGGCACTGTGCGAGCGTTCGACAGAGCCAAAGACGTACTCAAGGCCATGGGTAATCCTGAGAAAATATTCCACGCAGGTCCCGATGGCGCGGGTCAGGTTGCTAAAGCTGCAAACAATATGCTGCTGGCTATTCACATGATCGGCACCTGCGAGGCGTTAGCGATTGGTGCTGCAAACGGTTTAGATCCGGCTGTCCAATCAGAGATTATGAAAGCGAGCTCGGGGAATAACTGGTCGCTTCAGGTGTACAACCCCTGGCCCGGCGTGATGAGTGGCGCGCCTGCGGGTAACGACTACAAGCCAGGTTTTATGGTGGATTTGATGGCTAAGGATTTAGGGCTTGCCAATGAGCTTGCTGAGCAATCGGGCATCGATGCTGAGTTTGGTAAGCGCGCTGGGGATGTCTATCGATCCCTCCAAGAAAAAGGCCTTGGTCGCGACGATTTCTCGATAGTGATGAAGTCGTTAGCGGCATCGCTGTCGTAAGTTAAAGGACCTCATCACCGCTGGCCAACAGAGGTGCTGCATCGAGGTCATCGGCATCCATCATTGCCGCGACGCGCTCGAGGGAAGCGACGATCGAGTGTTGCTCCCACGTCTCGAGCTTACTGAATTTAGCAACGAAGCTGTCTTGCAGGGGCTTTGGGGCGGACCCTCTTAGCGTTTGACCTTCCTCGGTCAGTGTCACGATAACTCGACGCCTATCGACCGACGAGCGCGCGCGATTCACTACGCCGTTCCGCTCGAGCCGATTCAGTATCGTAGTCACCGTCGCGAGACTAAGGCTGACCGCCTTAGCGATGTCCGACACTGTCGGATCCTTGAGCCTGCCAATGGCTTGAATAATGACCAGTTGCGGTGTCGTAAGCCCTGTTTTCTTGCCCAGCTTGCGTGAATGCAAGTCCGTTGCTCGTATGATACGGCGAAGTGCCACGAGTACGTGATCAGGAAGTTCTGCCGTGGACATGCTGGTGTGCTCTTGCGGTCATGAAGCGGGCGCGCATCATAATACTTTGAGTCCAAAGTACTCAATTGGAATTATTTGGAATCTGTCATATTGGGCCTATTTGTGGCGTAATTCACAAATGGAATTTGATCAGCCGTTTTTGCAATTACCCTGGCGTTTTGACGCAAATGCACTGTCCAGCGAGGTAGCAAGTCTGCCGGACGCATTTTGGCTAGAACACCCCTCAGGTCTGCCGGGGAATTCTGCGGTGCCACTTGTTTCCGTTAATGGAGAAATGAACCATGCATTCGATGGTTCGATGAAAGCGACCGAGGCATTGACGTCCTCTCCCTATCTGAATCAAGTTGTCTCCTCTTTCGGCGAGGTGGTGGCGCGGTCGCGCCTCATGCGTCTAGAGCCCGGTGCCAAGGTCGCTGAGCACGTAGACTTCAATTACCACTGGGTGAGCCGGGTACGTATCCATGTGCCTATTATCACTGATCCGGATGTTGTTTTTTACTGTGGTGACGAGGCCGTGCACATGAAGGCGGGTGAGAGCTGGCTGTTCGACTCTTGGCGGCGGCACCGCGTTGTGAATTCGAGCAAGGTGCGGCGCGTGCATCTCGTAATTGACCTTGCGGGTTCGTCGCGCTTTTGGCAGATCGTCCGGCGTGCGGATACAACCGCACCCATAACGGTCTTGCCAGGCGCCGGTGAGCAACATCTGTTGCGTACCGAACAGTTTCCGGTGGCCCCGGTTATGGCTCCGGGCGAGATGCTCGCAATTGTCGAGCAGGTGCTTCAGGACTGCGAGGCTAATCCCGAAAATGACGTGGATACGATGCGCGCTTATCGCCATCTGCTGCTGGATCTCGTGCATGACTGGCGAGAAGTTTGGGGGCTTTATGGTTTTACAGAGCCCGCCTTTCCTCAATTTAGAAAGCTATTGGAACGAACCGCGAGTCAGCTTTTACCCAACCCACGGGTGTTGGTCACCGCCTCAAACAAGGTGGGGATAAACCCTATTATCAATCAACGTATTTTGTCTGCCGCTTTGCGACCACGACGTGTTGCTGAGTTTAGTCCGGGCCATAACCCAACAGCCTAAAGTCCCCATCGTAGAAATCTTTGAGTTCGTCGATAAATGCTAATGACGCTAAAAGGTGCGGTTTCTGATTTTGCGTCACGTTCGTTTTTTTCAGGAGTACCTCGGGTTCTCCCAAGCGCCTGAGAACCTTGTTTAAGTCCTCTTGCAACGATTCGAATCGCCCTATAAACGACATAGCGATTTCGCCGTCTTCATTTGTCAGCATCTCGGTTTGTGGGCGAATAAGGACGCGTCGTCGAAATTGGGGTTGTGAGAAAGCTCTCTGGGCCCAGCTGACGGGGTCACGGTTATAGCTCGGGTCGGTTCGTGCCAAAAAGGCACAGGCTGACATAAATCGGTCGATAGGATGTCGAACAAAGGCGAAACGATGCATGGTTGCAATGGTTTCTCGCCCCATCGCAGCGGTTAACTGCGCATAGGAAATGTGGCCGTGCCCGATTTCAGCGAGGGCTTTAATGGGGCTCAACATTCGGCCTGTCAGCAGCTGTTGTTCCCAATCTTCAGTCGTTAAAAGGGGGCGAAGTTGCTCTCTTACCGAGTGTGTTCCCGTTTTGGGCACCGCAAAAAAAACGAACCCTTTGCTTTCTGAAAAAATCATGCAGGCGGTGTTACACCATAGGCGTCAAGAATATCAGGCCCTAGCGCTCGCTTAAGCGGGTCGAGATGCGTCTCAAAGTTGCACCACTGATCGACGCCTGAGGTGTTAATAGGCTGCCGAACCTGCTCGGCACTTGGGGTTCTAACCGTGCGTTTTGTCTTGTGGAATTCAACACAGGCTTCCTCGAATTCTAATCCACAAAAATCGAGTATTAGACGGACTTGGCCTTCAAGGTCAGCGATAACATCTTCGTGTTGAACCTGCAGAACGAAGCCCGGTAACACGGTGTTCCAGTGATCCATCAAGTCTACATACTGTCGATAGTAATTGCCGATTTCCTCAAGGCCGTAAGAGAATTCCTGCCCCTCGCCAAATAACTGCTTGTAGCCACTAAAACAGCACGCCATTGGGTGGCGTCTCGCGTCGATGACCTTTGCATTTGGCAGGATGAGTTTGATGAGACCAATATGAAAGAAGTTATTAGGCATCTTGTCGATGAAGAAGGGGGCATTCCCGCGATACGCGCGCGTATCCTCGATAAATTGTCCACCAAATTGCGCAAATCGTTCGGTCGGTAGCTCACTCAAAATGCGAGGATAGCGAGGGCTCGGATCGCTGCTTTTGTCTCGACCTCTTAAACGTTTTGCGAGGTCAAGAATGTCGTGCAGCTCCATGGTCCCATCCACTTTCGAGTGTGATGCGAGAATTTGCTCAAGCAGGGTTGATCCAGCGCGCGGTAATCCCAGGATAAAGATAGGGTCGGGTGCGTCGTGCCCTACGCCTTTAAGGCGCTCGAACAAGTCGGATGTGCAGACTGCAAGCTGTGAAGAAATTCGAATGTCGAGTTGTTCTTTACTGTGAGTAGATGTCTCACGCTTTAGCGTATTGCCCTCTTGGTAGTGGCGAAACGCGGTATCGAAATCCTTACTATCTTCGTGGGCTTTACCCAGCGCAAAGTGCATCTGTATTTTGTCGAGTTGTGGAGTAGAGGGGCTGTCTACGCGATCCGTCATCGCAGTCAGTTCGGCCTCGGTAAAACGGTAAGATTTCGTATTAGCCAGACTCCAAAAGGCATCACCAAAGTCGGATTTAAGCGAATAGGCTTGTTTGAAAAGATCTACTGCTTTGGCGGACTCGCCCGTAGCGTTGTAGATGTGTGCCAGCGATACGCGCAACTGTGGGTCGTTAGGCGATACCCGTATCATGTCCTGATACGTCTTAATAGCCTCTTCGTTTTCCCCCACGCCAAAGCATACCGATGCATAAAGCGCTTTGACTTGGGGTGATGGATTGCTGTTTCGGTTGTAAATTGATGTGACGCGCTTATGCGCTTTATGAAAACGCTGTCTTCTCAAAAGCACGTGAGCCAATTGGATTTCGGCCTCTATGTGGTCGGGCGCGAGCTCCATGACCGTTTCTAACAGAAACTCTGCATCGTCGAACACTCCAGTACGCGTTGCGATCTCGGCCATCAACCGCATACCTTCGACATGGGTTTTGTTTTGCTGCAGGAAGAAACGACAAAGTCGTTCCGCGTCCGCCATTCGATTAGCTGCCAGATAACTAATAACGGTTCTTAGCTCATTAGGCAGCGACGCCAAAAAATCAACCTGCATAGCCGCTTGTTCGGCGCGCGTATCGCCCTGCCGAAGATAGGCTGTTGTTAAGAATTTCCAACTGTCTATCAGCGAGCCATCGTGCTCAACCGCTTGCTCGAAGGCGGTGATAGCGGCTGGCTCCTTCTTAAGCGCCAACTCGCATAAGCCGAGTTCCTGAAATCCCCGGCCGAAGTCAGGCTTTTCCGCAACCAGCGTTTCAAGAAGGGCTTTGGCGTTTGCGGGTTGCCCTTCTGCGCGATGCAGTACAGCTAAGGTATACCGCCCCTCGAAGTTATCGGGTTCAGCGGATAAAACCTCGTCCAGCAAAGCCTTTGATTCACCAAAGGCACGCTTACTCATTGCCACACGGGCTTTTTGTATCGATTCTGCAATCACGTTCGTAACGTCTTTCTCTCGGAAATAAAAAAGGGCGGACAATGTCCGCCCTTTGAGGGTACTACGCTTCGGTGTCTAATCAGAAGCGATAAGAGAGTCGTAGGCCTACCGTACGAGGACGATTAACCGTCGCCTCGGGCGAGAACTTACCCGCTGTTTGTACGATGGCGCCTTCTTCACTTGTGAGGTTGCGGACGTAGAGCTCTGCAAGCCAGTTGTCCTTCTCTACACCTGCTGCGATGTTAACCATGGTAGCTGCCTCATTCACGAAACGTGAGTTCATTGGTAGCTCACCATTACGGTCTGCAACAGTTCCGAATGTTCCGCCCTCGTCCTGCTGGCCAAGACCAGACTCTCGACCGTAGGCGAGAACACCGGTGTCATCCATAAAGGCTGCGCTGCCCACGATGCCCGCTACCGACTCACCGCGATACGTTACCGCACCCGTGAAGTAGCCGTTAGCACCCATGTTGGGAAGCTCGAAGTCATAGCGAGCACGGATGTTACCCGCGAAACTTGGTGCAAGTGGAAGCTCGGAACCCACAGGAACCGCAACACCCTCAAGCTGAGGGTTCAGTCGAGTGATCTTCGTATCCAAGAAGCTCGCCGCACCTGAGATGATCAGGTTGTTTGTGGGCGCCCACTGGAAGTCAAGATCGACACCGTTTGACTCTGCGTCACCGACGTTCTCCATAAAGACCAAGAAGGCAACGTTTGACGGGTCAAAGCGCGAAACCTGAAGGTCGGTGATGTCAGTCATGTAGAAGCTCGCGTTCAGTCGAAGCGTGCGATCGAGGAACTCACCCTTCATACCAAACTCGATGTTCTCGAGCGTATCGGTTACGGCCACTGCGGGAACAACATAACCGTCGTAAACACCGCTCTGGTTCGCTGCAAGCTGACCGGCGTTACGGTTCTGCGTTGCAGGACGGTATCCCTCTGAGTAGATACCATAGAGCATGACGTCGTCGGTAAGATTGAAGTTCAATGAGAAGCGAACGATTGTGTCCTCTTCGCGCGTCGAACCGTCTTCTGATATCGCACTGATGTCCAAGTTGCCATTTTGGATTGCAGCAAGTGTTGCTGCGTTGCTACCACCGCCTCGGAACATATCACGCGCACCGTTGGGGCTTGTGGCTCGTAAAATGGTGTCAGCATTACCGTTTGCCGCGTAGTCACCGAGAGTGAGGAGGCGGTCTGTTACGCTGTTACTAAACGCGTTTGAGTTACAACGACCGTCTGGCGTCACTTCCGCGTTGCCGAAGCCAGCACCTGCGGGTGTATCACGGTCAGTAAACGGCGCACCATACCGGCAGCCAAATGAGAAGTTAGACGCGCCCTGTAGCTGCGACTTGAGACTGTAGCGACGTGCACTCAAAGCGGCTGTCAAACGGTCATTGAGGTCGAACTGCACCTCACCGAAGTAGGCCGTTTCGTTTTCTGTACGAGTGAAGTCGTTGTAGAAGGTCGTCAGTGGGCTTCTTGGACCCTCTGAAACGGTGCCTGCAGTGTCTGGGATGGTGGTGTTACCAACCTGGAAGGGGTCACCAGAGCCAAAGTAGTTAACAATGTGATCACTGAACGCATCATTGGTTGAGTAATACTGGAATTCACCAATGTGTGTTGTGTCTACGTCACTGGTGTAGACACCTGCCATCCAGCGTAAACGCTCGTCAGGGTCGCTACTTACACGGAATTCGTGCGTTGTTCGCTCATTAGTCGATGCATCCGCATACTGCTTGGTTGGGTCAAAGCAGTTATTAGGCGCATTCGCCTTATCACCTGAGTAGATGTTTCCACTACAGAGGTAGTAAGTGATGTAGCCACCACCGTTGTTGTAGTGGGTGTAGTCGATCAATGCATCGACCTCACGGTCAATGTAACCACCGGTATAAACCACATCGAGGTTGGCGATGCGGCCTTCTAGGGTCCACGTTGTGATATCGAACTCGTCAACGTTGCTCTCAGGTACATACTTCTCGGAGGTTGAGTCGCCTAAGCTTGGGTCCACGAGGAAGGAGCCTTCAACATCGATCTCCTGCGACATGCGCGTGATCAGGCCACTCCAGTCATCGTTAAAGTCGTAGGCTGCGGAGATACGATAGCCGTTGTAAGTGGCTTCGTTCCAGTCGTCAGCTACGATATCCGTGTTGGTTGTTGATCGGATATTGGTCTGCGGGAAGTCTCGGAAGAAAGGACCGAATCCAGCTGAGTTATTTCGATCGATGACCTCACCATTAGGGGTAAAGGTCGCCTGCTGATTGTCAATCCAGCCGCCCTGGTTGTCGCTGTAGCCAACAAAGCGTACGGCCAACTTGTCTGTTAGCGGCAGGTTAATCATCGCTTCGACGTTGTTGCTAGCTGCGCCACCTTTCGTGTTGCTCATGCCAAAGTCGAGACTTGCTTCAAACTCGTCTTGGTTTGGCTTGTTGGTGATCAAGCGCATATTACCTGACTGTGAGCTCGCACCGAACAGCGTGCCCTGTGGGCCAGACAGCACTTCGATACGCTCTAAGTCAGCGGCATAAATGTCGAGGTTCCGTGCGCCGAACGATACGGGCATTTCATCGAAGTACAACGCGACACCGGGGGCGGAGCCCTGTGCGGGTGCAACGGTAATCGACGATTGCTCGGATGCCGAACCACGGATGTAAATTTCTTTCTGGCCGGGGCCAATACCTGCACTCACTACGTTGGGTAAAAACTCAACGTAATCGTCGAATGTCAGGATGTTTTGTGAACGCATTGCATCGCCGGTCAATGCATTGACTGAAATCGGTACGTCTTGAAGATTTTCAGCACGCTTTGTCGCGGTTACCACAACCTCTTCTAACTGAGGGTTTTGCGCTAACGCTGTCGATGCCAAAACAGGGGTGATGGCAGCGGCTACGGCGAGCGACAAAGGTCGCTTACCAGATGGCTTCATACGAAACATAGAGAACTTCCATTTATTAGAGTGGTGGATAGATTCTAGCTCAAAGTATTTTAATCCTCTACCCCGTTAGCTAATGAACATAAGCTATTGTTTTTAATGTATTTTATTAATATTTTTGTGATTAGTTCACAACGTATTTACTTTTTGCTCATTTGATTTGCCCTGTGGCGTCCATAGGCTCAGATACTGTTACACTTTGGATTCATACTAATAAGAGCTTATTCATGTCGAGTTTGCTAGATCGCGGCTTTGTGATTGACCGCGCTGTTTTCATTCCTTCCATTGTTTTTTTGCTGAGTACTGTAGGTATTGTGCTCGCCTTCCCTGAGGCCAGTGACGCCGCCTTTGGGGCCATGCAAGGCGCCATTGTAGAAAATGCCAGTTGGTTCTACGGCTTAGTGATGGCGATTCTTCTCGTCACATCCGTGGTACTGGCATTTTCTCGGGTCGGCAACATTCGTCTTGGCCCTGACAACTCATCCCCTGACTACAGTCTGTTCTCATGGCTCAGCATGTTATTCGCCGCCGGTGTTGGTATCGGGCTTATGTTTTACGGTGTATCAGAGCCTGTGGTGCATTTTTTAAACCCACCCGTGGGAGAGGGTTTGGCGCCGGGCGGAGAGAATCAGGCGATTAATCTCACGATGCTCCACTGGGGATTTAACGCATGGTCTGTCTACGCATTGATGGCGCTAGTCCTTGCCTACTTTTCCTTTCGCCGCGGTCTGCCGCTCACCTTGCGCTCTGCTTTTTACCCCATTTTAGGCGACCGCATTTATGGTCCCATAGGCGCCGCCATCGATGTCTTTGCCATCGTCTGTACAACCTTTGGTATTTCGACCAGTTTGGGTTTGGGTGTTGAGCAACTGAGTACCGGACTTAATTACCTGTTCGATGTTCCGGAGTCGGGCGGCATCAAGCTAGCCATCACTATCGCCATCATGGCGATGGCTGCAGTCTCGGTAGCACTGGGTCTTGATACCGGCATTAAGCGCCTCTCAGAGATAAATTCCTTCCTGGCGATTGGGCTGCTGTGCTTTGTCTTGTTGGCGGGTCCAACAGCACTGATTTTAGGTGGAACACTGGAGAACTTTGGCTTCTACGTTGCCAACTTGATGACCACCTCAACCAACCTTTTTACCTACCAAGAAACCGAATGGCTGGGGGGTTGGACAATTTTTTACTGGGGATGGTGGATTAGCTGGGCGCCTTTTGTCGGTATTTTTATTGCGCGCATCTCCCGTGGGCGAACGATTCGCGAGTTCCTGATTGGCGTCATGTTGGCGCCTACCCTGTTTGTCGTGCTGTGGATGGATGTATTCGGTGGAAGCGCAATCGATTTAATTCATGCGGGCGAAACAGCCTTTGGTGAGGCTGTGGCCAACAACCAGCCGCTAGGTCTCTTTCTCTTCCTAGATTATCTGCCCGGTACTTTTTATCTCTCGTTGCTAAGCCTCGTGATGATCGTTATCTTTTTTGTTACCTCGGCGGACAGCGGTGCTTTGGTTCTCAATATGATGGCCTCAGGAGGAACGGATGAAACGCCCGTCGTTCAACGTGTTTTCTGGACAGCGATCATTGCCGCAATCTCGGCTACGCTTCTGATAAATGGTGGGTTGCCAGCGCTCCAAACTGCAACGATTGCGAGTGCCCTTCCGTTCTCGCTCATACTCTTGGGTGCACTGTGGGGGCTTCAGCGGTCGCTCCAGTCAGATTTACAGGCAAGCTTTGGTAGTGCGCCCGTGAGCTTTGATACCGATACGGATGTCGACTGGCAGTCGCGATTGGGTTCGCTCCTGAGGACACCTTCTGACGATTCGGTTTTGACGTTTCAACGAGAAACGGTGTTTCCTGCGTTGTCAGCCTTCGCTTCTGAGCTGAATAAAAACGGTGTGATTACTGATGTAATGAATCTCATTGATACGGACGGGTCGGTCGTCTTGAGCACAGAAAAATCAGATGAGTCCGTTTTCACTTATGCGGTTCGGCTTGCCCCCTTGGGCGTCGATGCACCGACTGAAAGTCGGGGAGACGAGGTTTCGCTTCCTGTGACGGGATCAACCTCAGCGACTGAGGTCCATTTGACTTCAGGTTCAGCGGGTTACTGTCTTTGGGGCCTCACCGAAGCACAAGTTATCGCTGATGTGCTCGCACAGTTTGAGCAATATCGGAGATCTTAGTTAACAATCCTGATGTTAGTTGCAGGCAGCTTGCTGCCTGTTGGGTTCAGTGATCTCATCGCGGGAATCATGGCGTTCAACTGAGGTTGCCTATCGTTGGGTGCCGGGTGCGTACTTAAAAACGCCGGCGGGCGATCTTCCCCCATAGAGGCCATTTTTTGCCAGAGTGTCACAGCGGCCTCGGGGTCATAGCCGGCTTGTGTTGCCAGTCGCATCCCCAATCGGTCTGCTTCCCTTTCTGCGATGCGACTGTTTGGTAACTCAAGGGCAACTTGCGCCAACAATTCCGCGCCTTGACCGGCACTTTGGCTTTGGTCTGTCGCCGCACTCACTGCGATGAGACCGAGCTGAATGGCCATAGCGCGGGACATACGCTCCGCCGTATGGTTTGCCAGAGCGTGTGAAATTTCATGGCCTATGATTTGTGCAAATTCGGCGTCCGTTAGCTTGAGTTGCTCAAACAAGCCAGTGTAAACAGCCATGCGACCACCGGCCATGCACCACGCATTGACTGTCTCGTCATCGTCAACAACAACGACGCTCCACTCCCAGCCAGCCGAACGTGGGTAGTCTCCCACGGCCGCCGTTACCACTCGACCTGCAATGCGGCGAATACGTGCTTCCAGCACCCGGTTTTTCGAGAGCTTATCTTCCTCTCGAATAGTTTCCACTGCCTGACGATACGCCCCGCGAGACTGCTGAATGGCCGACTCGGGAGAAACGATAAGGAATTGGCTTCTGCCCGTGGGACTCGTGCTGCAGGCGGTCAGAAGGCAGATTAAAAACGATCCGGCTGTAATATTTACAAGGCGCATAGGCTGAAAGCTCTTAGCAGGTGGCACTCAAAGGGTCGTGATAAGCCATGAAATATCCTTAGCCGGGCGCAGACTCAGCGCCAGCAACGACACGAAGCAGGCCGCGATAGACGCGAGTTGCATCAGCCTGACCCTCAAGGATTCGATGAATCTCAGCACAAATCGGCACTTCGACATCGAGCTTGTTAGCAAGTGACACAACAGTCGGTGCGCTTTTCACACCTTCCGCTACCATGTTCATAGCACTGGTAATATCTTCGACCGATTTCCCTTTTGCCAACTCTAAACCAACGTGGCGATTTCGGCTCTGTGGGCTGTTACAGGTAGCGATCATATCGCCCATTCCTGCGAGACCTGCAAAGGTTTCTGGCCGCCCGCCCATCGCGGTACCTAATCGATTAACCTCAGCCAAGCCACGGGTGATTAATGCCGCTCGCGTATTATCGCCAGCGCCAAGACCGTCCCCGAGTCCCACCGCAATGGCAATGATGTTTTTGAGAATTCCCCCAAGTTCACAGCCAATGACGTCGCTGTTGTGGTAGGTCCGAAAAAGTCCAACGTTCAATAACGGCTGCAACCATTGAGCGGAGGGGTCGTCTAGCGCCAACACACTCGCGGCCGCTTTACCCTCGAGGATCTCTTTTGCGAGGTTGGGTCCTGTGATGACGCCAATGGGATGATGAGGGCAGTATTCCTTTATGACCTCGGTCATGCGCTTTTGGGTGCTCGCTTCAAGCCCCTTGGTCATGCTAATGAGAGGTATATTTGCGGGTGCTAGCGGCGCAACGCGCTCAAAGACCCCTCTGAACGTATGCGAGGGTATGGCAACAAGCACGGCATGAGAATCAGTCAATGCCTCACTGAGGTCCGTGGTAGCAACAAGGAGCGGATTGAGTTCTAGACCTTTTAAATACCGCTGATGGGTATGCGCACCATTTATCTCGTTAACAACAGCCTTATCACGCGCCCAAAGCGTTACTTTCGCATTCCGGCTAATCAATGACGCAAGCGTTGTACCCCAGGAGCCACCGCCTATGACGGCGATACGGGTTTGACTGTTTTTTGGTGTGTTCAGGGTGTGTACCTGCACGTCGATCTCACATGACGCGCGAGGATGGAGGTTCACATCAAAAAACTCAAGCTAAGGTGAATTTTTACGCTCGTGCCATGTAGACTCATTGGGGATCAATTTCTGAGTGAGGCTTTGGGGGCAATGGAATACGGAATTGTCAGCTTGCTGCCAACAGCGCTGGTTCTCGTCTTGGCGATAAAAACACGGCGAACGCTCGAGTCCGTCCTCGCTGGCGCTATTTTTGCTTTTCTCATTATGGATGGCGTGGGTTTTGTACAGACCCTTGCTGAAGTCTCCCTATCTGTGCTCCGAGATGAAGACATTGCTTGGATTATTTTGGTTTGCGCACTTTACGGCGTTTTCATTGCTCTTCTTGTTCGAAGCGGTGGCTCAATGGCCTTTGGCCAGTTATTGCTCGCTCGACTTCAAAATAAGCGGCAGAGCCTCCTGACAACTTGGGTGCTGGGACTGGTGATCTTTCTAGATGATTATCTGAACTCTCTTACAGTGGGTGCGACCATGAAAGCGGTGACCGACCGTTTCAAGACTTCTCGCGCTATGCTCGCTTACGTCGTTGATTCAACCGCGGCACCTCTGTGTCTCTTGATACCCATATCGAGTTGGGGCGCCTACTTTGCGGGCCTTTTGGAGAAAAATGCAGTCGCTGCCGATGGGCAGGGGTTGAATTTGTTCATCGAGTCTATTCCCTATATGTTTTACCCCATCATCGCCGTGCTTGTAGTGCCGTTAGTCGTAATCGGTGTCATTCCTCGTCTTGGTGCCATGGCCAAAGCGGAAGCGCTTGCCGAGGAAGCTGGCGAGTTGGGGATCTCCGAAGATCCTTCAAATGAAATGGAATTTGGGTCAGGAGGAGCGGGGACTTTCTTTATTCCCATTGTAGCGCTCCTCTACTTCACGATTGTTCCTGTATTGTCGTTGTCTTACGACGTAGATCTGCTGCGCGGTGTGATCGCTGGAATCATCGTGACCGTCGCCTATTACGCGTCATTAAGAATCATGCCGCTCTCTGAACTTTTCGATACCTGCACGAACGGCATCAAAATTATGGTGCCGGTGTTGGCAATGTTACTTGCGCTTTTTGTGTTCGTAGAAGCAAACGATCGGATTGGACTTACCGATTTTGTGATTCAAGCGGTGAAGCCTTACATGACGGCAACATGGCTGCCCGTGATCATTTTCATCACCATGTCTGCTGTCTCTTTTGCAACGGGATCTAACTGGGGTGTCATCGCGATTGCCATGCCCGTCGCTTTCCCGTTGGCTGAGGCATATGGCGTAAGTATCCCGCTGGTGATCGGTGCATTGCTATCCGCCAGTGGCTTCGGTAGTCACGCTTGCTTTTATTCAGACTCGACGGTGTTGTCAGCACAAGGCGCAGGCTGTGATACCTATCAACATGCAATTACTCAGCTTCCCTACGCTATTTTATCTGCAAGTATCGCCGCAGTATGCTTTTTTATTGCGCCAGAGGTGGTCGAGTCTTTGGCTGCCTTCTTTGAGTAGTTTGGTTCGACGGCTCATTACGCGTGGGTAGTTTCGTTTTTGTGAGTGGCGAATTGATCCTAGCGCTCGACCTGATGGTTAAGCCAATAAGAAATATTGGAGAAATTTAAAGTGCGGATCTCTAGGTTATTGATGAGTTTGTTGGTCTTGCCCTTGGCCACCGCCTGTGGCGGCGGGGGCGGTGGATCCAGCAGTGCACCACCGCCTGTCGTTGTTGCGCCGCCACCCGACCCAACCGGACTGTGGGTCAACAGCGAGACTGACGGTGCAACCGAGGGCGCAGGTCTAGCCGATTACACGGCAAAACTGACCCGCATCGGGATGACTCGTAGCGCTACGGGTGGACCGGTTCTAGAGGCTGCACCGGTTGCTGACACGTCGGCTGGAAGCAGTGGTTTCTCAACGACTTACACCTTAGAGGCTGATGTCGATGAATACGATATCGTCAAATATAACGGCTCAACGCTCGCCGTAGCGCCGAGCCGCAGTGGTTGCTGCTTTGTTGTGGAGCCTCGAATTGCCTCCGATGCGCTACCACTCCCTCCAGAAGGTCAGGGAGAGTCAGAGATAGCGCTTTACCAAACAGATCCCGGTTCCGGTTCGGCAACCGCTGCGGGTATTATCGTTCTCGAGGAGGGCCAGACTGCCGAAGGCATGTACCTATCGGAGTCGCGACTTCAGGTGTTGTTATCGACAGCTTGGTGGGGTGCGTTTGGCGAGCAATTCACCACATCTGATGGCTGGCTGGACGAGCAGGTATCACTGCTAAATTATGATCTGACAGATGTTGAGAACCCTGTACTGACCAACACAATGACCGTTGAAGGCGCCTTGATTGCGTCTCGTCGTGCGGGCGATGAGATATTTGTTGTCTCGCGCCATGCCCCCAACATCGAAGGCTTGATGAGCTATCCGCAGACCGAGGAGGAGGTTGCCAATAACGAGGCCCTGCTCGCTGAGGCTTCGGACAGCGATATTCTCCCTGAGGTGCGTATCAATGGCGAGATTATTGAGCCCTTAACGCTCGATAGTTGCTATCGGGTTGACCCTGAACATCCATTGGCTGAACCTGCACCCAGCGACTCAACCCTAACAACTTTCCTAGCCATTTCTGCTGGGACGGGTGAGGTTTTACGCGCTGCGTGCACGTTTGAGCCGGTGTCAGGGATTTACATGGGCAGCAGTTTCATTGCGCTGACCCACGTGCGATGGGACTTAGAAGAGCGAGGAACCCTGATTCATCTTATGGCCCGCGATAGCTTCGACTACTTAGGTTCGGAGTTGATCGACGGCGACCTATACAGCGGCGGTAATGCAGATTTTCGTATCAGTGAGTCGGGTGGTGTTTTGCGGCTGGTAACCACTAAGTGGACAGGTGACCCTGAAGATGCCTTCACCCATCGCCTGTTCACCCTGTCCCCAAGTGACACAGCCCCCGAGCTCGATGTTCTCGGGGTGTTGGGTGATGACCCCCAAGCGCGCATTGGAAAGCCCAATGAAGACCTCTACGGGGTTCGTTTCATGGGCAATCGCGCGTATATGGTCACATTTGAGCGAATCGACCCCCTATACGTCATCGACCTCTCAGACCCCTCTCAGCCTTCAATTGTTGGAGAGCTAGAGGTGCCTGGGTTCTCTGATTTATTGCATGAGGTGTCTGATGATTTGTTACTCGGTCTGGGCTCAAGCGACCGCTTCTTCCCAAAGCTTGAGCTCTACAATGTTAGCGATGTGACTTCACCGACATCTCAGGGGCTTATCGAACTGGGTGAAGAAATGGATTGGAGTTACAGTCCTGCTCAATACAACCGCTACGCATTTACCTATCTTGCTGGCAATGAGACCGACCGCCTCACTGTTCCCTACGTGGCGAGTGGGCTTCGAGATGATGAATACCAACAGATCGAGAGAATCGCGCTATTTGAAATCACTAACAAGAACCAGCCCGAGGCGGCGGCTGTCCTGCCCGTTGGAGAAGTGACGCTCGAACCTTATTCAGTGGATGGCGATACACGAGTGATTCTCGATAATGAAGCGCTGTATGTCATTTCCCACACGGACCTTTTGGGAGGCTTTTGGTCGAATCCCGAAGCGGTAAGTTCTCTTAGGCGATAGTTGAAAACAGAGTAAAAAGTCAGTGATCAGATTTCTTCCTAAAATCAGGAAACTATGGTGACAACGGATCGTGAACACTCCGTAATAAAACAGGTTGGTCTGTGGGTCGGACCGCTCATTTTTTTTCTGATGTTGCTGACGAGCAGTTTCCAGGAAACGATGTCACGCGAGGCCTGGCTGGTCGCGGGTGTGGGCTTTTGGATGGCGACTTGGTGGTCGACCGAGGTAATTCCCGTCGCGGCAACGGCGTTTATCCCGTTGGTGAGCTTCCCGCTATTACAGGTTATGCCGGTGAAAGCTGTCGCTCAGAGCTACGCTCATCCGACTATTTTCTTATTTATGGGCGCGTTCGTACTGGCGCTAGCGGTTGAAAAGTGGTCCTTGCATCGCAGAATAGCCTTAAGTGTCTTGTCGAAAAGTGGGACTGACGGACGGAAGCTGATTCTTGGCTTTATGGTCGCCGCTGCCTTGCTCTCGATGTGGATGACTAATACGTCAACGGCGATGATGCTGCTTCCCATTGCCGCGTCCGTGGCAGCTATGGTGGCTGAAAAAGCGGTCGGCGTCAGTGTTGAAGAAAAACGACGATTTCAGGTGGCGCTGTTATTGGCGCTCGCATACGCAACCACCATCGGGGGTATGTCGACCATCATTGGGACGCCTCCCAATGTAATGCTGGCTGGATTTATTGACGAAACCTATGGCCTCCAGATCGCCTTTTTCGACTGGATGCTCATCGGGTTGCCTCTAGCGCTCGTGCTGCTGCCGCTTGGCTGGGTTGTCCTAACGCGAGTCGCCTTTCGTGTCGACGTACCAGCGAGTCCCGAGGCAGCCAATGTTATCTCAGGTATGCGTCGAGAGATGGGGGCGATGACAAGCCCTGAGCGACGGGTTGGGCTCCTTTTTCTCAGTGTCGTTTTGCTCTGGATGTCGAGGAAGTGGCTTAACAATGTATCAGGGCTTGAGGGTCTAAGTGACGCAGGCATTGTCATGGCAGCCGCGCTTTTATTATTCGTCATACCGTCAAAGAAAGGACATGCAACTCGCTTAATGGAATGGGAGGATGTCGCGCGCTTACCTTGGGGTGTCTTGATTCTCTTCGGAGGTGGATTAGCACTTGCTGCGCAGGTGTCCAGCTCTGGGCTGGCAGTATGGCTCGGTGAGTCTTTACTACCTGTGGCCAATTTGGGCACGTTGGTTCTCATTGTAGCGGCTGTAGGTTTGGTCGTTTTCCTTACCGAGCTCACCAGTAACTTGGCAACAACAGCGACGTTTTTGCCCGTCATTGCTGCTATCGCCGCGCAGTCTGGGATAGAGCCACTGATTCTCTGTGTGCCGGTGACGTTAGCGGCCAGCTGTGCCTTCATGTTGCCGGTCGCCACGCCACCGAATGCCATTGTCTTCTCCTCGGGCGTTTTAACCATCCCGGAAATGGTGCGTGCCGGATTTGTCATGAACCTTGTAGCGCTCGTGGTGCTTACACTGCTGGCTGCGCTTGCAGTGCCATTGGTTTTCTAATCCTTTGATGGGCTTGGCCTTTGCTAGATCTTACGAAGAACGACCCAATTTTTCCCTGCATATGGATTTTGATGGGACACTCACCAACCTGCGCAGAACCATGCTTGGGGCCTAAATCACCTTTGTAACGCTGTATGGTGAGCCTACGGGTACGCTGGACTACGATTATTTCGGAAGGATCAGCGCAATGGACGTTGTGTACCTTCAGCGCATTGCTAAGGAAACAGTGGCCGAGTTCGCACTAGGGAGAAGTGACTAGATTTTGTTAGCATAAGGCTAAAATTTGCCAATTTGGACGCACGCTATGCTGAATTCGTTGAGACAGTGGTATGAGCAAAATCGCATTAAGCCGATACAGGCTGGGCTTGCAATTTCTCGGCTATTGCGCGACCCCGACGATACGAGTCAGGTATTTAAGGTGCTCGAGGCCCTTCGAGGTGACTCGCTGAGCAGAGCTCTGAGCCGTATGAGCAGCGATGAGCGTGGCCAACGACTGCTGGATGAGCAGCCTAACATTGTCAAAGTTCTGAACGATCGAGACATGCTCGCGTCGCTTCCTGAGGGCAGTATCGGGAGGGCCTATTACGACTTTGTCCATGCTGAGGGTTTGTCCGCAGACGGCCTGATTGAATCCAGCCATGAGGCGCCTCGGTTCGAGAAGATTGGGCACAATCTGCGTTGGCTGGGTGATCGACTTCGGGATATCCATGATTTGCAGCATGTGATGACGGGTTACGGGCGAGATACCCTGGGCGAGTTGTGCCTACTGTCATTCATGACAACCCAGGTTCCCTCTCGCGGCATCGACTTCATCATTTTCATGGGCCGTACAAAAGGCCAAAAAGAGAATCCAGAGCTCGACCTCAAGTCGCTGGTCAGAGAGGGACGAGAGATTGGTCAGTCTGCGGAGTGGATGCTATTCACCTGTTGGGAGGATCGCCTCCATGAACCGCTCGATAAGGTGAGGGAAGAGCTCGGCTTCATTCCGCCTGCGAAATATCGGGCAGCACTCGAGGCGCTCGAGGGATCGCAGATGATCCGGACCCAGGCCGCTGCCTGAGACCAGATCTTAAGGCGCGCTATATTCAGCTTGCTTTAACGGTTTCAATCCACTGCATGACCCGTCGCTCTAACAGGTGGAGTGGCAGTGACCCCGCACCCAGAATTGTGTCGTGGAAGCTTCGAATGTCGAAGTCGTCGCCTAACGCTTCTATGGCGGTTGCTCGTAGCTCTAAAATCTTGATCATGCCAATCTTGTAAGAAGTCGCTTGCCCGGGCATGACAATATAGCGACGCACTTCCGAACGCACGCTCTCGTAAGGCTCTGGTGAGTTGGCCATGAAGTAGTCGATCGCTTCTTCCTCGGTCCAGCCCTTTGAGTGCAGGCCGGTATCAACCACCAGACGAATTGCGCGCCAGATTTCACTGCTCAAGCGTCCAAACTGTTGGTAGGCATCAGCGTAAGTGCCGGGCATTTCACTCGCTAGTTTCTCGGAGTACAAGCCCCAGCCCTCAGCGTAGGCAGTAAAACCGAGCTGCGTTTGAAATTGCGGTACGCCCTCGAGTTCCTGTGCGATTGAAATCTGCATATGGTGACCGGGTAAACCCTCGTGGTAAGCAATTACTTCCAGCTGGTTTTTTGGCATGGCGGTCATATCTGAGAGGTGCGCGTAGTAGATACCGGGGCGCGATCCATCGGGTGTTCCCGCATAGTAGTGCTGCGCCGCACCGTCGCGCTCGCGGAAGGCTTCTACCCGCTTCACGATGAGGTCAGCTTTTGGCAGAAGTCCAAAGTACTCTGGGAGCAAGGCTTTTAGATTATCGATAGCCGCCGTTGCGTCGTCGATATAAGCCTGACGTCCCTCGTCGGTATCAGGGTAGTAATTCCACTCGCCGGTTCGTACCTCTTCAAAGAACGCTTGGAGGTCTCCCTCGAACTCGACTTGGTCCATGATACCAAGCATCTCGTTTCGCAAACGCGCGACCTCGTTTAGGCCGATAGTGTGGATCTCATCAGCACTCAAATCGGTCGTTGTCTGCTGCGCGAGTAGGTGCGCGTAATACTCATCGCCACCTTCTTGCGCTCCGATTCCCGTCGCAACTTCAGGCGATGAGAGGCGCTCCTCTTCCGCCCAGGCGATGATGGCTTCATAAGCCGGACCAAACGATGAGAGGAGGGCGTCTCGTGCTTCAGTTTGCAGTGCACTGGCTTCTTCTTCGGTGAGTAAATCACTCTCCAGTAGCCCTGCTATTTTTCTTTGGACGTCTGCCCAAATCGCACTATCGGTGTCCGCTTCAGCATCAAAAGGCTGGCCTGAAATGATTTTTCGTGACTGGTCGGCAACACCTTCCATGGCAAAGTAGGGAACCACCACACCACGCTCTGATGATTCTCGAGCGATATCCAAGGCATCCATCATCCGTGGCTTGACGAGATTCAAGCGCGCCACCAGTGCTTCGAAATCCGAGACGCTCTCCACGGTGTGGAAGTTGATGAAGAAAGTGGGTACGAACGAGTGCAGGCCGTTCATTTGGTCGAAAACGAGGCCGTTGTAAAAGTAAGCCTCGCTCGCGGCTGATTGTTCATAGCTGTACTTCCAGAGATCGTAGGACAACTGTTCGGATTCTGTGAGGTCGGCTCGGTCAAATCGGCTCTCCATTTCGGCTACGGATGCTTCCTGCCACGCGAGGTCTTCTTTGTAGGACGCGAGGGTGAATTCGTCCAACTCGTCTTTACGTTCACTGCGACCGAGATAAGTAAGGTTCATGGGCGAGCGCATCAGCTGCTCTTCGTACTCTGCATCTAGCCACTCAGTCAGTGACATAGGTACATCTTGCTCAGCTGCCTGCTCGCTAGAGCATCCAGCGAGACCTGCAATGAAAATGAGAACTAGGGTTGTGATCTTAAAGAGTTGCTTCGGCAAGAAAGACATGAAGTGTTCGCCTTGAGGTAATCATTAATTGAGATCGTTTTCGCAAGAATGGTGCGAAACGCGACAATGCGCGCTAATCTATCACCAACACATACGATTTGAAGTCTTTCAACGCGATACTGACGAAGCGGAGAAAAAAAATGAATACAGCGGTACCTGAACGCGCAAAGTTCTACCACATGAAAGATGGCACTGCAGACGATTGGATGATCATTGGTGCCGAAGTGCAGGAGTTTTCGAAAACTCTGTACCAGCGGATCATCGATCATTTATTACTGCTCGAGGGTGACTGCGGTGGGTTTCCTGTGGATCGTCTGACACACTGCTTGCAGACAGCTACATTGGCTCATAAAGATGGTAAAGACGAGGAGTATGTTGTCTGCGCTTTATTGCATGATATTGGCGATACTCTGGGCCCAGCAAATCACGCCGATATTGCGGCCGTGTTGCTCCAGCCCTACGTGAGTGAAGCGAACCATTGGATGGTTAAACATCACGCAATTTTCCAGGGCTATTACTTCTTTGAGTACCTTGGCCTCGACAAGAATATGCGTGAGACCTACAAGGATCACCCGATGTACGAGCAGACGCTAGAGTTCATCGAAAAGTACGATGCGCCGGCTTTTGACCCCGAAGCAGAGGCTTACCCACTGTCTTTCTTTGAGCCTATGATTCAGCGTGTGTTTGAGAAGCCCAAACAATCGCTCTACAAGTCTGACACTTCAACAGCTTTTCAAGACTAATAGAGTGTCAGCGGTATTATAGGGAGCTTCGGGCTCCCTTCCGCTTATTTGATGCCCAATTCAAACATGAACCTCAAGTCCAATTCTCTTGCATGGCAGCGTCGTCTTCGGGTTTGGCACCGGCGGCTGGCCATTATTACGGCGGTTCAGCTGTTGCTTTGGACTGTCAGCGGCGTTTATTTCGCCTTTATTGATATCAAGGAGGTTCGTGGCGAGCCACATCGTCTTGCGCTGCCGACTCAAGCGATCGATTTATCTCAATTCGATTTCCCCACCAAGGCGACTTCGCAATTAACGGTCAAGCCGAGACTTAAAGGCGAGCTAATAGTCGGGGTTGTTGATGGTAAAACAGGAACGACTAACTGGCTTACACCTAAGGGTTTGCCGGTAGAGCCGCTCACCTCACAAGAAGCAATATCAATGGTCTGGGATAAGACCGATATTGCTGCAGATGTCACCGAATGGATAACCACAGCATCGGAAGCAGCGGAGTATCGGGGCCGGCAGCTACCCTTGTGGCGCGCTTATGATGTCGATGAGCCTTCGTTGAGGGTTTATGTTGACCCCCGATCTGGCGATATTGTGGCGATCAGAAATACCGCATGGCGAGCCTGGGATTTTCTCTGGATGCTCCACATCATGGATTACGACGATCGTGATGATATCGGCACCTGGCTACTCAAGCTGTTCTCTCTGCTCGCTTTATTGACCGCAATTGCCGGTATTGTGCTTTATGCTTTGATTCCAGGGCGGGCTAAGTCAAAAGCTTAGGTTTCGCTGAGTTTTTTGCTTTCCGGCTTATCTACTCTTTCCTGCGGTCTTTATTGCGTTTTTTGCTGAGGCGCGCAAAGCCGAGTCCAAGCGTTTGCAGGGCTTTCCCACGCTGATATCGATCCTCAGACTGATATTTTCTTAAACCCACTCGCGCCCGAGCTGCACCATTTCTGAGAGTCGTTACTTGAGACTAGGCGCCTTAGGCATAAGCATTCGCAGATCCTGACGTTTGAGGGGTTACGGTGTGTGATTAAAGGTAGATAACGGGCCAGAGATAGGCAAAGAAGACTCCCGTGGCATACAGGCTGGAGGAGCCGATAAGTATCCGGCGGCTCAGGGCTCGAAGCGCGTTGCATGCTGCTGCCTGCTCAGGGTCCGCAGGGCAGGGGGCGTTTCTCGCTCGCCACTGCATAAAGGCAGAGGCGCTCAGCAGCACCCCTGACGCAATAAAAAGAGGGCCTTTATTTGCTGACAGCCACATGATCCCTGGAACCGCTGCGGTGAGGCCCGCCATTACTGCGCCCGCACCAATGGTAATCAGCAGAGCGGGAAGCGCGCAGCAAACGAGCGTCGATGTGCTTGCAAATAAGGACAGTGTCGGGCCAATGAGGGATCTGCGATCGATCGGATTCATCCGCCAAGCGCCTCGCTATTGCGTCGGATGGCTGCAATTCGATAGCCCGCTTTCTTTGCAAGCTTTTCAATTTGCTTATCCGATAACGCCGCGCCCTCACCGATAACCAGACTCAGGGTTTTCTTGTCCAAGTCGACGTAGACGGCCGCGACCTCATCGCGCTTACCAAAGGTTTTATTCATGGCCGTGGCGCAAAAGTCACAAACAACACCAAGTACATCGACAACAACGGGTGCGCCACCAGCGGCAAGTGCTGCGGTGACCTCGTCAGTTTGGGTAATGGTTGCTGCCACCTTCATCGCACCATGATCGTGTCCCTCCTGGGCGCTATCCTGATGCTCATGCTTGTGGGCATGTCCGTGGTCGTGATCATCGTGCTGCATGCCAGACATAGCGTGATGATCCGGTCCCTCGTTGCTGTGGTCAGCGAGTGTCGTCATCGGTGAGGCCAGTGCAGCTGCCAGGGTCAAAGTTTTAAAAAATGCCGTGTTCATAGAAGCGCTCCTCTAAAAGCGGTAAGTGAAATTCAAAAGGGGCTTTGAATCGTTGAGGTTATAACCAAGTTCTAACAAAGCCGGACCTTTGAAAAAACGAATGAGTGGCGTAACGGTAGTGGTTTCCTCGAGATGTTCTCGTCGATCGATTTCGACCATGAGCCAAGTGTGCAGGTCGCCTGTGTCTCCCTCATAAGGTGCCCACCCAACACGAGCTGCATGCATGGTTTGATTTCCTAGTCGTCCCAGATCAGCCGCACGCATTTCATAGCTTGCGAATAGAGAGCGTGTCTCCCAGTCAGCCATGACCCCTGCGAAACTTGCTGTTTCTGTTATCGAGCTCTGGCCGCGTGTTCGCTCGGCGCGGCCAATGCCACCGGTGAGATAGAGATTGGCTTGGTAATCTTTTCCAAACCAACGTTTTGCAAGGTAAGTGGGCTGAATTACTCGCATCCGGATATCGGTGCCTCGCATCCACTCGTAACGCGCACCGACGGAATAGTTGTAGGCGGGCGTGTAATGAAGCAGTGCCGCACTCGAGGCGCGATTTGAGGTTTCTATAAGCGTCCAACCTCCGGCATAGGAAACTGGGCGTGCGAAAGCCGGGGCGCTAACTGAAATAGCGAGCAGCATTATCACCACCCACTCAAAAAAAGCTCTCACTTTTTTGCTCTCATCACATTGATAAGCTCATCGATCTTTGCTTCGCGCTCGCTCAGATTATCTCCCTCCAGTGCATGTTGAACACACGTGGCGATATGGTCATCCAAGATTATCGACTCGAGGCTGGATAACGCGGCACGCGCGGCCTGAACCTGTCGGGTAACATCAATGCAATATCGGTCTTCTCCTACCATTCTGCGTAGCGCCTTAACCTGACCTTCGATACGGGCCAGTCTCCGATCGACGTTTTCTCTTGTTTCTTTTTTCATCGCTCTTCTCCACCAAGGACAAAAGATACCCCCCTGGGGTATGAGGTGTCAAATACTCCGGGGGGGTATGGCTCGGTGCGGAGAAAATGAAGGGTTTGAGTCTCAGTGTTGTATTGCTGCATTGAGCGTGGCAACGTTGAGGATACGGTGAAGCAAAGACAATTGGCGATGCGTGATGGCGGTATTACCGTTATGTGTAGGCCGTAACAACGGGAGCTTTCTTATGACTATTTACTCGACAAACGGACGGGGTGCGCTTTACAACAGTATTGTCGAGACGGTGGGCGACACGCCTTGCGTACGGCTTAGTCGCACAGGGCCCTCTCATGTCAGCCTTTACGTGAAAGTGGAGTCATTCAACCCACTGGCCTCTGTAAAAGACCGGCTCGCACTAAATATTATCGAGGCGGCTGAGCGAGATGGCACACTGAAGCCCGGCCAAACTGTGGTTGAGGCTACGTCGGGGAATACAGGTATTGGACTTGCGATGGTGTGCGCGGCAAAAGGCTATCCGCTAGTTATCACCATGGCGGAGAGTTTTTCGGTAGAGCGCCGAAGACTTATGCGTTTTCTGGGTGCCAAAGTTGTCTTGACGCCTAAAGAAGAGCGCGGCATCGGCATGTACAACACAGCAAAGAAACTTGCTCAGGAAAACGGATGGTTTTTTGCGCAACAATTTGAAAATGCGGCCAACGCCGACATTCACGAGTCAACAACAGCTCGCGAAATTCTGACCGATTTTGAAAACACTTCACTCGATTATTGGGTAACGGGATACGGTACCGGAGGGACGGTCACCGGCGTCGCCCGCGCTCTAAGAGTCGAGAGACCAGACTGCAAGATTGTTTTATCTGAGCCCAATAATGCGACCCTTATCGGGTCAGGTATCCCGCAGGTGCGAAACGATGATGATTCCCCCGCAGGAAGCCACCCTGTGTGGGAGCCGCATGTGATTCAAGGATGGACGCCTGATTTTATTCCAAAGGTGCTTCAAGAAGGGATCGATAATTCGTTCTTCGACGAGGTTAGGCCCGTCGACGGTATGAAAGGGATGGCTATGGCGCAGCATTTGGCGGCCAATGAGGGGATTTTGACGGGTGTTTCCGGCGGGTCCACCTTGCTTACCGCAATAGAGGTTGCCGAGAGCGCACCGGAGGGTTCGACTATTTTGGCGATGCTGCCCGACACCGCTGAGCGCTACCTATCGACACCCCTATTTGAGTCGATTCCCGCTGAAATGGATGAGGAAGAGCAAGCGTTGTTTACGTCGACGAGGTAAGTCGAAAAGAAAAAATCCGCACTAAGCTCGGGTCTTAAAACTCGGCCGTTACCTTAGTAGCCTCTGAGCTCTGCGAAGCGGTTTGCGTGGAAGTGGTAGTCGCCATAGGCCTGCCGGCAGACCGCTGCTCGCTTCATAAAGAACCCAATGTCGAACTCATCAGTCATGCCAATGCCGCCGTGCATCTGAACGCCTTCCTCTGTCGCATTACGCACAACCTTTGCGCATTTCGCCTTAGCCATGCTGGCCAGTACAGAACGTTTTTCACTGTTTTCATCGAGCGCCTGCAAGGCTGCAAGCACCGCTGACTTGCTTACCTCAATCTCGGCAAAAAGTTGTGCGGCTCTATGCTGGAGCCCCTGAAACGTACCAATTTTGTTGCCGAATTGTTCCCGCTCTTTTAGGTAGCCCACGGTACGCTCGAAGGTTTCAATCGAAATACCCAGCATCTCTGCCGCAGAGCAGGCTGCGGCGACGTCGATTGTGAACTCCAGTGCGTTGGAGGCGTCGCCCAATGAGCCAAGCAGTGCCTCTTTTGTTACAGCGACACCCTCAAGTGAGATATCGGCCGCTCTTTGGCTGTCGACGATGAGTCGGGTTTCGCACGACACACCCGCTGTGTCTTTTTCGATCGCGAAAACACTCATACCCGCTTCGCCGTTTGTTACAACGAGCAGTAAATCTGCATTGTGTCCGTCAATCACACCGCGCTTACTGCCCGATAAGGTGTAGCCGTTATCGGTAGGCGTCGCCGAAGTCGATATATCGTCAAGATCGAAAAACCCGGTTTCATCCGCCGCCAACACAGCTGTTAACTCGCCAGAGGCAATGCCGGGTAAGTATTTTTCCTTTTGTTGCTCAGACCCGAGTTGGTTAATCAGACTTGCTGCAACGACTGCTGAGCTCAAGAACGGGGATAACGCCAAGGTGCGGCCCATCTCCTCGAGAACCACACCGGCACCAACATAACCAAATTCGAGGCCCGAATAGGCGTCGGGGATGACAATACCAGGCCACCCAGCCTCGCTCATTTTTGACCATAGTTCCGGCATGTGGTCTTCGCCGCTATCGCGCATAGCACGTAACGCTGATATCGGTGCGTTCTCAGAGAGCAACAGTTTTGCTGAATCTTTGAGAAGCTGTTGCTCCTCGCTCAAAATCATTACCACGGTTTATCCCCTTATGCCGGTAAGCCAAGAATGCGTTTGGCAATAATATTGAGCTGAACCTCTGTGGTACCGCCCTCAATTGAGTTGGCTTTGCTTCGAAGCCAATTTCTTACCAATGCGCCTTTACTGTCCGTATCAAAGTTCAGTGCATCGGTGGAGCCGATAGCCATGAACAGCTCTTGGCGAAGCTTGTTGAGCTCGGTGCCGTACATTTTGAGAATTGAGGATGATGCGCCGGTCCCCTGACCCGCCTTGGTTTCGTCGGTAATTCGCTCTATGGTGAGACCAAAAGCCATCTCGTCGATTTCAAAAGAACTCGCCTCGGCACGTAACGACGCGTCGCGTAATCGACCGTCCTTCTTACCGCGCTTCGCTGCGGCAATTTGGCCCATGCCTTTCATACCACCGCCTGCCAAGCCAAACCCACCGATCATGGCGCGCTCATGCGTCAGCAAGTATTTCGCGATCTCCCAGCCTTTATTTAGGGTGCCGACGAGCTGTCCTTTTGGTACTTGGACGTTGTCAAAAAACGTTTCGCAGAATGGCGAGGTGCCGCTAATCAGTTTAATTGGCTTGGTGCTCACTCCCTCACTCGTCATGTCAAAAAGTAGAAAGCTAATGCCTTCGTGCTTGGGGCAGTCAAAGTCAGTTCGCACCAGGCAGAAAATCCAGTCGGCTTTGTCAGCGTACGATGTCCACACTTTTGATCCATTGATCTGGTAGTGGTCGCCCATGTCCTCGGCTTTTGTGCGCAGACTCGCCAAGTCAGAGCCGGCGTTAGGTTCGCTATAGCCCTGGCACCAGCGAATCTTGCCGTTAATGATATCCGGAATATATTCCTGCTTTTGCTCTTCTGTTGCATAAAGCAACAGTGCTGGGCCCAGCATGTCCAGTCCAAAACTACTCAATGGTCGGCGAGCGCCAATACGCGCCATTTCTTCGCCAAGAACTTTGGCCTCGGATCCCGATAGGCCGCCGCCGCCATACTCGCTTGGCCAACGTGGTGCTGTCCAACCTTTTGCCGCCATGCGCTCGAGCCAGAGCCTCTGGCCTTCGCTTTGAAAAGCCCATTTCTTGCCACCCCAACACTGATCTTCATCGGATCGCATTGGTTGACGCATATCCTCTGGGCAATTTGCCTCAAGCCAGTCGCGTGTTTCCTGCCTAAATGTGTCTAACTGTTCCATGAGATACCTGTTATTACTTCATTATTTGTCTGTCATAGTAACGCAAGCGCTGTCGCTGCGGAGTCCTGAAAAGATTTTTATTACAGGTGAAGGGCGGGAAATGACGCCTTCTTCACACGCCTACAGCGTTAAGCTTACGATGTACTCTTATTCTAGGATAAACCGTATGGCGACCATATTGGTATTCCCGAGGCTAATTTATGGCATATAGACTGACAATAGATTGTGGGGTAATTTCCGCGAATCATGATTCGTCATGCAGCGGCACCCCCTGGCTGATTTAGGAAGCGGCCTTTTGTGATCGTGTGCTAGTAATGGGCTCTTTACGAATCCGTAATCCGCAGGAGAAAAACTCATGAAAAAAATCATATTTTTCGTCGTCTTAGTCATCGCGGCAGTGGGTTATTCTCAGCGTGTCACCGTACTTGAGACACTGATGGCTCGCGGTATGGACGCCCGAATAGGCGGCAACATTCTCACCGCAATGGAAGACGGCTTGCATGTCGCGCTCTGTGGTGCCGGTGGTCCGCTGCCGGCGCCCAACGCGTCGGGCCCGTGCGTTGCGGTGGTGGCTGGAAAGCAGCTTTATGTCGTAGACGCGGGGACGGACGGCGTTCGAAACTTGGGTCGTATGGGGTACCAGGTTGGTGATGTAGCGGCCGTGTTCGTAACGCATTTTCACTCCGATCACATTGATACGTTGGGCGAGATGGCAACGATTCGATGGGCAGGGGGATCAAACCCATCGCCACTCCCGGCTTATGGCCCAACAGGTATTGAGATCGTAGTGGATGGTTTCAATATGGCGTATTCGTACGACTTCGTTCATCGCCATGAGCACCACGGAGATTTGGTAGCGCCGCTTGAGTCGGCAGGCTTAAGGGCGGTTCCATTTTCTATTCCTACGGGAGGCGCGTTAACACGCATTTTTGAAGCAAATGGCTTAACGGTCGATGCGATGGGAGTCGATCACTTTCCCGTCGATCCTGCAGTGGGTTACCTCTTCAGATACAAAGGCCGCTCGGTTCTAATTACGGGCGATACGGATAAATCCTCGGTGATTGAGACGCATGCCAAGGGTGTCGATCTCTTGGTGCATGAGGCCTTAGCGCCCAACCTCGTCATGATGATGAATGCCGCAGCCGCCAAAAACGGTAACGCTGTTATGGAGAAAATCACGTTTGATATCTTGGATTATCATGCGAGTCCCAAGGAAGCGGCTGAGACCGCGCGGGATGCAGGCGTTGGACACCTACTTTACTACCACATTGTCCCGCCGCTCGTATTCCCGGGTCAGGAGCTTCTTTTCTTGAACGGAGCCGAGGATACTTTTCCTGACTATACAGTCGGTCAGGATGGCGTGAGTTTTTCTATGCCAGCTAACTCAGATGAGATTTTGAAGACTCGCAGTGGGCTGTGAGCGCCAGAGTTTCCAGACCGCTTTTATCGCTCTATTTGTCCTTCAGTGTTAATAGTTAAATAGCTAAGAGCTAAGCCAAATTCCGCTTCCTTTTAGCAGTGTTGAATTAGAAGTGTTGAAGCTGGTTGCGGAGCGCGTTCATAGCGTGGGCGCAACAGCCTACTTGCTCTCCGTGCTCTTTTTGCGAGCATAAAAAAAGGCGGCCGAAGCCGCCTTTATGAATCATCAGTGATTAGCTTCCTGGCACGTAGCTCGAAACCACAACGTCCTTAACCACGACAGGGCTATCACGCTCGACTAAGTAAAGAAGAAGCGATGAGAATGTGTTCGTACCCTGGGAGGGCACCTCAACGGTGTACTCCCGTAGGTCTGTACTGTCGATCAGTATATTCGCTGTGTCATACGCAGGGTCCACATCCGGGAAAGGCTTGAATTCGAACCGGAAGCGCAAAGTGGTTGCTGTCGCCGCCGACGCAGAGAAAGTCACGTAGCCACCGGCTTCAAATGACAACGGATAGATTTCTGCGTTGTTCGCAAAGCCAGCCCAACCTTCCGCACCCGATGGGAACGTGTAGGTCTGTGTTTCAGCATCAACAACTGAATTACCAAAGGCACCCGTGGTGAAATCCGCAGTCACGTCAGTGGTTGGCGCTTCCTGAGCTGCTTCGCTAGACACGACAATGTCGCTCACCATGACAGGACTGTCACGCTCTACGATGTAGAGGAGGAAGGATGAGAACGTATTGGCACCTTGTGAGGGGATATCAATGGTGTATTGCTTCGCCTCAGCGCTATCGATCAGTACATTTGCCGTGTCATATGCAGGATCTACATCAGGAAACGGCTTGTACTCGAAACGGAAGCGCACGTTAGTGGGTGTGGCTGCCGATGCGGTAAAGGTGATTGATCCACCATCTGTAAAGGAGAGTGGGTAGATTTCTGCGTTGTTTGCAAAACCTGCCCAACTCTCTGCACCTGATGGGAACGTATAGGTTTGCGTTTCCGCATCAACCACGGCGTTACCGAAAGCGCCTGCAGTGAAGTCAGCCGTCACACCGTTTGCGGGTGGCTCTGGCTCAGCTGCAACACCACTGGTTACAACAATATCGGTAACAACGACTGATTGATCACGCTCTACTAAGTACAGCAAGAAGGATGAGAATGTATTCTCACCTTGAGATGGGATCTCAATGGTGTACTCAGTAGGTTCGGTGCTGTCAATTAAGACGTTTGCAGTATCGTAAGCCGGATCCACATCAGGGAAGGGCTTGTACTCGAAGCGGAATCGCACGTTAGTGGGTACCGCTGCTGATGCCGTAAAGGTAATCGAACCACCCTCAGGGAACGAGATGGGGTAGATGTCTGCGTTGTTCGCAAAACCGGCCCAACCTTCTGCACCCGATGGGAATGTGTAGGTTTGTGTCTCTGCATCAACCACGGCGTTGCCAAAGGCGCCCGCTGTGAAGTCGGCGGCGACTGATGTAGGTCCACCAGGCAGTGACAATACCTTGTTAATCGCATGAATCACCCCGTTTCCGGCAGCGATATCTGCGCTCGTTACCCGCGCGTCATTGACGAAGAGGTTTCCGTCTTGGACCGAGATATCCACGAGCTCGCCGTTAAGCATCTCAATGGAGTTGCCATCGAGCGCGATGGCGTCACCTGAGTAAACGGTGTCACCGTAGACGTGGTATGTCAGCAAGTTAACGAGATCAGCATCGGGCTCTGGTGGCGGCGTCGTGTCATTGCTGACAATGATATTCGAAACCACGACAGGCTGATCACGCTCTACCAGGAACAGCAAGAAGGATGAGAATGTATTCTCACCTTGAGATGGGATCTCAATGGTGTACTCAGTCGCTTCGGCACTATCGATCAGTACTGTAGCCGTGTCGTAGGCCGGATCCACATCTGGGAAAGGCTGGTACTCAAAACGGAAACGTATGTTCGTAGGCGTTGCAGCCGAGGCGGTGAACGTAATCGAGCCACCCTCTTCAAAGGTCAGAGGATAGATTTCTGCGTTATTCGCAAAGCCCGCCCAGTCTTGAGCGCCTGTTGGGAACGTATACGTTTCGGTCTCGGCGTCAACGATCGCGTCACCGAATGAGCCATCAGTGAAGTCCGCTAGGTGGTCGCCTACGTCTTTACCAAGAAGCTTGGTGAACATGCCCGCACGCTTCATTTGAGCGAACGCATCATCTGTTGGAGCAAAAATTGTTACATTGGCATTTGGATCCATCAAGTCATCTGTAAGACCCGCGTCTTCAATCAATCCTGCCAAAGTTGAGAACGAGCCGTTCGATGCGAGTGTTACCGCAAGTGGGGCTCCCGTTGCGCTAGGGGCTTCAAGCACAACGTCGATAACGTGAATGATGCCGTTTGACGCAACAATATCGGTTGTAACGATGTTGGCGCCTTCAATCATAAGGCCGGTTTCACCCAGCGAAATGGTGGCTTCGTCGTCATTCGCCATGGTAAGTGACGTACCTGCCGCAGCGATCGCATCGATTGAGCTCAGCTCAGCACCTGCGACAACGTGGTATAGCAGTGTGCTTTCGAGGATCTCTGGGTTGTTCAGCAGGTAGTTAAGTGCAGCGTCACCTAGTTCTTCAAAGGCCGCATCAGTCGGTGCAAACACAGTAAGCGATGCATCAGGATCATTGACGGTACCAACCAAGTTGGCTGCAGTCAGTGCCGCAACTAGGGTGTCGAAGTTACCGTCCGCCTGAGCGATTTCAGCGATTGTCATCGTTGATGGTGTCAGATCGGGAGGTAGTAAAACCGAGTCGATTACATGAATAACGCCGTTGGATGCTTCGATATCGTAGTCAACTACCTTAGATAGATTGACGTACAGATTTTCATCATCGCGCTTCGTTACGGCAATGTCGTTGCCGTTTAACGTCTCTACGGTTGTTGGTGCGAGACCAAGCGCAGCACTGGCGTCAACGGAACTGCCTAACACGTGGTAAGTCAACACGTTTGCTAAGGCATCGGGGTCCGCAAGCAAGCTATCCAGGGTGCCTTCTGGCAGTGCCGCGAAGGCCGCTTCGGTCGGAGCAAAAACGGTAAGCGAGGCGCTGCTATCCGAAAGCGCGTCAACCAAGCCTGCCGCTTCAACTGCTGCTAAAAGTGTAGGGAAACTGCCTGACTCGGTGGCAACTTCTACAATGTTGCCAGGGCCGGGGTCTGGTGCTGGAGCAGGTGGTGCTTCTGCCGTAGGTAGGTCGTCCTTGTAAAGAACACCGTCACCACTTTCTGAGCACGCAGCAAGGAAAACCATCAAGCTGGCTACCAGTGCATGAGAAATGATCCGTGTTATCGAATTCATAATAAAATCCTGTTACTGATCTCGGTATTAAAATTAAAATAGTGGGAGAACTCCGATTCTGTTATCTCACAGCCCCTCGGTCGAGGTGCGCAAAATTCGACGACTGGGACTTTCGGCGGGATGAACTATTGCGAGGGGTTATACATTGGCCTGAACAAAGCATGTTCGTGCCATTTGATCCGCTGCTAGTGGGACACTGACCGCGCCGATATCAGCGGTATTCTTAGTCAGATTGTGTCAGGTCGAAATCGATATTTTGTTGCTATCGAGAGGCGCTATCAGCAGACTTTCGCAATCGCTTTAGGAGTATCAGCATGGCAAACAGTACCCATACCTATACGGCCGACGTCCGCAACCAATCGATACTGATCAACATCAACGGCGATTTGGTGCCACGGGAGCAGGCAACTGTCTCGGTTTTTGACAGCGGATTTATTCTTGGAGATGGAATTTGGGAGGGACTTCGCGTCCACGAAGGTGCTATTCCCTTTTTGGATAAACACCTCAAGCGACTGTGGGAAGGTGCTAAAGCACTCGATCTGGATATGGAAATCTCACAGGACGCGCTTGCAGGCCGGCTTTTTGAGACGCTGAAGGCAAATGATATGAGTGACCATGTCCACATTCGGCTCATGGTGACGCGTGGTATTAAATCCACGCCTTACCAAGACCCCGCTGTGACCATAGGCGGGCCGACGATTGTCATCATTCCTGAATACAAAGCGCCCGATCCAAGTCTCAATGATCGCGGGGTTCGGCTTTACACGGTTTATACCCGAAGGGGCTACGCTGACGTTCAGGACCCTCGGATCAACAGTCATTCAAAGCTCAATTGTATTTTTGGGTGCATCCAAGCGGCCAAAGCGGGCTACGACGAAGCACTGATGCTCGATCCCCATGGCCATGTAGCAACCTGCAACTCGACACACTTTTTCATCGTCAGAGACGGCGAGGTTTGGACTTCCTCAGGGGATTACTGTTTGGACGGCATTACGCGCAGAAATGTCATTAACGTATGTAAAGCCAACGGCATACCGGTGTTTGAAAAGAATTTTTCATTGATGCAGGTATACGGCGCAGATGAGGCCTTTGTGACCGGTACTTTTGCTGGTTTGACGCCCGTTTTTGAGGTCGACGGACGTACGTTAACGCACACTCAGCGCGGTCCGATGGTGGATCGGCTTCAGGCACTTTATAAAGAGCTGGTTGTTTCAGAGAGTCGATCAAACACAAATCGAAGTCGCTGAGATGAGCGTTCGCGTTGCAGGCTGGTCGGGGCCGAGGAACATATCGACCGCCATGATGCGTGCGTGGGAGTCACGCCCAGACTGTCGAGTAGTCGACGAGCCCTTTTACGGCTGCTACCTGCTTGAATCAGGTGCTCAGCACCCGATGCGAGACACGGTTATCGGCAGTCAGCCGCAGACTCGCGAGGGTGTTGAGGCGCAGTTGCGCGCGGAGCAAGACCACCCGCTGCAATACGAAAAGCATATGACGCACCACATGCCGCGAGGTGTCGATCTTAAATGGGTCGTGGAAGCAAAGCATGTGTTCCTGATCCGCTCTCCTGCTCGTGTCATAGCGTCCTATCGCCAGAAAATGCCTTCAGTTACCGAGGACGACATCGGTATTGTCCGCCAGCGTGAGCTCTACGATGAGATTTCAGCAATTTTGGGGGAACGACCACCGGTTTTAGACAGCGCCGATGTGCTCGCCAACCCCGAGCACATGTTGCAAAAGCTCTGTCACACCTTAGGCATCGAGTGGATAGAAGGCGCCATGACGAAATGGGCGTCTGGTTCGCGGGCCAGTGATGGCGTATGGGCGCCACACTGGTACGCAGCGGTTGAGGCGTCTACCGGCTTTGCAGCGCCCGCTGTTGAGGTGCCCGCATTGAATCCAGCAGATGAGGCACTGGCTTGCCGAATGCAGGCGCACTACGAGGCTATGGCCGCATTCAAACTGATTTAGGCTTCTACCGCCGGCCGGGAAATCGGGTTGCACAGGGATGCAAGCACACTTCGACTGCCCTCAAACGGGCGTCGGCCGTGCATTACCTTGAGGTTATCCAGTAGGGCTACATCGCCTGTTTGCCAATTGAGATCCACGGTGTGTTGATAAGCGGCTTTTATCGAGTCCGCCAAATCAGCGTGTTGAATCGGACGGTCATCCCCAAAGCAAAGTCTCGGCTCCCTATCATCTGCGGCCACTGTCCAGCCAGCTGCGGCAGCCACGATCTGATTAAAAAAGACGTCTTTGCCACGACCAAAGTGATCCACAGCCGCCAGCGCAGGTGTCTGAACCGAGAGACCACCGTCTTCGAGCCAGTTGAACTGATAGCCCAATTCGGCGAGTTTTTCTTCTGCTTCGTGCGCGCTGTTTACGGTCAGCGTATCTTTCCAGCTCCGCCCCTGCCCCGATTCATGATTCGCCTCGGATGGCATTGAGTTACGGTATTTGACGCCGACACTTCTCAGTTTGGCGATAAAGGTCGGATTTTGCGTTTCTAGCGTCTTAAGGGCGAGATCAGATCTACAGATCGGCGTCGCCCCTCCAGACTCAGCTGCTTTTTCGCAAAAGAAGAAGAGTGCGCCAGGGAAGGTCAAGGTCTGCGCCATTTCGTGGTGTAGAAATATTTCAACGTTCGGTGGCGCTTCGTTGGCCGTAAATACACGGTCCGTCCGGTTATGCCTCACCGCGTTCGAGAAGGAGTCTGCGTATTTAAAATTCTCGAGCCCAAAACCCTCTACGAACCTATGGAAATCTTGATCGCTATGAATACCGTAGCCACGGAAAACGACGAAGCCATGTGTATTAATGAGGTCGCTCACGACGGTCTTGGATGGGCCGTCGAGCGCGGCTCCCAGCGTGATGGGGAGTTCCTCGGGTGACAGCAATGCAATCTCGGGTGTCTCGTTCACTTTATGCTAGACCTCGTTCACTCGTTTCCCAATCGTCAGTAATGGGTGCTGTCCAGTCTTGGGGCAACAAGCCGGCTTGGTAGGGGTTGAGGGATTTTGATGCAAGCATCGCTTGTACATCAATGACTTGCCCCTGCTCTATGGATACCTGTGCCATCCATGCGGTGATAATGGCCCACAACCCTTCGGCGCAGTTCGCGCCATCATTTTTGAGCCCTGTTATTTGATCTCGAAATCGTTGGTGTTCAAATAACGTGGATCCATAGTGGCCACCGAGCTCAATGTCCTCGGGGTAGGTGCATTCGAAACCCTCGTAGGCTGCGTGACCTTGTGTCTGCACTTTAATACTCGAACGCGAGGGCCTGTTTGGTTTGAAACTCGCGTGCTCCTCAGTGAAAAGGGTCCCCTTTGCGCCACTGACTGCGAGGGATTCAAAAAGTTCTTCGCTGAACATGTTGAGAATAAATTGGGCTTTTACCCCGTTTTGATAGTCGACAATGACCAGCGCGTGGTCGTCGATATCCGATGGTTTGTCCTCGTATTTAAATTCCGTGAAGTTCACAGCGCGTCCACCCGTGGCATAAACCCGAACAGGCGGTGCACCCGCGATCCGATTCATAAGGTCGAAGTAATGACAGCATTTCTCCACCAGGGTGCCGCCCGAATACGCTGAAAATTTGTTCCACTCGCCGACTTTTCCAAGAAACGGCGGTCGGTATTCACAAAGGCTCATTGTGTGGACCGGCCCTAGCTCATTCTTCTCAAGCGCGGAAAGTGCCAGCTGATACTGCGACTTATAGCGATACTGCATACCCAGCTGAATGGGCGCGGGATAGGCCAGTGCAGCTTGCGCCAAGTACAGTGCGTCATCGAGCGTCGTTGCCATGGGCTTTTCGAGAAAAATCGGCTTCTTACTCGCTTTGACACTGTCGAAAATAGTGCGGTGCGTAAAATTAGGCGTGCAAATTAAGATTGCATCCACCGCTGAATCGTCAGTGAGCGCCGCTAAATCAGTATATTGTTTTGGGGCTTTACCACCGACCCGCTTCACTTCGGCAACGCCAAGCGCCAAGCTCTTAGGGTTCGAGTCATACAGCCCAACAATGGTGGCTTGGTTGAGCTGAAGGACTGCTCTGATATGTTCCCGACCCATCATGCCGGTGCCTACGATGGCATACCCCAGTTTTTTCCCTTCGGGGCTCATCGAAGCCCGCAAATTTTGAACAATGCTATCTAAGTCATGTTTCATTGGGGGTACACACTATCGTTGGTGATTAATGGACCATGCGTGGCGAGCTGTCACGCCTAGAGGCTTTATACCAAGCCGCCACGTTTAGAGTAACCAGAAGGCAGCTCAGCGAAATAAATAAGGTCGCTGAGTCGCCTGCGATACCGACGGGTGAGAAAAGGAGGTAGAGAAACACGACGCAAGAAAAAAGGCTTATGGCACACGTCCTGGCATAGTGCCACGGCGTCATATCGACGACAGTCGATTGGCCTTTTGCGAAGACACCTGTCGCCTTTTGTGTTTGAGGCCGGAAATACCCGACGGTGAGCATAATTGCTACTTCACAGAAAAATAAAATGGCGTAAAGGTGAAGGAAGTGGATATCGACAGCTGCTTTAAAAACGAACTGCATCAGGGCATAAGCCACGAGGTGAAACCCAATTGCGAGCTTCACGCCCAGCGCAGGTACATGGCTTGTGAGCATTCCCACCAAAACCACAGCAATGATAGGGATATTGTAAAACCCGGTGAAGATGCGAATGATTTGCCAGAGCCCCTCGGGCGCATATTGCAGAAGCGGTGCAACGGCCAATGAGGTGACGGCGATGAAAATGCTCGCGATCTTGGCGGTTGAGACAAGCGCTTTATCCGACATTTCGTATTTTCTGAGGGGTTGTATGACATCCAGCGTCAGCATGGTGGCAGCACTGTTGATCAGTGAATTGAATGAGCTAAAGACAGCGCCCAAAAGCACGGCCAAGAAAAAGCCGAGCGCCCAAACCGGGAGCGTATCTTTGACTAATCGAGGGTAGGCAAGATCAATTGAATCGAGACCCGCTCCATAGAGGTGAAAGGCAATAACACCCGGAATCATCATGAAAAAGGGCACTAACACCTTGAAGTAGCCGGAGAGTAATACGCCTTTTTGCCCCTCTGAGAAGCTCTTTGCGGCGAGGGTGCGTTGTATGACGTATTGGTTTGAACACCAGTAAAAAAGATTGGCAAACACCATGCCCGTGAAAAGTGTGCCAAACGGCGTTGGCGAAGAGGCATCGCCAATAGCATTGAGCTTCTCTGGGTGCTCACTGGTTAAAATGATTAGCCCACCCCACACATCGCCGCCTAATAATTTAAGTCCAAGAATGGGGACGACGACACCCACAATGAGTAGACCGATACCGTTGAGTGTGTCGGATACAGCTACCGCTTTAAGTCCACCAAGTACGGCATAAAGCGCACCTGAAATTCCGATAACGACAACGGTTGACGATAAAGCGCTGGCGTAACTGAGGCCAAAGAGGGTCTGAATATCAAACAGTTTCAGTACGGCGACCGAGCCGGAGTAGAGCACGCTTGGAAGCGTTACGAGGCCATATCCCAAAAGAAATAAGACGACGCTGAGTCTTCGTACATCATCATCATATCGATCAGCGAGATACTGGGGCAGCGTAGTAAAGCCACCTTTAAGGTATCGAGGGAGAAAGAAGAACGCCATGGCGATGGTTGCCACGGCTGCCGTTACTTCCCATGCCATTGAGCTCATGTCGTAGCCGTAGGCGGATCCATTAAGACCTATTAATTGCTCGGCTGATAAATTGGTGAGCAGTAAAGATCCGGCGATGAAGGTCGCACTCAGACCTCGCCCCGCTAGGAAGTAACCATCGCTATCAGCTGTGGTGTCGCGAGCGGCGCGATAGGAGTACCAAGCGACGAGACTCATGAAGAAGCCGCATGACAGAAGTACAGAGGAAAGTTCGAAACTGGTCACGCGTGGTGTCTCTCAAGGTTAGGTTTCAGCATAGGTAAGGCTCGCCTCGCCTTCAACACTTTGAAGATAGGCGTCGACTTGTGAGGGTGTTAGTCTCACTACAAATCACCCGCCCACTCATTCCAAAAACATAGGTTAAGCGGTTTTACTATGTCTGCAGACGTTCTCCAAATCATCATATTTATTGCCATTACTACACTGATTGGTGGACTGACGTACCGGCGTGTGACTCGTGATATCGCCGCAGCAGGGGCTGTCACGGGCACTCGGGAGGAGGTTTTTCTTGCCGGGAAGGGTTTGAGTTGGATCGTGGTGGCTGGCTCTATCACGCTCACCAACCTAAGTACCGACCAGCTTGTGGGTATGAATGGCAATCAGATGGCGCTCTTAGCTTGGTGGGAGCTTTCAGCCGTGGTGGGGCTGATCATTCTCGCGAAGGTCATCTTACCCGTGTACTACCGATACCACTGCACGACCACCACAGAACTGCTTGAAAAACGTTATAACGATCAGCGAATCAGGGCTTTAATCGGGCTCTTGTTTCTCCTTGGCAATCTCTTCATTTTTGTCCCAGCAATGCTCTACAGTGGTTCGCTCTTCATTCAGACGATGTTCAACGTTGATCTGCCACTCCTCCTAATATCCATTGCCTTCGCGATTGTGGGTTCGGCCTATGCGGTTCTGGGTGGGCTTCGCGCGGTAGCGGTTTCAGACGCTTACAGTGGTGTCTTATTGCTGACGCTGGGGGCATTGGTCGTTGTCTTATCGCTGGCAACGATTGATTTTGATTTTTCGGGCATTCCAGCCGAGAGGCTGACCATGGTGGGTGACAGCGCTTCGCCTATTCCCTGGCACACACTGCTGACAGGGATGATCTTTATTCAAATATTCTACTGGGGGACCAACCAGACCATTACGCAACGGGCCATGGCGTCACCCACGGTTGAAGAGGGTCAGAAAGGGGTGCTCGCCGCCGCCGCCATCAGGCTAATGGTCATCCCGCCTTTGATCGTTATTCCCGGCATTGTCTCGTATAAATTATACGGTGATGTGGGCGATGCCGCGTTTGGAATGATCGTTCGAGATGTGCTTCCTGTTTGGTTGTCAGGCGCTTTTGCCGCCGCTATCGCCGCGGCAGTTTTGACCAGCGTGAATAGCGTACTGAACTCGTCAACGACACTGTGGGTATGTGACATTCACGAACCTTTTATTAACCCAAAGGCCGACCTTAGGCGTCTCAACCTTGTAATCACAGTGACGTTTGTGCTGATTGGTCTTGCGATGGTGCCTGTCTACGCTACGGCAGATAGCATTATTAATTTGGTGCAGGAGCTGTACGGGTTGTTGAGCATGCCTATTCTTTCCGCCTTTATTGTCGGTTTGCTTTTTCGTGATGTTGCGGCGGGCGCTGCCATCGCCGCAGTCGTCCTTGGCGTGCTGTTATACGCCTTCTTTTCCTTTGTTTGGGCGCCCTTGCATTACATTCACATGATGTTTTTCACAGTGCTTTTCTGTGTGGTCGCTGCGCTGGTTATTAGTCGGTTGGCATTTGGGACCTCACCCAAATTTGAGCCAGCGATACACATTAGCTAGGCCGAGTACGCTGTTTATATCGCCGTCAAATGATAAATGAGAATACTTTCTGGACGCATGATTGGGGGTTCTAGCCCTGCGTGTTGCAACCAATCTCCACCTAAGGTGTTGGTTTGTAAGCTGTCCCGATATTGGACTTGTGCTTCCGACAATTCTTGAGGCCAGACGAGGTTCACCCGATACTGTTTGGCGGCATCAATCCCGAGAAAACGCATGCGTTTTGGAAACGTGGTATTCGGTGTTTCCATCAGGGTAAGTGCACTAAGTGCCTCGGTTTGGTCGGTGGATACGACACTCCACGCAACCTGCTGAGCGGACGATTCGTGCTCGATATAGCACCCTCGATGGAGAAGAAGACGATGTTGCTTGTGCAGGTTAATCGCTGCTTCAAGTACTGCGCGCTCGCTTTCATCGAGTGTTCGGATATCGGCCTCAACGCCCATATGCCCCCAGAGGGCGACGCCCGCCCGAAAGGCCATAGCGTGTTGCCTTCCCGTCAGGTGGCAGGGACTTGGGCCGACGTGTGAGCCCATGAGCTCCGGAGGTAGCATCGATAAAAAGCCTGTTTGTACTCGAACTCTATCCAACGCATCGTTCGTGTCGGAAGGCCAAAATCGTGTGGCGTGCTGCAATACGCCCATATCGAGACGCCCACCGCCGGATGCACAGCTTTCGATTTCCACGTGCGGGAATTGTTTTCGAATACGTGCCATCAAGGCATAAACCGCGGTCGTTTGGTGATGAACTGCGCGTCCGCCGACTGCGTCCTCCATTTGGTGAATATCCCGATTCATATCCCACTTTAGGTAGCGAATGGGTGTCTCTGTTAACAACGCAGAAATCGATTCAAACAGATAGTCGACAACCTCCTCTCGCCCAAGGTCGAGTACCAGCTGATGGCGGGCTTCGATCAATGAAGTGCCTGAGAAACCGAGCACCCAATCGGGATGAGCGCGATAGAGTTCGCTTTTGCGACTCACCATTTCGGGTTCTATCCAGAGTCCGAACTCGAGTCCTTTTGAGTGACAGTGCGTCGCGACCGGGGTCAGTCCTGCCGGGAACTTAGACCGGTCAACTTGCCAGTCGCCGAGAGAAGTATGATCGTTATTTCGACCTTCGAACCAGCCGTCGTCGAGAACAAACCGTTCGATACCCAAATCTGCGGCCTGATCGATAAGTTCAATGACGGTGGCCTCATTGACCTCAAAATAACACGCTTCCCAGGTGTTGAGCTGAACCGGGCGAGTCTTTTGGGTTAGGGCGTTCAAGGGTTCATGCCGCGTGCGAATGAATCGATGCCACTGCTGGGTAAGACCGCTGACCCCCTCGTTGCTGAAGCAGACAAAACATGAGGGGCTTGTATAAGAGCTGCCCGGGTCCAACTCAAGCTCGCCTGGCTCGAGTAACTCACCGGCTTGTACCAGTCGGCGGCCGTCGGCCAGCTGTTCTATGCGAGTCGTATGATTTCCGCTCCAAGCTAGTTGGATATCCACTGCGTCACCCGAATGAAGCGACGTGGTGGTCGATAGAAGCCTGATTGATGGGTGTAGGTGATGCGAGGTGCGCCCCGTTCGGTTCTCTCTGACAACCGAGGAGGCAGGGAGTGGGAAGCGATTTTGCTGAAGCTCATAGCCCCAGCGACCCGTGAGTTCGAGCGCTTCGGTGAGGTGGTCTTGGATAGGCGCTGTCATTAGACACCGATCGACGCTCACTCGCGCTTCAGAATCGAGGTTCTTAATATGTGTCGTTAACTCGGTCACGCTCGTATTCCGATCGAGCTGAAGACAATGGGTGATCTCTACTGCTAGCGCCTCGCAAATGCTGATGAGTGCAAGCCGCGACTCGGAAGCTTCGCAAGAGACTAGGCGTGGATTGAACTGCCACCTATTAGGCTCTTTACGAAGCGCAATGCCGGGATGACCGAGATAACCTATTCCGATCGTTGGTGATAGGGAAATAACCGGTTCCGCGCTCAGCGAGGCAGGCGCTTCATGGCGGTCTAGCTGTCCCAGCATTGATGCATTTACATTGCCTAGCGCCTCTCCAAAATAAATGATCGCGGGCTGCTGACTTCGGCAATCGACAACGATCGACACCCATTCATTTTTTAGATGGTAAAAAAGCTTCAGGCCATCTCGCATGTAAATTACTCAAAACTGTCGTTACATTGGCGCAAGGGTAACCTGCCAACGGAGCGGTTTCACGCAGGCGATACCGATTGATGGCTGCTGTGTGGTGAATAGGAGTTTGCTAAAAATACAATGAGCGTATCAGTTATCACGGTCAGGCAACCCTCGGGTTGGAAAGGTCCGAGCGTTGCCGGCTCCGACATGAGGCGAGGGGGCTGGGTTGCGGATTGGAAGTGGTTACTCGTTTTTTCGATTTTAGTCTCTGCGGGCTGCTCAGATGATCCGCCTGACGAGCTTTTCGTGGTCGAGACCGAGCGAGAGGTGCTGCATGACCGCTGGCAAGGCTTTTGGCTTGGCCAATCTATCGGTAACTGGACGGGACTTGTTACTGAAATGGATAAAATTGGCGGCGGGGGCCCGCATGGACAGTTCTACACCCGCGATGATTGGGGCGGTATGGATCAACCGGCTATCTGGTCTGATTTGCCAAGTGACATCTCGCTGACGATAGATTTTGTCTTGAGGCGTCCCGGTGAAACCTGGGGCGCGGATGACGATACCGATATCGAATATATGTATTTATCGGCAATGGACGATCTGGGTTTGGAGACGCTAAACCCAGAGACTATTCGTGATGTTTGGTTAGCCCATATCTATGACGAACAGTTACCTACCCCCTACGGAAAAGACGGTGCGGTCTATCAAAATTATTTATGGGTTTCCAACCAGACGGCACACGAGCTGATGTTGAAGGGAGAACTACCTCCCCAAACGGCAGCCCCAGCCAATAACCCTCATGGGGACATGATTGACGCGCAGCTCACCACCGAAATATTTGGTCTTTTCGCACCCGGCCGGGCCAATGTGGCTCTGGATGTCGCTTATTTTCCTATTCGCACGGCAGGGTATGGCGATGCAGTTATCGCTGCAGAGTTTTACGTCGTACTTCATGCCTTGGTGGCTGACCAACCCCGCGGGCCAATGTCGCCTGAGTACCTCATAGCACTCGCCCTCAGAGCCCGCGAGCACTTGCCTGAGGCCTCAACCCCCGCCGCGATGTTTGACTTTGTGTTAACCAATTACCGCGCGGGTCAGCCTTGGGAGGCGACGAGAGATCGGGTCTATGAGCGGTATCAAGTAGCGCAGGCCGATGGTTACGACATGTCGAGTAGGGGCCTCTATTGCAATGGCTGTTTCGCCTCGGGAATCAATTTTGCTGCAAGCTTGATCTCACTTTTTTATGGGGGGGGAGACATTAAGGAGACGATTAAAATTGCGGCGCTCGCAGGGTGGGATGCTGATAATCCCGCAGCCACCTGGGGAGGCTTGCTGGGGTTTGCTTTGGGAAGAGATCATCTTGAAGAGGCTTTTGGCGGTGCCTTATCGGGTCGATTTAATATTCATCGAACGCGCAAGGGATTTGCGAACGAGGGTATTGATAGTTTTGGCGCGATGGCTTCCCGTGCCATGAGGGTTTCCTGCCGCATCACGGGTGACGAGAACACCGAGCGAACGGGCATGAATCAAGCCTGCTGACGCATGCTGCGCGAGGACGAGCTACGCCACGACTGGCTACGCAAGACTGGCTATATAAGTCACGAGCATTTAGTCTCGTGAAGATCTCAACAAGCCGAGCGCGCCAGCTATGCAACGTGCTGAGCGCAACCCAAATGTACCTAGGGGGCCCAGTTTGCACATCTGCGCGAAAACCCGCATGAAAATTGCCAAAAACATTTGCTCCCGAACGTTATTGCTATGCTTTTTAGTACTCACCCTGCCGAGCTTCGCCGAGACTATAGGGACGAACACTCAGGTCGCTATGCTCGGCACAGGGACACCCAACGCGTTTCCGGAGCGGTCAGGTCCCGGTGTTGCCATTGTCGTTAATGATGAGGCCTACCTCGTTGACTTCGGGGCCGGTGTAGTGCGCCGAGCCGCGTCGTTATCTCCGGAGTACGGTGGGGAAATTCCAGGCCTTGCGGTTGAAAAACTTAACCATGCATTTCTGACCCATTTGCACTCGGATCACAGTGTGGGCTTACCCGATTTGTTGCTGACCAGCTGGGTGGCGGGGCGCGACCGACCGCTTAGGCTATTTGGCCCAGAGGGCACAGCCTCAATGGCTAAGAACATTATTGCCGCCTACGAAGAGGACATTCGTTACCGACTCTACAGCGATCAGCCTGCGAATAATCAGGGGTGGCGTATTGATACATCTGAGGTGACGCAAACAGGGGTTATTTTCAAAGACAACAATGTGACCGTCGAGGCGTTTCGCGTGCCACATGGAAGCTGGCCCGATGCTTGGGGGTATCGTTTCACGACCCCGGATAAAGTCATTGTCATCTCAGGCGATACTGCGCCCTCAGAGCGTTTGCTCGAATACGCCAAAGGCGCGGATATTCTGATTCATGAGGTCTACAGCCTAGAGGGCTTTCAGAAAAAAGAACCACGGTGGCAGAAATATCACGCCGGCAACCATACTTCTACTCACGAGTTAGGCGCGTTGGCAGTCAAGGCGAGACCGAAATTATTGGTGCTGTACCATCAACTACTTTGGGGCTCGAGCCATGAGACCCTGTTGAGGGAAGTGCGAGAAATATATGACGGCAAAGTCGTCTCAGCCAGAGATCTCGATGTCTATTGAACCGATATTATTGGGGTGTTCATCCGGGATATGTTAGCGCCGTTTCGTAGTCAGAATCCGAGTTCATAATTTTCAGAAAGGTCAGCCTAATAGGAGTCCAACAGATGAATAAACGATGGTTTGGCGGCGCGGTCGCCGGCGCTTGCATGCTTTTAGGCGGGTGCGCGAGTGAAGAGTCCGCCCTTGAAGCAAATGCACCCTTGGTACACGAGACCTACTCTGCGGCGCAGTTCTTCGAGACAACAAGTTATCGTATGGGCGGAGCCGGTCCTTATGCGTTCTCTGCCGAGAACGGTGATCTTCTCATTAGTTCAGATGAAACCGGTGTCTACAACGCGTATCGCCTTGACACGGAAACCCGTCAAATGACTGCGTTAACAGCCTCGGCTGATCGGGGTGTGTACGCGGAGTCGTGGTTTCCCAGAGATGATCGTTTTATCTATCAGCAGGACGGCAATGGCGATGAACTCACACATGTTTTTGTGATGTCTGAGGCGGGTGAGATTACTGATCTGACCCCGGGCGAGGGGCACAAGGCGGGCTTTGCAGGCTGGGCTTCGGATGGCGAAAGTTTTTATATCTTCAGTAACGAGCGCGAAGGCGGTGCGTTTGATATGTATCGCTACAGTGCAGCGGATTACAGCCGAACCATGCTCTATGAGAACAGCGAGGGCTTAGACCTTGGTGCTATTAGTGATGATGGACGCTGGGTCGTATATGCGCGTAATAACAGTAATGCCGACAACGACCTCTTCCTCATCGATGTCACCGAAGAAACGCCTGAGTTGGTAGCCATCACTCCACACGAGGGTAATGTCGAGTACTCGGCGATGGGTTTCACGCCAGACAGCCAAACGTTCATCTACTCAACCAATGAGTTTGGTGAGTTCAATCAGGCTTGGACGCTTTCGCTAGAAACAGGTGAGCGAGCACCGCTCATCACTGAAGATTGGGATGTCATGTACGTAGGTTACTCTCCCAGCGGTCGCTATCGCGTAAGTGGGGTCAACAATGACGCAAGCACGGATGTGTCGTTGATCGACCTACAAACAGGTGACGCTGTCGTGCTCAATAATGTGCCAGCGGGTGATCTAGCCCAGGTGCGATTCAACCGTGACGAGACGGCAATTGCCTTTGGCTTGAACCGAGATACGGCCCCTTACGATTTGTATTACATGCCTCTTGGTAGTGAAGCCACGCGGCTTACATCTGCCCTTAATCCTGCAATTAACAGCGAATTTATGGTGGAAGGCGAGGTTGCTCGCTTTGCCAGTTACGACGGGCTCAACATTCCCGGCATCTTGTACCAGCCGCGCGAGGCATCATCAGAGAATCCGGCGCCCGCTTTGGTATGGGTACACGGCGGTCCAGGCGGACAGAGCCGCAAGGGGTATTCGGCCGCGATTCAGCATTTGGTAAACCATGGTTACGCGGTCTACCAAATCAATAATCGTGGCTCGAGCGGTTATGGCAAAACGTTTTATCACCTCGATGACCTTAAGCACGGTGAGGCTGACTTAGGCGATGTTGTTGCGTCACGCGAGTTTCTTGCATCCTTCGACTGGATCGACGGTGACCGCGTTGGGATTATCGGTGGCTCGTACGGCGGTTATATGGTTGCCGCAGCCCTAGCCTTTGAGCCTGAGGCCTTCGAGATAGGCATCAATATCTTTGGCGTGACGAACTGGCTTCGCACACTTAAATCCATTCCACCTTGGTGGGGTGCCTTCAGAGATTCGCTCTATGCAGAACTGGGTGACCCTGCGACGGATACCGATCGTTTGACGGCTATCTCACCACTATTCCATGCGAAAAATATCGTGAAGCCCTTGCTAGTCGTTCAAGGCGCTAACGATCCTCGTGTCCTTCAAGTGGAGAGCGATGAGTTGGTGGATGAGGTGCGAGCAAACAATGTCCCGGTTGAATATGTCTTGTTCGAGGACGAGGGGCATGGCTTTAGAAAGCGCGTGAACCGAATTACTGCGAGCGAAGCCTACTTGGGGTTCTTACAGACCTACCTATGACATAAAGAAAGACGGCTCGGGTGAGCTGAGTCGTCTTTCTCTGACACATTGTGACAGACAGCTCTGAAACTACTGGTGAATAGTCCCTCACGCCCTAGACTGGTGTCAGGACCCATGTTTTGGGCCTTACATTTTAATAAAAGCTAGGGGATCGTTATGTTCAAGAAAATATTAACTATTAGTAGTATTTTACTCAGTACGTCGGTTTTAGCTGCGCACCACGAAGAAACACCCATGATCGCGGAGTTCTATGAATGCAGCCTGAATGAGGGCGTAATGGTGTCAGATCTCGTCGATTTTGCGCGATCAGACTTTAAGGCCTTTGCAGATGCAAATAGCTTCGCCATGAATACCTTCATCTGGGAAGCGGTAGCGGTATCACCGCCCTATGATGAGCCCGATTTGAGATGGGTCAATTATTTCCCGACTTGGGATGACTATTTCGCCAGTGAAGAAGCTTGGCGTACGACTGCACAAGATGTCGCAGCGGGCATTTTTGAGCGCGTCTCATGCAGTAAGGCGCGGACACTTGCCGTGCACAATGCCGGTGCACAACCTGCAGCGTCGCAAGAGAAACCTCTTATTGCCATGGTGTGCAACCTGGATGAGGGTAAAACAATTCAGGACGCACTAGCTTACCGCAAGGGCGTCAATAAAATGGCGAATGACATGATCGACGGGAGCGTTGGTAGCGCAATCTTTACACCTGCGCTTGGTATTACCGGGTTTGACTATGTCGCGATGATATCGGGCAAAACCGCTGACATGGTAGCTGTGATGGATAATGTGCGCAGTGGCAATACGGCTAAGGCAATGCAAAAGGCGGGCCTAGAAAATCCGGCGCAGTGCATTACTGACCTCCATCGTTCCCACCTTGTTATCTCACGCTAGTCGTAACTAGCTTACTGTCGTTGAGGAGCCGTCTCGGATAACCTCTGAACAGAAGAGGGGGGCGGTATGTCTGACAATCCACAGGTGCTTGAGCTGCGAGGCTCGAGGATCTCTTACTTTACCGGCAAGATGGAAAATTACTTTCGGCTGAAGGGCATTCCCTATCGCTTTGAAAGTATGGTTTTTCCTGGAGAGGTGGCGCGAAATAAAAAAGTTCTGGGCCTCTCCCAGATGCCGGTCGTCCAGTTGCCCGATGGCCGCTGGATGACCGATACAACGGCTATGATCCAATGGTTTGAAGCCGCGTATCCGCAAAACCCTGTCGTGCCCAATGACCCTACACTTGCCTATATTTGCTATCTGCTGGAGGACTGGGCTGACGAGTGGTGGTGGCGCCCTGCCATGCACTACCGCTGGTACTACGAAGAAGGTGCTCGTTTTGCCTCGGGCCATTTAGCGCGTGAAGTTACCGGAGGACTGCATCTCCCCTTGTTTGTTAAGCGGCTGATGCTGCGTCGTCGCCAGCGAAACGGCTACACGTCGGGTGATGGAATTGGACCGGGTGCAGTGTCCGGTGTTGAAGCTGATGTCGCTGTCTTACTCGCGCGTCTCGAGCGCATATTTGAGAAGCGTCCTTTTTTGTTGGGCGACTATCCAACGCTTGCCGATATTGGATTTTCTGGGCCGTTTTTCCGCCACTTCGCGCTTGACCCGATACCGTTGCAGCTGCTTCGTCACACTGCACCGAGAACACTCGAGTGGGTAATGCGCCTGTGGAATTGCAATCCAGCATCCCTCAAAGGCTCGTTGGTCGATGGCGTTCCTGAGGATATTCGTCTGTTGTTGAAACATATGGCGAGAGGGTATTTGCCCTATTTGAATGCCAACGTGCAGGCTGTGCGCAGAGGAGATGCGCGATTTACTGCAACCTTTGATGAGGTGACCTATACAGGAGCGCGATCGTCACAGTATCGCGTGTGGTGTCTTGCTGAACTGCGCAAGCATTATAAGGAGTGCAGACAGTCTGGGACGGGAGATCTTGAGTCTTTGTTGAGAGAAACAGAGATTTGGGGCCCTCTCTGGGAGGAGAGCGATCTACCGCTACTCAAAGATCAAGAGAGCCGGCTGCCCTTTTGGGCGGATAGCAAGATGACCAAAGTGAATGAATAGCACAATGAGTTGATCCCCCTGTGGTCAACTCAAAGTTAAGTCTGACGAGACGCTTGATTTTCACTTTGCTCCTATCAGTCGATAACATGCATTTTCAGATAAGTGTTTGTTAAACCTTCCGAGGGTGTAGCGGTATGAGTGACTTTGTTTCGATTAAAGAGGTAGCCGCTAGAGATGGCCTACAGGCGCAATCGGTGGAAATTACACTTGAGCAGCGTCGCAGGCTGATTGAGGCATTGATTGAGACAAATGTTCCCGAGCTGGAAATTGGCTCATTTGTCTCGCCAACTGCTGTTCCTCAAATGGCGGGCACTGATGTTTTAGCGAGGACACTTCCTCACGGGCATACTAAATATAGCGCTTTGGTACCGAATATGAAGGGCTATGAACTTGCGCGTCGCGAGGGGATAGATCAAATTGCAATTGTTCTCTCGGCAACCGAACAAATGAACCAAAATAACATTCGGAAGAGTCTTGCGGATACCTTCGCTATCGCTGGCGATGTATTAGCGAGAGCGAGAGACGAACGGGTTGAGATTCATGCCTATATTGCCGTTGCCTTTGAGTGCCCTTACGAGGGTAAGGTAAGTCCATCATTCGTTATTGATCGTGCGGCGGAGTTGATGAGCAATGAGCCCGGTAGACTTGTGATTGCAGACACGATCGGCGCTGCGAACCCGAGAGAGGTTAAATCGATGATGGCTGAGTTGATTACCCAACACGGAGCTTATCGACTGGGCTGCCACTTTCACGATACAAGAGCCATGGGGCTCGCTAATGTATTCGCGGCATTAGATGCTGGTATTAGGCATTTCGATAGCTCGGCTGGAGGCTTGGGTGGCTGCCCGTTTGCACCGGGCGCAAGAGGGAATGTAGCGACTGAGGACGTCGTTCTGTTGTGCGAGAGTGCCGGTTTCTCTACGGGTATAAACGTCAAAGCATTGTTAGCAAGTGTCGAGTGCCTCACTCAAATAATAGGCTTACCTCAGGGAGGCAGAAGCCATTCATGGTTATCGGATAACTGGAGAAAAATTGCCAACTGAGGCGAGTTGAGCTTTTCAGTTTGGGGCTTAAAGCGCTTCAATCTCCTTGTCAGAGAGACCTAATAAACCACCCAAGATTTCTTTGTTGTGCGCGCCAATAGCGGCGCCAGGCCAGTGGGTTTCTCCCGGCGTTCGTGAAAGCTTTGGCATGATGGCCGGAATCTTTAGCGGTTCACCATTGATTTCGACGGTCTCGAACATGCCGCGTGCGTTGTAGTGCGGATCGGCGAGCATATCTTCAACGTTGTATATGGGCCCAACAGGCACACGGACCGTCTCGAGCTTCTCGATGATTTCTGAGGAGTTGTGCTGCGCGCACCAATCCGAGAGCGCTTGATCGATCCGCTCCTGGTGAACAACGCGTCCTGGGTTGTGAGCAAGCTCGGGATCTGCCGCCATGTCTGACCTTCCGGCTTCGGTCATTAGACGCTTAAAGATGCTGTCACCGTTACCGCCGATAACAACATGTTTACTGTCTTTGCACAGATATGTATTGGTTGGGACGATACCGGTAATGGTTGTACCCGAGGGTTCACGTATAACACCAGCACCATCGAATTCAGGGACGATGCCCTCTAGAAGATTAAAAATTGATTCGTACAGGGCGACGTCAACCACTTGCCCTTCGCCGGACTGATGCCGCTGGATGATAGCCAAGGCGACGCCGAGTGCCGCGTGAATCCCCGCAAGGGTATCTCCCATGGAGATATTCGGCCGCATAGGCGCCTCACCGGGTTCGCCGTTGATGTAGCGAAAGCCGCCGTAGCCTTCTGTGACCGATGCATAACCCGGTTTGCTCGCAAACGGCCCGGTCTGCCCATAACCCGAGATGCGCGCATAGATCACACCGGGGTTCTTCGCTTTTACGGGGTCAGGTCCAAGCCCCCAGCTCTCCATAAGTCCGGGTCTAAAGTTTTCGATCACTACGTCAGCTTTGCATAAAAGGTCGAAAGCGAGTTTCTGACCTCGCTCGGATTTTAGGTCGAGGGTCACACTCTTTTTATTTCGTGCGAGCGAGTGATACCAGAGCGAGGTACCGTCTTTCACTTCGCGCCATTGTCTAATGGGGTCGCCTGTAGGCGGCTCGACTTTTATGACCTCGGCGCCGAAGTAGCCGAGAATCGTGCCTGTAAAAGGCCCTGCAAGTAGTTGTCCTAATTCAACAACGCGCAGTCCTGATAGGGGCCTTTGATCTGACATATAAAAATCCTTGGTAATGCGAGACCTATGCGCATAGTTGCTCCGGATCACGTCAATCACGCCGGAACGCTGTACTTTCTTTGTGCTGTGTTGTCTGTGCAATGATATCGCTGAGCCGCTGTTCAGTGCATACCCCTAATAGGCACTTCATGATGTGCGTTACATGGCTGATTTGCTGCGAGAGGCTGACCTATGATTTCAGATTGAGTACAGTCTCCAACATATATACTAATAAAAACCGCTCGGCCTATGTCGGCGAGCAAGAGCGATACAGGAGAGATAAATGACGGATTTAGCAAACAAAGTTATCTGGATTACCGGCGCCTCATCAGGCATTGGTAAAGCGCTTGCTCAAACCGCAGCACAACAGAACACGAAACTGATTCTCTCCGGTCGAAGGTTGGAGGCACTCGAGGCGCTCGCTGCAGAGCTACCGGTAGATTGTTTGGTGCTGCCCTTCGAAGTAACTGACTACGACGTGCTTGCTGAAAAGGTGGCTGAAGCATGGGCGTGGCAAGGACGCGTTGACGTGCTCGTGAACAACGCTGGCATCAGCCAACGATGCTTAGCCATCGATGCAAAACCTGAGGTGTATACGGATCTCATTAACGTCGATTTGATTGCGCCGATCTGGCTGACGCAACTGCAGCTCTCACGCATGGCAGATGCAGGTGGCGGCCATATCATTGGTATCAGTTCCGTAGCGGGGCGTATTGGTGCACCGCTGAGGACTGCTTACTCCGCGGCAAAGTTTGGCTTGATAGGTTATATGGATGCGCTGCGCACCGAGGTTGATCGCACTCACAACATCAAAGTGACAAATATCCTTCCAGGTTCTGTGGCGACCGACGTTTCACGAAACGCATTGACCGGTGATGGCTCCAAGCGCGGCATGTCCGATTCGGTTATCGACGCCGGCGATGACCCCATGGACTGCGCACGTTGCATTTGGGATGCGGTGAATACTGATATGCCCGAGTATATCTATGCGAAGGAGATGGAGATGGGCTTGGCGCAGATGCGTCACGGTGACCCCGACACTTTCTTTAACGCAATTGCCGACTTCGGTGCGCAAACGGTTGCCGCCTATTGGAAAGAGAAAGAGGACGCTTAAAGCTCTCTCGTCAGGTAATAAGCTTGTCTTGTTTATTGACCGCGTCAAAGGTCGATTAGCGTAGCAGCCCCCTGAGACCTATCAGCAGGCCAGCTCTTTTGGAGCAGGTCTGCTGACATTGATCGCTTTGTGTCGTCAAAGTGCTTCAAAGCCTCTCACGGTCCAGCGCAGCCCAGTTGTGAGAACCTAGATGTTCTGGTGCTCCGAATGCTTCTTTTCGTCGTGTAGCTGTAAGCTAGCGAGTCAATTTTCGTGAAAAGTAGACATCAATTTACTAGTAAGAATTGTCACTTTTCTGTAATTTCGCCGGTTCGATACCGGGAGCTCGAAGTTTCTTTTTGCAGATTGAGCTGTAAATTTTTATTGACGGCAGGCTGTCGTAGGTGGAGTAGCCACTCCAAAACATCATGAATCTCTAAAGGAGAATGATTGTGAATACATATTTCCCACGTAAAAAGCTGGCGATACTGGCTTTAGCCGTCCCTGTAGCGATGGGGCTTCCCCTCCAAGCTGCTGCCCAGGATAGCGACCTTGAGGAAGTGATCGTTACAGGTACTCGTGTAGCTGACCGCTCTGCGGCAGACTCGCCCGTTCCTGTTGACGTCATCACTGGATCTGAATTCCGTGACAACGGCTCAACTGACATCCAAGACATGCTGCGAACTTCGGTTCCTTCATTCGACGTAAACTCTCAGCCCATCAGTGACGCGGCGACAATCGTTCGTCCACCCAACCTTCGCGGTTTGTCACCTGACAACGTGCTCGTTTTAGTCAACGGCAAGCGTCGTCATCGCGGCTCGGTGATCTCATTCCTCGGCGGTGGTATTTCCGATGGTGCTCAGGGTGTTGACCTAGCGGCCATTCCTTCACTTGCACTTAAGCAGGTAGAAGTACTTCGCGACGGTGCGTCCTCTCAGTACGGTTCTGACGCGATTGCCGGTGTAATGAACTTCCTTTTGCGCGACGACGCAGAAGGCCTGGAAGTTGTTACTCGCTACGGTTCAACCTTCGAAGGTGACGGCACTAACTACATGGTTTCTGCCAACCTCGGTCTGCCTCTTGGTGACAATGGCTTTATCAACATTACCGGTGAAGTCCGTGACGTTGAAGGCACGATCCGTTCGGTCGTTCGTAGCGACGTACTTGCGGGCATCGCAGGTGGATACGCACCGGTTTCTGACTTCCGTGCTATCAACTCTTACACGAACGAAGCACCTCAGTACTGGGGTACACCTGACGTAGAAGACGACAACAAAATCTTTGTTAACGCAGCCTTTGAGTTGAACGACTCTACTGAGTTGTATGCTTTTGGTAACTACGCAGAGCGATCAGTTGCAGGTGGCTTCTACTACCGTAACGTTGTCGGTAACGGCAACGGTGGCGGTCAGCGTGGCGGCGTATACCGTGGACCACGTGTAGACCCTCTGACGGGTATGGCATCTGACGCGGACGACGCCGTAGCATCGGTACTCGTTGGCGATATGGACGGTGGAAGCAGCTGTATTGACGGTATCCCATTGCCCGGCAATGGTGTAATCCCTGATGCAGGCTTCTTGGCTTCTGTAACGGCTGACGCAAACTGTTTCTCGTTCATTGAAACCATCCCCGGCGGCTTTGTGCCCCGTTTTGGTGGAGACAACGAAGACTCAGCAATCGCTGTTGGTATCCGTGGTGATTCAAATCTCATGGGCGGCGTTTCTTATGACCTAAGTGCGCAGCGTGGTTCAAACCGCACTGACTACTTCATTCGCAATACTGTGAATGCGTCTTTGGGTCCAAATACACCGCGTGACTTTGTCCCAGGTGGTCAGGAGCAGACAGAGACGGTCTACAACTTGAACTTCGTTAAGTCAGTTGACGCAGGCTTTGCCTCAGACCTTAACGTTGCCTTTGGTGCTGAGTACCGTGAAGAAGAGTTTGACCTCTTCGCAGGTGATGCAGCGTCTTACGCCTTGGGCCCATTAGCGTCACAAGGATTCTCATCAAGCTCAAACGGCTTCGGTGGCTTCCCTAACGACACATCGGCCTCTCAAGACAGTACTGCGTACTTCGTTGACTTTGAAGCTGACGTGACTGACGCGTTAACTCTGCAGGTAGCAGCACGTTACGAAGACTTCAGTGCCTTTGGTACAACCACCAACTACAAGCTGGCAGGTGTGTATCGTTTAAACGATGACGTTCGTATTCGTGCGGCACGTTCTACGGGCTTCCACGCGCCTACATCAGGTCAGGCAAGCATTACGAACGTAACGACTCAGATCGTAAACGGTCAGTTGACTGACCAGGGCACACTGCCACTGTTCTCGGCAGCGGGCCAGCTTGCGGCTGACTTCGTTGAGAGCCAAGGTAACGGTCGTCCACAACTCGGTACTGAGGACGCGGACAACTACTCCTTGGGTGTTGCTGTCGATGTTGACAACTGGTCGTTTACTTTGGACTACTACAATATCAGCGTTGAAGACCGTATTGCGCTCGGTGCGAACATCGACTTCCTTGCGGCGCTCAACTACGCAGGTGGTGCTTCTTACGGATCAGTTAGTGATGCTTTGACTGGGCTTGGCGATTCAGGCGCGATCACGCGTACTGACTTCGTTGGTCTTGAAGATCTGAAGCAGTTCCGTTTCTTCACTAACGGCTTTAGCACAACAACCAAAGGTGTTGACCTTGTAGGTAGCGTTGATTTTGACGCTATGGGCGGCGCGTCTACTCTGACGTTCGCGTTTAACTACAACGAGACAACAGTTGATAGCCGCGGTTCAATCAACCCCATTTCTGATGGTCGTGTTGAAGCACTCGAAGATCAGCTGCCAAACCTGAAGGGCAACGTTGCATGGTCACACACCATGGGTAACATTCGTGCACTTGTTCGCGCGAACTACTACGGTGCGTGGACATCAACTAGCAACGGCTACAGCGTAGGTTCAACAACGCTTGTTGACCTCCAGCTCGCTTACCAGGTGACTGAGGATCTTGAGCTTACCGTTGGTGCGGATAACCTCTTCGATGAGTACCCCGATAAGACGCCAAACCCAGGCGGTGTTGGTCAGCTTTACCCCGAAGACAGCCCACTTGGCTTCAACGGCGGTAGTTGGTATATCCAGGGTCGTTACAACTTCTAAGTGAGTTGAACCTCCAAGAGAAAACCCGCCATTAGGCGGGTTTTTTTTGTGCCTAAAACAAGGTCAAGGAGCTTCGTAAACGATCTCACCTGAAACAATGGTCATCGCAACATTGGTGGAAAGAATATCTGACTCCTCGACGGTCATAATGTCGCGGTCAAGTACGGTGATATCGGCCTGTTTACCGACTTCAATGGAGCCAAGTTGGTTTTCCTCAAATCCTGCGTAGGCGTTCCACAAGGTCATCGATTTCAGTGTCTCCTCGCGGGTCATGCGCTGATTTAACTCAAACCCACCCTCTGGCGTACCTTTGAGGGTCTTTCTTGCCATCGCTGCGTAGAAATTCGCCAATGGATTTATTGGTTCAACAGGCACGTCAGTGCCGTTTGCGAGGTGGACACCTGCGTTTAAAAGATCACGCCATATGTACGCGCCCGTTTCGATACGTTCTTGACCCAGTCGGTCAATGGCCCAAGGTCTGTCAGAACTCATATGGATGGTTTGAATAGACGCAATGACACCCAAGTCAGCAAAGCGGTTGATGTCTGAGCGGATCAAATGTTGAGAATGCTCGATTCGAGCTCGATGGTCGTGAGGCGCCAGCTGCGCGGCCTCAATCGCGTCTAATACGACGGTATTTGCCTTGTCGCCAATAGCGTGTGTGTTCATTTGCCAGCCGTACTTAACCGACCGCTTCATCATGTCGATTAAGCGATCTTCATCGAAAGTTTGCACGCCAGAGGTGCCTGGATCGTCGGTATACGGCGCATGAAGCCAGGCCGTACGAGATCCGAGAGCGCCGTCCATCACGGCCTTGAATGAGCGGATGGTCAAACGAGAGTCGTCTTTGGCAATCAAGGGTGCTCTGGCGAGCCAATAGTCCGAGAGTGCTTCATCTTGCGCGCTCACCATGGTGTATACCCGAAGCTTTAGGTCCCCGGAGTCATTGAGCATTTGCTGTGCTTTGATATCGGTTTTACCGGCGCCGGCGTCATGGAAGTTGGTAATTCCCCAGCGAAATGCATGACGTTGAGCGGCCAAGATGGCGGCCTTGGCAGAATCAACCGATAGCGCGATTAGGGGGTTGGCAAGGTCTATCGCATTTTCGTGCAGGATACCTGTAGGGTTTCCTCTTGCATCCTTTACGATGACTCCCCCCTCGGGTGGCGTCGTGGTAAAGCTAAGGTTGATCTCGTCCATCGCAGCTTGATTGATGAGCGCCGAGTGTCCATTTGCATGCCCCAAAAAAACCGGGTTATTGGGACTTACCTCAGAAAGGGACCGGTGGGTCGGAAAGCCATCGACGGTTATTTTAGGTTGTGATTGCCACTTGCTTTGATGCCAGCCGCGTCCCTTGATCACCTGTCCGGGTGCTGCTTTGGCAGCTGCATCGGCAACCATACCGACAATGGTTTGGTAGCTGTCTATGCCATTGAGGTCGAGGTTGGTAATAGATTCGCCCAAGCTGGATAAATGACCATGGCTTTCAATGAAACCGGGGTAGGCGATTCGCGAATCAAGTTCTATCTCCTTTACCTGCTCGCTTGCAGCCAGGCGGGCCCCCTCTAGAGAACCCACGTAGCTAAAGCGGCCATTAGAGACAACCACGGCCTCTACGATAGGCGAGTCGTCGTTGGCAGTGTAAATCGTGCCCGTGATCAGCAGATCGGCGGCGATACTCGCGCTGGATAGAGCGGTCATGGAAAGGGTGGTTATAAGTGCAGTGAGCGTTCGCTGCAGAGATGTGCACATTGTCTATGGCCTCAAAGTTAATGTCTGTTCGGAGTTGCCCAGTGTAGAGCGAAAAGTACGTCAGTCGAATCCGCAAAGGACTAAGGGTGAAGGCAGCCAGGAAATGCTTTGTCGACTCATGAGGGAAGGGCAGGGTCTTGGTTCCGTCGGGTAGCGGCTTCGCGCGCCCTCGGTCAAAGCGTTTAGTAAAGTTTCCATCCGATTTCTTCGAAAGCATCTAAGTGCTTGGTTTCTGGAAAACTGTAGTAATGGCCGTCGGGAAGGTTCTTTTTTTGTCGCTTTGCGAGCGACTCGATATCACCTAGGGCCCTGACTATCTGCTCGACACCCGGCTCATAGAGCGCGCGGACTTGCTGGCTGTAGGTGAGTCCGTGTCGAACGGGCTGTGTGCAACGCGAAATTATCTCGCCAGAGTCTATTTTATTGTCAGTGATCCAATGGAGCGTTGTTCCCAATTCTGACGCGCCATTAAGTAATGACCAAAAGCTCGCCATGACACCTTTGTAGTCAGGAAGCAGTCCCGAGTGGAGGTTAATGACACCCAATCGAGCAATTGAAATTGTAGGCGCCTGAAAAATTTGTCCGAAACGAATACTGACCACCAGATCGGGTTCAAAGTCAGTGAGCTTTTCAGCGTCAATGCCGTTTATGTCCGTTATAGCGTATTCAATACTGTTAGCAGATTGAGCGAGCTGTGCGAAGGAGCTTCCTGGTAACGTATCAAATGATTTCTCAAATTCCGCTAGCTTTTGCAGTCGAAAATCACGCTCGACCTTCGTGCCAACGTGCTCAGAATAAAAAAATCCAAGTAAGTGCTCACTTAGTCTTAACGTTAATAAATTAAGTGCTAGGTGGGCGTAAATATCGCGGTTATAGAAGAGAGCGATGCGCACGATGGATCCTCGTTTATGTCAGTTGCGAGCATACCTGTTAGATTATAGCGCTGTGATTGCGGCCCGCGTGCCGGCGTGTCATATCGCACTATTTTCCAGCTTATTTAGGTTCGTCACATATGTCGCAGACAAGGGGTTACTCGGTCAATGTTGCCACGGCTGTGGTGATTGCCAATATGGTCGGGACCGGCGTCTTTACCTCGTTGGGGTTCCAGTTGTTAGCCATCGAATCAACGGGCGCTATTATGTGGCTATGGGTGCTCGGTGGTCTCTGCGCATTGTGCGGCGCACTTTGTTACGCTGAGCTTGGCGCACACCACGTCGGCTCGGGCGGCGAATACCATTTCTTATCGGAGCTGATTCACCCCTACGCAGGTTTTCTCTCTGGCGGTGTGTCAGCCACCGTCGGCTTTGCGGCGCCAATTGCTCTGGCGGCACTCACTTTCGGTGCGTATTTGGCGACTGCCTTTCCCGAAGCGCCACCGAAAGTAACGGCGAGTCTGCTGATTCTCTCAATGGTGACGCTCCATATTCGGACTTACCGTGAAAGTTCTCGGGGTCAGGTTCTGCTCACCTTGCTCAAGCTAGCTTTGATTGTTCTTTTTATTGCAACAGCGTGGCTCGTTGGGAGTCAATATCCGCAGCAGCTACCCTTGGCCTCACTTCTGGATGTAAGCGAAGTCGCAACCGGTGCGGGCGCAGTGGCACTTATCTACGTCACTTACGCCTACTCGGGGTGGAACGCCGCAACCTATATTTTGGGTGAGCTGGAGGAGCCGCAACGCGACTTACCTCGAGCGCTTGTCGTGGGCTGCACGGTGGTGACTCTCGTTTATGTCATGTTAAACACGGTTTTCTTAACATCGGCACCGCTGGGTGACTTATCAGGAGAGGTCGAGGTTGCCTACATAGTCGCAGGTGAGGTGCTGGGTTCAGGGGGAGCCTTCGTCGTCTCTCTACTGCTCTCCGGTATATTGATATCAACCGTAAGCGCCATGGTTATGGCAGGCCCTCGTGCGCTGCAGCGGTTGGGCGAGGATTACCGTGGACTACGTTGGTTAGGCGCTATCAATTCTCATGGCTTACCCCGCAACGCTATTGTATTGATGGGTATTGTGGCGCTTATTTTTCTTTGGACATCGACCTTCGAGCAAATACTGCTGTTTGCCGGACTCGTTATGGCCACGAATACGCTTTTCACCGTGATGGCTTTATTTATTAGTCGAGCCCGTCGCCACGACGACACTAAATCCGTATTCACGATTCCCTTTTACCCTCTCCCCGCAATTATATTCTTGACGATTACAGGCTGGACTGTGCTTTACACGGCGGTTCAATACCCTGTTCAGCTTGCTTTAACGCTCGCCTTGATCGCTCTCGGCTACCCTTTCTTTCGTCTTCTCGAGCGTCAGCGGGGTAACTAAGCAACGGGCCTACGCTCGGCGGCTATCATCGCTTGTCTGCGGGCCACTGGAACGCGCGTGTTGTCATTTTCGTCTTCGCCCATTCCTGTTTTAAGTATTAACGCTGGTCCACCACTGCGATGTTAGTGTAGTTTTAAGTCACGAACGTGGCTCATTGAGCGTTCACCGCAAAACATAATTCAAATAGTGGTAACCAATGACAGACTCTAAATCAGCGGAGCAATCCGTAACCAATCCGTACGGCTCAACGAAAGCTGCCTATTACGCACTCGGTATCCTTACCCTCGTTTACAGCATCAACTTTATCGACCGGCAACTTCTTTCGATCCTGCAAGAATCGATTAAAGCCGATTTAATGTTGAGCGATGCGCAGCTTGGCCTACTCACTGGTTTTGCATTCGCCCTCTTTTACACATTTGCCGGTCTTCCCATCGCGAGCTTGGCCGACCGTAGCAATCGCCGAAACATTGTGGCGATCTCGCTCACGATTTGGAGTGGTATGACCGCGCTAAGTGGTCTCGCCCAAAACTATTGGCAGTTACTGCTTGCACGCGTAGGTGTGGGCATTGGCGAGGCTGGCGGCAGTCCGCCTTCGCACTCGATGATTTCAGATATGTTTCCGCCGGACAAGCGAGCCAGTGCCATCGGTTTCTATTCAACCGGAATCAGTATTGGCATTCTTTTTGGTTTCCTTTTTGGAGGCTGGCTCAATGAGTTTTTTGGCTGGCGAATCGCCTTTTTCGTGGTGGGGGTTCCGGGCGTCATTCTTGCTGCAATCCTTTACTTGACGGTACCCGAACCCATTCGTGGGCTTACAGAAAATCGTGTAACCAGCGGAGATAATCCGACAATGCTGGCAGTTTTTAAGCTGCTCGTAAGCCGTCCTTCATTCATCTTTATGGCACTGGGCGCTGCGATGAACGCCTTCGCGGGCTACAGCACGGCAAACTGGGTGGCGTCTTTTATGATCCGCACGCATGAGATGCCGACCGGCGAGCTCGGTACATGGTTGGCACTGATTATTGGCGTGGGTGGTGCGATAGGTGTTTTTGGTTCTGGCGTCTTGGCAGACAAGTTAGGCAAGGGTGACAAGCGTTGGTACATGTGGGTGGCGGTTTGTGCCTGCGCGATTTCTGTACCGCTACAAATCAGCACGTTCTGGGTAGACGGTCCTTACACGGCACTTTTATGTATGGTGATTCCGTCGGTCCTATCCAACGCTTACCTTGGCGCAACGATTGCCTCTGTGCATGGCATGGTGGGGCTTAAGATGCGTGCGGTTTCGTCAGCATTATTGTTTTTCATCCTCAATATTATTGGGCTGGGAATGGGGCCTACCACCGTTGGTTTGGTGAGCGATTTGTTGGTCGATCAACACGGCACGGACTCTCTGCGTTACGCCATGATGTATATCGTTCCAACCGCTATGTTTATTTCGGGCGTTCTTTATATGATTGCCTCACGCTTCATCCGTGAAGATCTATCGAAGGCACCGGACTAAGATTGGTTTGAAATTGAAAAGCCCGCTATTGCGGGCTTTTTTTTACTCAGCGGAGCTAATAATCCGAGTTGATATAGCGTTCGCTTGAATATCATCCGACGTGTAGCGAATCGGACGCCAAGCTTTTTGTGCGTATAACTGAGTCTGATCGTCAAAGTGCGGAGAATCGGGATCGCCCGACTGAGAGTAAGACAGTAGCGCTTCGGCTTTTGGACCGTCATCACCCCAGCCCAAGGTCATGATAAAGCTAGAGCCATGAACCACGTTGTAGCCCGTCTCGGACAAACTGTTGCTGCCCGCAATGAAGTTTTCACTGCCCGTGAAGATAGGCGTTTCCGTCGGGTTATTGCCTGGCGAATTTGATACTTGGAGGTTGGCAATGCCCTCGTATCGATTGCCGCCGTGTAAAGGGTACTGACGGTCAAGTCGGTGCCCAATTTGCAAATTCCCCAAAGCCGTATCGAGTGCAATGCCTTCGTCGCCCAACAGTACGACTACTTGCGCCAGTGTATCCAAGGCTTGGTCTGAATCAGCAAGCCCGTAGGGCGTTGTGGCAGGCGCCGCTGGGTTAAAACCGTTTTTAAATAAAGATGATCCCAAATAGGTTTCATCGTAGGGGTAGCGAGTGATCCACTCGCGGAACAATACCGCTCCACGTGATTCACTATTGAACCGTCGATCCCAGTTATTAAGCACGTCGCAAGCAGTGAAGAGATCTACGTTGGTTCCCTCTACATCCCGAACTGGGTCAGCGCGACAGGCGTCAAGCAGCTCGGGGAGAAGCATCGCCGCGGTGAGGCTATCGTTGCTGAATAGGGCTTTTTGCATTTCGGCCCGGCTGAATTTCCCATCATCACCCGCGTAACCATAGTCGCTGTCAGATCGTAGCAAAGCGATATTCATTCGCGTGCGAACACTGCGTGGCGTCATCGTGGGGCCGTAGAGAGGGGACAGGGACGCTGCCGGTTTGTCAGGGTCGCTAAGCCAGTAGCTGTCGTTTGAATTAAAAACATATTGCTGGCTTTCGATAAGAGGGCGTCGCTCGAAGGGTTCCGTATTAGGCACGGGCGAGTCTGTTTCAAGCCACTCGTTCGTCGCTTTGCTGCCGTCTAAGATGACCAGACCCTTTGACAGGAAAAGGTATTGAAGCTTAGGAACCGCTTTTAGGGTGTCGTGCCAAGTGGCGATCGCCTCTTCGCTGAGTGCGCCGACATTGGAGTTGTCGATGTAAACCGCGCGGCCATCCTTGGAGGCAGCAATCGTATTTACCCAAGGCATTGCGTTGTGTTGACGGTGAGCATCGATGAACGCATCCATGCTCTGCGCACTTCCCATAGCCTGCCACTGCGCGAAGGTGTGAATGTTCTCAGCATTTGCGTCTCGCACGGCGAAGGCGGTCATTGGGTTATCGCTGAGTCCAGGAAGCGCCATCATCGGGCCGTGATGCGAGAAGTAGACTGTATGTACCTTCTCCACAAGCCCCTGCTCTGTCTTGATGGCGATGTTGATCTGGGTAGATGTCAGATCACGCCACTCATTTTCGAAGCGGTACTGATTCGGGTTTTCAGGGTTTAGGGTGAGTTGGTAAATGACAGTGCGTTTGGAATTCGACACCGTATGAGACCAACCCAGCGACTCGTTGAAGCCAACCGCGACGCCTGGCGCCCCAATAAGTCCCGCGCCGTAGGCGTTATAGACACCAGGAATCGTGAGGTGCTTTTCCCAGAATCTCGCGATGCCATACCAGGGGTAGTGAGGGTTAGCCAGCAGAAGGCCTTTACCATTTTCGGAGCGCTCTGCCGCAATTGCCCAAGCGTTAGACCCCATATCACGCAGTTTCATTTCGGTGAGTGTGTCGGACAGACTCGGTGCTGAGCGCAGAGCGGCTATGTGTATATCTCTCGTGTTGGGTCCGCTGGGCGAGGGCGCCTGAAAAGAGAGTGTCTTTGCAAGTGGCGCTGCAGCAACGATGGCGCCTGCGATGCGAGGCAGGGTGTGGACCAAAGTCACATACTGCGCCATGAACTCATTCGCTGTGACAGGCCTCACCCAGTCGGCTTGATCACACCAAGAGCCGTAATTACCCTGCTGTTCACTGACATACTGGTTAAAGCCTGCCGTGTAACCCTCTATCCATTGCCGAATATTGGGTGTCTGTTGATCTAGTGCCCTCTCAGCCTTCTCCGATATTCCTAGGGCTTTAACAACGATATCGCGACTTGCGTTGCGGTTTCTTGGCCCTGGACCAAATACGGCGGCACTCTCGCCGCGCGCCTGCACAAGCGCTAGCGCCATATTACAGAGCTGATCCTCAGCGGCGGTGTAGGCTTCGCCGAAGCCTAACGACCCCCACGAGTCAGCGGTAATGTGCGGTATGCCAAATTCAGTTTTTGTGACGGTTGCTGTGTACTTGGGTAATGGTAAAGCGCTTTCTTGCTCTTTGCAGGCTACCAACGATAGGACGCTACCCACTGCTAAGGCGCCGACAACGCGTCTCACCATCGGCTTTGATAGAACTGAACTCATGAAACCGGCCTGTTGAATTACTTTATGTGTTTACTAGTTAACCTAAAAAACGCCGGTCCTACCAGTTAAAGGCTATCCGGACATAAGGGAGTGTCATGCTTGAGCGCAGACTTGTGGCAACACATAACCAGTAACCGTCGGAGACGCCACGACGCGATCGTAATACCCGCGTGTCATGAACTATAGACTCCGCTAAATGAGCCACTGCGCCCTCGGACCGGGAGGCTAAGTGGCTACGATTAGGTCACTAAAATTAAGAAGTTACTTAGATGAAGTTACTTAGATGAAGTTACTTAGATTAAGTGGCTGAAATAGAGAAGCTAACGGTCCCAAGGTGGCCATAGTGCACGTCATAAGTTCCAGGCTCAGCAGGGAGTGCTGATCCGTTTGTACCTGCAAGTAGGATGCCGTTCTGAGTGAGCGTAAACCCTAGCGATTTGGCTTTCCCGATGCACCACTCATGCGCCGTTACAGGCCCGCCGAGTGATTCCAGCGGCGTGGTTTTGAGTAAGGTCTCGCCGTCGCGTGTTGCCACAATTTCAAGGTTCCCCAATGCGTCAAAATCAAAGTCTTCCCAAGCAGTCATCTCACCTTTCATAAATTTCTCAGCCCCTAAATTGCAGAGGGTAAGGTTGGCGGGTGTCATATCCTCGGGTTTTGCAAACTTCACACTGACAAACTCTACGGCAGGTCCAACAGCAATCGGGCGCCCATCAGCTTGGTAGGTGACGCACATCTCACACTCGATTAGTCGATGTGGCGAGAAAGACATGGCATCGCCGGGCCGAATTTCGCAAGAGTCATAAAGCAGGCCCAGAAGGGGTTCCTCTAGAGAAAAGAGTTGCTGTAAGTCGACGTTGGTTAGACCTGCTTTCAGGCCCACGTGAGGGTGGCTCGAAACGCGTTCAGTAAGGTTGGGCAATAGGCGATAAGCATCATCCAAGGTGACGCCAGGCGGGAATTCCGGGAGCGTGGCGTTGTTTCTTATAGCGTGGGCAAGGCGTTCTAGAAATGCGTCAGTCGTCATTAGTTCTAGCCCTTGCTTACCACTTTGTATCCGCAATCGTTACGCGGTGAAGCAAGCGGTCATAGCCATCAAATCCGCCAGTTGCGCAGTGGAGTAACGAACGGTTATCCCAGATAACCAACATGTCCTTCTCCCATTTATGTCGGTACTGAAATTTCTCTTGCGTTTGATGAGCGTAAAGCTCCATGGCGAGTGCTTGTGACGCCTCAAGGGACATGTCTTGAAAACCTTGAATATAGGCTGCCGACGAAAATAGGGCCTTGTTACCTGTTTCGTGATGCGTTCGCACCATGGGATGGGGACAGGTTTCACGTGCCTTTTCGCTGGGCTTGATCTGCATGCTGCGCCCACTGGCTTGATCGTTATCTCCGTAGGCGCCGTCTGGCGCATAACCGAGTGCCGCAGAGTGTATAGCCGTTAGGCCCTTAACTTTTTCGCGTAGCGCGTCAGGCATGTCCTCGTAAGCTTTCACTTGGTCTGCAAATAATGTGTCTCCACCATGCGGTGGAATCGTGATGCCAAACAGTGCAGTACCCGCTGGAGGTATTTGCATGAAACTCCAGTCAGTGTGGAAAATTTCGGCAAAGATCGGTGTTTTCTCATTTGCGTCACGTTGGATCGCACATATATTGGGGTAGCCGTCGATGTGCCCGAAAAAGGGGTCCTCACCGACTTCGCCAAAATAGTTCGCTACCCGCTCGAGATCTTCGGGCGCCAGTGACTGATTAGGGAGCGCAATGACCTTGTACTCAAGCCATAGCTGTCTGAGCTCTTCAATCTGAGACGCGTTAAGGTCCTGCGTTAGGTCGATGCCCTCAATGCGAGCACCGCAGGCTTGCCCAGAGGGTGTTACGGTCAGCGTCATATCACTTCTCCTATTATTGTTGTTAGTGATGCATCAGATCTCACGGTGCATGGTTCCACCATGCTAAATCTGAATAGGCGCGCAGGTCGAGCTCGTGTGTCCAAGCGGATCGGTGCTGATGCGCAATGTGAAAATAGGTTTCCGCCATCTCGGTTGGTAAGAGTAGTCCGTCGTGTTCCTTCCCTCGGGTTTCACGCAGTTTTTCAAACATTTCAGCACCCAACATCTTGCCCAGTGTGTCGGGGGCGTCCACTGCACCATCAACGATGATATGGGCAATATGTATGCCTTTAGATGCGTATTCTGCGTTCAACGATTGGCAGAGCATACGTCTACCGCCCATGGCGGCGGCATGAGAATGCTGACCTGCATTTCCGCGCACGGCTGCTGTGGCTGATGTGACTAGGATGGTGCCCTTGCCGCGCGCTTCCATCGCCGGGATGACCGCTTTGGCGAGTCGAAATAGACCCATACAGGCCATTTGCCATCCAAGTTCAAAGGTTTTGAGGGCGGTTCCTTCCAGTGATCGATTGCCGATCTGTGCACCAAGATTAAACAGTACCACCTCAACAGGGCCAATTTGCTCGACTTCTTCGACCAATTTCTCGATGGCGCCAGCCTCAACGGCATTGAGTAGGTGCCCGGAAGCTGAACCACCATTTGACTCAATGCCATCGACTAGATTTTGCAGACCATCAGCATCACTTCGGCGACAAAGCGCTGCATGGTAGCCATTCGCCGCAAACTTTGCGCCGACCGAACCGCCGATACCGGCCCCCGCTCCGATAATTAGGCACACTTTTTTCATAACTAAGTTCTCCCATGGTGAAGGACCCCCTCTTTAGGCGGTCTTTCTCAATAAGTGACGCTGTACGCCCGTTACTGTATCCCCTTTTTCAGAGCAAGATAGGCCCGTGCTTTTCCCCCATGGGTCCACGGCCTGCGATCACGCGCTTGTTTTCGAGCTGGCAAGCTCTCGCGCTCACAGGTCAATGCATCCCCTCTGTCATTCAAAACCAAAAGCCCAAGGCGGCGGCGTAGCCGGCGGTGTTACAGCCTTGTAGGTGCCCGTCGATGACCACCCAGCCCTTGCGCTTTCACCGCTTCGATAATGCCGTCAACATCACTCAGGTCCGATACGAGCTTCCCTAGTGTGAGGGTTTTCGTCTTGTAATTGACGATGATAGGAACCACTGGCGCCGATGCTGCTTTGGCGATTCGCGCGAAGCCCGCTTTGAGGCTCCCATCGCTGTTACGTGTGCCTTCAGGCGCAATACCTAGGATCAAAGACGATCGCGAGTTGAATTCATGTGTCATTTTTTCCACCAATCCTTGTGTGGATCGACGATCAACAGGAATACCCCCAACCGCCCTGAAGAAAAAGCCCTGAGGGAATTTAAATAGGGTGTGTTTCGCCATGAAGTTGATCTTAAGCCCCCAGCCCCAAATGACCGATAGCGCCAAAATGAAATCGAAGTTAGAGCTATGGGGCAGGGCCACTATGACTAATTTTGATTCATTTGGAAGGTTGCCAACCAGCTTCCACCCCGTGAGCTTAAAGACTGTTCGCCCAATTAGCGTTCTAATCGGTTGGGTTCGCTGTGGAATAGCATTGCCAAGATGTGGCCATTTCATAGTGCAGATATCGTTTGAGTTATGCGCGCAGTATTAGCACTTTTTGAGTGGCTGGGAAGCAAATTTTTTTTGGGATTGGGCTGTCACGCTATCCATGATCTACTAACCAAAGCGTTGGGTTCGCATCCCACAGAACATAACAACAAGAATGGAGTGAGGCATGAAAACAGCATTCATTACGGGCGCTGCGCAGGGTATTGGGCTCGCTATAGCCCGCCAATTTGCCCGCGAGGGTTATCAAGTTGGTTTATTTGATGTCAACGCAGCGCGTTGCGAAGAGTTACTGTCGTACCCCGAGTTTGAACACGCAATCGCGGGCTTTTGCGACGTTCGCGATAGCACGTCGATTAACGAGGCCGTGTCTACCTTTGCACAGGCGACAGGAGGCCAGCTACATGTGCTCGTTAACAACGCAGGGGTTTTATCTGGTGGGGAGATCATGACCCACTCCGAGAGCCAGATTCGTGCAATGGTCGATGTCAATGTAACGGGATTGACGATGGTTTCCTGTGCGGCACATCCGCTACTCAAAGCCACAGAGGGAGCCATGGTGATTAATCTTTGCTCGGCATCAAGCATTCACGGCATCCCATTATTGGCGGTCTACAGTGCGACTAAATTCTATGTAGACGGACTTACGCAGGCGCTCAATCTTGAGTGGGAGGACGACGATATATATGTGACTTGCATTAAGCCGCCTGTCATAGACACCGAGATGGGTCGCTCTTTGGATCCTCGCCATATTGAAAATATGACGTGGGAAATGAAACCTGACGATGTGGCCGCTGCTGTGTATGGATTAACGCAGCGCCGAGCGCTTCACCACGTCCTGGGCTCATCAACCCGCACTTGGCACCGGGTAAGTCGATTATTTGGCATGGGCGTGAGTCGGTGGTTTACGCAGCGAATTGTGGGCTAAGGCAGTTCAGCTCGCTCGACTAAGCAGCTCAGCGAGCGATGAGGCAAGTGTTTCGCAAGCGTCCTCGGCAGCTTTGCTCACTCGGCCAAACATCAAATAACTGTGCGTGAGGCTGTCAAAACAGTAATGCTTAACCTCGCTTCCAGACGCCATTAGTCGCTGCGCGAATGCATTGCCTTGATCCCTAATCGGGTCGAAGCCTGCGGTGCCTATGATGGTGGGCGGGAAGTTGCTGAGATCGTCGATAAGCAGAGGGTTGGCCAATGGGCTGTCTTTCTCTCGGTCATTTGGGAAGACCTGCTCGTTGAAGAATTCCATGGTGGCTGCAGTGAGAGGGAAGGCGTTTGCACAGCTACTTAGAGAGGGTTGGTCCTCGTCATTGGTGGTGACCCACGGATAGGCGAGGCAGAGGGCTACAGGTTGTACACCGCCTTGATCGCGCAAGGTAATTGCCAAACTACTACTGATCAGCCCGCCAGCACTATCGCCAGCGAGTGCCACTCGCGACGGATCAATATTCATATCTGCTGCGTTGGCTTGTACGTGATCCCAGAGGGCCTGCGCATCCTCGATCGGAGCCGGAAAGCGGTGCTCCGGGCACAGGCGATAGTCGAGTGAAATAACAACGGCTTTACAGCGAGCGGCCATGAGTGAACAGAAATGGTCATCGGTTAGATGATCCATGATGACGAGCCCGCCTTGGTGGAAAAAAAGGACTGCGGGCAGCGGTCCCGAGACGGAGGCTGGGCGGTAGATGCGTGCGTTCAACGTATTGTCTCTTAGCGCTAAGGCGGTATCGAGTGTCGTCACGCCATCAGCGATCGGCAGATTAAGGCTGTTATAGGCACTCGCCGCTTGCCTGAGGGCGTTAACGGTCATGGGGGCACGATTGCTGCTCGCACCGCGTGCAGCGAGCTTGGCCATCATATGCATATTGAGGTCGAGCGTACGACCATCGATGCGGCCTGGCTTTCCTGAGAGGAGCCGAAGAACGGGCTTTGGCGTTCCCCGAAGTAGGTCAATGATGGCAAGCTGCAGATTCATACCGGAGTCCTTATTATTGTTTCCCCACGTCGCCAGTTTAGACGTTTATTCTACGGACGTATCGCGGAATTGCCTTACCGAGCGGTTAACGACACTATGGACCGCCAGCAGGCAGTAGAGCGTAAATAACTGCCGAAATAAGAGAGCAATACCGACTTTGGGATCTTTGCTCTAAACGGTTTAAGAGGTGAATCGATCATGAACGTTGATGCGGCGGGAGCCGGTTTCCAAGAAGAAAAGCTGGCGAGGATTGGCGCTCACCTCAGAGAAAATTATGTTGAGCCCGGCAAGATACCCGGTTGTCAGGTTTTGGTGTCGCGTCATGGTATACCAGCCTATTTTGAGTCGATGGGTCTTATGGACCGAGAGCGCGGTAAGGCGATGCGCGACGACACTATTTTTCGTATCTATTCGATGACCAAGCCGATTACTTCGGTGGCCCTAATGATGCTGTGGGAGGAGGGGCGCTTCCAACTCACAGATCCAATCCACCGGTTTATTCCATCTTGGCGCGATCAGCGTGTTTGGCAGGAGGGCGTCGGTGACGAAATGGTGACCCGTCCGCCCCTAGCGGCTTCGACAATGCAGCACATTCTCAGTCACACGGCAGGCCTGACTTATGGGGGCCTGCTGCCGGGCTTGGAGACCCCCATAGATGAGGCTTACCAAGGGCTTGGTGTTGCTAGGGGCCAAGGTGAGACGTTACGCGAATTCGCCGATAAGCTTGGTCGCGTGCCCTTACTCTATGACCCAGGACAGCGCTGGTGCTACTCGCTGGCGACGGACGTTTGCGGAGCCTTGGTTGAAATTATCTCTGGCCAGCCTTTTGAGGTTTTTTTGCAAGAGCGCATCTTGCAACCGCTCGGGATGGTCGATACCGGTTTTAGGGTGGCTGATGAACAGGTGGATCGTTTTGCTGCATGCTACATGAGACTGCCGGATAAAAGACTGATCTTGGAGGACGACCCGGAGACCAGCCACTACCGCCACAAGCGTAATTTCTTTTCTGGTGGCGGAGGGTTAGTGGGTACCACAACGGACTACATGGCTTTCTGCGAGATGTTACGGCAGGGAGGGCAGTACAACGGTTATCAACTTCTTGGGCGACGAACGTTGGAGCTGATGACCGCGAATCATTTATTAGGCGGACAATCTCTTGCGCAAATGGCCTTGGGTGCTTTCTCTGAAACAGCAAACGCAGGTGTTGGGTTTGGCTTGGGCTTTGCATCGACCCTCGATGAGGTTGCATCAGCGAGCGTGGGTGCGGGCGATTTCTATTGGGGTGGCCGTGCTTCTACCATTTTCTGGGTCGATCCCGAGGAGGATTTACAGGTTATCTTCATGACCCAGCTCATACCGTCATCGACCTTTAATTTTAGGGGGCAGCTCAAAAACATCGTTTACGGCGCGTTGAAATAAGTGCACAGTCTGCTCACCGGTACACGCTTTATGAGCCGGTTCTCGATAAAAATGCATAAAAAGAGACACGTTTAACAAAACGTCATCGGAGATCAGAGACTATGGAAGCTGCACAATTAAGCGCTTTGTCGCTTTGGCTAGGCCTGAATATTTTACTCACACTGGCATTAGCGGTGAATGTGACGCGCAATCGCTTCAAAGCCATGGGAGACTCGGGTGACCCTGATACGCTGCAAAAGGCGGTCCGAGCACACGGTAATAATATCGAATACGTACCCTTCATCTTACTGGGCCTTGGCTTATTGGCGATGACGGGGGCATCAGCTCAAACCCTCAATATTCTTGGCGGTACATTATTCGCCGCACGGGTTTTGCACGCTTACGGCATCCAGCAAGCAAAAGTGCCCAACCCTATCGGTGTGGTGGGTAACGTCACGACTTGGCTGGTCATGCTTTGCGTGGCAGTAAAGCTCATTATGGCGGGTATGTAGTTTTAATAGTCTCCCGAACTGGCAGAAATATAAGGTCAGTACTGGGGTGCAAAAAATAGTTTTAGGAGAGGGAGCGATGCTCCCTTTTTTTGTGCCCCAATAGGGGCTTGAGCCATTTGTTCTAGAGCGAAGCGGCTAAAAAGTCTTGGTTAGCCAAATGCGAAAGAGTGTTTGTGGTGAACGGTCATTCATACTCGATAAAAGTCCACCATGGACTGTCCATTTGCTCGCTAGGCGCCAGTTAACACTAGGGCCGATTTGGTGCTTTTGGCTTTTCCACGGACTGAGATCATCGAGAGCGCCGAGTTGCGAATAGTACTCAAGATTGAGACTAACCGCAGGGCTTGTCTGGTAACTCAGTTGGCTACGAACCTGCAGGTTTATGTCGTCCGGTGCGCTCCCGCCAAAGGAACGTGTATTTAAGATGGCGAGTCGCGCCTGCCACTGTGCGTTGAGGTGATATTGCAGGCTGTAATTTGCAGAAACGGAGGACGGCTTACCTCGGCCACGAACTCGCGCATCAAACCGTAATCCGTGGCGAAGCTGATCGGCGTCGTCACTCAAGTCCCAAAACAATTCGCCCTGAGCAAAATCAACTTGGGAATGCCCACCTGGATCTTCTGAAGCATGCAGGATCCCTCGCAGCATGACATCACCATTGAGGCTCTCTTGGTAGTGGAGTCGAGTACCCGCGGCACCGGTGTCAGGGTCCAGCGTTGCGCGGTATTGGAGCGATCGATGGCCCGCTTGAACCCCGGGCGGGAACACGCCGGCGGTATTGGCTAGCGCCGCATGACTGACAGTCAGTAAGCAGCACTGACTCAATAATGTCAGTAGGAGGCCGGAGGCGGAAATATTTTTATAACAGGTCATTTCGGTTGCGTTTAGGGTGACGAACTGAGGAACGGCGCGAGCAGTACCGTACTAAAAAAAATTATCGATAAAAAGATGTCAAATGAATCCGTCGATACGTCTTTCGCGTCGAATAGGACCTCTTTTGAGATAAGCAATTACAAGATCTCGGCGTACCAGTTTCATACTACGCACTGATATTTTTTAGGGAACTGCTGTGGGTATTGCCTCCTCGTTTTTTCGTGCCTCACTGTGTGCAAGCCTTGCTCTAACCTTGGCTTGTGCGCCGCCCATTAATCGCTCCGATAACGGACCGACACCTGCGGAGATTCTGGGTAACCCCGATTATCAAGCGATGTCTTATGGCGGTTATAGAGGTAAAACCCGCGATGACGGACCGACTGTTGAGCAGCTGGTCGATGACATTCGCATTCTCAATGCCATGGGCATAAAACTACTGCGGACGTATAACACCTCGCAGTTTCCTCAGGCTGAGCGTTTGCTCGAAGCCATCAGAAGAGAGAAGCAGGCAGATCCGTCCTTCGAGATGTACGTGATGCTAGGGGCATGGATTGAGGCCAAAAATTCTTGGGCTGAAGCTGTCTGGGATGCAGACAACGACACTTGGATTGAGGGAACTGGGCCTGATCACACAGAGGGCAACCTACAGAATAATTCTCAAGAGATTAATACGGCGATTAGGCTCGCCAACGATTACCCCGATATCGTAAAAGCGATTGCCGTCGGGAACGAGGCAATGGTGCAGTGGGCAGTCACTTACTTCGTCTACCCAAAGACAATATTAAAGTGGGTGAACTACCTGCAGGCGGCCAAAGCCAGCGGCGAACTCAAAGCCGACGTTTGGGTAACGAGTTCGGACAATTATGAGTCCTGGGGTGGTGGAAATCCGGTCTATCACACGGCTGATCTCACGCAACTTTTTGAGGCCGTCGATTTTGTATCAGTCCATACCTACCCCTTTCATGACTCCTTCTATAGCCCGTCTTTTTGGGGCGTACTACCTAGCGAGGAGGCATTGCCATTTGATGAGATGACGGGTCTTACCATGGATCGCGCTATTGCCTACGCCAAGGGGCAGTATCAATCAGTACTCGATTACATGAGCCAACTAGGCATTGATAAACCCGTCCACATAGGGGAGACCGGTTGGGCAAGCATCGATGGAACGGCCTACGGTGTTAAAGGTTCCAAAGCGGCTGACGAGTATAAGCAAAAAGCTTTTTACGATCGATTGCGTGCGTGGACTGACGAGGAAGGTATCTCGCTCTTCTTCTTCGAGGCATTTGATGAGCAGTGGAAAAAAGCTGACAGTCCGGACCACTCTGAGAATCATTTCGGTCTTGTAACCCGGGATAACGAACTGAAATACGCGCTTTGGGAGGAGTTTGATGAAGGCCGTTTCGCTGAGCTGACCCGCAACGGTGCCCCGTTGAAGAAAAGTTTTTCGGGAGAGCTTGAGTCGCTTTTAGCCAGCGCAATGGTGCCTCCCTTCAAGAGCCAGATGGCTGTCCGCAGGATTGAGACCGTCAACAAGACCCGGGAGCCCGGAGAGGCTGTGACTGAAAAGCGTTTGGTCGTCGTGCATGACACGCTATCGGATGATTCGCCCGACATCACCTTTCCCAGTGCGATGCTTAAGCTCACGCCTTGGGAAGGCACGACAGCGATTGAATTGATGCCAGATGGGGTGGTTCGCATCGAAACGCGCGCGGGTGACTGGTGGGGTGCTAGCCTTGAGTTCGCCGCTGATGTTGGCGAGGACCTATCTGCGTTTAAGCAGGGCACGTTGCACTTTGATATTCGAGGGAGCGATAACGTCAACTTTAGCCTAGGTTTCCAGACAGGTAATTTTTTGCGAGGCGATCAAGTTAATAATTTTGCTAATTTTGGACCGAGCAGCAACAGGCGAGTTCCGACTGATTGGCAGTCGATCGCGCTACCCATCTCGCAAATCAACAGTGGCACCGATATGACGGATGTTTCCAACTTGATTGCACTCTTGAGTCAAGATCGCGCGCCTGAGCGAGAGATTTTTCTTCGTAATATCTACTTTAGTCAGGAGTGATGGTTCGGAAGTTGCGTTTTATCGATAGTTTGGTGATGACCGCTAATGCCATAGCCATTGTATAAACGGCATAGATGGCGTCACCCTCGGTTAGCAGTTTTGCGCTAAAGGCCACGAAAAAATAAAGCATTAGAATGTTTATCCCGGTCGTGTGGAGACGCCGCCACGCGACAGGACCCATCTGTTTGACACTCCAGTCATTAGAGGTGAGCGTGAGTGCAAGCAGCACCACATAGCCAAAACCCGCAACGCCAGTACTCGCGTCCACAGAAAACCCCTCTAGGCCCGTCAAATAGAGTGACAGCGCTGTCAAATGCGCGAAGTGGGCTGTTGCAAAGCCTAACCCAACCTGCCGGCGGTGCCGCATTAAGTAAGTTGAAACCGCGTTCTTATTAACTCGCTTTAGCGTACTGGCGCTAAACGCAACGATGAGAAAAGCAAATGCAAGGTGTGCTGAGTACCGGGTCCACAAAAGTAGAAAGCCAGCTGGCTCGGCGCTTCTTAAGCTAGCATCGGCGGGTGCAATTAAAAAAGCGACAACAATAATGACCACCGAGAGCACTGCGCTTAATACCCACATCATGCCATTCCTCACAAAAAGCCGGATATGAAAAAAACGTTCTTCAACATGCTTATAACTGCAGGTCTTGTTGCCTGATGTTCATACGTTTATTGTTTGATTGTAAGCGTATCGCAGAGAGCGTCACCATGAAAAGAATATGTTTGATCGTTATCGCCACTGCGCTGGCAAGTTGTTCCTCTGCACCCACCGAACAAGAAATTAATACGGCCGACTTTGGCCGATCCATGACCGAGGCGGATTGTCTTGCGACAGCGATGCCGTTTATTACCGCTCAAATGGGTGATCCCCAGTCTGTTATTTTTGAGGATCTCAAATGCTATCGAGGGCTCGAGGGCGCGGTGCCCGTTGCTGGAGTGGGTGCCACTTACGGCTATCGTTTTACAGGCCAAGTGGACTCCAAAGGTATTATGGGTCGCTATTCGGGCATGACACCTTTTTCAGGCATTGTAAAAGATGACGGTGATGGGCCGCGGGTGGTGCGCTATTGCATTACCAGCGGTACAACAGACTACCGGTTTTGTATTCCCAGTCTCGTAGACTAAACAAATAGCCTGTGTGACAGGCATCGCGTTAGGCGGCCTGTGCTTTGTCCCCTGTCCTTTGCGCTTTTTGAATTGGGGTGCTTCCTTGAGCTTACCTAGTCGAAAGCCTCTATCTTTTCTGCGGTAACACTCTTTTCTGCGGTAACACTGCCCCCAGAGGCTCGTGGCGGCATCTGTCTTCCCTGTGCGGTCCAGTGAATAGGTAAAAATGCTACGGCGAGCCAAAAAATACGAAATAATATTGCAAATGCAAATGAGAATAATTAACATTACGAAAATTAAGTGTTCCAGGGACCTAAATGTTTTATCTTCGACCATTGGCTGCGGTTGTTTTGATGTCTGCCTCCGCCACCACGTTCTCTCAGGTGACCCTAGAGAGCGAACCGAATTCAATGGAAGAGGTGATCGTCGCGGGTCAGTTCTTGTATACAGATACCGTCAATGCACTAAAGACGCCCACACCGATATTGGATGTTCCACAGAGTCTTAGTCTTATGTCGGCTGCCGATATTCGAGAGCGCGGTTTCAACAGCATCGGTGAGGTAATTGCCTATATGCCCGGTGTGACATCGTCTCAAGGTGAAGGTCACCGGGACGCGGTTGTTTTCCGTGGTGTGCGATCGACGGCGGATTTTTACATCGATGGTATGCGAGACGATGTCCAATATTATCGACCGCTCTATAACTTGGAGCAGGTTGAGGTTCTTCGCGGTCCTAATGCACTCTTGTTTGGCCGAGGCGGAACAGGTGGTGTACTCAACCGGGTGACCAAGAAAGCAGTTGTTGATGATGCCTTTACCCAGGCGCAAATGAGCATTGATAGCTTTGGCGAGGTCGGCGGACAGATAGATCACAACGTCAGCTTAAGTGACACCACGGCCTTTCGCGTGAACGCCATGGTGGAGGAACTCGATAACCATCGAGACTTTTATGAGGGAGATCGCCGAGGCTTCAACCCAACGCTCCGTATTGAGGCAGGTGACAGTAAAGTCGACCTGTCTTATGAGTACGTTGATCATCAACGATTCATAGATCGGGGCATCCCCACCGGGGCAAATGGACGCCCTGTTGAGGCGTTAGAAGATGTGGTGTTTGGCGATCCAAAAGTGAACACGACAGAGTTAGAGGCGCATCTGTGGCGCGCGGCGTTACAGCACACCTTTAGCGATACGCTCAAACTCAATGTTTCGGCGTTTTACGGTGACTATGACAAGCTCTACCAAAATTTTTATGCGTCTGGTTACGATCAGGAAGCCGCGCCTGATGAGGTGACGTTAGATGGCTACGTGGATACCACGCAGCGCAAAAATACAATCTTATCAGTCAATATCGTGAAAGAAGCCCGATTGGGTAACGTGGGACACACCATTCTCTCTGGGGTTGAGTCTATTTCCACCTCAAGCGACCAAGACCGTTACAACACCTTTTGGGATACCACCCAAGATGACAACGAAACCTTCTCGATATCACGTAATTTAGGTATTCGTGGTGGTGTGGGTGTCAACGTGTTGGGTCTTATAACGACAAATGACTTTGGCGTTGACGTGAATGACCACACAGAAGTCGAAATTGATGTCACCTCGTTCTATATCCAGGACGAAATGGAACTGTCTGAAGCGTTTCGTCTGGTTGCGGGTCTGCGTTACGACAGTTTTGATATCAATGTGTTGAACCGGGTGGCAGAGGATTCGCGATCCAGCAAAGACAGTGAAGTTTCGCCCCGCTTTGGTGTTGTCTACAAACCCCAAGAAAACATTTCAATTTATGCGAGCTACAGCGAATCATTTTTGCCTCGTAGTGGTGAGCAATTTGCGAATATTAACGGCAACAACGATAAGTTGGCTCCTAATACATTTAGCAATCGCGAGGTGGGATTCAAGTATGACTTCGCCTCCGGGCTGAGCCTGACAGCGGCTGCATTTGAGATTGAGCAGCGCTCGCCACAGGTGGCTGACAATGACCCAGCGACCTTGGACGTCATCGAATCAGAAATTGAAGGGTTCGAAATTCAGGTTCAGGGAAAGGTTACCGAGATTTGGAGCGTTTCAGCCGCCTACAGCGCACTCGACGGCGAGCAGGTTGAACGCTCCGGTACGACGGGACGTAAACCCAGAGAGCTCCCCGATTCAATGTTCTCACTGTGGAATCAATTCTCACTCTCCAGTGATCTCAAAGTAGGGGTTGGACTGACACATCAAAGTGAGAGCTTTATCAATAACAGCAATTCGGCAGTGCTACCGAGTTACACACGAGTTGACGCGTCTGTTTCGTATCGACTATCGGATGCCACAACGTTGCAGCTTAACGTTGAAAATTTAACGGATGAGCTTTATTTCCCAAATGCGCACAGCACCCACCAGGCAACTGTTGGCGCTCCGCTGAACGTTCGCCTCGCCGTCAATATGCAGTTCTGACAGTGTCTCTCAGTGCAGAGGAACTAACGCCCCTTATGGGGCGTTTTTGTTTCCAGCGTGTTCTTTTAAAAGCGAAAACGCTGAAGCTTTGGCGGTGTTCATAATGCTAGCGAGTTGAATACTGGCGCAGAATTAGTGTGTCACCGCGCTGCGAAAACTCGATATTTTTGAGGAAGCTCATCCCAAGTAGGATTTCCTCCCCCCTCAGACCCGGCGCTATCGTTGCATCGACGTTTCGCACCGAGATGCCGCCTACGCTTACGGTATCGAGCGTTGTTAGATAAGAGGCGGCTATCCCATTAGCCGTTCGCGTGGCGATGCGTCGACCTCTTTTCAAACCGAGCTCATTGGCCACCGCTGTGCCTATGGCGACACCTGTGGCACCCGTATCAAGCAAGAAGGTGACAGGACGGTTGTTAATGGTGCCCGCCGTAACGTAGTGGCCTAGCTTGTTCCGCCGAAGGCGAACTTCCGTGGTGTCAGCGTTTTGGCGTGTTTCAACACTGCGATTAGGGTTGTACTGCGCTTCAAGTTGATCGCCGAAAAAAAGCACGCCCAGCACCATGAAGCTCAGCCACGCTAGGGTTTGCATGATGATGTTGATGCGTCCTTGTTGGGATCGCTTGCTCACGGTCTGAGACTCCGATGTTGGTAAGTACTCCCGGCGCTCGGATGTTTCACTTGTCTGCACGCTGAGACTGCTTACCGACAGCCTCGGCAATATCATTTGGGATCAAAAGCGTCAGTGAGTAATGAGCAATCTTCCACTCACCGTCGATTTGTTCGACAACCCCTGTGCCTCGGCAGTGCCCCAATTTTTCATTGAATAAAATTTCATCGAACCACCGCGTATCACCGTCACCTTCCCAGTTGCGCTCGATCACCGAATAAGTCCACCCATGACCGTCGGCAAAGGCTGGCGCGGCGTAAGCCTTGAAGGCATCGATTCTCCAGCGCTCGCTTTTATCCGTCCCCATAAAGATGGCGTCTTGGGTGTAGCGCGCAAAATAGGTGTCGAAATTGCCCTCATGTGCGTCTCTGTGAAGGCCATCAATGAGGGCGTCGAGTTTTCCCTTAGCGCTCTCGTGAGACACGCTTTGGCCCGCGAATACCAGCATTGGCATCAAGAGGGCGCAGCATAAGACAAAGCGTGGTTTGGCTGATTGGTTGCGCATTTTAAGGTGTTTCATACGGGGCCCTCGGTCACATTATGGCTTCTCAATAGGGAGCTGTTATACGGCGCCATTGTACAGCCCCCATGTCGCACAGACCCCACGATATTCGGAGCATAACCTTATGAGCAGGTGCTTAGGGCGAATGCACCTTATTTATGTGCTCGGACATAAGCCCAATGACTTGTGGGTGGAAGCTTTCCGGGAGGTTATGTCCCATTCCCTCAATCAGTACAAATTCAGCCTCCTCGATTTGCTCAGCTGTGTGCACACCGTGCTCGGGTGGAATGAGCGGATCTTCAGAGCCATGTATGACGAGGGTCGGTTTGCGAATGGTCTGAACTTGCTTCGTTCGATCGCCACTTTTGAAAACAGCCATCAGATGACGCTCCATCGACTCTGGATAAAAGCCGCGGTTTCGCATCGCATCTTCCCGGGAGACGTCGGCATCACCTTCGGCGAGAGACCTTAGATTTCCCTCAGCCACTGATGTTGGGGGCGGCAGATGGGGCGCAAAGGTTGTCGACATGATCGATGTCAGGCTCTCTACGCGCTCTGGGTGATGGGCCGCGAGTACTTGTGCAATCATCCCGCCCATAGAAACACCCATGACGTGGACACGCTCGTACCCTATTGTATTGAGGACCGCGATACTGTCTGCGGCCATGTCGCTCAAGGTGTAGGGAGCATCAACTGAAAAGCCAAGCTCATATTTGAGCAGTTGCCACCACATAGTGGGCTTCCCCCAATCCGTGAACATTTTTGACCCGCCTGTGTCCCGGTTGTCGATAACAATGACTTCGAAACCTTCGAACTCCAGTGCCTGAATGAACGCATCACCCCAGGCAGCCCCGGCGCCGCCCAATCCCATGATGATGAGGAGCTTTGGGTTATCGGCGCCGCGATTAAAAACTCGATAAGCGATCTCGGTGTCCCCCGATTCGGCAGAGCTCGCTGGCACGTGGTCAAAATAAAGTCGGGAATAATCGGCCTGCACTGATGTCGCGAGCAGGGCGAGAAAGATTGAAAATATGATCTTATGCATCGGGGTGCCTTAACTGAGCCAGCGCGCATACTACTGCGGATTTACGCTAAAAAAAGCAGTTTTTCAAAAATGCCAAGGTTGAAATTTAGCGCTAATGGAAGACGGCTTCACTGGGTAAAACCCACCCTTTAACACAAACAGTTTGCTGTCGACGCTTTAACTGGCGGTATAGCCACCGTCGACAACAAGCTCTGAACCCGTCATAAATGAGCTGTCATCTGAGAACAGGAACACGGCTGCCGCCGCGATTTGGTCAGGGTCCGCAAGCCCTAGTTTGGCACGCTCTGCAATTTGAGCTGAGAACTGTTCCCCCTCCTCGGGCTCCAGTGCGGCGATTGCGTTTTCAACGAGTGGCGTATCGGCAAATCCCGGATGGATTGAGTTCACGCGGACGCCAGTCTCTCGATCCGCAAGATCGAGCGCCATCGACTTGGTCATGGCCCTCACTCCACCTTTGGACGCTGAATAGGCAAGTACTTTAGGCGATGAAACCATTCCGTAGATTGAGGATACGTTGACGATGGCACCTCCCCCTGAGACAGCCATAAGTGGGGCACAAACCTTACATCCCAAAAACACACCAAGGAGGTTGATGTTGATCGTTTGCATGAAGCCCTCGACGGTCTCGGTTTCCAGATTACCGCTCGAGGCTATGCCCGCGTTGTTCATCACGTAGTGCAGCCCCTGTCCCTGGCTGGCGATGAGCTCAATGACTGATATCCATTCCACCTCATTAACAACGTCAAGGTGGACATAGGTTGCGCCAATTTCCTCTGCGATCCGCTCGCCCAAAGCGTCTTGGATGTCAGTAATCCAAACTGTTGCACCGCCGGCGATCAGCCGTTTTGCGGTCGCAAGGCCTATGCCTGAGGCACCACCTGAAATGAGGGCAACTTTTTTAAGGAAAGGTTTGTGCGCGAGGTCTGTCATGTTATCGCTCTCTAGTTTTACTATGAGTCCCAGTCTTATCTTGCACCGGTTTGTGTGAGGGGGAAATAGGAATCTATTTCTAGGGGATCAAGGGGATAAGAATCCTCAGTTAAGGTGCGGTGTGGCGGTGTAACACTGTGCCGGTGTTTTTTGACCATTGTTTTTTGAGCATTTAAGCAACGAGGGGCGTTCCGTGGTGAAGAGAATAGGGCGAAAGCAACTGTTATTTTTTGTGTGGATCGCCGGTTTTGGTTATCTGCTGCCGCTCTTTGGAAATGCGACTGAGGATGAATCACCTTTTGCGGTCGCAGCGCTTAGTGCGGCCCCCCCCAGTGAACACCTTCTGGGTTGGATTGATTCTCGGAAGGCCCAAAGTCTCAACGGCAGCTGGAAAATATTGGTGGATCCAATGCAGGTTGGAACCCCTGGCAGTTTGTTTGGTGGGTGGGCGACGACAAGGGTTCCTGAAAATGAGTATCAGCTCCTTGAGTACAGCTACCCCTCTGCAGCCGACATACGGGTGCCGGGTGACTTTAATACGCAGGTTGATGAACTCTTATTTTACCGGGATATGGTTTGGTATCAGCGTTTTTTTGATGTCGAAATTGTCCCCGATAAGCGCTATCACCTCTGGTTTGGTGCCACCAATTTTGAAGCCACGGTATTTCTAAATGGGTCATTAATCGTTCAGCAAAAAGGAGGGTATGTACCTTTCTCCGTTGACGTGACTGAGCATGTAAAAGCCGATCAAAATGACCTCGTTATTAGCGTGAATAACAGACTCAACGCGCAGACAATTCCCACTGGCCGGACTGATTGGTGGCCTTACGGGGGGCTGACGCGGGATGTGTTACTCATAGAGACATCCGAGGCATACATTACAAATGCGCAATTAGCTCAGGCCGAAACCACGGGTCGGGTCAACGGCCATGTGCGCACGTTTGGTATGCCCGAGGGAACGCCGGTTACCATCGAGATTCCAGGCGCGGCGGCAAAGCACATTGCCACAGTAGACGGCGACTCAATGGCGTATTTCTCCTTTGACGCTGAGATAAACCTTTGGTCTCCCGAGGCGCCAGTTCTCTATGACGTGCACGTGTCGGCGGGTGAGGATCTGATTTCAGATCGAATTGGATTTAGAACAATCGAGACCCAAGGCAAGAGGATTTTGCTCAATGGTCAGCCAATTCGACTGAAGGGCATTTCGACACACGAGGAGCCAATTGGTCGAGATGGCGTCGCTTATTCCTACCAAGACATGATGACGTTGTTCACCGAGGCAAAGGCCTTGGGTGTCAACTTTATTCGCGCGGCCCATTACCCCTACTCGCGGCACGCGGCGCGGGTCGCCGATGAGTTGGGCTTACTCCTTTGGGAAGAGATACCCATATATTGGAATATTGCATTTGAGAATCCAGACACGCTGGGTATTGCGAGAGATCAGCTCTCGAGGCTTATTCAGCGCGATTGGAATCGAGCGAGTGTTATTGTCTGGTCGGTCGCCAATGAAACTATCTATTCGACGCCGAGAATGTTGTTTTTGGAGCGATTGATTACCGACGCTCGCGAGCTGGATGGAACGCGGCTCATATCCGCAGCTTTGTTAGGCGATACGCGGCGCGAATTGCAGTTTGTTACAGCCCACTTGGCGGCTTACGGTCTGACCTCAGATGTTCCGAGTGCAAGAGAGAAAAAGGTCTTTGAGAAAGTATTAGCGTCAGTTGGCGAGCAGGCGCTAGTGGTGGGAAGCGGTTTTGATCTCGTCATTACGGATCCGCTGGGTGAGTTAGTCGATTTGGTCAGTTACAACGAGTATTTCGGTTGGTATTACTCGCGCTTCATAGCCGATCAAACGGGTGTTAGCGAGCGCACAATCCGCAAGCTAATGTTGGCGTTTATACCTGAGATAAGGATCAGTTCAGCCTTCGAAAAACCCATCGTTATCTCCGAATTCGGTGCAGGTGCGAAGGCGGGAAACCGTGGAGCAGGGGTTTGGACGGAGGACTATCAAGCCAATGTTTACCGTGCTCAGGTAAAAATGATTGCCAACAGTGAGGCGATTCAAGGTGTCACGCCATGGATTCTTAAGGACTTTCGGGCGATGCTTCGGTCGTTGGGCGGTGTTCAGGACTACCGGAATAGAAAAGGTCTTATCGATGAGAACGGTCGCCGCAAAGAGGCCTTTTATGTCTTACGGGACTTTTACGAGGGCCCATGGAGTAGCATGGCACCAAACTAATGGTAGGGTCTTCAACCTTTCGATACGCTTAAGCTAAGGCAGTGAAAGGGCTTCTACGGATTCTTCTTTGCGACACTTGGGTAATTTTTTTGGATTCTGCTCGTAACACCCCTAACGTTCTGCGCACAGTGCGTCGTTGTCGACTGATCAGCCAACCCCGTTGGAGTAAGAGAAAATATGTTTGATCGCCTAGAAGCTTGGTCCATTGCATTTGCTGATGCCGTTTGGGGTTTACCCATGGTGGCACTTCTTTTAGGGGGCGGCGGTTTTTTCTTGATCGTTTCACGGGCAATGCCTTATCGCTACTTAGGCCACGCGTTTGCCGTTATGTCGGGGCGTTATGACACACCCGATGAAGAGGGCGAGTTGTCACACTTTCAGGCTTTGGCCGCGGCGCTGTCGAATACGATGGGCTTGGGGAATATCGCGGGCGTGGCCCTTGCGATCGTAGCCGGTGGGCCGGGCGCTGTTTTCTGGATGTGGATCTCCGCCATCGTTGGCATTGCAACGAAGTTTTTCACTTGCTCGCTAGGCGTTATGTACCGAGGTGTGGACAGTGCAGGCAATTTGCAGGGCGGCCCGATGTACGTCATCCGCGAAGCCCTACCGCGATCATTCTACCCACTCGCCGTGCTGTTTTCCGTTGCAGGTTTGATTGGAACACTTCCCATGTTCCAAGCGAATCAATTGACCGCGCTTGTCGGGCAGACTGTATTTGATGGTGCGCCGCCCGCTTGGTCAGGCCTTGCAACAGGACTTGTCCTCGCGGTGTTAGTTGGGGTGGTGATATTCGGTGGACTGCCGCGTGTTGCGAAGGTGGCAGTGCGATCGCTTCCGGCGATGGTGGCTGTTTATGTGACGATGACTTTGTATGTGGTGCTTACGCACATTACGGAAGTTCCGGCTTTACTGTGGCTGATTGTCTCTGAGGCCTTTAATCCATCCGCTGTGGGTGGTGGCTTCGTCGGCATTATGTTGATTGGCGTAAGCCGCGGCGTTTTCTCCAACGAGGCGGGCGTTGGGACAGAGGTAATGGCTCACGGTGCGGCAAAGACAAATGAACCCATCAGAGAAGGCATGGTTGCTACCCTAGGCCCTATTTTTGACACCCTACTTATTTGTACCTGCACCGCGCTAGTCATTCTCTTGGCGGGAGAATGGCAGTCGCCGGGTGATCTCTCGGGCATCACGCTGACGGCTAATGCGGTTCAGACCGAAATGGGCACGCCTGGGCTCTTGGCTTTAGCTTTTGTTGCGTTGATATTAAGCACGACGACGATGTTTACGGGTTGGTATTTTGGGGCTAAGTGTTTCGGGTTCTTGGCGGGCGCAAAATGGCAGCCTTATTTTCGCTGGTTTTTTATTTCAGCGGTTATTTTTGGTGCGAGCGTTAGTGTCGATGTGGTTTTTAACTTGATCTCAGGCAGTTATGGCCTCATGGCGCTACCAACCATGGTCAGCACCCTCATTCTTGCTCCAAGGGTGATGGTTGCAGCGCGAGATTACTTCTCTCGATTACAGTCGCAGAAATAGAGCGGAGCAAGGTTTTGCACACCCAGGAGGCGCTTGCTTTTCTACCAACCGCTGCTGCAAAGTGGTGCACCGGGGTGAAGCAATGAGCGAATACATCAATTTACGAGGCATTGTTTTGAAGCCATGGATCGGGTCGTCAGCACTGTTGAAGTGGTGGGGCTTGGGTTTGATGATCGCAGGCACGCTTGGCTTTTTGAGCGACTTTGCATCACTGCTCGAGTCATCCTATACGAGTACCCTGTTGGCAGTGAATGCGGAAATGTTGGTTGTTACCGGACTGCTACTGGTTGGTGTTGCCTATGTCATCGCGTTGGTTAACGAGATTTTCGATGCCAACCACACCATTGTCGATTGAATCCGCCTCAAAGTGATATACCCGTTCCTATGAATCCTTCGTCTTCGCTGCTTTGTCAGCACTGAGAAAGAGAAACCCCATGCGTCGAATTGCCCTTGCTCTTGGTTCACTGATCATTGCCGCCTTTTTCTGGACATTACACAGCGCCGCAAGTATTGGCGTTGGTTATTCTGCCAAGCAGCTGTGTTCGGGTGTGTTTGTCAGCCAGCTGCCGGCTGAATTCATATTGGAAAAAGATATTCTGCCCCGAATGGCGACTATCGCTGGTATGGATCGGTTTGTTGACGCACACGTTGGAGAGCGAGAGGCAACCGTCAATATCCTCACTGCTTCCGCCACAGCACATTACAAGGAGCGATATGGTTGTACGTTGCATGGTGATGCGCAAGCGTTGACCGAGTCAGAGGGGGGCGGGGACCGAATCCAGTCTGCGGTGCGTTACCGTTCTGACAACCCACTCATCGAGCAGGCCGTGGATGCGCTGTTTACGGAGTCGGAGGAGGGCGGAAGAAACACGCTCGCTGTGCTCGTTATGCACAGGGGAGAAATCGTGACTGAGCGGTATGCCGCGCCAGTTGATTCAAGAACACGCCTGCAGGGTTGGTCGATGAACAAGAGTCTCATGGCCTCCTTCGTTGGGGTGCAAGTGGGGCGTGGGCTGATGGACCTATCTTGGCCTGTCAAAGCGCGTACGCAAGCACTCGGAGCAACGGCTGACGTGACTCAGAACGTCTCGGCCGATATGACGCTCAAGCACTTAATGACTATGGCGAGTGGCCTTGATTTCGACGAGCGGTATCTGCCTGGCGATGATGTCACGCAGATGCTCTACGGGGGTGTTCCCATGTGGCAGGTGCCACTGGCTCAGGGGCAGCGAGTTGATCCGGGTGAAGAATTTGTTTACTCAAGCGGCGATACGAATGTGGTGTCTTACCTTTGGCAGTCCACGCTCGATGACGAGCCCTACGTTGACTGGATTGATAGAGAGGTTAACCAGCGTTTAGGGTTGGATGATCCACTTCTTGAGCCGGATATCAGCGGTGTCCAAGTCGGCTCGAGCTTTGCCTACCTGACTGCGCGAGACTGGGCGCGCATTGGGCAGTGGTGGCTCGACGCGTGGCATGGACGAGACTCACTCTTATCGCAAGAGTGGCAGCGTCTTGCGGTTACACCCTCTGAAACCGCTGATTTTTACGGTCTGAGCTTTTGGCTCAATACACGTTTATCTGATTACCCTGACTTACCCGCGAACACATTTCATGCTGGGGGTAACTCAGGTCAATTTGTCGTGGTCGTACCCGAGGCAGAACTCGTCATGGTTCGTCTTGGCTTGACACTCAATGAGTCAGCCGTCGGTTTAGCCCAGCCCTTTGCGTCGATTTACCAAGCGCTGAGCGCTCAAGCTAACCTAGCGGTTAACGTCGACCAGTAGACGACCGGTTATCTTCCCAGCGAGGACATCAGGGGCTACGCCGCAAACATCAGATAAGCCAATTTCGGTAACCATGGTTTCCAGGAGATCCAGGTTCATATCGCGCGCAAGGCGCGCCCACGCTGACAGGCGAGGCTCACTCGGCGCCATGACACTATCTACTCCGCGCAGGGTGACACCACGAAGAATGAAGGGCATAACGGTTGCGGGAAGTGAAGCGCTCTCTGCTAGGCCGCAGGCGGTGACAACACCCCCGTAGCGGGTTTGGGCGCAGGCATTAGCCAATGTATTACCACCCACGGCATCGACGACCCCTGCCCACTGTTCCGCTTGGAGTGGCTTACCTGCCTCTGACAGTGTGTTTCTATCTACGATTGATGACGCGCCAAGTCGCTTGAGGTAGTCGGCGGCATCAGGCTTGCCCGTAGAGGCAGCGACAGAGAATCCTCTGGCAGCTAGTAACGCAACGGCGACACTTCCAACGCCACCACTGGCGCCAGTGACCAAAATGGCACCGTCGTCTGGTGTGACACCCTGAGCCTCGAGTGCGTCGACGCACAGTGCGGCCGTATAGCCCGCCGTGCCAATAGCCATGGCGTGGCGGGTCGTCATGCTTTGAGGGAGCTTTACTAAAAAGCTTCCAGGTACGCGGGCGTATTGTGCAAGACCGCCCGAGTGCCCCTCACCCATGCCCCAGCCATTCACCACCACTTTATCGCCGACAGACCAATTTGGGTCGTCGCTCTCTTCCACCGTACCGGCCAGATCGATACCAGGAACCAGGGGATACGTTCGAACAATTGGCGCGGCCGCGGTCACGGCCAAGGCATCTTTATAGTTGATTGTGCTGTAATCGACCTTGATCAGGACACCGGAATCGGCGAGCGTGGAGTGATCGATTGCGGTGACATCGACGCTGTGAGTACCGTCCTCTTTTGTGGCGAGCAAAGCAGTGAACATATGGGTTACCTTTCATAATCGGGTTTTATCATTGTGGAAATAGAGTACGTGAAATAGTCGGTAAAGCGATGACTTTTCCGCGCTTAATGCGCAAAGATTCTGGACTTTCTTGACTTTCACTTCGGATGCTAAGGTGAGGGAAATGAGGCAAACCGCATGGCAGAAAAATTAATAAGAACGCCATTTCCGATTGTTACGGTTGAGAAGTCGGCCTTTAAAGAGACTTACGGTGGTGCCGAGGATATCGTTACGGTGTTCTGCACGCTTATTCGTACACCGGCACCCTCCGACACGTGCTTAGTCACGATGCACCCCATTGGAGGCACAGGCTGGCTGCCCATTATGAGTCAGTTTGCACGGGCCGGATTACATGTACTCGCTTGTGACAGTCGATACCGCGGCGCGGACTACGCGCTGAATATGGAAAAGGTGACTGTCGACTTGGGCTCATGTATGCGTCACGCGCGAGAGACGCTCGGTTATAAAAACATTGTGTTGTTGGGCTGGAGTGGTGGTGGCTCACTGTCTGCCTTTTATCAAGCGCAGGCTGAAAACCCGACCGTGACGTCAAGCCCTTGCGGTGGTGGGCCGGATTTCACGAGAGAGAAATTGGTGCCGGCTGATGCGGTGATTATGATGGCTGCGCATGTTTCTCGACATGGCACACTTACTGAGTGGATTGATCCATCCGTACTGGATGAGACCAACCCTGACCGGCGTGATCCGGCGCTCGACCTTTACGGCGCTGCGCTCTCGCCACCTTATAGCGATGAGTTCCTCACGCGATATCGCGCGGCACAAATCGCCAGAAATAAAAAAATTACAGCCTGGGTAAAGTACAAGTTGGATTCGCTCGAGCAAGCGGGTCGGGTAAACGAAGAGTTCGCTTTCGTGACACACGGTACGATGGCAGATCCTCGGTGGCTAGATCCGCTTGTTGATCCGAACGATCGTGTACCGGGCACTTGCTACCTTGGGGATCCTAGGGTTGTTAATAACGGACCGGTTGGTCTGGCGCGTTTTTGTACCCTTCGAAGCTGGTTGTCGCAATGGAGCCTCGATGATGCCAACGCCTGTGGGCCTTCGAGTCTCGTGCAGGTGTCCGTACCGGTTTTGGTGGTTGGGAATACGGCGGATGACGCCTGCACGCCCAGTCATACCAAGGCATTATTCGACGCGGTGTCGCATGAATCTAAAGCGAGAGTTGATATTAAGGGCGCGAATCATTACTACATGGGGCAGCCTGAACTCGCTAAAGAGGCAACCGAGCATGTGATGGCGTGGCTGCGGGAATATAACTTCCCGGTCTAGCGGATTTTATTTCGGCGCCTTAGGGCTCGGCGGTTCACGGTCTTGTGGACGGGTTTCAAACTGTGAGTCTGGCATTTCGAGCATGACCGGATAGGCGTCCTTGGGGTAGTGCAAGTGTGGCTTGTCAGCATCGAATTCAGGCTGTGTTACCGCGCCATCTTGTCCCTCGAATTGGGCCGGGCGCAGATAGGATTCCAGCTCCTCGGGCGAAATTCCAGCCAGGTTGACGACATCCTGGTCGATCCAAGTTCCGCTGGAATCTAGTGGGTGGGTGAGTTGGTCGCTGGTGGCCACTTCTAAGGTCAGGTTTTCGGGACCGGCGAAATAAATCGAGTGACACAGTCCATGATCCAAGGGACCAAAAACAGGAACGCCCCGTGAGCGAATGCGGTCGCGCATGTTCAGCAGGTCGTCCAGGGTGTCAACGTTGAGGGCGATGTGCTGCATCGTGCCAGGTGCAGAGGAGCCAGCGCCGGTTCCCGCATGCGTTTGACCTATGACCGTCTCCTTCTCTTCATTGCCTGGAATGAATACAAACGAGAAAGACGCCTCACCCATGGCTAAAAAGGCATGCCACGCGTTGGGGACACCGTGCATCCAAAATAAGCCCTGTAATGACATACCGAGCACATCTGAGAAAAACGCGATTTGGGATTTCATATCAGCCGTCGAAATAGCTACATGGTGAAGGGCGTTGGGTGTGGTCATGGTCTGCGCTCCTTTAATGACGTAAAGAGTCTGCCTAGTGCGGGGGAGCCAATCAATAGGTCGCTACCTCCGACACTATAGACACGTGAGGGTAGTCATTTACTATGGTCCTAGCGATCCCTAGAGAGAACTATGAAATAAGAGAGGGCAGCATGGCAACGATCGAACACCTAGCGGCAGACGCCACAACAGATGCAATCGTTGAGGTTATCGAGCGCGATGGCGCTGTCATTATCGACGGCATCATGGCGCGAGCACAGGTCGATCAACTCAATACTGACTTTGCGCCTTTTTTATCCAAAGAAGTCTTTGGGCGAGATGAGTTCACTGGCTATAAAACGCAGCGGATTGGCGCCTTGATTGCACGATCTGAGGCGTGCCAGGCGGTTGCCCTTGACCCTCTAATGCTGGCCTCTGCGCGTCAATATCTACAGCCATTTTGTGACGACATTCAGTTGCATTTTACATCCGCGGTGGCCATCGCACCGGGTGAAAGTGCTCAGATTTTGCATCGAGATCGCGGAATTTGGGGTGGTTATCTGCCACGAAAAGTTGAGCCTTTGTTCAGTACTATTTGGGCCACCACGCCATTTACCAAGGCCAATGGAGCCACCCAAGTGGTACCCGGATCACAGCACTGGGATAAGGGGCGATCACCCGAGCCCCATGAAATTGCTTATGCAGAGATGGCCCCCGGCTCAGTGCTTTGCTACACGGGTACCGTGCTTCACGGCGGGGGCGCTAATGACACAACGGACGAAGTGCGTACCGGTGTCTTCATGCATTACGCCTTGAGTTGGTTGCGACAAGAGGAAAATCAGTACCTTTCCTGCCCACCCCATCACGCCGCAAAATTGAGTCCGGAGTTGCGTGCGCTTATTGGCTACGCAAAAGGCGGCTACGTGCTGGGCTTCTACTCTGATCCCGATGACGAGTCAGCGCGCCGCGAGTCAGTTAGTCCAGAAAATATGTTCAGTCAGCGCGCAGAACAGTTCGGGGCAATCGAGGGTGCCGATCACCTCATAGCGCAGTCGATGAAGTGATTTCTTTGGCGCGGAACCGTTGATATTCTCGAGCAGTTTTAGGTTTTGGCCGCCTCAGAATGGAAACGGTTTAGGCTGCCCCGGGAGCAAAGAGCATGATTAAAGTTGTGACACTGCTGTTTAAAAAACCCGAATTGACGACCGACGCATTTCGCGATTACTACGAAACGCATCACTCTAAGTTGGGTGAAAAGTACCTAGCTTCTCACGCTATAAAGTACGTTCGTCGATATCCAATATTGGCCGGAGATGGGGCGGAAGATCCCGAATTCGACGTCATGATGGAGGTCTGGTTCGAAAACTACGGGGCAATGGAGGCGGCAATGGGCGACATGACAACGGACGCGGCTCAGGCGGAGTTGTCGTCAGATGAGGAGCGGCTATTTGATCGCGACCGAACGCAGAGCTTTATTGTCGACGAGTATGAATCGACCCTGAATCCCGCATAACAGGACTTACACTGCTTTGCCGCCTGCGAAAGGCGGCATGAAGCCCCTCACAATCTCCTCTTAGTCTTGCTTGCCTATAATCTCTGCCGCAGCCAGTGCACTGACGTTAAAAATGGCACGAGGCGTGGCCGAGTTCACCATGATATGCGCGGGCCGTTTAAGCCCTGACATGTAAGGACCAATCAGTAGGCCATTCGCCGTCTGACGCAGAAGTCCCAGCGCGATGTTTGCCGCATCGAGCCCTGGGAAGACGAGTAGGTTGGCCTTACCCTGAAGCTGGCTGTTATCAAAGATTGTCTGACGGTATGCCGAGTCGAGCGCGGTGAGTGAATGCATTTCGCCATCGATCTCTACGTCGGGTAATCGCTCGCGCAAAATCTTACTCGCCTCGCGCATTTTGCGCGCAGACGGAGCATCGGAAGAGCCAAAGTTCGAGTGTGATAGGAGCGCCACTTTCGGCGTGATACCAAATTGACGAACCTGCTCAATACCGAGCAGTGTCTTCGAGACGATTTCCTCAACCGTTGGGTCCAAGTCGATGAAGCAGTCGGTTAGGAACAGTGGACCATCGTCGAACAGCAAAGTCGTGAGGGTCGAGGCGCGAACATCTGATCCCTGTGTGCCGATGACCGAGCGGAGCGTCTGGAAGTGGTCGGTAAACCGTCCAACCTTTCCGCAAATCATGCCGTCCGCATCGCCGTTCCGCAGCGCCATAGCAGCAATAACGGTGCTATCGGTGCGAAGTAATACGCTACTTCGTTCAACGGAATCACCGCTTCTTCCTGCAATTTGGTGGTAGTCACGCGAGTACTCTTCGTATTTGTCATAGCTGCGCGGGTTGATAACGTCAACGTCCTCGCCCAGACGAATCCGCAAGCCGAGCTCCTCAATGATTGCATTGAGCGCAGTTGGGCGCCCCACGAGAATAGGTCTAGCAATCGCCTCATCGACTACCGTCTGCACAGCGCGAATTATCGTTTCGTTTTCCGCATCCGAGTACACCAGCTTCAGGCCACTATTAGTGGCTGCGTTGATGACCGGCTGCATGAACATACCCGACCGGTTAACGTGCTTGCTCAAGGTTCGGCGATATTCATCGAGATCTTCAATCGGTCGACTCGCAACGCCGGTTTTCATGGCGGCTTCGACAACGGCAACCGGTACCCGCTCAAAAAGACGAGGATCAAACGGCTTCGGAATGATGTACTCCGGGCCAAATTTTAGCGACTGACCGTCGTAGGCGAGTGCGACTTCTTCCGACGCCTCTTGCTGTGCAAGATCAACAAGACCATAGGCACAGGCGATTTTCATCTCGTCATTGATCGTGGTGGCGCCGCAATCGAGTGCGCCACGGAACAAGAAGGGGAAGCAGAGTACGTTGTTTACCTGGTTCGGGAAGTCTGATCGCCCTGTACCGATAATTGCGTCTGGTCGGGCCTCGCGCGTCAGGTCAGGGTGTATCTCTGGATTGGGATTAGCCATCGCGAGAATAAGCGGATTGGGTGCCATCTGCTTAACCATTTCTTGGGTTACACAGTCGCCCGTTGATAAGCCGAAGAAAATGTCCGCGCCTTCCATGGCCTCGGCCAAGGTTCGCTTATCGGTCTGTCGTGCGTAACGCGCTTTGAATTCATTCATGCCCTCCTGACGGCCCTCATAAATGAGGCCCTTACTGTCACACATGAAGACGTTCTCGCGCTTTAAACCTAGGCTTACGATGAGGTCCGCGCACGACATGCTCGCTGAGCCCGCACCTGAGATAACGAGTTTGACCTCTTCCATCTTTTTGTTGGTGAGCTTGAGCCAGGAGATCACGGCCGCGGTCGATACTACGGCGGTGCCATGTTGGTCGTCGTGAAAGACAGGGATATTCATCCGCTCGCGAAGTTGCCGCTCAACGTAGAAACACTCAGGGGCCTTGATGTCCTCGAGGACGATGCCGCCGAAGGTAGGTTCCAGCGAGGCGATAATATTAACGAGCTTTTCGGGGTCGGTTTCGTCGATTTCTAAATCGAAGGTGTCGATGTCTGAGAATTTCTTCATCAACACCGCCTTGCCTTCCATCACTGGTTTGGATGCAAGTGCGCCGATCGCACCGAGTCCCAATACAGCGGTACCGTTACTGATAACGGCGACTAGGTTGCCCCGGGCGGTGACCTTCGATGCATTCAGTGGATCTTCAACAATATACTCGCAGGCGTGCGCTACGCCGGGTGAATACGCCATTGACAGATCAGCTTGAGTCTCAAGAGGTGTGGTTGCTCTTACCTCTAGCTTTCCGGGTTTTCCCTCAATGTGATAGTTGAGCGATTCCTCTTTAAACGTGGGCTTATCCATCCCAAACTCCGATATATGAGTGATAACTGGTGCGACAACGAGGGTTGTCTGTGCGCCGCGCTGCTCTAGGTGGCAGCGTTAACGCATGATGTTCTGCTATTAAGTGAAACACGAATCACCACAGCTAAATGAGCAGGCCGGTGATTCTGTGACTTATTGCGTTAAATAGTACGGACTTAGGCCACAAATGGCCGTTTCCTGACGCGGAAAATTCGGGTGTTTTTTTGGTTATTTTTATCAATACCCGCACAAACCCAGCGGATGACCCGATTTACGGACACCCAATGAAAAAAGCCCTCAGCGTTTATGGCCAAGGGCTTTTTAAGTAACAGTGATTCACGCGGGATAATTCCCCGTGATACACCGACTTATTTGGGTGGCATGCGAATACCGCCATCCAATCGAATCACTTCCGCGTTCATGTAAGGGTTAGTGATGCAGTCCATGACAGCAAAGGCTAACTCTTCAGCGGAACCCAGACGCTTAGGGAAAAGAACGGATTTACCAAGGTGTGCTTTAAACGCCTCCGATTCTGGGCCCTCGCCATAAATGGGTGTATCGATCAGGCCTGGCGCTACCGTATTCACACGAACGCCAACCGCAGCAAGGTCGCGTGCGATCGGCAGTGCCATACCAACAACACCCGCTTTGGAGGCTGAATAAGCGCATTGCCCGATTTGGCCATCAAAAGCGGCTGCCGACGCGAGGTTTACAATCGCACCGCGCCCACCGTCGTCATCCAGTGGCTCGTTCTTTGACATTTCAGCCGCCGCACGGCTCAGCATGTTAAAGGTGCCTATTAGGTTTACCTTGATGACAAAGCTGAACTTATCAAGTGGGAAGGGCTCACCGTCGCGACTCACTGTGCGACCGGCTGCGCCGAGGCCCGCTGAATTCACACAGGCACGCAATGGACCCATCTCCGCTGCAGCGGCAATGGCTGCGTCAGCATCTTCGATGCTGGAGACATCGCACTTAACAAACTTACCACCGATTTCGTCAGCGACTTTTGTGCCGCGCTCTTCGTTAAGGTCGGCAACGACAACTTTTGAGCCGAGCTCTGCCAATTGTCGCGCGCAAGCCTCTCCAATTCCCGAGGCGCCCCCGGTTACGATGGAAGAGCTTCCTTCTAAATTTACTCGCGGCATACCGCTTCTCCTTATAGTGTGCTTAACAGTGTGATTTTGTATTTTTCTGAGTGATGGTACCCATGTTTTAGTACCCCGAAGGGTCATTCAAGCGCACTTGAATTGCAACGCCGAATTCTCTTTGCGGGGGCATCGACTAGAGCGCTACTTTGGCAGAGGTGCCAAGGCCTGCACCGTAGACCAAGGCATTTAGCCAGATTCGACCGACGCCACGAGTGGAGCCTCGGAAATTGGGCTGGCCTGAGAATAAAATAACTTGTCCTTTACCTACGCGTTCTCGGGTGACGTATGCCGAGTTCGCGATTCGCGACGCAGCTTCAGGCCAAATCAATCCGCTCATTCTGACTGTGAGCGCGTGACCCTCTGGGACGGTTGACCAATTAATGGCTTGCGCCTCGCGAGCGCCAGGGTCTTTGGTTATAACGCCGACACGAACGACCGCTTGCTGACTGCCTTTGGTCATCAATGCGGGTTGATTTTCGTAAAGTAGCGGTAACATCTCGGGTGATCCAAAACTCATCCAGTGCAGGGTGTCGACTTGGCCCGCAACCATGGCCCCTGAGGGCATAAAGCGTTTTTGCCACGCTTCGCGTCGTTTTAACTCGTCGCCGGACAAGGCCTTGGCACCTTGTTCCCACGGGTAGTCAACCGCATCACTTACGTGGTGTGCAGTAATACGCTGCACATCGAGTGCGTCGCTCTTTGAAAGCCGCTCGCGTTGCAAGGCAATGTCATAGTCTTGAGCATTATCGAGCACATCTCCGACGGAGCGCACCTTACCGATGCCGCTGTCGCGAGCGATTTGAGCGGCACTGTTATCGTGGGCAATGAGGGTGCCACCTTGGTTGATCCACTCCTTGAGCACACTCACCTCGGCGCCGCTCATGGGTCGATAGCCGTTTGGGATGACGATGGTGTTATAGCGCCTGAGGTCCGCACGAGTGAGATAGGCGGTATCAATTTGACTATGACGGATGCCCAGGTGGGTATCGATCGCCCACCAACTGGAACCCACGTCATAACTACTGAAACCTTGCTGACTCAATATCGCGACTTGTGGTCGCGTAAGAAGACGGAAATGCGCGCCTCCCCAATCAGGTAAGTCACCGGCACCATAGCCTGAGCCCACCGAGACGAGGTCGATATTCAGCATTTTCGCCTCGGCGCTTATGAGTTCGACTAAGTTCTCACTTTTCGGATTATCCATTGCCGTGACGAAGACAGTACCCCGAGGGAGAGCTTGATCTGACAGCGCTGTTGCTTTGTCGATCACACGAACCTTTACGCCTTGTTCCATGAGTCTTGCGGCAAATGCGACGGAGCGATCATCCTCGCCACTTACCGCCCAGGCGATGGCTGCTTCGTCGACCGACTGCGTTGGTGTGTGGGACTGCCAGGGAGAGAGATCCTTGGATAGGTGTATCGGCACCGTAACGGATGGAAGTCCAAACATCATGCTGAAGTTCCAAGCGGTAGTGTCATACATCAGCGAGGAGCCATCGCGCAGCGTACGTTGGCGCTCTTCAATGAGAACAGACTTTTTAACGCCGGCATCGAACTCCAAAATCGCTGCAACAAGCGGTGCATCCGGTTGGCGGTTGGGAACAATGAGACTGCCGGCTGGGATTTCAAATTGCTTTTTCGTCTCTCCTAACTGGGTTATCGCTGAGTCGACCTTGATCGGCGACTTGTTGGTAAAAAGCTCGATGCCCTGAGCCTCTAATCGATCGACCAAGGCATTCATTCGACCGTGGTTTTCATTGGCTAAGAAGACGTAGCTTCGATCGGCAAACTCACTCTTTGAAGAAACGTTGTACTTTCGGCCGTCCCAGTAGTCTCTGTACATGGCCTGTGAGTGGGTCTCGAGCGAGGCGAGATTGGCCATGGTGCTCACGAATTGGTGATGCACAGACTCCATGTAGGTCTGCACCGTACCCTCAGGGCGGCGGACGCCGTCTTCTGCCATACGAGATTGCTCATACAAGATATGCATGCTGCCGCGATACTCAGCATAGTTGGAGTACCCGGGATACCAGTTCTCGAACCACTCACCGGTGAAATAGCGCCAAGCACGGTCATCAAACGCAGCGCCTTGCTCTTCAGAGAACACGCGAGCCCATTTCTGCAGGTCTTTGTCGATATTAGCGTTGAGAGGCTCTCTCGGTGGCCCCATCAAAAAGGTGCTCTGCGAACCCATTTCGTGTCCATCGATAATGAGCTGCGGGCGCCATGAATTAATCAGGGCAACGCGCCCCTGTGTTTCAGGCTGGGTCAGCAAGAAAAAATCACGGTTGAGATCAAAAAAGTAGTGATTGGTTCTTCCAAAAGGCCAGTCTCCGGTGTGAAGAAGGGACTGATCATCCACATTGGGCGCTGTACCTCGGTATTGCTCGAGTGACTTCGCAAAACGTGCTCGCCCGTCTGGGTTCATCATGGGGTCGATGACGACGATCATGTTGTCGAGCATCGATGCGGTATCTTCATCGGTACTCGCAATAAGATGGTAAATACTTGCTAGCGCCGCGTCAGCGCCCGACGTCTCGTTGCCATGAATCGAATATGCCATCCAAGCGACGGCAGGTAGCGACTCTATGATGGCGTTAGCCTCTGTATTATTGAGGGTTCTGGCGTCGGCCAATTTATTAATTTGCGCTTCAATATCGTCGAGTCGGGCAAGGTTTTTGGGCGATGAGATAAAGACTGCGAAAAGCGGCCGACCCTCGTGAGTTTGGGCGTATTCGATGACTTTGAGCCGATCTGACTGACCCTGCCATGCCATTATTGCCGCAGTGATTTGTGCCGGATTGGCAACGCGTTGACCCGCTTCAAATCCGAGGAACGTCGCAGGGTCTGAGATGGCGTCCGAGTACGTCCCCTCAAGAATGTTCCCACCGTATACGAGGTCTGGGTCCGCCGTTGGTTTCATAAGCAAGCCCGCCCATGCATTCTGGGTAAGGACGGCAGTAACAAAGGCTAGTAGCAGGTTTCTAATCATTAGCATGGTGATCTCTTTCCTATCATCGATGGGATACGTAGCCTACTCCCAAACTGCGTCTTTTGAGCTTTACGGTACGATGTGCTGTAAGTGTTTTATCATGCCGTGCAACGGCTGCATTGAAAATAGTGCCGCGCTGTAAACAGATCAACACAGTAAATAGGAAAGCGTCATGCGATTAACGGACTGTCATAATTTTGCCGACTTTAGGCGACTTGCCAAAAAGCGGCTACCCGGTCCAATTTTCCACTACATTGATGGTGCCGCTGATGATGAAGTCACCTACCGACGCAACACTGAGGCTTACGAGACCGTTGATTTAGTCCCCAATGTTTTGAATGGGGTCGACGCGGTCGATATGTCTGTAAACGTTATGGGACAGAAGCTCGATATGCCCCTCTACTGTGCGCCCACAGCGCTTCAGCGCTTGTTCCATCATGACGGTGAGCGCGCGGTAGGTAGGGCCGCGACGCAGTTTGGAACGATGTTCGGCGTATCCTCCTTGGCAACGGTTGCGGTAGAGGAGATTGCTGCGCTTGCGCCTGGGCCGAAGATGTTCCAATTTTATTTTCACAAAGACCGTGGGCTTAATGACGCGCTGCTTGAACGGGCGCGAGCAGCTAACTTCAATGTGATGGCCCTCACGGTAGACACGATTACCGGTGGTAACCGCGAGCGAGATTTACGGACCGGTTTCACTTCCCCACCGAAGCTTAATCTTCAGTCAGCCTGGAGTTTTGCAACGCATCCCGCTTGGGCATGGAATTTCTTTACCAAGGAAAAATTTGATATGCCGCATCTTTCCGGGCATGTCGATCAAGGAACGAATGTGGCTGTTTCTGTTGGTGAGTATTTTTCAAGCATGCTCGATCCAACGATGTCCTGGAAGGACGCGGAAAAACTCTGTGCGCAGTGGAACGGTCAGTTCGCGCTCAAGGGCATCATGTCAGTGGAGGATGCCAAGCGTGCGGTCGATATTGGTTGTACCGGGATTATGGTCTCAAATCATGGTGGGCGTCAGCTCGATGGATCACGTGCCCCCTTCGATCAACTGGCTGAAATTTGTGATGCCGTGGGCGACAAAATTGATGTTATTTGTGAGGGGGGTATTCAACGTGGTACCCACGTGTTGAAAGCGCTATCGCTAGGCGCCAAGGCCGTATCGGGTGGTCGACTTTATTTATACGCCTTAGCCGCTGCAGGGCAGCCCGGCGTCGAGCGTGCATTGGGTAACCTTCGTGCAGAGATCGAGCGCGATATGCGCTTAATGGGCGTCAAACACCTCAGCGAGCTCAGCAGAGATAATTTGCGCTATCGATAGGTCGCATTAAAGAGTGCAAGGCTTGTGGTGAATATTTTCGAGTTTAATCGACGCGCTTGGGATCAGCTGGTTGAGTCGGGAAATCGATGGACTGTTCCCGTGAGTTCTGACGACATTAAGCGAGCGCGCGAGGGAGACTGGCAGGTTCTGCTCACGCCCTCGCTGCCTGTCCCTCATACTTGGTTTCCTGACCTGCGGGGCTGTCGCCTACTCTGCCTTGCCTCGGGTGGCGGGCAACAAGGTCCAATCTTGGCGGCGGCAGGTGCAGAGGTGACCGTTTTTGACGCCTCAGCCAAACAGCTTGAGCAAGATCAATTTGTCGCCCACCGTGAAGGGCTGTCATTAGAGACCATAGAGGGCGATATGGCGGATCTGTCATGCTTCGACGATGAGGCGTTTGATTTTATTTTCCACCCCTGCTCGAACTGTTTTGTCGAGGCAATCCGACCTATTTGGCAGGAAGCCTACCGCGTACTCCGCCCGGGCGGCTCAATCGTTAGTGGGTTTGTTCAGCCCTTTCATGGACTTTTTGACCCAGTGCTTGATAAGCAAGGCATTTTTCAGCTGAAGTTTTCGATGCCACATTCCGATCTCAAAGTGAGTGAGGCGGATCGCGCGCAATGGTTCGGTGACCACGCGCCGATTGAGTTCGTGCACTCGCTCGACGATCAGCTTGGCGGACAGCTCGATGCCGGGTTTTTAATTGCAGGCCTTTACGAGGACGATTGGGGTGGCAGCGAGCCTATTGACCGACTCATTAAAAGTTTCGTCGCGGTGCGCTCGATCAAGCCTGTGGGCTGAGACTTTATTTTGTATCCATAAAAGGCTCAGCGTTAACGATCGGCAAATCGATCTGTGGCTGCAATCAGCGCACTGGCATTCGCAGGATCAAAAGCCGAGTGCCCCGCATTTTGAACCAGGGTAAACGTCGCCTCGGGCCAAGCTTCGTGCAGCGCCCAAGCGGTGGTCGGCGGGCAGACAACATCGTAACGACCCTGAACGATCTCGGTGGGTATATGGCGAATCGAATCGATATTTTCGAGGAGTTGATTAGGTGTTTCAAAAAAGCCGCCATTCACAAAGTAATGGCACTCGATACGCGCCATCGCAAGTGCTGCCTCTGGCTCATCTAACTGTTCCATGAAGTCACTGTTTTGGTGCAGGAAACTCGTCGATGCTTCCCATACTGACCATGCACGTGCAGCAGCCAAACGCACGGCTTCATCATCACTGGTTAAGCGATTGTGAAAGGCGCTGACAAGATCCGAACGCTCTTTTTCGGGAATCGGAGCCAGGTAGTTCTGCCAGGTGTCCGGGTACATGGCGCTGGCACCCTCCTGGTAGAACCACCTGATTTCCTCGGGGCGTAGCAGGAAAATACCTCTCAAAACGAGTTCGGTAACGCGCTCAGGGTGTGTTTGGGCGTAGGCAATGCTCAGCGTACTACCCCAGGAGCCACCGAAAACGAGCCAACGATCAATGCCGAGGTGCTCGCGGAGCTGTTCCATGTCGGCAATTAAATGCCAGGTGGTATTTGCGTCCAGCGATGCATGCGGCACAGACCGACCGCAACCGCGTTGATCAAAGAGAATGATGCGATAGCGTTCAGGGTTAAAGAATTGTCGCGCCGCGGGGGATGAGCCCCCACCCGGACCACCGTGAACAAAAATGCAGGGCTTGCCGTTTGGGTTGCCCGACTCCTCGAAATACACCTGATGACCGTCTCCCACATCGAGCCAGCCGCTGTGAGAGGGTTGTAGAGGAGGGTAGAGCGCGCGCATCGCTAAATGTCCGAGTGGATTGATTAAAGTGTACTGCTCTTGTGGCGTTTTAATCGATGGATTTATTCGGTTTTACACCTGTTTTTTTTGATTTCTACCGGTGGCTGAGAGTATCTTTCCTGCACTCAAAAAGATCGATTGCACTCATGCATGACCAAGGAATAACAATGAATCGTATTGACCTGTGGAAGCTCTTGCTGCTCGTCCTACCGCTGTCGTTAACACTGTCAGTTAACGCGCTGGCGCATGACACGCCCGAGGGTGGTGAAACACCTGAGGTGAAGGCCGAAGAAGTGTCGGAGGAGGCCTCTGATGATGAGGCGGAATCCGAAGCGGATGAAGAAGAGGAAGAGGAAAAGCCCAAGACCATCGCCGAGCTCACCGAGGAGATGGACCGAATCGACGGGCTATTTACGCTTTTTCGCGACCCCAAAACCGGCGTCACTAAAATGCTGCTTCAAGGCGACCAGCTTAATAGTGAGTTCATTTATTTTAAGCACACCATGAATGGTGTCACCGATGCCGGTGCTTTTACTGGCTCCTACGGCGATCAATATATTTTCACCATCGAGCGACGATTCGATAAGTTGGAGTTTATCCGTCAAAACACGGCCTATTACTTCGATCCAGAAAATGCGATTTCTCGCGCCTCCGATGCAAATATCTCACGGGCCGTTCTTGCGGTGACAGCTATTGCTGCCGAAGACGAAGAGACGGGCGAGGTGTTAATCGACTCCGATGCACTCTTTCTTTCAGAGGCCTTCGCGAATGTGACTTACTCGAGAAGTGATGATTCTGGCGACCGTTTCAAGCTCGGTGGCTTGGATGCGGAGAAGAGCCAGATACTTGAGCTTCGCAATTACCCCGAAAACACGGCTGTCGAAGTCGAGTATGTCTTCAATAATCCAAAGCCCAAGAATGGTGGTAGTGATGCAGTGACTGACGCTCGCAACGTGTCAATCAACGTGCGCCATACATGGATTGCTGTTCCAGAAAACGATTATCAGCCTCGTTTTGCCGATGCGCGTCTTGGTTCTTTCAACGTCCAAGTTACGGATCTCACGTCTACTGACTCCGCGCCATATCGCGATTTACTCGAGCGATGGCATCTCGTTAAAAAGGATCCAACTGCTGAGATTTCAGACCCTGTCGAGCCCATCACGTGGTGGATTGAGAACACCACTCCAGTTGAGTGGCGAGACCTCATCATGGGTGCGGCGCTCGAATGGAATAAGGCGTTTGAGCACGCAGGGTTCAGCAACGCTATGGTGGTTAAAGTACAGCCCGACGACGCTGACTGGGACGCGGGTGATATGCGCTACAACGTATTGCGTTGGACTTCATCACCACGACCCCCGTTTGGTGGATATGGACCGAGCTTTTCTAATCCGCGAACCGGTCAGTTACTCGGTGCCGACATCATGCTCGAGTACTCCTTCCTTAATCGCTCAAAGCTAACGCGCGAGTTGATCCAAGGTGAGGCTGTGGAGCCCATGATGCTAGGTGGTCACGACGCGCGCCTTTGTTCTGTTGGACATGCAATCGCCGAGGGCGGGCTCATGGCTGATATCGCCATTCAAATGGACGGTGGTGATGCAGACATCGAGGAACAGCTCAAGCGCGATCGCCTGTACTACCTGATTCTTCATGAGTTGGGTCATACACTGGGTATGAACCACAATATGAAAGCCACGCAGTTGCTCACACCTGAGCAGCTTGAGGACCCTGCAGTGCTCGAGTCAGGCATCATCTCTGGCTCGGTTATGGATTACCCCGCAGTGAACTACGCAGCGGATCGTGATGATCAAACGCTGTTCTACACGATCGCACCGGGTCCTTACGATGACTGGTATATCGAGTACGCCTACTCGCCCGGTTTGGCCAATGCTGACGCCGAAGCGAAACGCCTTGAGGCGATCGCTGTGCGATCAACCGAGCACGCGCTTTCGTTCGGTAATGATGCGGACGACATGCGCAGCCCGGGCAGAGGTATGGACCCGCGCGTCAATATTTATGACAACAGCTCTGACTCGATTGCTTATGCGTCGAATCAGATGAAGCTTATGCACGACACTTTGAACAAGACAGCAAAGTGGACACCCGATGAAGGTGACTCCTACGAGGATGTGGTCGATGGTGTGGCCTTGCTGGTTCGTCTTTGGGGCACAAATGCGGGCGTGATTTCGCGATGGATTGGCGGTGTGTACGTCGACCGGGCCGTGGTTGGACAGGAAGGTGCGACGGAGCCCTTTAGACCTGTTGAGCGGGAGCGTCAAAAAGCGGCGATGGCAGCGCTTAGTGATCAGCTGTTCAGCCCGGAGGCCTTTGAGATCGATGGCGCGCTATGGCGTCAGGCGGCACCTGAGCGTCGCGGCTTTGAGCACGGTGGTAGTACCGAAGACCCTAAAATCCATCGCGCAGTGTTGTCTTCGCAAAAGCGCGTGTTCGATCACTTGCTGAACTCCACTGTCCTTAAGCGAATCACAGATACTGAGCTCTATGGAAATGAATACCCATTGGTAGAGGTATTCGAAGACCTCACCGATGCGGTATTTGCAGCGGATGCACGCGGCAGCGTTAACAGCTTCCGTCGTAACTTACAGGTCGAGTATGTTGATCGCCTAGCCATGATGGCGAGTGAGGAAGGTGCATCGAAGTATCACAGCACCGCACAAGCACTGGCGGTTTTGACCTTGTCAGAGCTACGAGAGCAGCTAGCGAGTAAGCGCCGCGGAGATCGGGTCTCCCAAGCGCATGCCAAGTTGCTGGTGATGAATATTGATCGAGCGATGGATAACGAGTGATCGCAGCGCGAGACACTGTGGCTAATCGAGAAGGGGGCTGAATAACAGCCTCTTTTTTAGCGTTTTAATGGTTAGGGCCCCGTCTTAATTGAGACCTTATCGCGATATTTAAGCGCCCTCAGCACGAGAAAAGTGCAAGTGGTCCGGGCGCAAGCGGGAGCTCGCGCTGTGCATAAAGTGTATAAGACCCCAATACGCTTCGTGCCTAGGGTCCTTCCTCGTTGTGCTTACGTCTACGGCTATTAAAGGTCTGAAAACTATGGGTTTTGGGTAAGGGAACTGTCGAATGTCTAATCCAATTTTGGATGTTATTGCGCGAAAGGGATGGTGTGTTACTGATGGCGCTACTGGCTCTAATTTTTTTGGCCGAGGTCTTGAGGCTGGCTACCCACCTGAGCTCTGGTGTGTCGAGCGACCCGATGAGGTGCTTTGGCTACACAGAGAGTTTTTACAGGCTGGCGCGGACCTGATTCTGACGAACAGCTTTGGTGCCAATGCACCGCGGCTTAAATTGCACAAGAGCGAAAATCGCGTGCGAGAGATTAACAAAGCCGCGGCTCAGCTGGCGCGCCAGGCAGCGTTAGAGCACGCGGATGCCGACGGAAATAAAGCGATTGTTGCTGGATCTATGGGGCCTACGGGCGAGCTGTTCGCACCTATGGGTGAGCTCACCCACGAGTCGACGGTCGCTTTTTTTACCGAGCAGGCAGAGGCCCTCGCCGAGGGGGGTGCTGACGCGCTCTGGATCGAGACCATGTCGTCCACGGAGGAGGTTGCTGCTGCCGCAGACGCCGCCAAGAAGACTGGATTACCCGTTGCCGCAACACTGACTTTCGACACAGCGCGCCGGTCAATGATGGGCGTTACACCGACGGAATATGCGGCATTTGCCAAAGAAATTGGCTTGGACCTAATAGGCTCTAACTGCGGTATCGGTCCCGCCGAGTTAATGGATTCTACCACAGAGTTGCTAAGTGCGGGAGCTGGCTTGCCCGTTATCGCAAAGGGCAACTGCGGTATTCCCCAGTATGTCGACGGAGAAATTCATTTTCACGGGAGCCCCGAGCTTATGGCGCATTACGCGCTTCACGCGCGAGACGCTGGTGCGACGGTTATCGGCGGGTGTTGCGGTACAACACCAGAGCACTTGGCGGCAATGGTTGAAGCGCTTGATTCAACGCTCTCAAGGTCATTTGATCCTGAGGCAATGACGGAGCAGCTTGGTAAATCTTGGCCTGATTTGTCGAGCCGACGTGGTGAGGGTGGAGGTCGCCGGCGTCGGCGCCAAGGGTGATTTTTTAAGCTTCAGATCGCCTCGAAGCGGTTTTCTTCGCGGTTTTTACGGACGCGATTTGCCTCAAAGACCTGGCCGCTCATCGCAATATAAACGCCTGGTTTAGCCGTTTGTACGGCGGCCACGGCCATACCCATATTGAACACGGCGTCGGTTGTTCTGAATCGAGCGGGTGTTAACGCGCCCGTAAGGACGATGGTTTTTCCCCGTATTCCCTCAAGCGTCTGCGCTGTCTCAGCCATGGTGTCTGTGCCGTGCGTGATAACGAAGTGTGTGCTCGGGTCTTCATCGATGTGGGATCGAATGCTAGAGCGATCTGCTTCGGTCATTTCGATACTGTCTTTTTTCATCAGCGCAACGACGTCGTAGTCAAAGTCCACCAATGCATCGGTCAAGATCGCAGTCGCGATTGAGTCGCCCACTTCAAACTGGCTAAGCGCATCGAAATAGATCTTATCGATCGTACCGCCCGTTGAGATAAATTGAATTTTCATTGTTGAGTAGATGTCCCAATAGAGTTTTTAAACTCGTCTTCCGATGTGTTTCGGAGGTGGTTTGCTCAGTTTGCCTCGAGAAAAACCTCTCTAGCGAGCTCTTCAATCTCTGAGGCTTTCCTAAAAGCTACGGTATTGAAGCGTTAATGCCACTGACCTTTGCAAAGACAAATTATAAACCTGCTATCAACGACTTAGTTTCTGTCCACGTGCGCTCTGCAATTTCTGAATCAATGGCCCATTGGCGAACGCCGGTGAACGCATTGCTATCGTCGGGAACCACCTCCGAGATATTACAGTCCTCGCAATAGACGCCACCCATATTTTCTAACGAAGTGGCAGTACCTGCCCAGAGTGATGTGGCACAGCCTTGGGTTGTTGTCTTGAATAACTTCTCTGCCACAGGTGAGGGTCGTCCGTCTGTGTCGGTCCAACCAAACTCAGCCATTTCTGCGTTCCCTAGGTGGCGCTGGAGTGGTGTAAAGATCCCACCAGGGTGCACGGAAAATGCTCGAATGCCGTTATCACTCTCGCGTCGATCTAGCTCGACGGCCATCAGTGACTGTGCGGATTTAGCCTGCCCATAAGACTGCCATTTGTCGTAGTCACGCTGTTCGTAGTTCATGTCATCAAAGCGGACGGGACTCATGCGGTGCGCAATCGATGACAAGGTAACTAAGCGCGCGCCTTTCGCCGCGCGAAGTGAGGGGAGCAAAGTTTGCAAGAGTGCAAAATGGCCCACATGGTTAACACCCAATTGCCACTCCAGTCCTTGCTGGGTACGTCCCAATGGGCAAGCCATAACGCCTGCGTTGAAAATGGCGAGATCGATCTTTGAGTGACTATCAGCAAACGTTTCGCCAAATCGGGTTACGCTCGGTAAGTCGGCGAGGTCCATAAAGCCTATTTGCTCTGCGGGGATAATGCCTCCAAGGGTTTTTACCGCACGATCAACGTCACGTGACGGGACAAACACCCGAGCACCCGCGTCGGTGAGAGCTCGGACTGTCTCAACACCAATGCCAGAGTATCCGCCGGTTACGAGCGCGACTTTTCCCGAGAGATCGATGCCAGCCATCACCTCAGTTGCTTCGGGTTTACTTCCAAAACCGGTCTCAATGGGGTGTTGCTGCTCTGAAAGACTCATAAATCACCTTGTTTATTGATTGTTATTGAGGTTTTCGAAGAGACCGAGGACCTCATGCTCGAGACACTTAATTAGTACGATCTCCAAAACCTGACCGCTCAGACCAGCCCATAGATTTCACTCTTGTTCTCACGGGCTCGCCAACCGCGCTGGCAGTGGATACTCTCTGCTTACTAACAGTATGTGAGCACAATAAGGATAAAGGCATGTCTTTGGAAACACTATTCAGTCTTTGCAGTGGTTTGGCGATGTTGGGTTGGCTGGGATTAGCCGTGGCGCCAAAATCAGACCTCACTCGTCGTTTGTATCCCTCGGTCGTGGCGCCAGTCCTGCTGGGTTTGGTCTATGCCTATCTGATGATTAGTTTCCAGGGCGAGGCACCGCCAGACGGGGGCTTTGGCACATTGGATGAGGTCAAGGCGCTCTTTGGCGTCGATGCCTTATTGCTCGCTGGCTGGATCCACTATTTGGCGTTTGATCTGTTCATTGGCGCGTGGATTCTCAGGGACAGTCACGAGCACCAGATAAACCACTTTCTGATTTTGCCCTGTCTTTTCTTCACCTTGATGACAGGTCCCCTCGGATTACTTTTGTACCTTGGCTTACGTGCTTTGAGAGCTCACCGAGTCACATCCAGTTGAAAGCGCCATAAACCCTATTCACCGCAAGCAAGGTAAGGAGTGCCATGTTGCGCCGGTTTTGTCGAAGATAAGCTCCGGCACTGGCAATCGAATAGCCAACACACCAAAGAGCAAAGGAAAGGACAGGATCGAGCTCATCCTGTCAGTCGCTTTTAAGGTTCTCCGCGATAGCGTCGAGAAAGCCGTGCATATCGACGATTCGCTCGGTCCCCGGATTAGTTGTCTTACCCTTTAAATCCCCGGTGATCGTGCCTTGGGCAACTGTCTCAATCAGGGCTGCTTTCAAGCGAGTCGCGTAGGCATTGAGCGCTGCATTATCTTCCCTAATTGCCAGTTCTTCCAGGGCGCTGGCAACCGCGAAGATGAGCGCTGACGAATTGAAGTTGGCCTCTTTGCCGTCGGTTTCCAGATAGCGCAGGTACAAGTCGTGTGCTGTGCCGTGAGGCGCTTCAAACAGTTTGGTGCCGTCTTTGCTGATAATCACGGAGCTTGCCGTCGCAAGGCTTCCACCAAGCGCCGCTGAGATATCGGAGAAGATATCGCCGTCCAGATTCTGAGCCGGATAGAGACCCCAGCGAGGTGGGTCACAAATCATTTTACTGAGCTGACGGGACGGGCGCATGATCATGAAAGAGGGCGGAGGCGTGTCCAGCGCCGCCAATTCCTTCCGAATCTCCAAGATGATCGAGCTGTAAACTTCATCGTAGTTAACAAACTCACGCTTCAAGCCGAAGTAGACTTCTTTCTTATTAAGCGCCGCGTCCTGAAATACCTGGCTGACCCAATCTTTGATCGCCTCGCGGTCGTTCGACATAAACAGGATAGGGTCGCCCTCATCGACATAGCGAGCGTGCTTTTCCTTGCCATCAACTATCACCTTGATCACACCTTTCTCGGGCGCGGGCGTGTTGTAACTGCCGTATTGATCACCGCCGCCAGCACTCATTCGGGATATCGATACGTGTGCTTTACGCTCGGGGAGGCCGTAGCGCTTGAGTTGCTGTACTAGTTTAAACAGCTTATTCCCGCTGACATTATCAGGGACACCCCACAAAGCTCGCTCGGGTGGATTCGAGACTATGCGCGCTGCTTGAGCGTCAATGAGCTCGTAGTGGTAGCTAAGTCCCGCTTCCCCAACTTTTGCTTTGTAGTCTTGCTCGTAGATCTCTTCGATCGCTGTGCGCATGACACCGTCGTAGCCCGAGACAACCGTGTCCTTGAGTCCGAGATAAATGTCACGTTTCTCGTCGATTGCACGTTGGAAGAAGCGGTGCGCCCAAGCTTTCACATTGTCGAGATTGTTGGTTGCAAGCATCCATGGATCGCCCTTATTGAGCGAGCGTCGGTGCAGTTCAACAGGATCGCCGCTTGATCCAACGAACATGACTTTGGCTACGCCCGTTGCGTTGGAGAGCTCGCTGTAGCTGAAGTCCAAGCCACCGGTTTCCATGGTGTCGACTTCAATATCACGATCGATCCAGTCGGGGCGAACACTTTTGAGATTTTTAAATTCTATATCTTCGCGTGTGATGTTGCCGCTGATGCCTTTTCGGATAGCGCCATTCGGAGATTTTGTTGCCAGAGGGTCGAGTTCAGACTCTTTGATGTCCGGGTATTTGGCGAGCAACTCATCGAGCTGTGTGCGGTTGACGGTCATGCCAGCGTTTTTGATACCCACACCGTGCTCTTTCAGTGCAGCAATGGCGTCGTGAATGACTTGTCCGTTGCTGGTGAAACGTTTGGGTGCTGAAAGGTCAATTTCGACAAGATTGATGTCGAGTGGCAGTGAGACAAATCGCGCTAGGATTTCGGTAAAAGCGACTTGCGCCATCTCATCGCCGTGTAAAACAACGAGTGGCTTCTCGACCTTGATTTTTTCGCCCACAGCGAACCCCCTGACATGTGATGCGACGGCTGTTTTCGCCAGTCTTTAAGCGACCGAAGGGTATCTGAGATGCCTTATAAACCCTAGGTTACTTTTCCACAGTTAGAAGGTTTTTGCGGTAAGCCGCGACCTCGCTCGTTTAGTAGGGCCGTCTCAGGATTATCCCAGCTGGGTTCTCCAGTAGAGTTATGAAAAAGGAAGAAACGTGCTCCCTTTGGTATGTCGTCCGACTGTCGCTCGACTTTTCCTCGACTGCTAGTGAAAAAGAGCATTCTCAGGCGAGCTTCTATTCGCTTGACGCTGTTTGTTTAACTACCAAAGAACCAAAATGAGTTTCTTTGGATTACGGCGTCCAAATGAGAGGGCCCTCAGCGAAAGTGTCCCGACAAGTTTATCGTCAGGATCCTGTTGCTGAAGATAACGCCCAAAGCGAAAAAAATCCTTCTAAGGCTTCTCGAATAGCAGCGTAAAGCGATCTGTGTTCCCTGTTACTGAGCGTCGCCCCACTTCGTAAACCAGTTCATCATCGAAGCGGTAGTGCAGGTCGGAGAAATCGATGAATTTAAAGCCTGTCGCTTCGATCTCCTTGATCATGAGGACAGGGTCCATGCGCCGCCAGTTTTCAGAGTTGTCTGACTGCATATGTCGACGAGTGTGGTCGACAACGCCGTAAAGACCGCCACTCCTGAGTACCCGAAAGGCCTCCGCGTTCAGTTGTGCGCGTGAGCTCTCGGTGAAGTTATGGAGGTTTCGGAAGGTCAGCACCATGTCGATGTCCGACGTGTCGATTTTAAGATCTTCGATCACAAAGCGGCGGCCACCTTCCTCGCGCGCCATTTTGCTCACGCTGATAGATACAACATCAACGTTTTCAAGCGCGCCAGTTTCAACCATGGCCTTAACGCGATCGGTACCAATGGCGACCTGCAGGGCGCCAGACTCAGCGAGAACGGGCGCAAGAATTTTTGTATACCAACCCTCACCGGGTACAAGCTCCAAAACTTTCATATCGTCTTTTAAGCCAAAGAACTCAAGCGTTTGCCGTGGCTTGCGATTTGCATCTCGGGCCATATCCACGGTGTCCCTGGCATCATCAGCGATAGCGGTTTCGAGCTTTTCAGAGGTATCTGCAACAGCATGCATACTGAATAACGTAGCGCCACAGTAGGCTGTGAGCGTGAGGAGTAATCGAGCGGTCATAGTTATTTCCTTTGTTGGTCTAAGGCTTCTTGTAAATCACATCGTTTCACCTCAGAACGAGCGTTTGCTCTTGTAAAGTGAAGTGCTTTTGTTACCCAATCATTATTACCTTAGCGGGGCTCACGGAGCAGATCACCGAAGAAAATGCCGTTCACTATCAAGCGCTGAGTTCCCCACCAGAAGGCTCTGAAGGTTGGGCTGTCGAGGCTCAGAACAACAGCTCCATCGCCCCGCTCATCCACCACCAATCCTGCCGAGTTCGCGACCAGTGACCGATTTTCATCCGACATATAACCCGATAGTAGCGGCGAATCGGTGTATACGACGGGTGAGGAATAGGCGTTTGACGATGGGTTCATGAACCGGTTTGTGGTTCTGAACACCGCGAGTTCGTTGGTTGTATAGCCGTATCCCAGGGGATGGGATGTATCGAGGTCTCCCTGCAGGATCGCACCGCGAACTAAGGTAAACGCGTACTCATCAGAAGCGCTTGAAAATGGCTTTCGTTCTGGGAGCAGGGCGCCTTGAGCGGTGGCTCCCGCATCATTTTGCTTCACCCGTTTTAATTCTGCGGCTTGCTTTTTCGCAGACGACATTCGCCATGTTGCCTCGGTTAGGTCTTCATCTGCGGCCCAAGCGACGGTGGAGGCGCCTTGTAGCCACAGTATGCCACCGCCTGTCACGAACGCATCCAATTGCGCCGTGGCACCTGTAACCCGAAGTGGTGTGGTCATAATGATGTGCGTGTAGTTGTCGAGATCCACGCGTCTCAGGTTGTGGCTATCCACCATCGTTATCGGCATCTCAACCCGCGTATCGAGCAAATGCCAAATTTCTCCAGTGCCGTAGGCAGAGGTGCCGGGACCAGTGACCATCAGAACTTTTGGGAGAGATAGAACACTGAACGCACGGCTGCCGAGGTCGATTCCCTCTGGGGTATAACTACTGGCCGCTGGATAAATATTCAGGCCACTCGCATGTGCTTTAGTAAGCAGCGATAAAGCTGCTTGCGGAATCGATTCCTGAAGCTTAGGTGCTACAAAGAGCGTGCCGTAGCCAAAGTCGACTGCGCCTTCAGTGGTGGTTATTGCCGTGAACGGGGCGCTGGCTACACGCACATTAGCGCCGGCGTCGAGCAGGTCATAGAGCAGTGCGGAGCTCGCTGAGTCACGCCAGTCGATAAGGTATCCAATCGGAGACGACCCAAGCTTGCTCGCCATGTCCGAGGCAGTGGTTATGGGCTGAGTCTTTACGCTTCTCACTGCCTCACGCGTGTGGGCGAGGTTGAACGCCCAGGGAAGTGTCCAGGTCGAGACATCGTAGAAAACGTTTTCTTCAAATTCGAGCTGGGCACGCCAAAGGGTTTCTAGATAGGTGGCTTGCGGCTGATCGAGCGGAATAGCAATCGCCTCGCCAGCTTTGAAGATTTTGCCCTCGGCTGTGACATTGTTAGCCAGCATCTCGACCTCGATTCTATGGCCGCTCAAAATACGAACAAACTCCGCTAAGCGAGTTGGGTCACCGTCGGCGCTCGCGAGGTAGTGTCCACGCTGGCGTTTTTGCTGTGTGTAGAAGTTGCGTTGATACGCTAGTAACTCATCTTTCAGTGCTGATGTGGCTTTGATCGATGACAGTGATGCTCTGAACTGATTTGAAATACTGAACGGGAACGTGAGTTCACCGTTGACGGTGTCTTGCCCCGCACCGCGTGATGAGGGTTGCTCAAACAAAATACCCACCGTGCCAAACAGGTCGGGGTAGGTGGACCCTTTACCCATGAAAAAGTCGTCGTAGCCTTCCTCGGTGAAGAAGCGGATCCCTTCCGCATCGAAGGACTGCGCGTGGTATTCACCGATCTTGGCGGTGAGGACTTGATTGATGTCCGGGGTTAGGGGGTTCGTGCGCTCAGGCTTTCCGGGCATGAAAAAGAAGTTGCTGTTGCTGCCCTGCTCGTGAAAGTCGAGCTGCACATTGGGCTTCCATTCGTGAAACAACGCTAACCGACCACGACTCTCGGGGTGCTGGTGCGGTAGCCAGTCGCGGTTTAGGTCAAACCAATAATAATTGGTTCTCCCATTGGGTACTGACTGAACGTGCTCACGGTCATTTGAATCAAAGCTGGGGTTCAAGCCGCGGTGTGCGTTACTCCAGTAAGCAAATCGATCGAGCCCGTCAGGATTCAGCATGGGGTTGAAAATAATGACAACGTTCTCGAGCTGCTTGAGCAGCTCTTCATCGTTGGCCGCGTTTAAGTAGTAGGCCACCAAAGGCGTTGAGTTAGCACCACTGGGCTCGTTGCCATGGATGCTGTACATCATGTGAAGAACAGCAGGTTGAGACTCGAGATCAATTTTCGCCTCTGGATCGATGATGGCTGCTCTGGCTGCTTTGATCTCATCGAGGCGCGCGAGGTTTTCAGGTGTCGATATCGCGAAGCTGACAAGGGGTCTGCCGCCATAGGTTCGCGCATGCTCACCAAGTGCAACCATGCGAGGTGAGGCGTCTGCCAAAGCATTGAGGTAATTTACGATCTCGTAGTGATACCAGTGCCGCTCGCCTACCTGCACGCCAGTAATGTCTTGCGGTGTTGGAATTGACGCATCGATCGCTGGCGGTTCGTCAAAGACATCACCTAGTGTCAGGCTTTGGCCAAACGCTGGCGCAGTTATCAACAGAATTAGGGGTAGCAGTAGGTTTTTCATCAGTCATCTCGGTTTGCACGTCGGACGATGATAACCAGTTTCTAGCCGAAGGCGAGCACACTGAAGTTGCTTGTTTGATCGCTTGAAAGCAAAGGGGGTAAAAGAAGACCGGTAAAAGAAGGCCGGTAAAACAAGGCCGGTAAAAGAAGACCGGTAAAAAAGGCCGCGAAAGAAATA
>JBELJN010000003.1:0-12561 GCA_042090345.1 Halieaceae bacterium | reverse complement strand
AAGGCCGGTAAAAGAAGACCGGTAAAAAAGGCCGCGAAAGAAATAGCCGTGAAAGAGAGTTCAGTGCCGGCTAGCTATTTGATCACCAATGCCTAGAGGCAATGACTAAGAAATAGAACAACCTGAGACCGACATTTTAATTGGCTTTCAAGCCAAGGGTATATTGGGTAGTCTCAAAGTTCTGAAGCGCATTTTTGCTATAAAAATAAACGCGGCATAGTGCTCTATCGGAATGACCATTAAGCCAACTGGCTTGGAGTTGCTTATGCCCGCCGATAGACAATCCAGTGCACGAAACGTCAGTGTCGGACGAAAAGTTGCCTACGGGTTTGGCTCGGTGGCCTTTGGTGTCAAAAGCAATGGCTTTGATTATTTCTTCCTGATTTTTTACAGCCAGGTGATGGGCGTCAGCGCTTACCTAGTGAGCCTTGCGCTGATGGTGGCCCTCATAGTCGATGCCCTGAGCGACCCGCTCATCGGTTACCTGTCGGATAACACCCGTTCTCGCTGGGGCAGGCGTCACCCCTTCATGTATGCGGCAGCGATACCCGCTTCGGTGTCTTATTACTATGTTTGGAACCCTCCGGCCGGACTTGAGGGCGATGCGCTTTTTCCTTACATCGTAACGGTTGCGGTCTTGGTGAGAACCTTGATCACTGTTTACGAGATCCCGAGCTCCTCGCTGGTTGCTGAGATGTCAGATGACTACGATGAGCGCACTAGCATGCTGAGCTATCGGTACTTCTTTGGCTGGACCGGCGGTACGTTAATGGGCGCTTTTGCCACCATCTTTATCCTCGTACCGACGGCAACCATCAGTAACGGCATGTTCAATGTCGAGGGGCACGGCCAAGTTGGGGCGATTGCCGCGACTGTCATCTTTCTAGCAATTATGATTTCTGCCCTCGGGACTCATAAGATGATTCCCGAATTCAAACCGCCGCCACCGGCGCGAAAAATGAGCGTGGGACTTATCTACCGGGAGGTCTTTGAAACGCTCGCCAGTCGATCATTTCTAGCCCTTTTCCTGGCCGCGCTTTTCGGTGCGGTTGCCACGGGTGTCTCTACGACCTTGAGCTTTTATTTTTCAACGTTTTTCTGGGGGTTCTCTGCCGAGCAAATAGGTTTGATCTCTCTGAGTATCGTGATTTCTGCGTTGATGGCGTTTTTCATCTCCCCTGTTATTTCAAAGCGCTTTGGTAAAAAGAGGGGGGCAATCACTATTGGCCTGATGGCCTTTACTGTAGCCCCCGCACCTATATTACTTCGGTTGCTAGGCCTCATGCCGGAAAACGGTGATCCCACACTGTTCCCGCTCGTCCTGAGCATCTTTGTCGTCGACGTCGCTTTAATTATTGCTTATCAAACCTTGTCTTCCTCGATGATTGCTGACTTGGTCGAAGAGGCTGAGATCAAAACCCAGCGGAGGAATGAGGGCGTGTTCTTTGCCTCGGTGACCTTTGTTAGGAAAGTGACTCAGGGTATTGGTGCTGCCGTTGCAGGGGTCCTGCTAACCATAAGTCAGTTCCCTGTGGGAGCCACGCCCGATCAGGTGCCCGAGTCGGTGGTCAACACCTTTGGCTGGCTCTACGTGCCCGTTATCTTCGGTCTGTGGATGATCATGATTGCTTGCTTGTCGCTTTATTCGGTGGATCGAAAAAAGCACGAGGCAAATTTGGAGACATTGGCGCGACGGTCCTAGTGCCAGTGCGGCCTGTAACCGTTGTACCTTGCGTATAATCAAGACGAGTGGAAGCTCTCGATTTCCGTGAGGCGGCGGACACCCTCTGACTATTTTCTGGGTAGCAAACCCGTTTGACTCGATGTAGCGAGTAGGTGTCCGTCCTGCGTGAACTGATGTGTCACACCCATAGCGACCCCTTCTCGAAATCCTGATATCTGTGTCACGCATAAGATCCAATCGGTGGGCTCGGTGGAAAACACGCGCAGTGTGTTGTCGAGGCTGGTGCCCCCGCGGGTGTCGCGGTGTGCCCCCAGCATAAAGTCGGAAGTCAACGCCAACAGCCCCGCAGTAATGGAAATATTCTGCACGGGCTTGATCCACATGCACTCAAGCCCGGCGTCTGTATCTTCGAGTGCTGTTCGTCGGTCGAATTTATAAATCAAATTGCCATCGCTCTGGATCAGAGGATCAGCTTTTTGTGGGCAGTTCTGAGGTGCCTCAACATCCGGCATCTTAATAAATTGTCTTGTGTTACCCAGGCGGCCTCCCAAGGCCGCAAACATGGATTGCACAGGTGCATGATCAGCAGTCACATCCACACGCACTTGGATCAAACTGCGACCACCGCTTTGTGGAATAACATCTGCGCAGATTAACTGACGGTTTCGAGCTGCCGCGTTGAATTGAATGGTGCTCCATAAAAGAGGCTTGCCTGTAGCTAATTCAGCGGCATCAATCGCTATCGCCTGCGCGATACCGCCCATGACGAACTCCACATCCTCAGGGCCAACACACATAGCGCGCGTCGCCTGTACGGAGAATCGGTTTTCGTGCCCTGTATTGGCGGAGGGTGTCCAAAAGCTCATATTTTCTCGGCTGCGACTTTGGTGTTTGGTGAGGTAACCCGCATCACATAGAGGCAGGCCGCTACGATAATTGATGCACCAATCCAGGTGTGAATCCCGGGCCATTCACCAAAGATGGTGAGACCAATTAGGGCGGACCAGATCAGTTGTGTATAGGTAAACGGAGCCAGTTTAGCGGCAGGGGCGCCTGACTAGGCAAGCGTTGTTAAAGACCAAAAACTGACGCCTAAGAAAGCGGCAATGATGTAGCCTCCAATGAGTACATCGAGCGGCTGAACTTCCATCGCGAAAAAGATTGGGAGCACGTAAAGGGCCGGTAGGGTATTGGCAAAAAACGCGACGATAACGGGGTCTTCGCTCTGTGATCTGAAGCGGAGTAAGACAACCGATACTGAGTGAAACAACGAGGCAAATATCGGTGCGAGGTAACCGAAGAGCGGCCCCTCGAGATCTGCAGAGAATAGATTAGCTTCGAAGTTGATGATGTACAGCGCACCACCGAATCCGAGGAGCGTGCCGATAATGACTTGCGGCTTGAGCGGTTCTTTCAACAAGAGCCAGGCGAGCGGTCCCACCATTAATGTTCCTGTGAGACCCAGCGCGGCAGCTGTCGCCAAGGGAATAACGGAGACGCCCCAGAAAAAGAGCCCTGCGGACATTATCTGGAAAAAGCCACGCAACAAATGAAACGGAACCGCGCGCCAGCCTGGAAGCTTGGGCCGAAAAATAGTCCAAAGAATGAGCGCCAGACAGGCGCCAAGTGAGTAGCGCCAGGCAGTAACTACCACGACGCTTTCTTGCGCCGACAGTCCTTTGATCACTGCGTTCATGCATGAAGCAAAAAAGATGGCAGCGGCCGCATGTAAATACGGCGAACGGATAATATTATGAAATTGCGACATACAACGTGGACTGTTTTGAGCTGCTAATCTCGGCTCTGCAGCAGCCTTACCTCATGTTTGCGTCACTCAGAGCGAGTCCGCGTCGGTAGCGATAATGCCTGCGAGTCGCTTGGCGAGCGACTGTTTTTTGCCAAAATCAGTTTCACGTAGCACTTGAATCCGCTGCGCTTGCGGTGAGCCCGCGCCGTGCATGGACTCCGTCAGATAACCAACGGCGTTGCGTCCCAGTGTCATATTCTCAATCAACCGTAGCATGCGAGTTCGATCTTCCGTGCTCACTGAGGTTTTGCCTTGCAGGTATTTTTCGAGCTGTGGGCCAATGGTTTCGTGCTCGAAATCGGCCTGCGAGGGCAAGGTCACCATGAGGCCGCCCGCGAGATCCTGCGCAAGGCGCGAGATCTCGTAGGGAAATCGAGTGACATTTTGCTTACAAATATTGGCGAGGATAGGGTCATTGATGAAGGCCCCGCTCTCGTGTTCAGTGGCCTCGTAAGACGAGGCGATACCCGAGGAGTAAATCGTCTCATTGAGGTGAGTCATCTCTACAAGTTTGTCTCGAACGTGGCTTGCGGTTTCTGCGCCGTTCATCTCAGCGACACTCGACGCAGCACCAATCATGACGTCGCCAAGGCCAGTCTTACAGACATAACTCGCACGGTGATAGGCGGTGAATCGCGACACCAGTTCTTGCGCAAACTCGTACTCACCATCCATGAGGACGTGCGCCCAGGGGATAAATACGTCGTCGAAAATCACGAGGGTTTCCTGACCGCCGTATTTCGCGTTGCCCTTGTCGATATCGCCCGCTTCCAGTGCTCGGGTGTCGCAAGATTGTCGACCGTAAATATAAGTGAGGCCCGGCGCTGTCGCCGGGATCATTCCGATAACAGCATAGTCTTTATCGCCCTCGAGCATGTTCATGGTGGGCATCACGCAAATCCAATGTGAGTTAAGACCGCCGGTCATGTGTGCTTTAGCGCCTTTAACGTACAGCCCTGCCTCGGTTCGTTGGGTGACGTGCATAAAGAGGTCGGGGTCTGCTTGATCACTCGGACGCTTACTGCGATCGCCCTTAGGGTCGGTCATGCCCGCACCCACGATGAGATTGTTTTGCTGCGCTTTTTTAAGGAAGTTCACGTAGCGTTCGTGATAGGGGGTGCCATGCTTTTTGTCGATATCGTAGGTAATGGAGAAAAGAACACTCAGTGTGTCCAATCCTGCGCAGCGCTGAAAGCAGGTGCCTGTTAGCTGCCCCATGCGCCGCTGCATTTTGTTCTTTTGAACAAGGTCCTTCGAGGACTCAGGTACGTGGAGAAAGCGATTGATCTGCTGCTCGGAGACAGACGACCAAGCAGTTGCAAGTTCCGGGTCTTCTTCCGCGAGGATATACGACTCTGCCATAGCGTTGATGGACGGACGAATAATTGGGTGATCAACGGGCTCATCGATACGCTCCCCCAACAAGAACACGTCGAGATTTCGACCGCGGAGACTACTTATGTAGTCCTCTGCCGTCTTTAACTCTGAGAATTGCTGCCACTGCTGCTCGGCGGTGAGTTCTTGACGTTGACCTTGGCTTAGATCGTTCATTGCGCTCGTCCTTATATTTATCACTCAGTTAAAACAGAAATCTGCATCCGTAGCAATCTTGTAGGCGGAGGGTTACGCCAGAGGGGGTACATGAGACGAGCGCCAAACGAGGTGAGAATTTGCTACATTAGACGGCGGTTGCGCCTATCCCCGAAAGCCCATACGCGTTGTGACCAAGAAGAATAGTGAGCAGTGAGGACATCACATGACAGCGGCGGTATCTGACAATCTCAAGTTCGACCCCGATAAGCTGCGCGAAAAATATCGACAGGAGCGCGATAAGCGAATCCGTGCCGACGGCAACGACCAGTACATTGAGGTTACCGGCGACTTCTCACATTACATTGATGACCCCTATGTAGAACCTGGTTTTGAGCGCGATTCGGTTACCGCGAAGGTAGAGGTTTTGATTATCGGTGGTGGCTTTGGTGGCATGCTCGCTGCCGCGCGACTGCGTGATACCGGTATCAACGATTTGATGATCGTCGAGAAGGGTGGCGGCTTTGGTGGTACTTGGTATTGGAACCGCTACCCCGGGGCCTCATGCGATATCGAGTCACTCGTCTATTTTCCTCTTCTTGAAGAGACGGGTTTTGTTCCTAAGCAGCGCTACACCAACGCAACCGAAACACTCGAATACTGTCAGCTCATCGCTGAGCAATACAAATTGCATGACATTGCACTTATGCAGACTCAGATTTTGAGTACGGATTGGTCTGAAGAAGATGGCGTTTGGATTGCGCGAACGAACCGTGGCGACACCATCAAAGCACGCTTCGTCATTCACTCGAACGGACCTCTTAACCGTCCGAAATTGCCGGGCATAGCGGGCATCGATAAATACACCGGACACACCTTCCACACCAGCCGGTGGGATTACGACTACACGGGTGGTGGTCCCTTTGGTGGGCTCAATAAGCTCGCTGATAAACGTGTGGCTGTTATTGGCACCGGTGCTACTGCAGTACAGTGCGTGCCACATCTAGCGGCAGGCGCAAAAGAGCTTTACGTCTTCCAGCGAACACCGTCATCGATCGACGTTCGCAACAACACCGACATTGACGAAGATTGGGTGAAGGCCCAGCAGCCGGGTTGGCACCACAAACGCAGGACTAACTTTGAATCGCTCCTTGCGGGAATGCCCGTGAGAGAGGATCTGGTCCGAGACGGTTGGACCGAGGCCTTTCGGGAGATCTTTGGTGGTATGCGCCAGTATCGTCCTAGTGGCTGGCGTCTGCTGCAGTGGAGCTTGGGTTGGGCACTCTCGAGCGCACGTAAGGAGCGTGGGCTCAAGCAGTATCTCACGGACAAGGCGATGGTCGAAATGGGTCTTCAAGAAAAAATGGAGATGGCGGATTTTGCAAAAATGGAGAAAGTCCGAGCGCGCGCAGATTCCGTGGTTGAAGATGCTAATACAGCTGAGTCGCTCAAGCCTTACTACCGACAGTTTTGTAAGCGACCCTGTTTCCACGATGAATACTTACAGGCTTTTAATAACCCTAACGTGACGCTCGTCGATACAGAGGGGAAAGGTGTCGAGGCCTTCACAGAAAAGGGTATCTTGGCCAACGGTCAGGAGTTCGAAGTCGATTGCATTGTCTTTGCGACAGGCTTTGAGGTGGGTACCGATTATTCGCGAAGGGCGGGCTATTCCATCACGGGTATTGATGGGCTGACTATTTCTGAAAAATGGGCGGACGGTATGGCGACCTTCCATGGTCTTAATACTCGGGGTTTTCCCAACGCCTTTTTCTTCGGTCCCCAACAGTCTGGCTTCACCGCGACGTACACGTTTGCTCTTGACGAGAACGCAATGCAAACCGCTTACATCTTGGGCGAGCTTAAAAAGCGCGGCGCAACACGCGTTGATGCTTCTGAGAAAGCTGAAGCAGCTTGGATCAACACCATCAAACGCGTTGCCAGACAAACCGAGGAATTCCAAAAGTCCTGCACCCCCGGCTACTACAACAACGAGGGACATGTGGAGTTTGAGTCACAAAATACCTTCTACGGTGGCGGCCCTATCGAGTTTTTCAATCTGATGGAAAAGTGGCGTGATGCGGGTGATTTGAAAGGGCTCGAAATCTCGTAGCAGTCCACGTTATGGTTTCACAGTAGCGAAAGCAGATTGGAAAAATGATGAGCTGGAAACCTGAAGTCGATGAAATCAAGAAGCGCCGGGAACTTGCGCTTGCTCAAGGCGGCGTTGACGCCGTAGCCAAGCAGCACAGCCAAAATCGTCTTACGATTCGTGAGCGAGTCGACGAACTCCTCGACGAGGGGTCGTTTGAAGAGTTAGGTCCCGTTGCGGGAACGCCTGTCTACAACGAGTCGGGTGAGCTTGTTAGTTACGACCCAGCTAACTTCGTTCTTGGCTTTGGCAAAGTGAATGGCCGTCGTGTCATCGTTGGCGGCGAAGACTTTACGATGCGCGGTGGCTCACCTTCCCCAGCGGGGCTTCGAAAGAGTGTTTACGCTGAGGACCTCGCGGTTCAGTACAAAGTACCTCTGGTTCGGCTACACGAGGGGTCGGGGGGTAGTGTTGGGGGAACAGGCGGGAAGGGTCCCAATCTCCCGGGTCCCGTGAATACACCGTCGCGTTTTCGCTCTGTCGCACAGGCGATGGCGACCGTACCGGTGGCTACCGCAGCAATGGGCGCCGTGGCTGGGCTCCCAGCAGGCAGACTGGTTGCTTCGCATTTTTCGGTTATGTCCAAAAGCACAGCGCAAATCATTACCGCAGGTCCCGCGGTGGTCGAACGCGCCATGGGTGAAAAGAAGACTAAAGATGAGCTCGGTGGCTGGAAGGTGCATACGAAAAACGGCACTGTTGATAACGGTGCGGACGATGAGCGTGCCTGCATCGAGGAGATCAAACGCTTTCTTTCCTTCATGCCTGATCATGTCAATAAGCTTGCGCCCGTAATTGACTGTGATGACCCAGTCGATCGCTGCGAGGAGTCGTTGCTTGAGGTTGTGCCCCGTGATCGACGCGTTGCGTTTGAGATGCGCAAGGTCATCAAAGCCGTTTTTGATAAGGACAGCTTTTTCGAAATGGGGAAAGGCTATGGCCGTTCCCAGATCACTGGACTTGCGCGGCTAAACGGGCAGACAGTTGGGGTTTGGGGTAACGACTGCAAATTCCTTGCGGGCTCCATGACCGCAGACGGCGCACATAAAGCACGCCGGTTTATGGAACTTTGTGAGACCTTCAGTTTCCCGATTATTACCTTGGTGGATGAGCCCGGATTTATGATTGGCAGTCAGGCCGAGAGGGAGGCGACCATTCGCCATGGAACGTCCGCGGTGCTGACAGCTGCGATGACAACGGTGCCGTGGGCGGCGGTTATGGTCCGTCGCTCGTTCGGTGTCGCTCAGGCAGCGCATTATGGTCCTGAGTCTTACGTGCTGGCCTGGCCCTCTGCTGAAAGTGGGCCGCTGCCCGTAGAGGGCGGTGTTGCCGTTGCCTTCCGCCGTGAAATTGAGGCAGCGCCAGACCCAGATGCTAAACGTCGGGAGCTCGAGGAGATGTTAGCCGCAAAACAGTCGCCATTTCCTCGTGCTGAGGCACTCGCTGTCCACGATTTAATCGACCCGCGTGAGACGCGACCTGAACTGTGTAAGTGGTTGGCACGGGTACAACCGTTATTACCTGAACTTTTGGGTCCCTCAGCCTTTGCTATTAGACCTTGAGATGCACTGGAGAGAACAATGACAAAAATTGAATTAGAGACCGGTGGCTCTGTCTGGAAGCTTCTAGTTGCAGAGGGCGACGTGGTCGAGGAGGGACAGACTTTATTCATCCTTGAAGTGATGAAGATGGAGGTACCTTACGAAGCACCTCACCCAGGTACAATCAGCGCGCTTCATATCGGTGAGGGCGACTCTGTTTCTGAAGACGACATTGCACTGGAAATTGCCTAACGCTCTAGAGGCCTATCCCCTCGAATCACATGCTTTGCGCAGATCCGTAACTCAGGCCCCATCCATAGGGAAATAGCGGGTTGGCGGTGTCATCCGGTACGTCTTCCAACTGAGCTTCTACCTCGGCCATCGATGATGGTAGCTCGAAGGGCAGTTTGCCCACTGGATTGTGCTTGCCGAAGACGACGTCCAGCATGGCTTCATCCGACACACCAAAAGTGCCCATTAAAGCGCTGCTCATGTCTTTGAGTTCAGTTAAAACGGCTGGGCGGTTAAGGTCCACCAGTGTTACAAGCTGACTTGCTTCGCTATAGGACTTCGCTTTAGCAAGGATCGCGTCATTGAAAGCCAGGTTGGTGTCGGGGAAGCGTGAAGCCATCATCTGATCGAGCGCACGGTCAGTACCGGCGGGCTGGTTGCCATTGAACACGGTGTTCAGAAATAGAAGGACTACTTCGGCTTCTTCGGGGGTGTTAACTACAGTGCCATAGTTCGCTGCAACGGCCGGCTTGAGTCCATCCACAAAGATCCGTGTATCAGCGGCGAGGGGCAACTTAGCATTCTCGTTATCCAGCAGTACCACGGCGCTCCGTTGTGCCTCCATACCAAGAGCTGTGTACTCAGGCAGGTTAACCAGTTCAGTGACCGCTGCTTCATCGACATATGGCTCCTCGAAAAGACCAAGATCGAATTTATTTTTCAGGATACGACGGACCGACTCATCGATCCGTGCCTCTGAGATAGCACCGCTGTTAACAAGATCGACAACATATTCAGGCTCGCTCTCTCCACCATACTGATCAACACCCGCCTCGATGGATTTGAGGTAACGCTCTTCGATGGTTAGCGCTTCAACACCCCAGATACGGCCTGTGACAACGCCCCAGTCTGTGCATACCACGCCCTCAAAGCCAAGCTCGTCACGAAGTAGGTCGGTCAGGATGTAACGGTTGTAAGCCATCGCAACGTCTTCGTCTGTTTGCGCCGTAGGTATACCGTAGTAAGGCATCACAACTCGCATGTCGTTTTCGATTGCGGCGATGAAGGGAGCCAGGTGATATTCAAAGTTTTCACCGGGGTAAACCTGGCTCTCGCCTGATTTGAGGTGAGGGTCCAAGCCATTCAGCTGCGGGCCACCACCTGGGAAGTGTTTGACCATAGTCATGACGCTTTTGTCGCTAAGACCATTACCTTGGAAACCTTTCATGTAAGCAACAGTCATCTCCGCTGACAGTTCCGCATTTGAGCCAAAGGTGCCGAAATTTCTTGCCCATCGCGGTTCGGTTGCCATGTCACTCATGGGGTGGAGCGCCGTTGTGAAGCCCATCGCGCGATACTCAGCAGCAGCGATTTTGCCAAAGGCCTCGAGCATGTTTGCATCGCGACCTGCAGCAAAGCCTAGCTGCGACGGCCATTTTGAGACCCCGCCCAATGTGAACGAAGCGATCCCGCCGCCCCTGGGGACTTCGTGAGCTGGGTCACTGCTGATCGAGAGTGGAATACCGAGACGAGTACGTTCGGCAACCTGCTGCAATTTGTTGAGGCGCTTGGCGATGTTTTCAGGGCTGGCGCCACCATAAAAATTAAAATGTGTCAGTGACTTACGGCTGATGAGTTCTTCAATGGACGTGCCGGCGTTCATTGCCTCTAGGAACACCCGAAATAGTGGGTCGGGCTCGATCAGCACTGGAGGATGAAACATCTGCCCGACTTTTTCCTCGAGCGTCATTTGACTGAGGAGATCTTCCACACGATCGGTGGTCGCAACGCGATAGTCCTCGTAAAGGTCCAGCGCGCCGTTGCGGTTCAAATCGCGGAATACCTGGTCATCGACAGTGATGGGATCGCTTATGCTAGTTTGCGCAAGCGACGCTTTAATTTTGCTGATCGGTTTTAGAAAGAGGTTTGTTGCATACAAGCCCGCTACAACTAAAACAACAACAAGTAGCCTAACTACGATTTTCATTATTCTTATTCCTCGGTTTACCACCTCTATTCGGGTGTATGCAGCGGGTGATTACTCCCATTAAGGTAATAGTCGAATCTTCAAGCGTCCAATAAAAACTACTGCTAGGAGGAGACGGCCTATGCTAAACCAGACCGCTAAAGAACTTGCTCGAGATATCGGTAAAGGGAAATTATCCTCGTTAGAGGTAACGGATTTCTTCATAGACCGCATAGAGCAGCACAACTCCACCATAAATGCCGTCATTGCAGAGCGCTTTGATGAGGCGCGCAAAGAGGCGCAACGCGCGGATGAAATGGTTAAGCGCGGCGAGCCTTTGGGCGCGTTGCACGGCCTACCAATGACGATCAAAGACGCCTACGAAGTAACTGGGCTTACCTGCGAAGTCGGCCACCTTCCTTTCAAAGGTCGTATTTCTGACACCGATGCGGTGTTGGTTCAGCGGTTGCGAGGAGCAGGGGCCATCATTTTAGGTAAGACAAACACGCCGCTTCACTGTGCTGACCTTCAAACCTATAACGCGATCCACGGGACGACCAATAACCCGCACGATGTTGCTCGGACGCCCGGAGGCTCCTCCGGTGGTGCTGCAGCGGCTTTGGCATCGGGTATGACGCCTCTCGAGTTTGGTAGCGATATCGGTGGGTCAATTCGCACACCCTCTCATTTCTGTGGGCTATTTGGCCACAAGCCAACCTTTGACATTGTTCCGCAGCGTGGTCATGTACCGCCGGCACATGGTGCACTGACGACATCGGCACTCGGGGTTATGGGGCCACTCGCGAGATCAGTGGAAGACTTGGAGCTGCTGCTAGACGTAACAGCGGGCTTTGATACAAAGCCCGGGTCTGGGCTCGAATTGGCATTACCGGCTTCTCGCGTGGAGTCTGTGAAGCACCTACGAGTGGGTGTCTGGTTGGGTGATGACTACTGCCCCGTTGATCATGAAATACTTGCTGGCATTGAGCGTGCGGTACAAGCTCTTGCATTACAGGGGGCAGAGGTTTCAGAGGCAAAGCCTGATTTTTCGCTTGCCGAGCATCACGAAACGTATCTCATGCATTTGGCACCAATCATTGGCGTCAATTTCGGGCCTGATGAAATTGCGCTCATGCAACGCGTTGCGCGCGAACTCGGCCCTGATGACAAGTCTCATAACGCGATTCAGGCCCGTGGAACACTTCTGCCACATCGCGACTGGCTCATCTGGAATGAGATTCGAGCTCACATGTTGGCAAAGTGGGGGGCCTTCTTTGAGGATTACGACGTGCTAATTTGCCCCGTGACGCCCACTACGGCAATGCCACACGACCAAGATACGCCGTTTGGCGCCCGCAAAATCATGGTTAACGGCGAGTCTCGACCCTATTCAGACAACGTTGTGTGGGCGGGTGTAGCGACCTTGTGTAGTTTACCTTCGACGGCTGTACCGGTGGGTCGTCACAGCAATGGACTGCCTTTTGGGTTACAAGTGATTGGTCCCGAATATGGCGATAGAACGACTTTGGCGGTTGCGCGCTGGTTAAAGGAGGCGGGATACATCACGAGGTTGGCGGAGGGCTATCAAAAATAGCTGCCAGATAGACCTTTTAATGAGAGCCATCAACAAAAATCATCAACAAGAGCCAT
>JBELJN010000091.1:0-3163 GCA_042090345.1 Halieaceae bacterium | reverse complement strand
AACTGTGTTGTTTGATGATGTCATCTGGCTGGCCTTAACCGGTAAAACAGAAATGACAGAGACTCATTTGATCAACCGTGCAGTTTCATGTGCTTTCTCGATTTCGCTGTCGAGCCAATAGAGTTCGTAATCGTTACCGGTTTGCAGCGCGACATCTTTGAGCTGCTGCAGGACATGCAGCCGGAGTCGATTCAACGCAGTAGCGTCATCGATGCCCTCGAGTAACTCCACCAGCAGCAACGCTTGTTCGGGCCGATTGTCGTCGATTTTGCTCTGGACTAGCGACAACGCAGCCTGCTGATCAAGCACGCCGGCTAAATCGCGAAGAATCGTCGATTGCGAGGTGGCGTAGAGTTCGCTGGTCCGGTCGAAGTGAAACCACGTCGCGTAGTACTCCCATATGGATTTCACCGCCCAGCTGACTTTGCCGTGTGTTTGGGAGAGGGCTAAGCGCTCTGGAAGCACTATGTCACGCATCAGTGTTTCGAGCGGCCTACCGGCGTTCATGCCAGCAACTGTCTGGTCGTGCACAAAGTCGACCGCATCTCGGATCCGGGTCATTCCTGCGCGAATCGTGTCGGCACCCTGGATGGGCTCGAGATGACTCGGTAGTAGCGTTTCAATGTCAAACTCGAGCAAGCGACCAATTGATTGGCTGTACTCAACAGGCTTGCGGACTTTTTCACCACGCATGGTGAAGATGTTGGGAAACTGCGGGAACTGCGGGCCAAAGAAATCGCCGGATAACAGGACCTTGTCGTCGGGCAACCACAAGACGATATTGTCCGCCCCCTCCGCACCGGGTGTGGCATGCACCTCGAATCGACGATCGCCCAAGGTGAAGCGGAAGGGGACATCATTATCAACGAGAATATCTGGCTCGAGACCCCGAAAATCCATACCCGGCAGGGTGCGCGGTGTCTCAGGAAGCCAGGGGAAAAGTGTCCGATTGCGGCCATGAAGGTAGGGGTTCAGCTCCGTGAGATAGCGCTGTTCTTCTTCAAATTCCTCGTGAGCGATAAGTTGCGCGTTGCCCTCTGACCAAAAGCGCGCTCCGCCGACGTGGTCTGCGTGGCTATGGCTGAGGATTATTTTAGCAGGCTCGCTGTTGCCGATCACGGCTTGCAGCTTTTGCTTTTGCTCGGCGGCCTGAATAACCAGTCCAGTATCGAATACCACATACCCCGCCGATGTCGTAATAACGTAGGTGTTGCCTACGCCAGACGCTTTGTAAATCCCTCGCGCTACCTCAGTGACATTAATGGGCAGCGTTATTAGCTCAGCTGCTGCAAACCCCCTGGCATTGTTGTCCGCCATCACGCCCGATAGATTCTTGATGGCCGCTTTGCTGGCGACACTCGCTACGCTTTGGCGCGCCGTCGACGTCAGAAAGTCAAGATTGATGGCGACCGTTGCAATCGCGATCACGCCCAAACTGACTAACAGTATCTTCGATTTCATGGTTTTCAGCCTCGCAATGCTCGCGTTACTCTGTGCGCAGTGTGCCATAGCCTAATAATCGGTAAGGAACGTGCTTTATGGTCCGTATGTGGGGTGTTTTTGTTCTAGGGGTTCTGTCGTCGTTAGCCTTATCGGCGCAGGCGAGCGATCGACCAAACGTGGTTGTCATTGTTGCCGATGACCTGGGATGGGCTGATGTTGGATTCCACGGCAATCAAATAATAGACACGCCCTCGCTGGATCGGATCGCCGCCGAGGGCGCCCAGCTGAATCGTTTTTACACCACCCCGATATGCTCTCCCACGCGAGCCGCGCTGATGACTGGTCGAGATCCAATACGCTTGGGTGTCGCTTACTCCACGATTATGCCCTGGCAAAACAACGGTATTCATCCAGATGAAACCTTCCTGCCGGAGCTGTTTCTCAGCGCGGGATATCAGACGGCTATGGTGGGCAAATGGCATTTAGGCCACGCCCAGCAGTCATACCATCCTAACTCCCGCGGTTTTGAGCACTTTTACGGGCATCTTCACACCGAGGTCGGATTTTACCCGCCGTTTGCGAGCCTTGGCGGTAAAGATTTTCAGCGCAACGGGGTTTCGATAGACGATCAGGGCTATGAGAGCTACTTACTTGCCGACGAGGTTAGTCGTTACATTCGCGAACGCGATGCAGAAAAGCCATTTTTTATTTATATGCCCTTTATTGCGCCACACACCCCCCTCGATGCGCCGGAAGAGCTGCAAGCCAAGTATGCCGACATGGCGGATGATCGTGGTAAGTCGCGCAGTAAAATGGCAGACAGTACACGCTTTATGGCCAAGGTGACGGGGCGCACGAGCGCCAGACCCATGTACGCCGCCGTGGTTGATGCAATGGACCAGGCGATTGGCCGCGTGCTTGATACCTTGGATCGCGAGGGATTGGCAGACAACACGATTGTGTTGTTTTTCTCGGATAACGGCGGTGCGGTCTACGCTATCGGTGGTGCTGATAACGCGCCACTGCGGGGCGGGAAGGGTGACACTTTTGAGGGTGGTATCCGGGTTGTTGCAGCGATGCGATGGCCGGAAAAAATTCCCATGGGGAGTCGGGTTGACTCAATCATGTCGGTAATGGACGTACTACCCACGCTCGCATCGGCTGCCGGCATCGACGCCGATACACAGTTTAGGCTCGATGGTCGCAATATGTTGCCTGCGCTGATCGACGGGCAAACGATGCCACGAGAAAAGTTGCTCTTTTTTATCTCAGAAACACCGTTTAAAAATCACGTAAATGTCACGGCGTTCAACGATGAGTGGAAACTCATACAACGCATTGAGACTGGGTTTAGCTCCGTCGATGTGACGCAGTTTTTGTTCAATATCGCTGAGGACCCCCATGAGCATAACAACCTCGCACAGCAGCACCCGGATATTGTGGCCGATCTAGCCGACGAGATTCGTCATTGGCGTAATCTTTATCCTGTGGCAGGTACGCGGTCACAGTTGATGCCGCCGCCAGGATGGAAGGCACCGCTTGATTGGACGGATTATCCGCAGCAAGAGACGGTGCTTCAGTCTGAGCCATCGGGGGGTATGCCGCCGGAGGATGTTATTCGCATGTTGGACTGGCAATACGGTGAGAATGGACGGCTCATTTACAACTGCGAGCCCTATCGGTGGGCGGGTGGCGGGTTATGCAAACGGCAGTAGCGCTC
>JBELJN010000037.1:0-17768 GCA_042090345.1 Halieaceae bacterium | reverse complement strand
TGTGCTGCAACATGGTTAGACCGCGACCTTGAGTTGCTGATTTTTGCGCTCTAAACTGCGACGCGCTAAGCGTTTTGACTCGTTTATGAGACCTTCTGAGGTAATTCTTAGCAACTCTGAGTTTGCGCTGTCAGCCACGCCCGCGACTGGAATATCCCGGCCCGCCAAAATACCCAGCACAGGACCAATTGAGGTTGCATCGCCAAGGTGGGTAAGCACACTTCCAGCGAGCGGCAGCTGTTCAGCATGGGTCATCAGTAACTGAAGGTAAGCCTCTTGAACGGTGCAGGGTAAAACGAGCAATGCCGTAAGTCCGGCACGCTGCTTAAGTAGCGCATTTACGGCTGGATCTTGACCACCGAGTGACGGCGTGAGATCCGGCGTTTCTATAAACACTTGCCGACAGGACTTGACCGTCGACAACGCCGTTTTCAAGGACGCAGCATCGGGTGCCATATAACTTGCAATGTCATGCTCGTGGCAGAACCGACCCAAGGCTGAAGATGGGTCTTTCAGCATACTAATCACCGCGATGTCACTGGGCGTAAACTGCTGGCTCGCTGCAACGACAAGTTGCTGTATTGCCAGTGATCGATCAGCACCGACACCGCCCACTATCGCCTTCACCCTCAAACCGGCCTGCTCTGCTTCTGTTAATACCTCGATCCGCGTCGCCAAGTTGGTGATGGCCTGTCGCCATCCCTCGTTCAGAGAGGCGTCGGCATTGACGCTCTCCATAAGCTCACCGATGAGGACGCGTCCCAAACCCAAGGTGGCCAGTCGCTGCTCTATTGTCGCAACTACAGGACGTTTGCCTGCCGTTTCTTGCCATTGGCGCTGACCCAAGGCTGCATGCAAGGTTTCTCGCAAATCTGTCAGTTCTCGTTTTAAATGCGCCAGTGCTATTTCATTAGTACCTCCGGCGAGCGAGTCCACAGCGGGTCGAGCCTGCGCTATGGCCGAAACTACGGTTCCAGTTTCGAGCATTGCGCATATTTCGACACCATCTGTCGTTCGCTTATTCGAGAGAATGAGAGCCTCTGGTCCCATCGCAACACGAACCTGCTCCAATGCAAGCTTATTTGTGCGTCCCGTGAAGCGCTGTACGTTCATAATCTTCTCCTAAGACGCCAATTCCTTGACGTCAAAACCGCTAAGTCTTTCCTGCTGTATAGGCTAAGCAATTAGCGGGCCAACTTTTTAGTCTTGACCACCGACGGTGGTAACCACGCGAATATTTTTATCACCGGGAATCTCCTCGTAAGCGAGGATATAAAAGTTACTCATTCGCCCACGAAGCAATCGCGATAAGAAACCACGAATAATTCCCGATACCAGTAGGGCTGGGCTCGCACCTTCAGCTTCCATTTTTTGCGCGGCTTCTCCAATGCCTCTGACCATTGTGTCCAATAGATTTGGCTCAATAACACCTTGGTTGCTCTGGACTGCATTGCTCATCATTTGTTCAAGCTGCGGATCCAAAACCATTACAGGTAACTCAGGAGCCTTGCCCGCGACAGATTGGAAAATAGAGGGTCCAAGTGCCACTCGCACCTGCGCTGTCAGCTCTTCAGGGTTGTTCTCCAGACCACGGTGAATAGAGAGCGTTTCAGCAATAGTCCTCATGTCGCGTATTGGCACACCCTCATCCAGAAGGTTGTGCACAACACGCGTCACATCTGCGAGTGACATGGTACCGGGAACCAGATTCTCGACCAATTTAGGCGCGGTTTGCTTCAACCGATCAAGAAGCTGTTGAACGTCGTCCTGCCCAACCAATTTTGCCGCGTTATTCTTCAGCAGCTGACTCAGATGCGTTGCGATAACGGTAGAACTGTCTACCACGGTATAGCCCGCTGTTTGAGCGGCATCGCGCTGTGTTGGGACAATCCATAAGGCGTCCAGGCCAAAAGTTGGATCTTTCGTGGGAATACCGTCGATATCACCAAAAACCTGACCCGGATTAATGGCCAATTCGCGATCGGGAATCACTTCACCCTCGCCCATACTCACCCCATGGATACTTATGCGGTAGTCGTTAGGCCCGAGGTCTAAGTTGTCTCGAATGTGCACAGAGTCAACAAGGAAACCTAACTCCTGCGACAGCTTTTTTCGCACGCCTTTAATGCGACTTAAAAGATCACCTCCCTGGCTTGCATCCACCAAAGGAATTAACCGATAACCGACCTCCAAGCCAATCTGATCTAAACTGGAGACGTCCTCCCAGCTGAGCTCATTATTTTTGGGCAGCGCTTCAGCCTCGGGCTTGGCTTCGATCACCTCCGGTAGCAGGCCCTCTTGTGATCGTAAATAGCCGGCCACACCCAGAAGCGTTGCCATAGAAAGGAATACCAAATTTGGCATTCCAGGTACGAGACCCATGATGCCGATAATGCTAGCAGCAACGTAAAGTACTTTCGGGTTGCTCGTCAGTTGCTTGGACACTTCTGCACTCATGTCCTGCTCACCCGAAACGCGAGTAACAATGATGGCTGTCGCCGTCGAAAGGAGCATTGCCGGGATTTGAGCAACTAAACCATCACCAATCGTTAGTAGTACATAGTTTTCCGCGGCCTGCGACGCATCAAGCCCATGTTGAAGAGTACCGATGGCAAAGCCACCAAGAATATTAATAAATAAGATCAAAATACCGGCAACGGCATCGCCACGGACAAACTTGGAGGCGCCGTCCATAGCGCCGTAAAAGTCAGACTCCCGCGTGACGCGTTCGCGACGCATTAGCGCGTCATCCTGTGAGATCAAGCCGGCATTAAGATCGGCGTCGATCGCCATTTGCTTTCCGGGCATCGCATCCAAAGTAAAGCGTGCAGTGACCTCGGAAACGCGAGTAGCACCTTTAGTCACCACGACAAAGTTAATGACAACGAGAATCGTAAAAAGCACGAGACCTACGGCGTAACTTCCGCCTACGACAAACTCGCCAAAGGCCTGAATAACCCGACCCGCCGAGTCCGTACCCGTGTGTCCGTTGAGAAGGACTACGCGGGTTGAGGCTACGTTTAGAGCCAATCGCATCAAGGTGGCGAGCAAAAGAACCGTCGGGAAAACGCCAAAATCCAGCGGGCGAGTGGCATAAACCGACGCCATGAGCACCATAATTGATAAAGCGATACTCATGGTGAAAAGGAAGTCCAACGCGATGGCCGGCAGAGGCAAAACGATCATCGCCAGCATCATGAGCATGAACGCAGGGGTGCCCAGACCCGAGACGAAGTTCGCGCGGCTGACAGTTTGATCTGCAACGAGTGAGCTAGTCGCCATAATCATTTAACTCCTAAAGATACTCAGCAAACTCGCTCGGCAGATCTGCTGGCTGCGGGCGAGGTATATAGTCGGTGGGGTCGGACTTGCGTAAGTGGAAGACGTAAGCCAGCACTCGAGCAACCGCGAGGAATAACGGTCCCGGAATTTCATCACCAATCTCAGTGGTACCGTGAAGCGCTCGCGCTAGCGGCGGCTCTTCGTATATTGGTACATCGTGTTGAATCGCTATCGAACGAATTTTCAAGGCAATAAGGTCCTGACCTTTGGCAACCACGCGCGGTGCACCAGAGCCGTCCTGCTCATATTTAAGTGCAACCGAGTAGTGCGTCGGGTTCGTAATGACAACGTCCGCATCAGGAACATCTTGCAACATGCGTCTCTGAGACGCGTCGCGCTGCATTTGTTTAATACGCGATTTCACCTCGGGTCGCCCGTCGGTTTCTTTGCTCTCGTCCTTGATCTCCTGCTTTGTCATGCGCATTTGCTTGTTGTGGCTCCACAACTGAAAAGGCACATCAATAGCCGCAATAAGTGCGAGAGTGGCCGACAACAACACCAGAGCAAGCATAATCATGCTTCCCGAGCGAACGATCCCATTTAAGACATCAAAAGTAATTAGCGCCATTATCTCGCGCTCAAAGTACTTGTAGACAAGTACCGCAACACCGATGACCAATAAAAATTTGAGCAGTGCTTTGACGAGTTCAATGAGGCCCTTTGTAGAGAAGATCCGCCCCAAACCTTTAATGGGGTCCAACTTATCGAGCTTGAAACTCACGGCATCTGGACTAAACAACAAACCACCCATGACGGCGGGACCGGCAAGCGCGGCAACGACGGTAAGCATGAGAAACGGTGTGATAAGGATGAGCGCCGACATCATCACACCCATTAAGTAAACAGGTATTAGCTCAGCTTCTTTAAGCACATCACCTGTTGGGCTCAATCCGTCGCTCATTATCGTTGCGATACCCGAAGCAGCAGGACCGCTTAGCAGCCAAAGCGCCAGGGAGCTTGCCAACATTACGATCAAGGTATTCAGTTCGCGCGATCGGGCGACCTGCCCTTTATTGCGCGCCTCCGTCTGCCGTTTGGCGGTGGGCTGTTCACTGCGTTCTTGCCCTGACTGTTCTTCTGCCATGACCGTCCTACCTCAATGCATTCATACCGCGCCCTACGGCAGACTCAATGAGCTCACCAAGTGCGTCGATAAAACCAGGCATGACAATAAACATAATAAGTAGTCCCGCCAGGATTGTGACTGGGAAACCCACCGCGAAAATATTTAATTGTGGCGCTGTCCGAGTAACGATGCCAAAGGCCACATTAATCATTAGAAGCGCAGTAAGTGCCGGCAGTGCTAGTAGAATCCCACCGGCAAATACCATGGTGCCCAAGGCAACCACCGATGAGAGGCTGCTGACCGGTATGCCTGCAAAGCCGATAGGAATCAGTTGATAGGACTCGACTACCGCAGCAATCAACAAAAGATGGCCATCCAACGCCAGAAAGAGCAGCGTTGCTAGGATGACGTAGAGCTGCGATAGAACCGGAACCTGAACCCCGTTCTGAGGATCAACTGCCATCGCAAATCCCAGCCCCATTGTCATTGAAATAGCTTGACCTGCGAAGACCGCGGCGCCAAAGGCGAGTTGCACCACGAATCCTAAAATGACACCCACACCAATTTCTCTGATCGCCATCAATACGCCTTCCGCAGAGAAGAGTGAATCGACCTGAGGCGTCGGTATTGATGGCGCAACCAGCGCGGCGATTAACACTGCGAACAACGCCCGAGTGCGGACATTAAAGCCTGCCGCGCTAAATACGGGTGCGACCGCCATCATTGCAGAAAGCCGGAGAAAGGGCGCTGCAAATAAGGTCATATTGGTCAGGATAGTGTCAAATGCAATTGGCATGACTCAGCCCACCAACCCGGGAATTTCCATGAACAAACGCTCAGAAAACGTCACGAGGATGCGGAGCATCCAGGGTCCAACAACAAACAAGACGATGACCAACGCCAATAGCTTCGGTATGAAGCTAAGGGTCATTTCCTGAATCTGTGTTGCGGCCTGAATCACACCGATAAATAAGCCAACCGCGAGTGCCGCGCCTAACAGTGGACCGGCGAGTAAAACTGCGAGCCAGAGTGCTTCTCTACCTATGTCTAACACTGTCTCAGGACTCATCTCACATCACCTAAAGAGCAAAACTGCTAACAAGCGTTGCCGAAACAAGGGCCCAGCCATCGATTAGCACGAACAGCATTAACTTGAATGGAAGCGAGATAATGATGGGCGATAACATCATCATGCCCATTGACATCAACACGGCAGCCACCACCAGATCGATCACCAAAAAAGGCACGAATAATAAAAATCCGATTTGGAAAGCCGTCTTGAGTTCGCTGGTCAGAAACGAGGGCAGTAAAACAAATAGTGGAACATCCTCGCGCGACGCAAATGCCGGATATCCACCGAGCTCGGCGAACATGGCGAGATCAGATTCTCGGGTTTGGGAAAACATAAACTCACGTAAGGGTACTTGTGCCACGTCAAGCGCCGCCTGAAAATCTAGCGTCCCGTCGAGGAAAGGCCCAAGCGATTGAACCCATATTAGATCGATAACAGGCGACATGATGAAGAGCGTTAGGAACAGCGCCAGACCTAGAATAATCTGGTTGGAGGGTGTCTGAGCCGTGCCAAGCGCCTGCCGTAAAATCGCCAGTACGATGAGGATGCGAGTAAAGGCGGTCATAGTAATAAGCATGGCTGGCAGCAGTGTCAGCACAGTCATGACCATCAAAATTTGTATGCCGAGCGCGTATTCAGTGTTCCCGTTGGCCATAGGTGATGAGGTCACGAGTGGGATGGTCTGAGCCGCTGCCATGCTCGGCAGTAGAAGCACCAAGATGGGAAGGATTATCCGACATATCTTCATCATTGTTTCGCCACCTTGCTGGTCGCTGCCTTCCAAACCTCGGCAAAGCTCGGTGTATTCTGCGCGGCCACCTCAATCGCAGGCTCCTCGAACACGTGCAGAGTGCGAACGTTACCGGGACCCACTCCCACTAAGATTTGTTGCTCACCGACCTGAAGCAGCACGGCTCGCTCACGCTGACCAACACTGACACTGGAAACGACTCGCATATCCCCGCTAATGCTGCCACTCACGCCATTAAAGCGCTTGAGCATCACCAAGACAGCAACCAGTAAAAGAATAACCACAACAAAAGAGCCGATTACCTGAAGCAGGTAATCGCCGGTAAATAAACTACTAGGCGCAATTGCCGGCGTCATTTCTTGAGCGGCCAGAGCCGGCGCGAACATCAGTACTGTAAGTGCAGACAGGCGCATGATTAACCCAGTTGCTCCAAACGCTCTTTTGGACTGACAACGTCAACAAGTCGCAGCCCAAATTTACCCTCTGCTGACACAACCTCTCCACGGGCGACGAGTGTGCCGTTAATCATAATATCCATAGGCTCGGTAACGCTGCGATCGAATGACACCACACTGCCCGGCGTTAACGACAGGAGCTCTTTAATTGTCAGACTTTTACGACCAACCTCAACCGTCATTGTGACGGGTACGTCCATCAGCATATCGAGGTCGATATCACCCGTGGCAGCGCCTGGTCGATCTTCCAGTTCCTGAGGGACAGCAGTTGTTGCATCATCGTTGCTCATGATTCGCGTTCCTTAAATTGCGTAAATTGCATGGCTTTTAGGCCGTCATTAGCGCCATAGCGCCCGTGTGCTACAGCACGACCGTTCAGTAAAAGTGACATAGCGTCGGGTTCGTCAATGGGAATGGTCATGCCAACCTTCATGGCGAGAAGGCTTTTAATCGTAGTTTCAATTGCATCAACCACGCCTTGCACCTCGACCTTGACGTCCGGCAGCGTAGCGCGCAGCTGCGGTTCCCAAGTAGATGCATCAGGGTGCTCGACAGTCTCTCGCTTTTTCGGTATCAATGACGCGCTGTGGCTCTCTAGCGCATCGAAAGGTATCAACAACTTTATTTGACTACTGTGGTCATCCCCCGCAGATATATCGAATGCAAAAACAGCAAAACCGACCTCACCGGGAATAAGTGAAAAGCGATCTGGCGTGACGTCAACGTATAAATCGCCCATTTGTAGTGGTAATCGATCTACCCAGATCTCAGCCATGGTGCGCAAAAACTCGCGGGCCACCCTCTCACCAATTCGCTGCTCGGACGGCGTCACCTTTGAGGTAAGTTTTGGAGGGGTCACTGAGCGACCTCCAAAATACTGGTTCACAAGGAAGGACAATGTCTCGCCTGCCACAAGAAGATGGCTCTCGTCCTCAAACGGGCCTATGCCGGTACTTATCAGACAAATCCGCTGTGGAAAACTCGTCAACAAGTCCTGAGCGCTCATGAAAGACGATACCTGCGCCTCAACCACTACCTCCATATCGAAGGCAGAACTCAATGCGCGGCCTAGCGCCTCAGCGTGATTACGGTGAAGACCATCAAGCTCACTCCACTTTGACAGCGTGAGTGACTCGCCGGCACTGAAGTCATGAATACGAAATTCGCCGTCGTCGAACCCGCCATCTTGCGCGTGCTCAACCAGGGCTTCAATCTCTTCATCCGTCAGGACCGGTTCATTATCTGACTCTTCAACCACACTATTTCCTATTGCGTGATATACGCCGTGAAATACACGTCTGCGACCCGCTGAGTACCAGTCGCACTAATAATTTCGTTTACCCTCTGCAACGTCTCGAGTCGCAATGACTCTCTGCCCTCGTAGGTATTCACTTGCTCGAATGTTTTCTGATTTAAAAAGATCAGTAGGCCGTTGCGTATTGCTGGCACATCGTTCTCCACTGATTTCATATATTTGTCATCATGGCCGACGAGCTGCACAGTCAGCTGTAGGTGGCGCGTCGCGCCTCGATAAGGCATGGCAATAAGCAGTTCTCCGACCTCTGCGTAAAAACGCTTTTTCTTCGGATCAAACACACCGTCCATAGGTTGGAACAGCGCACTCGCCGCAGACTCCTCGGATTCTTCGGATTCTTCGGATTCCTCCGCGAGAGTCTTTTCCTCGCCGAAACCTATGGCACCTAGAAGGATATCACCCGTAAAGGTGCCCGCACCGTATCCGACCAACAGGGTCAACAGCGCTACAACCGCAAGGGTAACCATGGAATAACCAGTCTTTGTGTCTGTAACTTCGTCTTCACTCACACCTATAATCCTCTATCGGTATCGCACTGAGTCGTACCGCTGGCTTGAATTAAGCAAGCAGCAGACCAAAGCGAAATTTACTATATAAATTAATGCTTTAGGCGAACACTTACTGGGCAGTCAAAACCTTGACGTCAGCAGTACTCGACCTAAAGTTTAGGTGGGAGTTTAAAAGATATACAACTTTGTTTTTAAGACTAAACGCCTGCTTGAGACATAGGTCTCAGGCAAACGTATCAAGTAACCGATTAGGGTCCATAGTCACCGACAGGTCTAGTGATTCGTCCAGGTCCAGCGCAGCACCATCGGAGCTATCGCTGGCAAGAGGATCCTTACCGCGTCCTGCGTCGGACTCAAACTCCTGATGTGCATCTCGCTCTGAGACATCGCTCTCGGCCAGCGAAAGTCCGGCCTGTTCTAACATTTCGCGCAGGCGTGGTAGGGCGGTTTCAATGGCCTGCCGGGCCATCTGGTTTTCGACAAAAAAGCTAACCTTCGTCTCGCTTCCCTCAGTCACAACGGACAGGCTCATGCGGCCAAGCTCAGCTGGGTGAAGGTTGATTCGCGCCTCACCGCCGCCCTGATTCTTAATGACCCTAATATGAGTCGACATGTCAGTGGTAAATTGCTGCAGATTCTTTGGTGCCATATCCGCGATTGCGGCACTGGGTTTCGCCCGCGGAGCGGTGACATCGATATTGACCGGTATCAACGCTGCTAAAGCCGACGGCCTATCGCCTTGACGAGGCTCGGAAACTGGGACTGCTGGCATGTCTGGAAACCCGCCCTCACTCACCCACAAATCGGGGGCATCAACGGCGAACATGCCTAATCTCACATCATTCACTGAGGTGTTCATCAAACCGAGGTCGGTCGGTCCGCCCGTGGCCCTGAGTTCAGAGGCGGCAAATCTAGGTCGCGAGTCGCTCAGACTGGCTGATGGATTTGACGCCATCTGATGGGCTGTCTGTATCATGGAAAGAGTTGCTTGATCAGGGTGCTCAGCCGACTCGTCACCGTTTAACGCGTCGTCGTCGTTGGAATCTGTCGCACTGGCCTGCGCAGCAGCATCAGAAGCCGCATCGTTATCTGCATCGGCATCACTCGAAGCATCGACAGATTCATTATCCGAAGCATCACCCAAGGGTTCACTCTGCTCAATGGTTTGAGATGGATCGGTACAAGGCGAGGACCAGCGCTCTGAATCCAATACGCCAGCAAAAGTGGCTTCAAACTCGGTTGCCGTGTCTCCGGCACGGGTTGCCGTAGGTGGCTGAGATCCCAGACCGGGAAACGCTGTGGTCAGTAAATTCGTAAACATAGTCATCATCGTTGTACTCCCTTGCCGCGCGGGATTGTTTTCAGAGTAGGGTTTTGTTTGGTTGCAAATACGTCATCGATAAGCTTTTGAGCTTCTTTTTCAGCGAGTCGCTCAGTATCAAAGCGGCGCTTATTGCGTAAATTTTTTATGGAAGTGAGACGGCGCTTAGACTCCACCCACGCCGTTTGCTGCTGCTCAAGCGCGAGTTCTGCCTGGCGCAGTGATTGCTGCTGGCGGGCAATAATGTCATCCAGCTCCGACAAAAAATGGCGCGCAGTGCGAAGGCTGTTGGTATCAATGTGCTTACCTGTCGCACCGGTCGCAAGCCGGTAGTAATCTTTCCTGTAATCAAGGACCTGTGACAGCTGACCCTGTGACTGATCAACGGCATCCCTTGCCACTGAAAGTCTCGAACCGGCCTCTTTTTCCCGACGTTCGGCGAGTCGTTCGACCAGAGCCAATTGATCCCTTGCCATTGGTTAAGCCCCTCTACCCTGTGCGAGTTGCGTACCTGTCGTCTTCATACCCATAGATGCGGGTTCAACGGTTTGTGTCACGAGCATGTCATTTGCAACTCTATCGAGCTGTTCAACGCTGTCATCAAATCCAAGGCGCTCGGTTAGGGGCTGACGAACAAACTGGCGAATGGTGTCCTGACTAGCAATGGCGCGGTCAATCAATGGATCAGCCCCTGAGCGGTAAGCACCGACCGAAATAAGATCCTGATTTGCGCGGTAAGTAGCGAAAGACTCTTTTAAGAGACGCGCCTGTTCTTGGTGCTGAGTTGAGGTAATTTGCAACATAGATCTGCTCACCGATGACTCAATATCAATGGCGGGATAAATTCCCGCCTCAGCGATGGAGCGAGACAATACAATGTGTCCGTCTAAAATCGCCCTGGCCGCGTCAGCAATAGGGTCTTGCAAATCATCACCCTCCACCAACACCGTATAAATTGCGGTAATGGAGCCAGAGCCTACGTTGCCAGCCCGCTCAATTAGATTGGGCAAGGTAGAAAATACGGACGGGGTGTATCCTCGAGATACCGGTGGCTCACCGGCCGCTAAGCCAATTTCCCGTTGCGCCTGCGCGAATCGCGTAAGCGAGTCCATAAGAAGCAAAACGTTTTTACCCTGGCTGCGGAAGTGCTCGGCGATTGCCGTCGCACGCCAGCAACCGGCGACGCGCATGAGAGGAGATGTGTCGGCGGGCGTCGCTACCACTACCGATCGCTTAAGGCCTTCAGGCCCCAAACTGTCTTCAATAAATTCTCGGACTTCGCGCCCCCGCTCTCCAACTAAGCCCACAACAACGATATCTGCCTCGGTAAATCGGGTCATCATGCCAAGTAGTGTGCTTTTTCCAACGCCGGAGCCTGCAAACAGTCCCATGCGCTGCCCTTTCCCAATGGTTAATAAGCTATTAATGGCGCGGACGCCGACATCCAAAGGCGTATTTATGCTTGTGCGCTCCATGGGGCTAATGGATTTACCACGCAACGGAACTTTTGTGCCTGCGACCAACGGAAGACCATCCAGTGGCTGCCCCGAACCGTCAATAATTCGGCCAAGCAAATGATCACCTACTGTCACCGCCTCGGTATCGCCCAAGACAGTAACCGTGGCACCCGGAGTGAGACCCGCACCGGCGCCCTCACACATGAGAACAAGCTGCTCTCCTTCGAAGCCCACCACTTCAGCGACCGTCCCCTGACGATTCCCCGTTTCTATCCAGCAGCGCGCGCCGATACTCGCCCGAAGACCACTGACCTCAAGTCGCATCCCAGATAATCGGGTCAGCCGCCCAGATGCCGTCGGCTCTGGAATCGACAGGGCATTGGTGATGGCGGCAACTCGCGAGTTAACGCGAGCGAACTGGGCAGACTGAAACGTCTCGGGACTAGTCATCATCAGTCTCGCTGGAGAAACGTTTCGCGATTGCATTAATACGATCGGGATCGAGTGGCGTGGCATCCATTGAAGCTTCGGAAGATGCCCCATACGCACGCGCAATTTGCTCGATTACATCGGCCACACGACTCTCGATCGTTGCATCGACCAAAGCATGACCGCGCTGCACTCGACAACCGCCTCGTAGCATAGCGGTATCGGCGACTAACTCGGCCTCTAAGCGTCCTTCCTCAAGTAAATTTTCCACCACCGCTTTGTCCGCAGGGTTGAGCACCACAGTTAAAGGTGCCTCAGCGTCAGCCAGACAGTTCAGTGCCTTTTCGAGTGCCGCTGCAATAAGATCGACATCGACCTCGAGTTCCCGTTGTAGTACCGACTTTGACATCGCAACGACTAAAGATAGTAAGTGTTCACTTACTTCTTGGTCCTGATGTGCAATTGGCTTTTGCATCGAACGCCACAAAGCTGCTAACTCGCTAGCCGTTTTTTCGCCTTGCTTTCGCGCATCTGCTTGTCCTTGGGAAAAGCCATCGTTATACCCTTTTTGACGTGCATCTTCCGCTACCGCCTCAAGGCTTTTTGTCCCAGTGGGGACAGCGGTCAGCGTACGTGGGTGCCATCGCTCAGGTGCAACCTCAGACATAATCACGTGCTGCCTTACCAATCATAATCTCTCCCTCGTCGGATAATTTTTTGGCCGTCTTAACAATCTCTTTTTGTGCCGACTCTACGTCAGCCAATTTCACAGGACCCGATGCCTCCATATCTTCCCGGAGAATTTCTGCGGCCCGCTCCGACATATTGTTAAAAAATCGTTCCGCAAGGACTTCGTCGACACCTTTGAGGGCAATGAGTAGGTTCTCCTGTTGCACCTCACGCACTAAACGCTGGAAGCCTTTATCGTCGAGTTGCAAAAGATTGTCGAAAATAAACATTTTCTCTTTGACGTCGTCGCTGAGCTCCTCGTCAGCCAACGAGAGTGCAGCCAGGGCCTCCTGCTCGAGTACACTGCCGGAAGCGTTGAGAATTGCAGCGAGGTTGTCAGGGCCCATTACCTTGCGAGGTGGCGTGCGTTGTAGTTTGCCTAACTGACTCTCGAGCACGCGATCGAGCTCATCCATGGCGAGAGGATCCAGTTCTTCCATGCGAGCTATGCGAAGGATCACATCATTCCTCATCTCGTCAGGCAGTAACTCCAATACCTTTGCTGCCTGTTCATCGTAAAGCTGTGTCATTACCGTCGCTGCGATTTGCGGATGCTCTTCTTCGAGCACCTCTGCGATCGCTTTCGGTGCCATCCACTGAAGCGCCTCTACCCCATTGTGCTCCTCGGGTTTCTCCAATACCTGAGCTAAGATATTTTGGGCCTTATCCTGTCCCAGAGCAGATGTCATTACCCGACGAGTAAACGCCGGCACCTCCAGCCCTAGGGGATTGATCTCCGCCGAATCGATGTGAAACTCAGACAGAACGCTCTCGACCTGCTCGTTCGTGAGTTTTGAGATCGTCGCCATTGCCTCGCCAACCTGCTGTACCTCTTTGGCACTCATATGACGCATCACTTCGGTGGCGGCCTCTTCGCCGACACCCAGAAGAAAAATGGCAGCGCGTTGTGCACCGCTAAGATTTAGTTCATTAGCCATCTGCAGCTATCCAGTTCTTCACGACGTAGGCTGCGCGCGCCGGCTGTTCAACGGCGGTATTACGCGCCATGGCGACGCTCTGATGGTAATTTGGTTTTGGAGCTTCAATTGGGAGCGTGCTCGGGCCAGCTAACGCGAGCGCTTCCGCGCCCTCAGCTGTGGCCGCAGCTGTACCTTCAAGCCGTGCCTGAGCAGCCCCGGGCGCCAGAGGTGGCATATAGCTTGTCGAATAGCGAATCATTGGACGCAATACGGTAAAGATGAGTGCCAGTACAGCGAGGGCAGCAAGAAGTCCTCTCCCCAGCTCCCACACCCAAGCCTGTTCAAATAGGCTTGGCTCTGGAATGGGCTCCAGTGGCGCAGGTGCAATGAACGGGGAGTTGATGATCTGTACGGTGTCACCGCGCGCTGCTGAGAAACCAATCGCCTCTCTCACGAGTGCCAAAATTTGATCAAGCTTTGCCTGCTCAAGCGGAATGCTTTCGCCGTTCTCGTCAAGCGCATAATCGACGACCACGGCTACCGATAGCTTCTGAAGAGTGCCAGGGACACGCCGTGTATGCGAAATAGTTTTAGTCACTTCGTAGTTGCGTGTTTCCCGCAAGCTCTCTCTATCCGGTGTATTTGCCGCCTCTTGCTGCGCGGCAGCTACTGCGGGATCAACTCCCGGCTGTGGCGGCTGGGCTACCAACTGACCCGGGACACCGCCACCGGCGTTACCACGATTGGTTATATCCTGGGTCGTTTGCTCAGAGCGCAGAACGGTTGTTGGATCATAAAATTCATTGGTACTCTCAACACGCGTAAAATCCATGTCAGCCGTTACCTGAGCGCGCACAGCGCCAGCACCCAAAATGGGCTCCAAGATGGCCAGGACGCGATCGTTTAAGGAGTTTTCGAACTGCTGCGCCAACCTAAACTGCTCGGCCGTGTAGCCAAAGTCCGAGTCCTCGCCCTGGCTAGAGAGTAGCTTACCCGCCTGGTCGACCACCGATACGCGATCAGAGTCCAAATTTGGAATACTCGATGCCACTAAGTGAATTATCCCAGACAACTGACGCTCGCTTAAGCGGACACCCGGTAATAAGTTCACCATGACTGAGGCCGAAGGCTCGTTTCCACGACGCATAAAGGCCGACTGTTTGGCGATGGCCAAATGTACACGCGCAGCGGATACCGAACTCATGGCGGTGATAGTTCTCGATAATTCAGACTCGACCGCACGGTGGTAACGCGCCTGCTCCATGAAACTTGAGAGTCCCATTTGCTGTTCTTCGTAAAGCGACTCGAAGCCAACACCGCCACCGCTTCTGGGAAAGCCTTCGCTGGCGAGCGCCATGCGCGCCTGAAAGACATCGTCATACGGTACTTCTAATAGCCCCGTGCCGGGTTCCATACGGTATCGAATGCCATTGGTTTGCAACACCGAAATGGCGGTCGCGTTATCGGCAGGGGACATTCCTCCGTAAAGTGCCTCGTAGGAGGGCGTGCTTGCCCAGTTAACCAAGCCTATGGCGAGCGCCACACTCGCGGCAAAGCCCGTGAGCAACGATAATTGTCGTGTTGCCGGCTGCGCTGCAAAACCACTCAAGCGATCTAAAACGGGGTTATCGGCCATTGAATGCTATTCCTTATACCGGCATGTTCATGACTTCTTGGTACGCATTAAGCAGTTTATTACGTACTTCTGTCATTCCTGTGAATTGAAGGCTCGCTTTTTGTGCAGTAATCATAACCTCAGCCAGCGATACCGTGGGGTCACCGCTCTCGAATGCCGAGGTTAAGACTTTTGATTCTTGCATCGATGCGTTGACGTCCGAAATCGACTGCGTCATGAGGTTTGAAAACTGAGAACTGGGTATTGCCTCGGTGCCAAGCGTTCCTGCACCGACCGATTGCCCCTGTGCTAATGCCTGCATGCTTCGCATTTGCGAGAGGACTTGGTTGATTGCTACATCACTCATGTCGAAACCTATTGTCCATGAGCGTCAAAATTGACGCATATTCATTTCAATAGATTTGTTAGCGAACGATGTGCCAATAGAAATTTATATATTAAATACAGCGGCTTAGGCTTTATTTTGCCGCCGTACGTCGGAATTCTGACGAGTCGGTTTCCTGCTTGATGTCGTATTTTCGCATCTTCTCAACCAGGGTTGTGCGCTGCAGGGTGAGCAGCTTGGCCGCATGAGCATTGACCCAGCCGGTTTGATCGAGCGCCGAGATAATCAGTGCGCGCTCGGTATCCGCCATGTGCTGCTTCAAATCGATCGGCTCATCGAGATGTGATGGCATGGGTGGTGCTATGGGGGAAGTTGGTGCCGGCGCAAATAGGGCCGAAAGATCTTCAGACTCAATCTCCGTTAACTGGTCGACCAAAAGCTCGACGCTATCTGGACGGTCAGCGATAGCCAGTTCGGTGCTTTGATACTTCGCCGGCAAGTCAGCAGCGAACACTGACTTGTCAGTATTAAGGATAATCAAACGCTCAATAAGGTTTCCCAGTTCGCGAACGTTGCCAGGCCATTGGTATACGCGCAGATGCGCCATGGCGTCAGCCTCTAGACGAACGAGCCCTCGACCCTGCTCTGCAAAACTGTCAATGAATCTTTGGGCAAGCACAGCGATATCAGCGGTGCGGTCGCGTAGTGCCGGCACATCGAGCGGAAAAACATTGAGCCGGTAGTAAAGATCCATGCGGAACTTACCGTCCTCTACCTGCTGCTCGAGGTGCTGATGTGTCGCCGCAATGATCCGAACATTGCATTTAATCGCCTTGCCTCCACCAACGCGTTCAAAAACGCGCTCTTGAAGTACACGCAGCAGCTTGACCTGCATCTCGTAGGGCATGTCACCAATTTCGTCCAGAAAAAGGGTGCCGCCCTCGGCTAACTCAAAGCGACCTTTGCGGGCCGAAACGGCACCGGTAAACGCACCCTTTTCGTGACCAAACAGCTCGCTTTCGAGAAGCTCAGAGGGAATTGCCCCGCAGTTCACCGGTATGAAAGGACCATCGGCCCGCTCAGAGCAATCGTGAATCAGTCGCGCTATGACTTCTTTTCCCGTACCTGACTCGCCTTGCAGCAAGACAGTCGCATCAGTCGGAGCCACTTTAGAAACGAGTGTTCGAACGTTAGCGATAGCATCGCTTACACCCACCAAACGTCGATCGAGGTGTTTAAGGTGGCGCTGAGCTGTGGTGTTCTTGGCCGTCACGTTTGCGTGTCGCTTTCCCTAGATAAATCCACATCCGGCGTCCCCGGATGCGTAACCCTATCAAGCTATCAAAGCGGATGGAAGAGCGCGCCAAGTAATTGACGCAAGTGTGCGGTGCTTCACAGTTTCTGCTTAAGAGTGTGACGAGGTGCCGGTAGTAGCAAGCAGCTTACGATTGGACTTCGAGGTAATGCGCAAGCTTCGGCCCATTTTTTAGGGCTTGATTGCCTTCTTCAGCAATTGTTTTGCGGGCTGCCATCAACACGGCGGTGAGCTCTTCGTTCATGTGCAGTAATACCGCCAGCGCCTCGGCGAAGACCTCGGAGTACTCTGGTTTCACCGGCTCGGCAAAACATTGGTCTAGCATTGCACGCCGCCGTGCTTCATCTGCTGTGACGCTCGCCCACTCGTGCGCCCGTGCAGCGGCAAGCATGTCGCTGGTAATGCCAATCACAGCCGCCAACAACCCGGGCGGGCCGGGCACACGCTCGTTGGCCTCGCGGAAAATCTCTGCTCGCTCAAGCATCATTAGTGGGCAGCCTCACTTCGCATCATCTCGGTCCAGGCGTCGCGCACTTCGGTCATCAACGAAATAACTTCCTGAATCGCCGTTGGATCGTTGTTGATGTTCGCATTAAGCAGTGTTTTGACCATGTAGCGATAAAGGCCCTGCAAGTTGTTAGCGACTTCCGGTGCTTTGTGCTCGTCCAAAACGGCCGTCAGATACTCAAGAATGCTAATGGTCTGGCTGATGAGTTCGCCCTTTTTCGCAATCTCTCCTGCCTCAATGGCGGTTAAAGATTGGTTCAACCGGGACGACACACCGTCGAAAAGCATCGAAATCAACTGCGGGGGAGAGGCGCCCTCAATGGCTGAGTGAACTTTTACAGCGCCGTACGCTGCCAATGCTGCCTGTGTCATATTGTTACCCTCCAACTATTCATTGTTGCGGTTTAGTTAAATAAATTTGTTAACGACTGCCACTTTGCCGGAGGTTCGCGAACCCGGGCAACGCGTCTAATTGGGCCTGAAGCATGCTGCCGGTTGTGGTGATCTCGCCCAGCAACAAATCCATGGCATTAAACTTTCGAAGCGTGCGCTCCTCGAGCGCCAGCATGCGGGCGTCAAACACTGCCCGGTCTTTTTCAATATCAACGATGCGCGCATC
>JBELJN010000036.1:0-17846 GCA_042090345.1 Halieaceae bacterium | reverse complement strand
ACACCGCAATCTGCCGCCATTCTCAGGTGATCAACAGTGCCAATGCCCGGAAGTAAGAGGGCAGAGATCGCAGAATTCGTGACCCGCTCAACGACGGCACGCAAATAGGTTTCATCACTTGCATGTGGAAAGCCGTAGTTAACCGATGCACCACCGAGGCCATCACCGTGTGTGACTTCAATAAGCGGAACACCTGCATCGTCAAGTGCACCGGCAATATCGACCATTTCCTCGACGGTAATTTGATGTTGCTTTGGGTGCATGCCATCGCGAAGACACATGTCATGCAAGGTGACCTTACGTCCTGTTAAATCCATAACTAACCCCTTAAGCCCGTCTTCGCTGAGCAATCATTTCGGCCGTTCGAAGTCCGGCCGCTGTCATGATGTCGAGATTACCCGCGTATTTGGGTAGGAAGTCGCCCAGTCCTTCGACCTCGATGGAGATCGTGATGCGATTGCCGTCGATGATCGGTGCGTTATTCAGCTTGTAGCCCGGAACATACCGTTGCACCTCGCCAACCATAGCGTCTATCGAGGCACGAATGTCGGCTTCTTTCGGATCATCTATCGTCAGACAGTGAATGGTGTCCCTCATGACCAATGGTGGCTCGGCCGGGTTTATAATGATGATGGCCTTGCCTTCATCCGCACCACCAATTTGGGCGATTGCTGAGGAGGTGGTACGCGTGAATTCATCGATATTATCGCGCGTGCCCATACCCACCGACTTAGAGGCAACTGTTGCGACAATTTCGGCATACTTCACGCGTTGTACACGGCTAACGGCGAACACCATGGGAATGGTAGCCTGACCACCGCAGGTCACCATATTGACGTTCTGAGCAGGTCCCGTGTTAAGCAGCGCTTCGAGGTTGACCGGGGGTATGCAAAAAGGTCCGATAGCGGCAGGGGTAAGATCAATCATGGTGGCGCCGAGAGCGGTGACTTTGCGACTGTTCTCTGCATGCACGTAAGCGGAGGTCGCGTCGAAAACAAAATCGACAGGCGCTTCATCGAAGCCTGTAACAAGTCCGTCGACACCTTCTGTGCTGGTCCGCAAACCGAACTCTCTCGCCCGCTGAATGCCGGCTGATTCCTCGATACCCACCATCCAGGTGGCCTCAATAAAATCGCTGCGCTGACATTTCATTAGTAAGTCAGTGCCGATATTACCGGGGCCAATGATGGCGGCTTTGGCTTTTATTGTCATAAATCACCCATTGTTAAATGAATCGACAGCTAGTGCTGCAGGTCTCAAACCCGTTACCTGACATCGTCAAGCTCATGATGTCTCCTGCTTGCACGGGTTCCAGTGGGACGACTGACCCCGATAGAATGACCTCGCCGGCCTCGAGGGCGATACCGTAGGCGCCCAAGGTATTGGCTAACCACGCAACGGCGGTGAGGGGGTTGCCCTGAACGGCGCTACCGAGCCCTGAACTCAATGGCTTCCCGTTTTTGCTCACGTCGATTTTTATATTGGGTAGGTCCACGTCGTTTGGGTCGATTTCATTGTCGCCTAATACGTAAACGCCGCAACTGGCATTGTCAGCAATGGTGTCTTGGATGGCGATTTGCCAATTTTCGATTCGGGAGTCGACGATCTCAAAGCAGGGCATGATGCTCTTTGTGGCAGCCAGGACATCAGCTTCGGTGTTGTCTGTGCCGGTCAATGTGGATTTAAGGCGAAACGCTATTTCACCCTCGGCGCGAGGTGAGATCATGTTGCCTGCTATCGGAATCTCGGCGTTGTTTCCGTATGCCATCGCATCCGTTAGAAAGCCAAAGTCGGGCTGAAAGACGCCGAGCATTTCTTGCACGGCGGCGGAGGTCACTCCGATCTTTTTACCCACAACGATTTCACCATCGTTAACTGTTCGGTGTGAGAGCATGATCCGTGATATCTGATAGGCATCCTCGATCGTGATTGAAGGATGCGTCTCACGCAGCGGCTTAATGGCGGTTTCTGTGCGCATGGCATCATAGAGTGCACGCCCAAGGGTTTCGTGATCGGCGGACGTAAGACTCATGCGTGGCTCTCGTTGTTTAAATAGGCCGTATTTAGACCGGCATTAGTGAGAAAGAAAAGACAGACAGCGTGTGTTGAAGAGATCTGGATACTCCGACATGACCCAATGACCACAGTAATTCACCAGTTCAGCTTGGACATTTCCCTTCATCCCCAGAATTTTCCACGTGCCTGACGCTGGACAGAAACGGTCCTCTGTACCCCAAAATACCAATGTATTAATATCGATTGAGGCCAGTTGATCGCTTAAATCAGGTATCTGCATTGTGGCAAGAACGTGAGCATTTTGTGTCTCCAGTGTCGCCCATCGTTCGTCGACCAGTTCATCGTCAACGTTTGCCGGGTCGTGAACGAGTTGAGTCAGCAGTTGAGCCAGCACGTCTTTGGTGAATTCAGGAGAGCCCATGGGGTACTTCACCATGGCTTGAATGCCGGGCATAGAAAAGTAGTTCTCGCGCGATTCAATGCCACCGGGCGCCATGAGAATGAGTTTTTCCACACGCTCAGGATGGCGCAACGCCAAACCCAGTGCCACCGCGCCGCCCAGTGAATTCCCTACGAGTACCGCTTTGGCGATACCCGTACGGTCAAGGAGTGAGACAAGTCCATCGATGAAAAAGTCGAGGGTATGGTCTACATCCTGTGGTTTTGAGGTCTTTCCATAGCCCCACTGGTCGAAAACGATGCAGCGGTAGCCCGCGCCTTGAAACGCCGAAACGTTGTGCTTGAAGTTACTCCAACCGCTAGCCCCCGGGCCGCTACCATGAATGAAGACCGCAACACCTTGTAAGTCCCCATTGGGCGCATGGTCGGTGTAGTGGATGACCCGTTCTGGCTCAACTTCATGGTATTGCGACGTCTCGGGGTTGGCAGCCATCAGATGAATACGTCCTTGTTCTCCATACCGAGGGTGACGCTACCCAAATTTCGCGCAAACGCAGTAGGGTTGTTCGCGACGTGACACCGTGCAATGTGAATATCGTGCCAAAGTTGCTGCAGTGGGTGGCCATTAAAGACAGAGCGCCCACCGGCAACGTCAAATAAGGTGTCAATCGCCTCAATGGCTTTGTCGATAACGATCGACGCTTGGTACCGGTACATGATTCGCTCTTCAAGTGTTGGCTTCCAGTTGGCAGCCTCCATCTTGTTGAAGTTATGGAACATCACCGCTTCAAGCTCACCGATGGTATTCAACACTTTAGCAAGGCGCTCTTGGGTCTCTACATCACCCGCGAACTTGGTCATGTCGGTGGTTGAATTGCCTTGTTTGGCGTCAACAAAGACTTTTACCGCTTTCTTGAGTGCGCCGATAGCCGCCGAGTTCACTACACGGACAAACGTCTGCGCCCATGATAAATCGTACATGGGGTTTTCTTGGTCGTTGACGCAGTTGAAGCCGTCCATCTGCTTGTGCGTACGATGTTCTGGCACAAAGATAGGCTCAGAGATGACGACATCATTAGAACCGGTCCCTTGGAGGCCCATAACGTCCCAGGTGTCTTCGATATCATATTGCGATCGGGGCACAAGAAATGTGCGGTAGCCGTCACCGGGGATAACCCCGCCTAACAACGCCCAAGTGCAGTGGTCAGAGCCCGAACTCCAGCCCCAGCGTCCGTGAAGCATAAATCCGCCTTCACACATCTCTGCGCGGGCACCAACCGGGTTATACGAGCTGCTGATGAGCGTATTGGGGTCATTTTCGTACACCTCACGCTGCGCTTCTTCGGACATCAATGCGAGTTGGAATGCGTGGACAGCTATAATGCCGCCAGCCCACGCCGTGCTCATGTCGGCTTCTGCGATCCGCACTTGCTCAGCAAAGAATTCCTGCGGCTTGCGTTCGAGCCCACCCCATTGCTTTGGAAGTAACATGGTGAAGAAGCCGCATTCTTTCAGCGCATCGACCACATCTTTAGACATGCGCCGCGACGCACGCTGCTCGTCTGACTTACTCGCAATCAAATCGAGTATTTGCTGTGTGACTACTGGCTCGTGTGTGCTCATTTCAAATTCCTAATGGTATTTCCGTCTGGTTCCGGTTTTAGGGCATTGAGCACATCGTTGCAAAGCGTTGCGCTCGTCACATACCTCGTATGTACTAACCTTGAATATCGACCTAATCCGCGTGGCCTACAGAGAAATCATGACCCCAGAAGCTGACAACCGTGCTTTCGAAGACTTCGTACGCATCCCATTCATCAATCGTCCGACCCTCTGCACCGTACTCAACATCGAAACCAGCGGGACTTTGCATGTAAAAACTGACCATATGATCGTTGGCGTGACGCCCTAAGGTGCCTGTGAGTTTGACGTCGGCGGCAATGCGCCGATCGTTGCACAGACCCACCTCATCGACATTGTTCACCTCGGTCATCACGTGGATGCAACCGGCTGGGTGCGGCAGTTCGAGTAATCCCAGACTGTGATGGCGACGATTGCAGTGCATGAACCATAGCCGTTTAACGGGCTCATCTGGGTCAGGTGTAAACCGCAGTTTCATCAAATCAGATAAACCAAAGCCCAGGACATCGATAAAAAATTGCGATGTTTCATCAAAGTTAGGTGCAGGGAGCACAATGTGTCCAAGTCCTTGGTCGCCCGTTACAAAGCCGGAAACACCTTGGGGGGAGTTGAGGCCTTTGAAGTCAGAGACAACGCCCCAATAGGCTTCGTGATGATTGCCGGCGGGGTCAGTGAAGCTTAGAAGGTTCTGTACGCGGCGCTTTGCAATAGCGGCGTCGTCACCCCAAGTAAAGGAGACGCCTGCCGAGGAGAGGGCCGCTGCCACACCGTCGAGACCGTTTTGATTATTGGTCTCCCAGCCACAGACGGCCAAGCCATCTGCCTCGGCTGCCTGAACGAAGACCCTGTAGGGGTGATCATCCATTTTGTAATAGTGGGTTTTATCGTCACCGAGCGTTGACGACACATCTTCAAGGCCCATGACGTCACAGGCAAAGCCCTTCCACTGACTCAGCGTTGTTGCATTTACCCCTATGTATCCCAAGCTTTTAATACTCATTGCGCTAATCTCTTCTCTTTTTTAAGTGGCTCGATGTCATTTTTGGCTGCTTATCCTGAAGGTGGCAGCTCAGAGCATCGCTCTAAGCTCCGTCTTTAGCACCTTGCCCGATGCGTTTAACGGCAGCGTCTCAGTGAATATGATCCTTCTTGGAACCTTGTAGTTCGCCATGTTCTGACGACTCCAGTCGATGAGATCAGCTTCTAGTAACTGGCTTTTGGGGGTTCTCACCACAAAGGCGGCAGAGACTTCTCCCATGCGTTCATCGGACATGCCAACGACCGCCGCTTGAGCGACCTCGTCATGGTTTAACAATTGATTCTCTATCTCTGCGGGGTAACAGTTGAATCCCCCGGAGATAAACATGTCTTTGAGCCGGTCTGTTATGCGAATGTTACCAGCACAATCAAGGGACCCGATGTCGCCCGTATGCAGCCAGCCATGTTTGTCGATTGTTTCGGAAGTGGCTTGCTCGTTGTTGAAATAGCACTGCATGACATTAAACCCTCTGACCACGATTTCTCCGGTTTCATCAGGCGGGGCAAGGGTTCCATCATGTCGCATGATGCCAACCTCGACCTCGGGAATCGCGCGCCCCGATGTTTTTGCAATGATGTCAGGCGCATCGCCTCGTCGGCACATTGTGACCAAGCCGCAGGTCTCGGAGAGACCGTAGGCGGTGATGACGGTATCGATGCCGAGGGTCTCTCTCATCGCGACAATCAGTTGGGTCGGTATGATCGCTGCACCCGTTGTCGCTTTTTTGAGCGACGAGATATCGAAGGCGTCCCTATCTGGATGCATCAAGATACTTTGAAAGAGGGTGGGCGGCCCCGGCATCACACTGATTTGATGTGTACTTACAGCCTTGAGTACCGCAGGAACATCGAATACGGCCATTGGGTAGACCGTTGCACCGCGAAGCAGGGCGGCGAGCCAGCCAGCCTTGTAGCCAAAGCTGTGAAAGAACGGATTGATAATGAGGTAGTGGTCGGTCTCGTCTAACCCTAAAATATCGCTAAAGACGTCGAACGCGTGAATGTTTTGACCGTGCGTCGTAACAACACCTTTGGCGCGTCCAGTTGTGCCCGATGTAAACAAAATATCCGAGACCGTATCGGGTCCTGTGGCCAAGCGTTGTGTATCGCGTTGCGCAGATTGGTTGTCGGGCGCGCGCTCCCCCTCGTGAATCCATCGATGGTAAGTCGTTTCATTTAAGGAGTTTGGTGCAGGTAGGGCAACAATGTGTTCCAGGCCGACAATATTTTCGTTCTCAAGTTCTTGAGCATAGTTTGAGCCCAAAAACTCATCGACGACGAAGGCTACAGAGCTGCCGCTATCGGCAATAATGTCCCGCGCTTCGCCAGCCTTATAACGGGTGTTAACCGTAACCAATGTACCGCCGACATACTGGATCGCGAGCGCTGCAATAATCCATTCTGCGCAATTGGGTGCCCAAATGGCCGCCCGGTCACCGGACCTGAAGTCTCTTGCCACCAGTGCATTAGCCAGATGCTGTACCTGCATAAAAACCGTTTCAAACGACAAGTCTCTGCCGCTGTCGTGGATAAAGGTTTTCGCTGCATAGCGCTGCGCTGCATCCTCGATAAGGTCTGCGGTTGTGTTGTGGCCTGTTGGACATGCCGTCGTCATAAATGTGTATACCGTTAGTCTATTTGTGCACGCTAAGTTGCTTAGCATTTCTTGTCATAGTCTCAATGGGGGATGCTGGTCAGATGGTGCACTTTGATACTGGATTCATCTGATCAGTCATATAGGAAATTCGCGCATGAATAAGTGCGTCAGCGCTGCTGAGGCGGTGTCTGCTATTGAGAGCGGAATGACCATCGGTATCGGTGGTTGGGGGCCTCGTCGAAAGCCAATGGGGCTTGTGCGCGAACTGTTGCGTTCTGATGTGCGCGACCTAACGGTTGTGGCTTACGGTGGGGCCGACGTTGGGCTCTTGTGTGCTGCGGGTAAAGTGAAGAAAGTGATCTTTGCCTTCGTGTCATTGGACTTTATGCCCCTGGAGCCCGCTTTCAGAAAAGCGCGTGAGTCAGGCACCATAGAGGTACGCGAAGTCGATGAGGGCATGATGCTGCTCGGTTTGCGAGCTGCCGCCTGGGGGAGTCCTTACATTCCCACTAGGATTGGCATTGGGACCGATGTCGTTACGCGCAACCCAGACCTTAAGCTGGTTGACAGTCCCTACGACGATAAAGAATGGGTGGCGATGCCCGCGCTAAATCTCGATGTGGCTCTGATCCATGCAACCAAGGCAGATGAACGAGGTGTTTGCGAAATAGCAAGTCCCGACCATTACATGGATGATTGGTTTGCACGAGCATCTGACACGACCATTGTCTCGGTCGACGAGATGGTCTCCACGGATTATTTTCATGATCCCGACGTCGCTCGTCGCGTGTACTGGGAGCGCAATTGCACCAGCAAAGTTGTCCACATGCCGGGTGGTGCGCATCCGTCCTCATCTGACCCGCTGTATGGTTTTGACATCAAACACTACAAGGAATACGGGGCGTTGATTGCCGAGGGCGGCTTCGATGCTTGGTCAGAGGCCTTCTTGGGCGATTCCGAGGCAGATTATCAAGCGGCTGTTGGCGGACTAGATACCATTCAATCACTGCCGTTACCGGTTTATTAACAGGAGCGCCTTATGACGTTTTCTCTCGCAGAGCTCATGGTTTGTGCAGCGAGCCAAAGCTTCGATGATGAAGGAGAGGTGTTGGCAACCGGAATTGGCCTATTGCCTCGGCTGGCTGCCAGCCTCGCAATGCGGACAACGAATCTCGACATGATGATGACCGACAGTCAGTCATATATGCTGTCGCGACCCAACCCCGTCAGTGGTATGACTTCTCACGCGGGGCAAGCCAATGAAAATTGGATGGGGTTTGCCCGTATTTTTGACAACGTATGGAGCGGTGCGCGACATGCACTGGTTGGCCCGAGTCAGGTCGACCGTTTTGGGCAGACTAACATCGCGGCACTGGGCGGATCGTACGACGCGCCGAAGGTGCAATTATTGGGTGTGCGGGGTTTTCCCGGCAACTCCATCAGTCACGCTAACTCGTTCTTTGTCCCGAAGCACTCAACACGTGTATTCGTTGCGGGGGAGTGTGATGTGGTTTGTTCAGTGGGCTATAACCCTGATCGCCTGCCACGAGGCTATAGTTTTGACGATGTCGATATTCGACGTGTCATTACCGACTTGTGCGTGATGGACTTCAATGGGCCCAACAAACAAATGCGCGTTATTAGCCTACACCCAGGCGTACAGTTAGCTGAAGTGCAGGAAAATACGGGCTTTGAGCTTGCCGTAGCTGATACCGTGGCGGAAACAGCGTCACCGACGCATGAGCAGCTGGCGATTATTTCAGAGCTGGATCCATTGAATTTCCGTGCAAAGCAACTCAAAGACAATCCGCCCGGCGTTCGAAGCGCCTGATGGGAGAGAGCACTATGACAGACGCAAACACTGACTACGTCGAAGAGACCGATATTGTGACCTATGAGGCGGCCGACGGGATCGCCTGGATCGCAATGAATCGGCCAAAGTACAACAACGCGCAGAATGGGCGGATGACTTACGAGCTTGATGCCGCATTTATGCGCGCCGTGGCCGACGATGACGTCAAGGTGATTGTACTCAAAGGCGAGGGAAAGCACTTCTCGGCAGGGCACGATATTGGAACACCCGGACGCGATGTGCACTTGAGCCAAGAGCGCGTAACAAGTTGGTATGACCACGCGAATAAGCCCGGCGGTGAATATTTATATGTTCGCGAGGCGGAGGCTTATCTGGGGATGTGTCGCCGGTGGCGAGATATTCCCAAGCCGACCATCGCTGCCGTCCAAGGAGCCTGCATAGCCGGTGGCCTCATGTTGGCGTGGGTTTGTGACCTTATCGTTGCGACTGACGATGCGTACTTCTCAGATCCGGTGGTGAGGATGGGTATCCCCGGTGTTGAATATTTTGCTCACCCTTACGAATTGAACCCCCGGATCGCAAAAGAGTTTCTCTTCACTGGCAATAAAATGGGTGCCGAGCGGGCGTATCAGATGGGCATGGTGAATCAAATTAGTTCACGAGACACCCTGACAGATGATGTGACGGCTTTGGCGACCAAGATCGCCGGCATGCCGCGCTTAGGTCTTGCGCTCACTAAACAGGCTATTAATAACGTCGAAGAACTTCAAGGCAAGCGCCAGGGAATGGAGGCAGCCTTTGCTTGGCATCACTTCGCGCACGCTCACAACGATGTCGTTTCGGGTGACAAGTTGGGGGGGTTCGACGCGAAAGCCATGGCCAAAGCTAACAAGTCAGAGGACAGTTGATCTCATGGAGTTGATGTATACACGGGAGCAACAAGCGTTCCGGAGCGAGGCCCGCACGTGGCTCTCGGAAAATGTCCCCCCTGAGCGATTGCCCTCATTCGATACGGCGGAGGGCTTTGCTGCGCACCGAGAGTGGGAGCGCACGCTGGCCGAGGGGAACTGGGGAATGGTGACCTGGCCAACTGAGTATGGGGGCCGCGGCTGTGACCTCATCGAGTGGCTGATCTTCGAGGAAGAGTATTACCGAGCAGGGGCACCTTTGCGGGTTAATCAAAACGGAATCTTTCTGCTCGGACCCACGCTAATGGAATACGGCACGGCAGAACAAAAAGCGCGCTTTATCCCCGCTATGGCGAGTGGTGATGAAATATGGGCACAGGGATGGTCGGAGCCAAACGCCGGGTCCGATATGGCTGCGATTCGCTGTCGCGCTGATCGCGATGGAGATGAGTTTGTGATCAATGGGCAAAAGATTTGGTCGACGCGCGCAGTTTATGCTGACTGGGTGTTTGGTCTGTTTCGCACCGACCCTGAATCATCGCGACACCACGGACTGTCAAAAATTCTGGTTCCCCTCAATTCTGAGGGTGTGACCGTTCGTCCAATTCAACAACTAAATGGACTGCCGGGATTTGCGGAAATCTTTTTCGATGACGTTCGTGTCCCCGCATTTAATTTGCTGGGTGGCGAGGGTGAAGGGTGGCGGATTGCGATGGCAACCGCGGGTTTTGAGCGAGGTTTGATGTTGCGCAGTCCGGCGAGATTTCAGCAGGCATCAAAGCGACTGGTTCAGCTGTACCGAGAGCATGGCTCCGATGTTATCGACCCGTCGATCGAGTCTGCCGTTGTTCGGTGCTACATGGATGCAGAAGCTTATGCGCTGTCGACCTATCAGACAGCGTCGAAGCTATGCTCCGGTGGCTCCATCGGCGCGGAGGCAAGTTGCAACAAAATATTCTGGTCTGAGATGGACTTACTGATTCATGAAACAGCGATGAATCTGTTAGGTGCTCGTGCTGAGGTAGAGCCTCAGACTGCAGCCGAGTTTGCGGAACTCGGCACATGGCTCGACGGATTCATGTTTGCGCAGTCAGGCCCGATTTATGCGGGCACTAATGAAATTCAACGCAATATCATTGCCGAGCGGGTGCTTGGCATGCCTAGAAAGTAAGGAAGCGGATATGAACTTTACTTTCACTCAGGACCAGCTCGATTTTCAAGAGGCTATCGCCACGATGCTGAAAAGCGAGGTGACTGCTGACTCGATTCGCGCACGGTGGTCCGCTGATGGCGGTGTAGATGATGCGTTTTTGAAGCAGGCCCACGACCTGGGGTTGAACAGCATGCTTGTTCCCGAGGCACTCGGAGGCCTTGGATTGCAAGCTGCCGATTTCATCTTACTGGCTGAGGCCTGTGGTGAGGTGGCGCTGCCCGAGCCGTTGGTTGAGTCTGTCATGACCACGACACCGTTATTGGTGGATATTCTTGATCAAGGCTTAGGTAATTCAGACGTTCAGCGTGTCATTGACGGTGTGCTTGCGGGCGAGTCGAGGGTGGCAGTGGGGCACTCGATTAACCCTTACATCAACTACGCTGACTGTGCGGATTGGTTCGTACTACCTGACGGTAATAGTCTCTATTTGATGCCGCGCGAGGTCGTGACACTGAACGAGAAGAGAAGTGTTGACCCCTCACGACGACTCTTCGCCGCATCGTTTACACCTGATAATCAGTATCGGGTGGCTGACGGCGATGCCGGCGCGAATTTACAGCGGGCGACGCTCAATAGGGGCGCCCTCGCCACTGCTGCCCAGCTTGTTGGGTTGTCCAAAGGGATGATTGCGCAGAGCGTTCAGTACACCAGTGATCGAGAGCAGTTTGGTAAAGCCATTGGTGCCAACCAAGCGGTAAAGCACTTGCTTGCCGATGTGGCGGTTCAAATTGAGTACGCAAAGCCAGTGACATACCGAGCGGCTTACACCGTTGGTGTGTCGCCAACGCGAGCCGACTTTGCTGTGTCTCACGCGAAGTCAGCCGCAGCGAGAACCGCACTGATGGCATCCCGGCATTGTATTCAAGTGCACGGTGCGATGGGGTACACCTGGGAGTGCGACGTCCAAATCTGGGCCAAGCGCGCTTGGGCACTGGCCAGAGAGTGGGGCGATGAAGGTTTCCACAACAATCGGATACACGAGTGGTTACTGCGCAAAAATGCGCTGCTAGGACCTGAATTTACGTTCGGGCGCGGATCACTCACAGACGTTGCGCAATAAGGCGTAGCAACACATTTACAGCGGAGAAAAATAATGGGACAGCGTGCAGAAGCCTACATTGTTGATGCCATAAGGACCCCCACGGGTAAGCGTCGAGGCTCACTCGCCACAGTTCATGGTGCAGACCTCGGCGGTTTTATATTAAAGGCGCTCGTAGACCGGCACACGATTCCTGATGACGAGTACGACGATGTCGTATTTGGTTGTCTCGATACCATTGGTCCGTTAGCCGGTGATATCGCACGCACCTGTTGGTTGGCAGCGGGGTTGAGTGACGTGGTACCCGGTACAACGGTTGATCGTCAATGTGGCTCCTCTCAGCAGGCCGTGCATTTCGCAGCCCAGGCCGTTATGTCTGGGACGATCGATGTGGTGGTAGCGGGCGGTGTGCAGACTATGTCGTCGATACCGATTTCCGCGGCTATGTACGCGGGTCAACCCTACGGCTTTGATAGCCCCTTTACCGGCAGTGAAGGGTGGGTAGCGCGTTACGGTACACAGGAGGTCTCACAGTTCAAATCAGCGCAAATGATTGCTGATAAATGGGACATTTCCCGCGAGGAAATGGAGGCGTTCTCGCTTGAATCGCATCGGCGTGCGCGTGCCGCGACTGACTCGGGTTACTTCGAGCGAGAAATCATCCCTTTTGACGGGCTTGGTTTTGACGAGACGATTCGAAACACATCGATGGAAGCCATGGCGGGGCTTGAGCCCTTAGCGCCAGGCGGCACCATCACGGCCGCTGTCTCGAGTCAGACCTGCGACGGTTCCTCCGCGGTACTGATCGTATCGGAGGAGGCGCTTAAACGTTATAACTTGACGCCAAGGGCGCGGATCGCGCACATGTCAGTGCGCGCAGATGATCCGATCTGGATGCTTACAGCACCCATTCCGGCGACGACTCATGCCCTGAAGAAATCAGGCTTCTCCCTTGACGATATTGACCTTGTTGAGATCAATGAGGCCTTTGCTTCGGTGCCGATGGCGTGGCTGAAGGAACATGATTACGCGCATGAGAAAACGAACGTTAACGGCGGTGCGATTGCCTTGGGGCATCCGTTAGGTTCGACAGGCACCAAGTTGATGACGACGTTGCTGCACGAAATGGAGCGTCGCCAGGTTCGTTATGGCCTCCAGACGATGTGTGAAGGCGGTGGTCAAGCGAATGTGACTATTCTTGAGCGCTTGTAAAGCGCAGGTGTAGTTAGGAGGCTTTATGGGAATCTGTGATCAACGCGTTGTCATTGTTACCGGTGCAGGGGGTGGTTTGGGAGCAGCGCATGCCCGTGTCCTTGCCAGTGAAGGGGCTTCGGTACTTGTTAACGACATTAATACTGACGCGGCACAAGCCGTTGTTGACGACATTATTTCGGCAGGCGGCCGGGCTGTGGTCAATGACTCGGACATTACCCATTACGAAAGTAGTGGGATGGCCGTGGCGCAAGCCATTGAAACCTTCGGTGACCTGACGGGGGTCGTCAACAACGCCGGTAACAACCGTGACCGAATGTTTGCGTCGCTTTCAGAGGCAGATTGGGATCAGGTCATTGCCGTCCACTTGAAAGGACATTTTTGCATTGCCTCTCATGCAGTTCAGTACTGGCGTCATCAATCGAAGCTGGGCAACGCGGTTTCTGGGCGCATCGTTAATACAACGTCGGGTGCGGGCCTACAGGGGTCTATAGGGCAGTCGAATTATGCGGCTGCTAAGGCGGGCATTGCCGCGCTGACTTTGAATCAAGCTGCTGAGTTGGGCCGGTACGGAATTACAGCGAACGCGATATGCCCTGTTGCTCGCACCGGCATGACCACTGCTGTGCCGGCTATGGCCGAGCGCATGGCCATCCCTGAGGATGGGTCTTTCGATCACTTTGCACCAGAAAATGTGTCTTCCGTCGTTACCTGGCTGTGTTCTGAGGCGTCGAGTCGCGTTACGGGTCAGGTAATTGAGGCAGAGGGGGGTCGGATTGCTATCGCCGATGGCTGGCGAAGCACCCGGGGTGTCGATAAAGGGGCACGTTGGGCACCGGCTGATGTCGGTGACGCGCTCGACGAAGCTATGTCTACTGCCGTACCGCCCCAACAAGTCTGGGGCAGTTAGGAGCTGTTTTGAAGTTCGCATTTACCGATGAGCAGCGCATACTCAAGGACACAAGCCAAAGCTTTTTAGCGGCCGAGTCAAACTCGTCCGCCGTTCGCACTGCCTCTACGTCTGAGAAGACTTACGACCCACAACTCTGGCGCAAGATCTGCGAAGACATGTATTGGCAGGGCATTCTAGCGCCCGAGGCCCGCGAGGGACTGGGTCTTGGCTGGGTGGAAATGGCGATTGTACTCGAGGCCGCTGGCGAAGCATTGCTTACCGCGCCGCTGTTCTCCAGTACCCAGAGTACAGCTGCGCTTTTGTTGTGTCCGCAAAGCGCCATGAGAGATGCACTGTTGTCCTCTATCGTGACGGGCGATGTTATCAGCTTAGCAATGAGTGATCAGCGCGAGGGCTGGTCCTCGTGCGGCGTCGTGGCAACCGATAAAAGCAACAGCACATTGCTGTCGGGTTCAGCACGTTTTGTTCCCTTTGGTGCGGCAGCCTCAAAGTTATTAGTGGTCGCTGTCGATGCCTTGGGTGCACATTCATTGTGGGTTGTTGACCCGTCGCAAGAAGGTGTCGTTGTGACACATACGCCTACTATGGATCAGACCCGTGCGATGGCGAGCGTCAGCTTGGAAAATGTGGCAGTCAGTGTGGACCAGTTGCTTGTCGATGATGCACAGGCGTTGATCGAACCGATATTGGCGTTGAGTCGAATTTTAGTGGTCGCAGACCAAGTAGGGGTAGCCCAGGCGAGTCTCGACATGAGCGTTGACTACACGAAAGAGCGGTCGCAATTCGATCGCACCATCGCTTCGTTTCAAGCTATCAAGCACAAAGCGGCTGACATGATGCTTAAAGTCGAGTCTGCACGCTCATTGCTTTACTACGCGGCCTGCGTCGCCGATGCGTGGTTTGCAGGTGAAGCAAGTATTGAGGCTCTCCAAGAGGCGGCGTTTATGGCCAGCTCCTGTGCGAGTGAAGCGGCGTTCTTTAATGCCGGTACGGGTATTCAAATGCACGGTGGCGTGGGCATTACGGAGGAGTACGACATACAACTTTACTTCAAGCGAGCCCGTGCCACTGAGAGCTTCCTCGGGAGACCCGCAGAGATGCGCGAGGCAATCGCTCGACAGCTGTTAGACGGAGGTGCGGCATGCAACTGAGTTTTACCGCAGCCGATGAGCACTTTCGCGAGGAAGTCGCGGATTGGTTGAACGATAACCTTCAGGGTGAATTTGCACAGGTTCGCTACCGCGGTGGTCCAGGTGACGAGCATCACTTCGTAAACGAGCGTAAGGCTTGGGAGCGTCGTCTTGCTGAGGGTCGCTGGACCTGTATTGGCTGGCCTGAGGTGTGGGGTGGGAGAGCTGCATCGATCGAGCAGCAGGTCATTTTTCACGAGGAATACGCCAGAGCAGGTGGGCCCGGTCGAATGGGACACATTGGGGACACCCTCACCGGGCCGACGTTGCTTGCTTTCGGTAGCGAAGCTCAGCAAGCGAAATATTTGCCAGCGATTCGAAACGGTGAGGCGTTTTGGAGTCAGGGCTACTCCGAACCCGGTGCCGGGTCAGACCTCGCTGCGATCAGAACTCGCGCCGTCTTCAACGAAACCTCAGGTCAGTGGCAAATCACAGGACAAAAAGTATGGACGTCTCTGGCCCATGAGTCGGATTTTGTCTTTGTTCTTGCGCGGATTGAGCGCGATAGCCAGCGCCATCATGGGCTTGGCTTTTTTTTGGTGGCGCTAGACCAGCCCGGCGTGACCATAAGACCCATCACACAGCTGACGGGAACCGCAGAATTTAACGAGGTGTATTTCGATGAGGCTGAGTGCGGTCCGGACGATATTGTGGGCGCACCGGGCGAGGGTTGGAAAGTCGCTATGGGGCTTTTGGGCTTCGAGCGCGGTGTTTCGACGCTTGGCCAGCAAATGCTGTTTCAGACTGAGCTCGATGAAATCATTCGCATTGCCAAAGAAAACGGCGCCGCAACTGACCCAGATATCCGTCAGCGAATTGCTGAGGCTCACATTGGGTTGCGGACGATGCGGTATAACAGCATGCGCATGCTGTCAGGGGGTGAGGACGGTACTCTGAGTCGAGAAGCGATGATCTATAAGCTGTACTGGTCAAGCTGGCATCGAAACCTTGGAAAGCTTGCGATGGATGTGCTGGGACCAGAGTCAGAGTTAATCGACGTCGCACCCTACGAGCTGAGCAAATTACAGTCGCTATTTCTATTTACTCGGGCCGACACGATTTACGGTGGGACCAACCAGATTCAACGTAACCTCATTGCAGAGCGCGCGTTAGGGATGCCTAAAGAGCCTCGAGGATCAGCTAAATGATGCAGGGAACTGACTATGAGTAGAACGATTCCAGCCTACGTCGATGGGCACAATCTCCTTGCAGGAAAGTCTGTCTTGATCACGGCAGCTGCGGGTGCAGGTATTGGGTTTTCTGCGGCAACCCGTGCTGTGGAAGAGGGCGCGCGTGCGGTTGTCATTAGCGATGTTCACGAGGGGCGTCTCATGCAGGCGAAGGACACGTTGGCTGCGATATCGGATGAATGCTCGGTCGGTGCCCATCTGTGTGACGTTACTGACGAGACCCAAGTTCAAGCGTTGATAGCCTATGCGGAGTCGGAGATGAGCGGCGTCGACGTGCTTATCAACAACGCGGGCCTAGGGGGTTCTTGCCGCTTGGTCGATATGAGCGATGAAGAATGGTCGCGGGTGTTGGACATCACACTAACCGGCACAATGCGGATGACCCGCGCGATGTTGCGTGAGATGCAACCCCGAGGGCAGGGCGTCATTGTCAATAATGCCTCGGTGCTCGGTTGGCGGGCACAGGAAGAGCAGTGCCATTACGCGGCAGCAAAAGCGGGTGTAATGGCCCTAACACGCTGTTCAGCCATGGAGGCCGCCCAGTCAGGCGTTCGCATTAATGCGGTGTCGCCCAGCATTGCGATGCATGACTTTCTGAGAAAGACGTCTTCGCCCGAGCTGTTAGAGCGCCTCGCGTCTCGAGAGGCTTTTGGGCGTGCGGCGGAAGTTTGGGAAGTAGCGAATGTCATGATGTTTTTGGCCTCGGATTACTCGAGCTATATGACGGGCGAGGTGGTCTCTGTCTCGAGCCAGCATGCTTAGGGTGAGGGGTATCGTGGTCGATAGGGCATAGCGCGGGCACAACAATAAGAAGCGCAGCAACAAAAAGGCAAAAAAATAGGTTTAAGAGGGCAGATGAGATGAGCGAGATGAATTGGGACCGAGAGGTTGACGTACTCGTTGTTGGAACGGGAAACGGTGGTTTGACGGCGGCGGTCTGCAATTGGGAGATGGGCACGAAAGACATTCTCATCATCGAGAAGCAAGACAAGGTGGGCGGTACAAGCGCGACCTCTGGCGGGGGTATCTGGATTCCAAACAACCACTATGCAAAAGAGGTCGGTGCTGAGGACAATCCTGCAGATGCCAAGGCCTACCTGACGAACACGCTTTTTGGTGAAGACGTCCCAGAGGAGATGATCGATGTCTACCTCCAAAAAGCACCTGAGATGCTCAAATATCTCCACGATCGAACCGATGTTCGCTATGAGTCACTGGCGGAATACCCTGACTACTACACGAATGTGGAAGGGGCGAGAGAAGGCCATCGGTCGCTTGAACCGTCCCCCATCATGGCGTCAGAGCTTGGTGAAAATTGGAAAAATATGACATGGACGCACTTCATGATGCGCATGTTTAATCGTATCCACTTTACGCAAGTGGAGGCTCATTTGTTGATGGTGCAGCTCCCTGGTTGGAAGACCTTGTTAGCGAAACTTATGTGGGATTACGTGCGCGACATACCATGGCGCTTCAAAACACCTATTTCACGTCGCTTGGCATGCGGTTCAGCCGGTGTCGCAAGGCTTTACCTGTCGGTTTTAAAGCGCGAGATCCCGCTTGAGTTCAACACGCAAATGGTTGAGCTGATTGCAGACGGGGATACGGTGTTGGGCGCGGTTATTGAATGCAACGGTCAGCGTCAGCGTGTTCGCGCAGCTAAAGGCGTGATCTTGG
>JBELJN010000090.1:0-3217 GCA_042090345.1 Halieaceae bacterium | reverse complement strand
TTGCCTCCTCAGGATTAAAGAAGATAAGCGCCTCGGCTGCCATCGCACCGTTTTTAGTGGCGCCAAAACTCAGTACATCAACACCTGCGCGCCAGGTGAGGTCTGCCGGCGTTTCGCCCCCCCCAACAAGTGCATTTGCGAACCGAGCACCGTCCATGAAGAGTTTCATGTCTTTTGATTTTGCCAAATCGCCATAGGCAAGAATCTCATCATTGGAGAATCGCCCCCCCAGTTCGGTCAAGTTGGAAAGCGCGATAACCGAGGGTTGCACGGAGTGAACACCTCTCGCTCCAGAAACTTCGATAACTCTCTTTAGCTCATCAAGATCCGGTTTGGCGGAAACACCGCCTACTGAAAACTGCCGAGCGCCATTGGTGAAAAACTCAGGCGCTGTCGATTCATCGTTTACGATATGGGCCTCTGAGTGAGCGTAGATTCCACCAAACGGTGAACACAGTGTTGCCAAACCCACGCAGTTCGCAGCGGTGCCAGTTGCCATAAGGAGCACCGTGATTTCCCGCTCAAAAAGCTCCGCTAACTGATGTTCGACTCGCAACGTCAACTCATCATTGCCATAAGCAGGCACCGAGCCGGTAGAAGCAGCCATCAAGGCCTCGACTATCTTGGGGTGTGCACCTGCGCCATTATCTGAACCAAAATTTGACATAGATAAACGCCAATTCCAATTTATTAGGGTCTGCTAATAACCGTTCATTCACCAGACAAGGATTCGATAAATGTTGAATCGCAATGCAACATCTTTGAAGTAGGAGGAGGACACCCAATCAAATTGACACAAAAAAGCGGGCATATGCCCGCTTTACATCGAGACCATGTTCGACCAATCAGAAGCGATACTTGAAGCCACCCTTGATGATTCGACCTAAAGGACTGTGATTATATGAATCATACATAAGATCGCCGTAAGCGAGCGGTGGATCTTGGTCTCCCGCATTCACGACTGAAGCAGTGAAAGATAAACTATCGTTGAAAGCAACGTTAAGGTGCAAATCGATAGTGGTGAAACTATCCACTGCCTTACCGCTAGGAAGCGACTGCGTGCCAGCTCTGCGATCCGTCATTTCTCCCACGTGATTAACATAGGCCAGCAAGCTAGCATTAGCGCCCATGCTGACGTTAGCGAAGGCTCTCACCTTAAAGTCAGGCGTTGGTCGAGACGGGTTGTCAAAATTGTAGAAACCAGCTGTTTCGACTCCTTCAGCTATCAGCACGCCCTCCTTGAAGTAAGGGTCAATTTTCTTACTAAGCGTATAACTCCCTTCGACTCCCAGGGAGACCGGCAGACCCATGTTTATGTCATAGTTGACAAAGAAGTCTAAACCGTTGGTGGTGACGGATGGACCGTTGACAATCAGTGGCTGTACACGCTCCAAAGCACTAACGTCGCACTCCCCTACCGCAAAACCCGGAGGGCAAACAATCTGGTTTTGGACTGCATCTCTAGCTGCTCCCCCAGCTCCATACGCAGCTACCAACTGCGTGTAAGATTCTGATTGTATTGGATTGTCGATGTCGAAATGCCAGTAGTCTATGGTCGCTTGCAAATTGTCCCCTGAGTAAACCAGACCCAGATTATAAGTGAACGATGACTCCGGATCTAAGTCCGGATTACCCGTAGTATCGATGGCTTTAAACGCGAGGGTTTGGAGCACAATTTGCAACGAAGTAGAGGCACTCGGATCCAGCTGATTTGGATCGGGAGCCAAATAGGTTGTTTGTGTCGATGCGCGGATCGAGAGCTTGTCATTCAGTCGGTACTGCACAGATAACTTGGGATCAAAAGTACTACCACTGGACCCATACGTTTCGTATCGCATACCGGCACTTACATCTAAATTTTCTCCCAACGCGATCGAAGTTTCCGCGAACGCCGCGTATACAGTTTGATCAAGGTCGTACGGTACCGTAGCACCAAGGAAGCTGTGAAGACCGGTGCGGTTTTCGCACCCCGTATATCCGGTCACACGACAAGGATTAACATTCAAATTACCTATGTCATCGACGCCTTGTGAAACTTTGTTATGTCGGTACTGAACACCGTAGGCAACCGCAACATTGTCTAATTCCTGTTGGAAGACAATGTCGGCAGTGAACAAGTCGTTTTCACCTCTACTGAACCACTCATCGTCGATCCAGTCTTGCAACTCCTGGGAGTTGGCAACTGAAGCATCAAAATTTGGGTTTACAAACTGGCCAAAATACCCTGACTGAATCCCAGTAGAAAATGGATTAAAGAACTCACAACCTCCCTGACCAGCCACCGCACCGTTGGTGCTGAGTGTTTCATCTGGATTGAGCGTTGCACCGCAAGATTCGCCACCATATCCCAAATACGCTAACTTCGTTTTTTCAATACTAGCATCTCTACTACCGTACCCACCTTCGGTGCGAGAATAGCTTACGTTAAGGGTGTAATCGACATCGTCTGTGAAGGCACCTGCCATTGAACCCGCGAGCCTGTAGGTCTCGTAGTCTCGTGTTGTGGTCCGCGGTCCTGAGGCACCTGCACCGTTAACACGCCCTCGAACAATGATGAATAATGGATCGACCGGAATAGCATCAAAGTACTCTGGGAACGTAGATTGAAGGCTTTGATAAGCAGGGCTGTTTGGAAACACTGATTGCACTGGGTCAATGATCCGTTGAGGCGGATACGAGGGAGACGTTGCCCAGTTCGGTACTGAAGTATCCGCGTACAAGGCTTCAAGATGAATCTCAGTTCCATTGGCCAAAACGCCATTCAGCTCAGAGAAAATTTCTAAATGCTCTTCGTCTTCAACAAAGTTATCGAACTGCGTGTAATTGAAGGAACACACGCCACCCGCGGCGAGGTTACCCACGTCGGCACAGCCAGGATCTGGAGCCGCGTTGACAATCTGAGGCCCGTTGCCAATGTCGCCGAAGGCATAAAGCGTGCCCGGATTTCCAATGCTTGACCAACCGCCAAAGGGAGCCTGGGTTCCATCTAGACGCGCCGCCCAATCTCTATCCCTCATTCGAAGCTCACTGCGCTCTCGGTATCCCGCTGAGGTAACCCAGTCGAACTCACCAATTTGGGTTCCATAAATTGCACCCAAGGAAAAATCACCATCAGAATCGTCGATCGAAGAGAAATTTCCCTGCAATTCGAAGCCTTCAAAATCTGATCGTGTAATAAAATTCACAACTCCGCTAACCGCATCGGAGCCATAGGTGG
>JBELJN010000089.1:0-3229 GCA_042090345.1 Halieaceae bacterium | reverse complement strand
TCTTTGTCCTGACATCTCGAGGAGAGCGGTACACCGAGAACAATATAAAACAGCGACTACAAATGCGTGACTTCATGGAGACCATGAGGTCGTCAGGCGAACATACCGGTGGTCCGTCGGCTCTAAACCTGACCGATAGAAAGCACTTTTCGGATCAACTTGATCGTTTACTAACGAGAGCAAATGGCCAATCTTAGCGCCGGACTAACCACCCAAAAAAGTAGAGAACAGGCAAATACCCTGTTATAAAAATTGAGGGTAGTCTCGTTAATAGGACAAAGGACATTTTTATGAAACTTTCAATACCGTTTACGTTGATTCTGTCGATGCTGATGTCTTCGGGTGCATATGCTCACAGCGCTCCTGACGCGCCTAAAGCAATGACAGTACCTGAGGGCGTTGCCGCCTTCGGATGGGACTTTGAGTCCGCGGATGTCACGGTTGAAGATCTGGGGAATGGCTTGTATGTACTGTTCGGAATTGGCGGCAATATTGTTGCGAGTATTGGAGCGGATGGCACGTTTATCGTTGATGATCAATTTGAAGGGATGATTCCAAAAGTTATCAAAACAATTGGTGGTCTAGGGGGTGACGATATTGATTTCGCTGTGACTACTCATTGGCACTTCGATCACGCCGAGGGGAACCTTGCACTTGGTCCATCAGGTACGTGGTTGGTGGCTCAGGAGAATTCCCGAGAAATGATGAAAGACGACCATGTAGTGAATATGGTCGGTCTGGCCGTTATGCAGGAGGCTTATCCACCATCCGCCTGGCCTGATATTACCTTCGACTCTTCCATGCGTTTCCACATTAACGATCAAACAGTAGAGCTCATGCACTTTGGCCCAGCGCACACCACCGGTGACACCGCGGTTTATTTCCGTGAGGCAAACGTTTTGCATATGGGGGACGTCTTTAACAATACCGGCTATCCCTTTATTGACGCGGATAATGGCGGCACCTTAGACGGCCTCATTGCGTTCTGTGAGGGCGTACTCACAGTGATTGATGATAAAACAATTGTAGTGCCCGGACATGGTGCAACAGCCTCAACCGCTGACTTCGCGCGCTACACGCGCGATTTAGGGATCATTCGAGATCGCCTGGTGGTGCACATTAAGAATGGTTTAGATCTGAACGACATTATTGCGGCACAACCAACGAGCGATTTTGACGACAGGTACGGTGATAACAGCATGTTCATAAACCGCGCAGTAAAAAGTCTTACATACCGTCACCACGAGTAGACCCATTGAAGACTCAATCGCTTATGTAGCCTTTAACCACACGATTAAACTGAGGCAGCGCTCCCTCAAATCGTCCGAAGGTCATGTAATCGTTAGCGCGGGTAGCGAGACCCGCCTGAATACTTTCACCGATCATAAAATCTTCGCTTAGCGTCTGTGAGGTAATGCGATGATTCTTCTCCCAGTAATCATCATTCTCCAGCCAATCCTTGGGTGCTAGCGTCACCAAGCGGAGCTCCGTCTCGCCTGCCGACAATGGTCGTGAGTTAATCCAAACAACGTGATCCTTTTGCACTAGGAGCTGAGTTGTTGGAAAAAAGGTGTAAACAATATTGGCGTGATCGCGCAGGTGCCACTGTGCTTGTGGAAAGTTCCTTAGTGTCTGCATGCTCGAACGCATTAATACAGACCGCATATGGTCACCCAGCATTTGATAGGTGGAAAGATTATCCTCAAAGTAGGGCCCGATCGTACTTCGATGTGCAACCTTGAAATGGTATGACTCAATGCCGCCCTCAACGAGTATCTTCCAGTTAGATTTGTGAACTTTCGTCTCTTCATGGGCAATCGCCATATCAGCAAGGTCAAGCGCTTCGGCTTCCGTCGCGATTGATTCGTAGTACTGATCAAAATCTATCGTTATCTCCGGATTTGACACCACCCAAATAAAGCCGAAACGTTCGTCACATTGAACAGCTTTCAGTGAATACTGGCTTTTTTTAAGCTTTGGAAAGCCGGAGTCAAGATGAGGAGCCGAGAGCAGTTCACCCGAATTGGAATACGACCAGGCGTGATAAGGGCAGGTAAATCGGTGCTGACAGCCAGAGCCTGTAGAAACGAGTTGCGTACCCCGGTGCCGGCAGACATTCAGAAATGCACGCGCCATCCCCTTACTATCTCGAGTTACGATGAGGGAACGCCCAGCTATCTCGCGTGTAACGAAATCGCCTGGATTGGGTATTTCACTAACATGAGCCGCCACGGCGGGAAGGCTTGCAAACAGCGATTCACGCTCTCTCCGAAAGACAGCATCTGACTGATAATGAATGACCGAATTAAACTCCACAGCGCTCTCGAGAAAATGTGTTTTTTCCTCTTTGAGCCCAAGTAGCTCCTCGATTAAGTTCAGCTCAGTCGTCCTGTCCATATCACAGCCTCAGCCCTTGCAGTCTTCGGTGATCTCGAAACCTACCAAACGGTAAGTACTGCACCCTACCATATGGTAAGCTCGTGCGGAAAGAGGTTCTTATGCAAGTGGATACACGTCAACGACTGCTCGATAACGCCGAACAGCTTTTTGCTGAGCGCGGCTTTTATGGTGTGAGCATTGCTGCCATCGCTTCAAAGATGGGCTTTACGAAGCAAGGACTACTCCACTACTTCAACAGTAAGGAGAAACTCTACGGAGCGGTTCTTCGGCGCATATCCGATGATTTACAAGATCAGCAAACACGGGCCGAACTTTCTTCAGACGAACCGTTGCAGCGTCTAAAGCAGTTCTTTAACACCTTAGCTGAGCCCACAGATATAAACGCGCGTCGAACGCGTCTGCTGATGCGGGAGTTGCTGGATAACAGAGCACGAGCCACGACCGCCGAAAACTGGTACCTACGACATTTTCTCAAGCGCCTAACTGTCATGATAAGTACAGTTGATGAGCTGCGTTTACTGTCCGATGAAGAGGCTCTTATTTTCGCCTATCAGCTGCTGGGGGCAGTCAATTATTTCCTTATTTCACCCGCGACCCTGAGCGGGATATTTGGTGAAGATATGCTGCAACGCATGTCAGCTAATTTTTCAGCCGAGCTCGATTCACTTATCACCGCCAAAGCTCAGAGCAAGGCCCATCAGGCGACTTAACTCAGGGGTTTGGCGGGCTCGGTCGCCGCCTTAGGTAAAGTCCCTGAACGCAGGAACAAGATGGGCATCGTTTGCAGCCACCCTGAAATGCCGCTTCGCAGCGAACATATCACTGCCTA
>JBELJN010000035.1:9231-18636 GCA_042090345.1 Halieaceae bacterium | reverse complement strand
CGCTCCGATGCCGTGCTGAACCCGGGTGGCGTGCGCATAGGCACCGCTGAGATTTATCGTCAGGTCGAAAAGCTCGAGAGCATTGTTGAGAGCATCGTTATTGGGCAGGACTGGCAGGACGACGTCCGCGTTGTTCTGTTTGTGGTGCTGCGAGAGGGTGAGGTACATGACGAGCAACTGGCCCAGGCAGTGCGAGTCACGATTCGCGAGAATGCCACACCTCGCCATGTGCCAGCAAAGATTATCCAAGTCCCTGAAATCCCTCGAACGTTGAGTGGCAAGATTGTAGAGCTCGCGGTGCGAGAAGTAGTCCACGGACGTCCGGTCAATAATGTTGATGCACTTGCCAACCCTGAGGCGCTCGAGCACTTTGCGGATCTCACCGAGCTTAAGTTTTAAATCAGCAAAAGTAGCTCCGTCACAATCACCAAGGGCTTCAAGGGCCAGCTGAATCGGCCAGGTGCATAGCGGCTTAGGTAGAAGAGGTCATAGGCAGAGCTGGCTAAACGTTTAACAGCGACAATATTCCTGTCCCTCGGGATTCAGCTCATCACACGTCACAGCATCGGGTCCAATAAAGCACTGATTGGCATCGCGTGCGAGCGACTGCATCCGATCATCCTTGACTTCAAATGTCTCAGGACTCGCGCCGTCAACAATATGGTCTAGCCAATAGACACGAGATCGATCCTTAGCGTAGACACCCCACAATATTTCTAGGCTTGCGCGATCAACATCGGTTAAGCGCTCGGCTTGGATGTAATAACACTTGCTGTCGACAGCCCGCCACATCGAAAAGTATTCAAAGGTGTCGATATCGCAGATATCCAAACGTCTGTTGCCAGAGTAAACATCATCAACATCGCGTGACCACCCATCACCTAAGCGCTCAAACGTTGCGAGGTCTGCCCCTTCCAGCCGTGTTCGGCCATAGAAGACTTGCGTTGCATCTTTCGAATAGCCGTTTGACAAGCGTTTATAGGTCGCTGGGTCCGCGTGGAGAATCGGAATATCCCACTCGTATACCGTTGTTGTGTCCTTCCCATGTTCACTGTCGATGGTTACGAAAGTATTGGGGTCGGCTTGTTCCAGTACCTTGGTGTGATAGCGCATTGCCATCGGGTTCCATCGAAAGTAGGTGACGTTGCCATCCATCACTTCGTAGTAGGAGTAGGTCCCAGTCACGGCTTTGAGTGTGCTGGTGCAGCCCGGAGAAAGAAGAAGAACGAAGCCCACCGATAAAAACGTGAACGCTATTAGGCCGGCCTTACGATATCTCATGAATTGATCGACTGTGTTGTTGCGCTTCATCTGGTTTATGAAACGCATGGCTTGTAGGCTCTGCTAGAGATTTGTCGTGCAGTGCGAAAGCCTAATATGGAACTCTTGTTTCTGGAAGCAAAACCCATTCCTAGCCACGCTATCACTGCTTTGGCGGCAGTGATTATAGGCGCGATACAGCTCATTAGCGCCAAGGGTACGAGGCAGCACCAAGTGCTGGGCTACCTTTGGGTGAGTATGATGATGTACGTCTCGATATCCTCATTTTTCATTTCGGAGATTCAGCTCTGGGGCGCGTTCAGCCCGATTCACCTACTCAGTGCGTGGACCGTCATTACACTCTGCACAGGTATTTATTTTGCACGAACGGGGAATATCAAAGCGCACCATCTCAACATGCAACTGCTCTATGGCCTTGCGCTTATCTTGACTGGTTTATTTACGCTCCTGCCCAATCGTGTGATGGGACAGATGTTATTTGGCGGTTGGTAAGGCAGAGCCACTCAAGATCCCTGTCAAGAAATGAGCCTTCACTGAGTCTGTGGGTCGATTTCTTGCGGACCCTTAGGTGTTTTCGGTACACATCGAATCACCTGATTTTTCAGGGTCAGCTCTCCAGTATCTGCGACTGCAGCGGTGTGGAGAGCTAATCCTTCACTTGAGAGGAGAGTTTGGTGACAGATGCCGTGCGCCAGAGGCTTAGGTCAGCGGCTCAGCCTTAATCAGCGCATCTGCGTTTTCATCGCTGTGATGCCTGTGTCGGTGGGTCACCATCATTTCGTGAAGGCGCGTTATATTTTTACTGCCTGTATCCTTGAAAAGAAAAGGCAGTAGTCCATGAAACAGGCAAGCGAATCCAGTTAGACAGAGCAAGATACCAAAACGCATGGCCTGTCCCATGTGTTGCCAATAAGACTCTCCAACAGACGCTGGATGCTCGAGAAATAGATGTTTCATAGTTGTCGCCTCCTAAGAACATATTAGGGAGATTAAGGCTTAAATTTCTTTCTTTTTTCGATGTAATTCGATAATTTTTAGAAAATTATTCTACTTTTAAAAAAGAATTTGAAATTTTATGGACTCTATCGATCGAAAGATTTTGCGTGAGCTTCAGCGGGACTGTTCGGGCTCTATTGCCGAGATTGCGGATCGTGCCGGGGTATCTCAGACACCCTGTTGGCGCCGCATCAAAAAGCTCGAGGAGGCAGGCTACATAAAGCAGCGCGTGGCAGTTCTGGATCAGGACTTACTCAACCTCGGCATGACGGCCTACGTCATGATTAAAACATCCCACCATGACGACGGTTGGTTGGCCCGTTTCTCAGAAGGTGTATCGCTCATACCTGAGGTGATGGAGATCCATCGCATGGCGGGGGATATTGATTACCTGCTCAAAATCGTCGCGACCGACATGGGTGACTACGATCGCATTTACAAGCGTTTGATTACTGTCGCCGAGCTGTTTGATGTCAGCGCTTCGTTTTCTATGGAGCGCATCAAATCCTCTACCGAACTGCCGCTGGATCGATCTTAAATTTGCGTGCTCTCCGCCAATTCATCGGCGGGTAATGCCCAAACACTGCCTGCTCATGATGCTACGGTGAATGACGCTTCGATGCCAAAATTGTGCAAGCTGTATTCATTGAATCTCATGGTGAGCTTTCGGAGGCCTGCACAGGTGGATGGTGCGTAAGCGATCTGATGCTCGAGCCTTTGCCACTTCATGCAGAGGTTGAGCGTTATTCAGTGCTGAAAGTGAAAGCTGTCTTGCAGGCTTTGACGTTCTTAGCTCAAGTTATCCCGGCGATAGCACTCCCAATTCCAAGCGCTTTGTGCAATTTCATCGATGCCGTCGTGCTGGGGTGTCCAGCTAAGCGCCGTGCGTGCCCTCGCTGAGCTTGCAACTAACGTTGCTGGGTCGCCCTCACGCCGCGGTCCGATGGTGTAGGGGATCTCCGCGCCTACCGCTTTTTCGCAGGCGGCAATGACTTCCTTCACTGAGTAGCCGTTGCCGTTACCCAGGTTGAAAACATCGAATTTGCCAGATGACTCCATCTTTTCAATCGCTGCCACGTGGGCGCTCGCTAGGTCATCGACGTGTACATAGTCACGTACACAGGTTCCGTCGTTTGTTGGGTAGTCATCACCAAATAGTGTCAGCGGGTTTCCTGTGCCTGCGGCAGCGCGCAGGGCATTGGGTATGAGATGGGTCTCGGGTTCATGCCACTCGCCAAGATTGGCGTCGTTGTTGGCACCGGCGGCGTTGAAGTAGCGCAGGCAGGTTGCGCTGAATTCGTAGCTCTCGCAGACCGCTTGTAGCATTTGTTCGACGACCAACTTTGTTTGCCCATAGACATTAATCGGGGCCTTGGGGTGCGCCTCATCGATTGAGTCAGAAATGGGGTTGCCGAAAATGGCAGCTGTTGAGGAGAAAACGAGTCTAGGAATATCTGCCGCCTGCATGGCGCGCACTAAGTTGGTCGTGCCGCCCACATTGTTTTGGTAGTACATCGCTGGGTGGTTTTTTGACTCGCCCACCAGTGACTTGGCGGCAAAGTGGAGGACACCCTCGAAGCCCTGACCCTTTAAAGTTCTCAGAAGATTGGTTTCGTCGCGAAGGTCAACAGAAATAAGCTCACAGTCTTGAAGCGCCCATTTATGGCCCGTGCTGAGATTGTCCAGGATGACGACCTCATGGCCTTCGTTAAGCAGTGCTCGCACAGAGTGTGATCCAACGTAGCCAGCGCCACCGGTGACTAATAATTTCATTCGTCGTGAACTCCCCATCAATGGTCTATTTCTGCTCGAACTTTGTGCTCGTAACGTTGGAATCTGCAATGGCAGTTTTACTAACGTCCCGACCTATATTGTCGCTTTCCCTGGCGTTGTACCGTGCTTTTTTGCACGACGTTAATTACCAGGTCTTTACATTGTGAGTGTCTCCTCTTATCGAGTTTGGCGCTAATTTTTTGTCACTTTTTTTGGATAAAAAAACGGCCCAGTGCTTGTGCAGCGGGCCGCTTAATTTTCTGACGGCGTTTGAGGCTTTAGATGGCCTTCATTCCTGTCATGTAATCGCGGAGCTCTTCACCAATGATCTCGACAGGGTGGTTTCGGATCTCAGCATTCACTGCAATCAATGTCTTGTTATCGACTGCGTTGTCACCGCCCATGCCGCCACCAATAACGTCAGCACCCAGGCCGGCGACGAAGTCTTTGAGCATTGGACGCGCTGCTTGGTCGAACAGGTAGTTACCGTACTCGGCTGTGTCGGAAATAACCACGTTCATCTCGTAAAGCTTCTTGCGAGCAATGGTGTTGGCGATAAGTGGTGTCTCGTGGAGCGACTCGTAGTAAGCCGACTCGTCGATGATGCCTGCTACCACCATGGTTTCAAATGCCAGCTCGACTCCTGCTTTAACCATAGCGACCATGAGAACGCCTTGGTCATAGTAGGTCTGCTCGTCGATGTTTTGATCGGTCAACGGCTGCTCTTCAAACGCAGTCGCGTTGGTCTCGGCACGCCACGTGAGCAGGTTGATATCGTCGTTCGCCCAGTCAGCCATCATGGTTTGAGAGAAGTGACCAGACATGATGTCGTCTTGGTGCTTTTCAAAAAGCGGGCGAAGAATTTCTTTCATGTCTTCAGCGAGATCGTACGCCTTGATTTTCGCAGGGTTGCTCAGACGATCCATCATATTAGTGATGCCGCCGTGCTTGAGACCTTCCGTAACCGTCTCCCAGCCATTTTGGACAAGCTTTGCCGCATAGCTTGGGTCGATACCAAGCTCTACCATGCGGTCAAAGCAAAGAATCGAGCCAGTCTGTAGCATGCCGCAAAGAATGGTTTGCTCGCCCATGAGGTCAGATTTAACTTCCGCAATGAAAGACGATTCGAGAACCCCCGCTCGGTGACCGCCCGTACCGGCAGCGTAGGCCTTTGCGAGCTCAAAGCCCTCTCCATTGGGGTCGTTCTCACGATGCACGGCGATGAGAGTGGGTACACCAAAGCCACGCAAGTATTCCTCTCGAACTTCCGTACCGGGGCACTTAGGCGCAACCATAATGACGGTGATGTCTTCACGGACCTTCATGCCTTCTTCAACGATGTTGAAGCCGTGCGAGTAAGACAGGCAGGCGCCGTGCTTCATGAGCGGCTGCACTGCGTTGACGACATCGGTGTGCTGCTTGTCAGGAGTCAGGTTTAGAACCATGTCCGCCTGAGGAATGAGATCTTCGTAGGTGCCAACGGTGAAACCGTTCTCCGTCGCGCGAAGGTAAGATGCGCGCTGCTCGGTGATTGCTGCCTCGCGAAGCGCGTAAGACACATCTAAACCGCTATCGCGCAGGTTCAAGCCTTGGTTGAGACCCTGTGCACCACAACCGACGATTACGATCTTTTTGTCCTTAATGGCCTCCACGCCGTTGGAAAACTCTTCTGGCTCCATGAAACGGCACTTGCCAAGTTCTTCCAGCTGCACACGCAGGGGCAGGGTGTTGAAGTAGTTGCTCACTAGGGACTCCTCGTCTCGAAATTCAATGTAGTGCGGTTAACGCGCTATTAATACGGGGCGCATAATGTAGTGGTTGACGAGGCTCGCGTAAATGTTAGGACCTCACAAAGCGCGTTAAATAACGCAATTACTGAGCATTTATGCGTGTTATCAGGCTGATACCTCGAATCAAATGGGTATCCATCCCGCTAGATCCGGCCTGGCACAACACTCGTTTCAGTCCAGTAATGCCGTGAGGAGCACTTCGCGATTGCCTTAGTGGTTACCCGCAACCAAGAAGTCTGGACGTCTTCCCTTCCAGGCTGCGCTGCTTCAACAAGATGGTAGGTTGTCATTGTCTCCCCGCGAAAAAAATTTCTGTCGCATTAATTACGTGCGTTCACTGGCTGTGAATATCACCACATATTTTCGCATTTAATGGCGAACTCGAGACGCGTTTGTAACTCAAAGTCGTATAGCATTTGTGAGGTAAGCGCGCCGCCTTGCGGGGTGCTCACCGTTTGTAACAAGCGGGATCGACAAGTGAGTTGCCGTTGAAACACAAAGATGCGTCCTCATATTGATTCGGAGAATTGGAGGAGAAGAAATGTTAAAAAAGCCTTGGCGGGATTATCCACAGATAGCGTCTTCAGAAATCACACCGGAATCGGTCTGGCTTGATCGCAGAAATCTCATGAAGGCGGCTGCGGCGACTGCGGGGCTTGCTGCGGCGGGAGAGACAATCGCGCAGCCGAAAGCACCTGAGCCGCTTTCGTTTTCCGCTGCTGGCGAGGGCACTGCTTTTAACGCAACCGAGGATTTGACGCCTTACGAGGCAGCTACGACCTACAACAATTTTTATGAATTCGGGACTAATAAGTCAGACCCTGCACGCTATGCGGACAGCATGACCGTTGACCCTTGGGACATTAAGGTCGGTGGCTTGGTAAATAAGCCCGGCAAGTTGAATTTGGAAGACATCATGCGTGGCTTTGATTTGGAGGAGCGCATCTATCGCTTCCGCTGTGTCGAGGCCTGGTCGATGGTGGTCCCGTGGATTGGCTTTCCACTCTCTAAGTTGCTTGAGCGGTTTGATCCGATGTCAGAGGGTAAGTTTGTAGAGTTTAAAACGCTCTACAGACCCGGTGAGATGCGGGGGACACGCTCTTTCACTTCTATTGTTGACTGGCCTTACCGAGAGGGTCTTCGCATGGACGAGGCGAAGAACCCGCTGACGCTGATGACCGTTGGTTTATACGGAAAAACACTCCCAAACCAAAATGGTGCACCGCTGAGGCTGATTGTCCCCTGGAAGTACGGGTTTAAGAACATCAAGTCGATTGTTGAAATTAATGTAACCGATCGACAGCCAGAGACGAGCTGGCAGGAGCTGGCGCCTCAAGAATATGGTTTCTACGCCAATGTGAACCCTGAGGTCAGCCATCCGCGCTGGTCACAGGCTTATGAGCGTCGGCTGCCCTCGTCGCTCTTCAATCCGAATCGTGTAAAGACGCAAATGTTCAACGGTTATGGTGAGCAAGTCGCCGGCATGTACAAAGGAATGGACCTTGCCCGCTACTACTAGTAGGCGTTTTTCACTGGCCATACCACCGGCTTGGAACCCTGCGATTCGCGCCGTATTCTTTGGTCTGTGCTTGATTCCTTTTCTGGCATTAGCACTCGCTGTCATGTCAAATTCACTAGGGCCAGACCCTGCTGAGCGCTTAATGCATGAAACGGGCGAATGGGTCATGCGTTTCATGGTGCTGGTTCTCGCCGCAACACCGCTAGCAAGACTGGGTTGGCTGCGACTCGCGCGTTACCGCCGCATGCTGGGGCTCTTTGCGTGGTTTTATGCAACGCTCCACCTGCTCATATTTGCGCAGGTCTATATCGGCTGGAGTGCGGCGGCGCTCATTGAGGAGCTCGCAGAGCGTCCCTATGTTTTGGTTGGGTTCCTCGCCTGGCTCATATTGGTGCCGCTCGGAGTCACCTCGGCTCATCGTATCCGTCGAAAAATGGGCCGCCGTTGGAAAGACCTTCACCGGCTTACTTATCTTGTGGCTTTCTTAGGTTGGCTGCACCTGCTTTGGCTATCTCGCTCAGACGTTCGAGACGCCGTTGTTTACGGCCTGCTCCTGGGGTTTTTACTCATTTTAAGATCATCTTCTTTGTCTAAGACTCTGCGCCGAGTATGATCAGGCGCAGGCGCGACAGTGTTCGTTAATCGATGCTTGAACTCTCGCCAAGGCGGCTGAGTTCCTAGCAGTAGAATGCATTTTAGGATCTGGGGGTAACTCTTCGTGGAGTTGACTGACCGTTTGGGGATCTCACCCCGCATCGCCATTTTGGCATGGATTGTCGTTGGACTGCTTGGCGGCTTGTCCGGTGTGTTTGCAATGCTTTTAAGTAGTTACCTGCTGACCTTTGGTGGGCGAGACGAGGCCTCCAAACACGGTATTTCCGAGGTCGTCGCAACAAGGGTCGGTGGGGTGGTCGTGGTGTCGTACACAGCTTTTTTCCTCTCTTACCAGTATCAGTTGGGGCGACTTTTCATACCTGAACAAGGGTGGATGGTATTGGTTCCCGCGACTGCTTTTTTCATTGTAGGGCTATACGAGGACTTAAAGGCGAGTCTCAGTTCCCGTTGGCGCTTTATTTTAATGAGTCTGATAGCGCTAATGGCCCTGATATGGTTCCCTAAGATGAACCTGCAAGAGGTTGGCATTCCGCTCTTAGATATGCTCCTGTCTTATGAGCTGGTCGCTTTTTTGTTCACCGCCGCTTGTCTAGCTTTTATTCCGAACGCCTTCAACACGGCTGATGGTGCCAACGGGCTCATCAGCGGCACATCGATCGTAGCGCTTTACGGACTAAGCCACGCAATGCCGACGGAAGCCTCGTTGTATCTCAACACCGTCATTGTGGGATGTGCCGTATTTTTAGTGTTTAACCTGGCAAGCGGTCGATTTTTTCTCGGGGACGGTGGGGCCTATTTCCTGGGCGCCTTTTGTGGCGTTACATTAATTCTCTGCTCTAATACCACGGACGCCTCGACCTGGTGGATGCTTTCATTGGTCTTTTACCCCTTAGCGGACTTACTCTGGAGTATGGCGAGGCGCGTGCTTGCCGGCCGTTCTCCGATGGAGCCCGACAATCAACACTTGCATAACTTGGTGAATGCGATCATCAAGGGCAACGGGCGCTGCGATTATTGGGCTAATACTTCGACAGGGATGGGTATTGTTTTCTGCTTCGGTGGTATCCCTCTGGCGATACAGCTGGGAGCGTCCATACCCTTGGATTCAACAATCTGGGGAGCCGTTGTCGCAGTACAATGGGCCGCCTATGCACTCTTATGGTTATTCCTCAACAAGCGCGTCTGCACGATTCAGCGACTTGATGGCACATAATTGCGACAAAAGTGATATGTTTTCATGGGAATTTGTCGCAATCGCGCGGAAGTTTGCACCTTACTAACAGTTCCGTCATACGATTGTCACAGGTGACTCGCATCCTTGAGTCACATGCAACTCAAAGCGACATTCGGGGGCGGATCCGTGTTAGTGCGATTTTTTCAACGACTGAGCGTCGGCGGGGTATTGTTGGTTGCATTTTTTGCCACTATCAC
>JBELJN010000035.1:0-9131 GCA_042090345.1 Halieaceae bacterium | reverse complement strand
CCACTGCCACTGCCACTGCCACTGCCACTGGTGGATTGGCAGTATCTACTGAGGAGCAGGTTGCCGAAATCCAAACAGTGGTTCTGAGTGATGTTCTGGCAGTAGGGCTGGCAGGAAGTTTGATTGCACCCATTACGGACAGGCAGATTTCTGAGAACCTTCCATCTAATGTGCGATAGGGCTTGTCCTCGAGCGCGGTGTGTCTTATAAACGAAGAGTATCGGGGACAAAGTCGGAATTTTAAACGGGGATATAAAAGTGATGATTCGAAACACGTTAAGCTTGGCTGTAGTGGCTGCGATGCTAACGGCATGTGGCGCTGGCAACTCCAGTAACGATCCAGAACCGCCACCACCTCCCGTAAATCAGTCGCCAAGTGTATCTGCCGTAGGGGATCAGAGCGTCAGCGAGGGTAACACAGACGTTGTAACCGTCTCGGCAACGGATCCAGATGGGGACGCCTTAACCTTCTCGCTATCAGGCGATGACGCGGCAGCGTTCAGTATTTCGAGCGAGGGTGCTGTAACGTTTAACGAGGCACCCGACTTCGACGAGCCCACCGACCAGGATGAAGATAATGTGTACGCGCTGACGGTGTCGGCCTCTGACGGTGAACTGTCCGATTCAGATAGCTTTACGGTTACGGTCACCAACGTGGTCGAGGGCCGTACGGTCGACGGCCCCGTGTCGGGTGCCACTATCTCGCTACAGAAGCGCGCCGCGGGAACCGAAGACGAGTTTGTCGAGGACGCAACCACGACCTCAGACGAAGAAGGGCGATTCGATTTTGCGGATTACGTCTTTGATTACGATACGTTTGACTACAAGACCATCTCTACCGGTGGAGTGGACATAGCGACCGGCGTAGATCTTGGTGATCTGACGCTGATATCAAACGTCGGTAAGTCGGGCGGCAACGTAAACGTCAACGCCATTACCACACTCTTGAGCGTGGTGGATACTGAGGAAGAGCAGCAAGAACTCATCGATAAGCTGGGTCTTGAGGGCACTCCAGAGGAGCTTATCCAGACGGATATTTGGGAAGGTTCAGAGGAGGGCGACGCGGCCTCGCAAGAAGCACAACGGGTTAACTCCCAGCTGGTGACCATCATCAAGACGGTCGCGACGATCGTCGAGAACGCGAGCGACGAGGAGGTGGACCCAACCGAGCTGGTTGAGGCAGTGGCCGAGGAGGTCGTCGAGGCTGCAGAGCAAACCAGCACGGAATTAGAGTTGTCTGACCCTGAGGTCGTAAGTGATGTTGTCACAGGTGGCATCGAGGAAGCAGCACCGGACGCTGAGGTGGACCCAGAGGTGGTCGATGCGGCCTCCGACGCGGTCGCTGAGGTTAACTCCGTCTTGGGTGACGAAGAGGTGGACCCAACGTCAGACACAGCAACGGGGGTTGCTGGGGCGGCGCAAGAGGATTTGCAGGAGTCGGTAGAGGACGTCGTAACCGGCGAGACCGATCTTGAAACCTTCGAGGAAGAGACTGACGCTGAAAATCTACTGGAGGATGTGCCCACCGACCCAGACGATCCTGACGCTGACGGGGACGGCTTGGCGGATACGGTCGATCCGGATGACGACAATGACGGCGTAAACGATGGCGCCGACGCATTCCCATTTGACTCTACCGAGAGTGTTGATACCGACGGCGACGGTGTCGGTAACAACGCCGATACCGACGACGATGGCGATGGTGTTGCGGACGGTTCTGATGCTTATCCGTTAGACGCCGGCATCAGCACGCCCGCGCTGGAAATCAATATCGGTAGCGGGTTTGTCGTAACCGACTACGACCCAGCCACCCAGTCAGAGTCCACCTTTGACGGTGAGTTTGACTTGGTCGATGGCGCAGTAGACGTTGATATATCTGGCAACCCGCTCAATCAGACCAACATGGCGAATGCGCTAAGTGGTGGCGACTTCCGTGCGCCCACGATATCCATACCGGTCGAGGCGGTCCCAGTGGGATCCGCTGAGGCGAGCACAGTGGTTCAGCTCGTCGACGGTGCTGATGCTACCCAGGACGCAGGGGAGCGCATCATCAGCTTTGACCTTGCCATGGACTGGGAAGGCGACGGTGACACTCTGACCGTTGAGTTGCCGCCCCAGACGGCAGCCGGTTTCTACGAGACCACCGACGGCCTGCGCGTGAACGTGACGGTTGAGAACCTTGACTCTGACTTCATGTCAGTAACTGAGGGGACGATCGATTACCCTGCGACACTGGACTTCAAGATTGCGGCGTTAATCGCCAAGGTAGATGACTTCCTGCCCTCGAGCTTCCTGGATACCGGTGTGTATACGATGACCGTCGACACCACGGGCGTACCCATGTACGTATCACGAAACGATGGCACAGGCACATCTGTGACATCACTCGAGGTAACCTTCTCGATCGGAGATTAAATGCCCGTCTATCTACATCACCAAGAACCGTCCTCGAGTCTCTCTAGGGCGGTTTTTTTATCGTTCCTCGCGGGTGCCTGTTGCTTTTCAGCCACGACATCGGCGGATACTTGGCGGATAAACGCCTCGCTCGACTATGGGGAGGCGGACTCCCCGCTCGTCATTAACGGCGCCAAGACCTCCTTTGGTTTCGGCGCCCTGATCCCTGAGCTTGTCTGGACGCCTGGCTGGCTTGGCTCGTTCGGAGTTGGCTACGGTTACGGCTACGGTCCCGACCAGGAGGCCACCCTCGGGCCGGTCAGCGGACGTGGAGACTTAGAGAGCGACGTGTTGCAGTTCAGTTACTCTAACAGACTCGATATCACCGAGCGGATCAGCCTCAACGTCATGTACGAAAATAGAAAGTACGAGGTGAGCGGTGACCTCAGTGGTCAGTTTGGGACCCAGACGGCGCCCATTGCGGTTAAGAGCGATATAGACTTTGAGGAGGTGGGCGTCCGCCTGGCCTACTCGGTGAGGGAGGATCTGAGGCTGTTCGCGGGTGTCTCCCAGCTTGATTGGCGTATCGACAGCGACGCGACGGCAAAGGTCGGTGACAACATCACCGCCGAGGTTTCGGTGGAGGGCGGCGACAGCACCACGCAGGTGAGCCTCGGACTGGACAGCATGGCCTTCGGCCGACCCTACAGGCTCGAGGTCCGCGCCGCAGACCTCGAGGCTGATGAGACGATAACTAAGGTCGAGGTCCGACTGACGACGACATTGCTGACCTTCTGATTATCGTCTACTGAGCTTAAGACCTCGTCCCAACCAACGTTGAGTACTTGAGCTTCCGATTTACTGGGTTAGTCCTTGGACTTGTAGCTGTACCCGTATCCGTACCCGTAGTAACCGCCGTACCCGTAGTAGTTGCTGAGCCGCTTCTCGACCCCGTTCAACACCGCACCGGTCACCTTGGCACCGTCCCTTGCGAGGCGCTCTGTCGCGTGCTCGATCTCGCGCCTTGAAGTCTTATCGAAACGACACACGAGCAGCGTATTGCCAACCTTCGAACCGATGAGGGCCGCGTCCGTCACCGCGAGCATCGGCGGGGTATCGAAAAGAATCATATCGTAGCGCTCGCTCGCCATGGCGATCAGCTCGTCAAGCCGCTCGTGGTGCAGTAGCTCCGAGGGGTTGGGGGGCGTCTTGCCGCGGGTCATGACGTGCAGGTTCTCATCAGCGCTGACCGCAATGCACTCGTCAAGCGGGAGGCGCCCGGCTAGGTAGTCACTGAGACCGGCCTTGTTGCCCGTGCCCGAGTAGCGGTGCAGGTAGCCCCGTCGCATGTCCGCATCGATGAGCAGCACCCGCTGCCCGGCCTGCGCACAGATGTGGCCCAGGTTTACGGCGATAAACGACTTCCCTACGCCGGGGCTGGGCCCCGTGATCATCACCGCCTTATTGGATGCCTCGGCAAGATTAAAGTACAGGCTCGTCCTGAGGTTGCGGAGCATCTCGACCGCGAGGTCTGTCGGCTCCTCGTAGGCCAGCACCCTTAGATTCTTTCGGCCCTTGTGGGCGCGCTTACCGTCATTGAGCGCCTGATCCCACCGCTGTTGCTCGGCGGAAAACGGTACGCTAGCAAAGACTGGCAGCCCAGCCTGCTCGATGGCGTCCGCAGACTCTACCCCGCGGTACACCGCACGCCGGACGAGGACAATCACCACGCCCGCGAGGCCGCCGAGCAGGGTGCCCAGGACGGCAATGAGTGCCTTGCGCGGCGCGACCGGCGCACTTCTGTCGACAATCGCCGTGTCGATGATGCGGACGTTGCCGACGGTGCTCGCACGCGCCACCTCCATCTCTTGGGCCTTGTACAGGAGCAGCTCGTACATGCCACTCGCCACCTCAACGTCACGGCGCAGGCTCACCAGCTGCTGCTGGGTATCGGGCAGCGCCTCGATGCGTCGGTTGAAGCGTGCACGCTCCGATAACAGCTGCCGGTACTGCTCCTCCGCGGCCAGGACATTGGGGTGGTTTTGGGTAAACCGCCGGTTCAGCTCAACGCGCTCAAGCTCGAGTTCCTGTATCCGCGTGTCCAGCTCAACAAGCTGAGACAGTACCGCCTGGTTTTCTGCAGAGACGTCGATGGATTGGTTCTCGGAGGCATAAGAATTGAACGCCGCCTCGGCGCGGTCTAGGTCGCGCTGAATGAACGGTATCTGCTCCCGCATGAAGTTCAGGCTGTTCTCGGCCTCGGCGGACAGGCGGCGTATATTCTGGTCTACGTAGACGCGCGCGATCTCATTGACAATGGCCTCGGCCTGATCGGCGTCGGCCGAGCGATACGAGATGCGGATGATGCCGGACTGGCGGCCCGCCTCCGATACGGACAGCCCACCTCGGACGGCTTGGGTCACCTTGAACCGCGAGCTCGACGTTATCGTGAACTGTGTCTCGGGCCGCGCCGCAAGCTTGGAGATGAATAGCTCAAAGCCGTCACCGACGAGCGTCTCGCCGACGGTGCCCGGCCACTCACCACCCGACTCGCTCGCGACAACGTACGCACCTGACTCGCCAACCGTCAGGGTGAGCTCGCTGGGCCCATCCCGGGCGACCTCAAAGCGATCGACGCCGATGGATTCGCCGCCCCAGGCGTAGGAACCGAGCCCCAAAAAGGCCGACGCGAGGGGCTGCTCGCTGGAAGGCGCAAACCCGCGCGCGAGGTAGCCCCCAATGACGGGGAAGTAGACAGGCGAGGCGTTGGTCGTAAGGCCCAAGTTATCAACCGCGGTGCCGACTACGGAGCGGGACTTGAGGATCTCAAGCTCCGCCTGCGTGGACGACTCACTGCCAAAGGCCTCCGACAGGTCCTCGAGGCCGGGCAGGCTGGCCGCCTTCTCCTCCACCTGTAACATGGCACCGGCCTGGTAGATGGGCGTCGACAGGACCGCGACCGCGACCGCCATGACCGCCGCAACGAACGTGCTTGCGATGATGGTCCACCGGTTATCAATGAAGGCACCCAGCAGCGCTAGGAGGTCGATCTCATCGTCTGCCGCGTTGCCCTGCAAGGGCGCCTGCCGGGGTGTCGAGTTCTCTGTCTGATCCATAGTTCGCTATCTATCCGTCATAAAAAAGGTGAAAGGGATCCGTCTCATGACGGCAGGTGCGTCATCCAGGCGTCCACCGCCCGGTCTATCTCGTCGAAGACCAGGCCGAAGAAGTCCTCGTCCCTGAGGTAGGGGTCCACGATGTCCTTGTCGCCAAGCCACTTGCCGAGCTTAAAGGCCTTGCCCCGCGCCTCCGGGTAGCGCTTGATAAGTTTCTCGAGGTGCCCGTCGTCCATGACCAGGATCAGATCCGAGCCCGCGACGATCGGAGTACGCATCTGCCGCGGCTCGTGCTGATCCAGTTCGTACCCGCGCGCCGCCGCGACCCGTATTCCTGCCGCCTCGGCGCCCTGATCGAGCACCGCGTCAAGCCCCGCAGAGCTCACGGTGAGGTGCGGCGCCCTGGCGGCGAGCACGGCCTCGGCGTAGGGGCTGCGGCAGATATTGCCCGTGCACACCATGACGACCCGCTTAAACATTAATTGCTCGTGGCCCGATCGAGATTGAAGAGGCCCTGCAGTGAGGGCAAGACATTTGTGAAAAAGCGGTTCCAGCGCGTAATCGGGGCCGCCGAGACGTAGACCACGTCCCTCGGCTCGAGCGTGAACTGATCCCCCAGCGCCAGCGCCCAGGCCTGGGAGACGTCGAGCCGGTAGACGTCCACCAAGTCGGGTGAGTCTGTCCCCCTGATCACGTAGACCCCGCGCCCATCCGCCCGAGTCTCCCGGATGCCACCAACCGTGGCAAGGGCCTGCGTGAGCGACAGCGGCCGGTTCGTGACCGGCAGGCTCTTCGGCTGGACGACCTCGCCCAGAACGAACACCTGCCGGCGCTCATTCGGCGCGACGTGCACCACGTCCCCGTGACGTATGCGGTAGTTGTGGGCCACTTCGCCCTCAAAAAGGATCTCGTAGAGCGGCACCGTGGTGCTGACTCCGCCGCGCGTGAGGCGCACGTCGAACAGGTCCGCCGACTCATTTAATCCGCCAGCAAGGTTAATGGCATCGACCAGTGTGAGCGGGATGTCCGTCACGGGGAAGGTGCCGGGCTGGGTGACCGCCCCGGCCACAAAGAAGCGCTGGCTGCGATACCCCGCAACCCGGACGTCAAGCTGGGGGTCTTTGATAAAAGCCGACAACCTGAGGGCCAGCTCGTCGCGTATCTCAAGCGCGGTCCGGCCACTGACATTGATCGATCCCACGAACGGGTAGTAGATCGTACCGTCCTCGCGGACGACGTTACCCTGCTCGTCAGCGCTGTTGAAGGAGCCAAAGGGCGCTGTCAGTCCAGGCTGGTCCCAGACGATGACACTCAGTACGTCGCCGTTGCCGACCCGGTACTCGTAGGGCCCCGTCAAGGGGTTTATGGCATCAGGTTCTGTGGGAAGGGCGAGATCCGTCTCGGCGGCGCGCGCTGCCGCAAGCTTGGCATTGAGTGTTGGGGTGATCAGCACCTGCCGGGCCTCGATGCCCGTGCTGGGCAGCTTGCGCCCGAGCGGCACCCCGAAGATGTCGCGATACTCGCTGGCCTCGGCCGTCTCAGGGAAATACTCGCGCGACACGTTGCTGCCGGGAGTCACCGTGCACCCGGAAACGGCGACGGTCAGAACAGTCACCACCATCGAGCGACAAAGCGAGGCCGGGCAACGCAAGGCCCATCCATGCAAGACTTGTAAGTTCCCAAAAATCAATCGACGTGCGCCCAAAGTATAGCCCCCAACCAACCGTCTGCGTTCAAAGGTCGCGAGTGTAGCACCTCTTTTGGGCAAATAAATGGCGCCGTGTTCGGTAAATAGGTGGCACAGGGAAAATGCACAGATAAATCTGCGACCGGTGTCACATTTGTATAAAATTGTCACAGTGTGTTCACTAGATGAACGCATCGGTGTAATACTCCGTACCCATGAAGACAGGGGGCACATCGTTAGAGGCAAAGGACGCGCTAAGGCTGCGCGTGCTGCGCGCCGTGGAGGCGGACCCGGGCCTGAGTCAGCGCCAGCTGGCCAATGACCTGGGCGTCTCGCTGGGCGCGACCAACTACGCCTTGAGGGCGCTCGTCGGGCAGGGCCTGGTGAAGGCCGACCGATTCGCCCGGGCAGACAGGAAGGCCGGCTACCTGTACGTGCTGACCCCCAGCGGCCTCTCGGCCAAGGCGCGCCTGGCCCGCGCCTTCCTGGCGCGAAAGCGCAAGGAGCACGCGGCGCTTCGGCGCGAGATAGAACTCCTGTCGCGGGAAGCGCAGCAGGCGGGCGGCGAGATTGAAAAGGTGGCTGATGCGGCTGACGTTGAGGAAGATCCACGGTGAGTGAGGGCAAGCAGCTGGGTAAGTGTCAGGGGGTAGATCGGTTGCTCGGGTCATGGGCTGGTGCGGCCGGCGCCTGGGGCGCGATAAGGGTGCTTATCAAACGCTAAGGCCCATGCCAAAAAGCGTTAAGAGTGAGCTAACAACGGCACGAGTTGGCAGTTTGTTAGGTTCTGCATCGACAGCTTTGTAGATTGCGGGTGTGACAGTAAGGTGAAATTGAGAGGGAATGGCATGCATTCCCCGCGGTAGCCTGCCCTAATGTTTTATTTTGGAAGGTTTTCGAGGTGTTTTGGTGCTGAACATGGACGATTTAGGTTGGCTCTTAGTCGCCACCAAGCCTCGAAGCGAGTTTGTTGCGCGCCAGCACCTTGAGAGGCAGGGTTTCGAAGTCTGTCTACCTCAAATAATCTTGCGTAAACGCAAGCAGGGAAGTTGGCAGGAGGTGACTGAGCCGATGTTCCCGGGGTACCTGTTTGTGGGTTTTGAGATAGAAGGTCAGAGCATTGCGCCCATCGGCTCCACGCGGGGCTGCAGCAACGTGGTGAGGTTCGGTAGCGAGGTGCGTCCGCTGCCGCCTGCTCTGGTGGAACAATTTAAGCCATTTCACGATGCTCCTTTTAAGAGCTCTACCAACATAAAAGCTGGTCAAAAGGTTCTTATTCAGGCGGGCGCCTTTGAGGGGCTGGAGGCTGTGTTTGAAAAACCGAAGGGCACTGATCGCGCACATCTCTTGATCACAGTGCTTGGGCAGCTGCGATCTGTTGAAGTGCCGATGGACAGCATCGATGCCTGTTAAACGGAGGTTGTATCGCCCGTTACTGGCACTAACCATTGGGCTGTTTGAGATACTGTACAAGCTCTTGCATGTTGGGTAGCGAGACGAGCGTGGCGCTGAGGCTTGGGTTTAGGTGAGTAAGTCGGTGCACGTCGTGATTACCGTCAACAGCGCCTGGAACGTCTGGAACTTTAGGAAGTCCTTAGTTCGAGAGTTGCTGCGACAGGGCTATCGCGTCACCGTCTTTGCGCCGCACGACGACTGCGTTGACAGAATCGTGGCCATTGGTTGCCACTTCAGACTCCTAAGTATGCGTAACGCTGGGCTTAACCCATTTGAACTGTTATCTATGGGCTGGCAATTTCGAGATATGATCAAGGAGTTGCGGCCATCGGTTGTATTGGGGTTTACCATCAAAAATAATCTGGTTGGTGCGCTGTTATCTGAGCGTTACGGTGTGCCCTTCATACCCAACGTAACGGGGCTAGGGACGGCGTTCCTTTCCGGGCAACTTCTTAAGTTTGTGGCGACTACGCTCTACA
>JBELJN010000088.1:0-3392 GCA_042090345.1 Halieaceae bacterium | reverse complement strand
TTCTCACTTCAATGATCCCTTGCAGAACGACACCTGCGGTCATAAATGGATGCTCATGGAGTGGCAATGCCATGCCGGCAGGAATTGTCACTCGCGCTACGGTGACTTCGGGTTGACCTTCAGCGTAATGCTCAAGTACCGAGCCACCCCAGTCTTGCGTCGACTTCGCTAAGACAGTGGTTTCAATTTTCCGCTCAGCGGCTAGGGAACTATTAGGAAGCAATAGCACCAGTGCCAGGACACCAAGGCCAAACATTTTTGAAAAAGTCACCAGAGTCTTTTGCATCGTCATAAGGAGCCGCCTGTTCAACCTACCCGTGAGAATAAGCCAGATACGTGCGAGGCAACAGGTAGCCGTATTATTCCGAGTCGGCCGATACCACGGCCATGAGCTCACCCATACCACCTTGAGTAATCAGGAACTCGATGGGTCGACAACAGACCTGACAATCTTCAATGTACTGCTCCCCCAATTCCTCTGGATTCAGCAAAACAGAGATAGACTCCCAGCAGTAAGGACAATCAATGTATGACTCTTGAAGTGCCCTATCCATAACGCTTAGCTCGCTGCTTTCAGCGGCTCTACCTCAGCGTGACGGGTTGTGAAAATCAAGGCGCCGTCAGAGATGGCACTAACACGAAACATCTTCTTGTCTTTCCGATAGTTTTGCGGGTTAACCCACGGCATCTGAGTGCCCTGGCGAGGCAGCTTGGGCATCATTCGCTGCATGTAACCAGCGGAAAAATCATGTATCCAATAACGCTTCTCCATGGTTTTCGCCAACAACTCGGGGATTCGAGGAGTTGACTGCTCAAACCCAAACTCTTCCATATGGTTAAGTACCCGACAAACCCACTCTGCGGTGAGGTCGGCTCTTAAGGTCCATGATGCGTTGATGTAACCAAAGGTTTGAACCATGTTGGGAATGTTGGAACACATGACCCCTTTGTAAGTCCATTCATCCGCGAAATTCACGGGCTTACCATCGACCGTAAAATCAGCACCGCCCAAGTTCAGAAGCTCAATGCCTGTTGCGGAAACAATAATGTCCGCGTCAACGTATTCGCCCGAACCGGTAACCAGTCCGGTCGCATCAATATGCGAAATAGTATCAGTCACCACCTCGGCTTTACCGGTGCGCAGCGCGGTAAATAAATCATCATCAGGTACTAAGCAGAGACGCTGATCCCATGGGTTGTAGGTCGGTGTGAAGTGTTTCTTGACGTCTACGATGTCACCTACCGCCTTTTCAACGTCTTCGAGTAAGGTTTGTGCCACGCGATCCGGATTGGTTCGCGTCTGGTTGTAAATGATCTGCTGCCATAGAGTGTTGCGGAGACGAACCAAACCATAAGCCCAACTCGACGGCATGATCGCGCGCAAGAAATTAGCAATACGGTCCACCGACGGCCTCGACACAACATAGGTCGGCGAACGCTGTACCATGGTGACCTTTTCAGCACGCTGCGACATATTAGGAACCAAGGTCATTGCAGTCGCACCGCTTCCTATGACAACCACCTTCTTACCTGTGTAGTCGAGATCCTCGGGCCAGAATTGGGGGTGGACCCAGGTACCTTGGAAGTCATCACGACCTTGAAATTCGGGTTGATGGCCTGCGTCATAGTTGTAATAGCCGGCACACATCAAGAGGAAATTGCAACTGAAGTACTGAGTTTCACCATTGCCAGTCTCAACCGTCAGTAGCCACGAGGCCGATTCTGTCGACCAGGAGGAGGCAATCAGTTTATGACCAAAACGAATCTGGTCCCTGATACCGTATTCGTCTGCGGTCTCGTTCACGTAGCTCCAAATGGCAGGCCCATCAGCAATCGCTTTCTCAGCACGCCACGGTTTGAAGTTGTAACCCAGCGTGTGCATATCCGAATCGGAGCGAATCCCTGGGTATTTGAATAGGTCCCAGGTACCACCGATAGCATCGCGTCGCTCGATGATCATGTAATTACGGTTGGGGCAGTTCTTTTGCAAATGAACTGCAGAGCCAATGCCCGAGAGCCCAGCTCCCACAATCATTACGTCCGTATGGATCGCTGTTTCTGGCGTATTGTTCATACCGAATGCCTTTTTATTCTTTGCAAGCTATGTGCTGAGGGCTCTCGCTACTCGCCGCCTAATATCGACCGCTCTCTCTCAGCAGCAATCCGCAGACGCAATGCGTTCAGTTTAATAAAGCCTTCGGCATCGGCCTGATCGTATTTACCCGCGTCATCCTCAAACGTCGCGATTGCATCATCAAACAACGAATCTGCTGAACGGCGACCCGTCATTATAACGTTTCCTTTATACAACCGGACGCGAACGTCACCATTGACTAACGTTTGCGAGTCATCGATGGCTGCCTGCAGCATCAGCCGCTCCGGCGCCCACCAGTACCCGTTATAGATCAATTTTGCGTAACGTGGCATCAACTCATCCTTTAAATGAGCCACCTCGCGATCGAGCGTTAGAGACTCAATAGCACGGTGCGCACGCAACAAAATGGTACCGCCGGGGGTTTCATAACAACCGCGAGACTTCATCCCTACGTAACGGTTTTCAACAATGTCCAAGCGACCCACACCATGCGCGCCACCCACTTGATTTAAGTGCGCAAGCACCGTCGCAGGAGACATCGGCACACCATCAATGGCTACAACATCGCCCGCCTCAAACGTGAGCGTCATCTCGACGCCCGTATCAGGCGCGGCTTCGGGAGAAACCGACCAACGCCACATGGATTCCTCCGGTGGACACCACGGATCTTCGAGAACACCACCCTCGTAGGAAATGTGGAGCAAATTCGCATCCATGGAGTACGGAGACTTCTTCGAAGCAGAAGAGAAATCGACGGGAATCGAGCGTTCAGCACAATAGGCCATGAGGGACTCACGCGAGTTCAAGTCCCACTCCCGCCAAGGAGCAATCACTTGAATGCCCGGCTTTAGTGCATAAGCGCCCAATTCAAATCGAATTTGATCATTACCCTTTCCCGTAGCGCCATGCGATATCGCATCCGCGCCCGTTTCATTAGCAATTTCCACGAGTCGCTTCGCTATCAGCGGACGAGCAATCGATGTGCCGAGTAGATACTCGCCCTCGTAAATCGTGTTTGCTCGAAACATGGGAAAAACAAAATCGCGGACAAATTCTTCCCGCAAGTCGTCAATGTAAATCTCTTTGACACCCAAGGTTTCAGCCTTAGCACGCGCCGGCTCCACCTCCTCACCTTGACCGATATCCGCCGTAAACGTCACAACCTCGCAATCATAGGTATCTTGCAACCATCGAACGATCACCGAGGTATCTAGGCCTCCCGAATAGGCCAGAACGACTTTATTAACGCTACTCATTGACGACTCCTGTAATTTCGGCGTGAAGTTTACGCGGGGCG
>JBELJN010000034.1:1792-18963 GCA_042090345.1 Halieaceae bacterium | reverse complement strand
ACTCATGGTTTTACCTCCCATGTAGTAGTTCGCGATCTGTCGCAGCTCAGTAATGAATACCGTGTTACGACGTTCTTCATCGGACCATCCCTGTAAAACATGTCAGGTCTGATGATCTTCCTAAAGAGGCGTCTGTGTTAGCACGCAACCTCGGGTAGATATATCCACAGTTAACTGTGGTAACGAGGGCAGGGCAGGTGCCCTCGTCAAATTATTCATTCACCCCCTGCCGAGCGCTTTACTGGTCACCGCCAGTTGTCATATCAGCCGCTGCATCAGACATGTCTGTTGTATCTTCGGCTGGCGCCGCTTCAGGCTCCGCTTTGGCGAGCTTTGCAAGGTTCGGATAGTCCTTGATCATGTTCGCGCCAAGTAGAGGCTTGAAAGCACCTTGGTGACAGGTTTCGCAGTTAACTTTTTGCGCATCACCGAGCTTTCCTAGACGGTGAGGGGGTAGCCAGTCTGTGGTGGGATCAACGTATTCGTTGTTCATCTCACGAACCATACGGATACCGTGCCATGCCCTTACGCGCTGTGGTGAGCTCTCTTCCCAAGCGAAGAAGGCACGCGAGTTGTGGCAGTAAGTACAATTGACGCCCAGTGCGCTTGAGAAGTGCATCATGAGACTGTAGCCCCACTCTGATTCTTTCAGCGACACACCGCCCTCATCGCGAAGCGCAGTCGTTCCCGCGTGACGTCCATTACGGTCATCTAAGAGATAAGGCGTAAAGGGATCGACAGGAAGTGAAGCTAGACCCGCTGCAACCGATGACACGTTTTGCATCTGGTTTTTCATGCCGCCTGCGACCTTGTGGCCAGGGTTTATATTCCACACATACTCAGGAACGTTGTTACCACGGTGGCAGGTGTAGCAGGTGACGCCTGCTCCGCCGACGTGCTGGCTCCAGTTTTCGTTGGCATTCTGGGTCATCTGTATCATTACCCGAGCCACCTTCTTCGTGTAGAGCGTGTCTGCAGCGAAGCCTTCGCCTGCTACGTGACAGTAGTTACAGCCTTCTTCGGGCGATACCCACTGTGTTATGGCCGCCATCAGTCGTGTGAACTCACCAACAGAGAGGTCGCCCAACACTTCAACATTTTGATAAATGTCTTTCGCCTTGGGTCCAACAGCCGGTACGGCAGGTATCGCTTCTGGCATAACGTTGTTAGAGGCGAGCTCATCGAGACGATCAGGGTTGTATAAACCCTCCATTCCGGTGCCTCGATAGCCCCATTGAGTTGATTCGGGTGGTGGCATTTCACAGCCGCCGAGCAATAGAGCAGTACCCAGACCAACGGTTGCAAAGAGTTTGGTCATTAGCGTTTTCATTGTGCACCCTCAGTCAGTAGTGGATCGACGGCTGCTTCGCCAATCATTGGATAGCTTGGAACCAGGCCATGCTTCATGCCCCATAGGTACCAGTTTTCAACGACGGTGCCGGTCAGGATGATGCCGATACCGCCGGTAACGCAGGTCAGTACACCGAACCACCACGCCCACTTATGGATGGACTCCATTGAGGCGTTGAAGCCCATGGTCCATCTCCAGAACAGCGCGCCGCGCTCAGCAGCTGTGCCGCGATCGGTGATTTGATCGATTTCCCGGTCAGCGCCATAACGGCTTGTCGCCAAAATAGTCGCACCGTGCATAGCGAACAGGACCGCTGACCCATAGAGGAAGAAGATGCTCCACATGTGGAAAGGGTTGTAGAACAAGTTTCCGTATCTCAGTGAGAACGCCGCTGTCCAGTCGAGGTGCGGGAAGATCCCAAAGGGCACCGCTTCTGACCAACTACCCATCAATACTGGACGGATAAAACCTAGCACTAGGTAGAGCCAAATCGCGGCGGCAAATGCCCAAGCCATTTGGTTGCCCATGCCATAGTTGTTGCCGAGGGCGAAGGTTCGCCACCACCACAACATAATCGACAGTGTCAGGAAGGCGCCGGCAATGAGCCACCAACCGCCATCGTTAAGCGGTGGGAAAGATAAGCCGTACTGAGGTCCGGGCGGCTCTAAGGCAAGCCAGAATAGCTGTCGCACGAACTCAATGGGATCCCAATTCACTGACGCAAACATGTTGAGTCCAATGATTAGGAAGGCAATGGTGCCGGTAAAGAGGGCTGCGACGCCCAACGGACCCAGATAGATGGGGCCGATTTGAGCATCACCTAATTTGCCCATCAAGTAGCTGTGAGTCAGGACACCGGTCCGATCATCATGCGTATTCTCGACGGGGACGCCTTCATAGTCCGGTGCTGCCACCTGAACCGTTGTAAAGATATTTTGATATTCAATCATCGTAGAGATCCCCTTATCAGTACCAGATTGGTAGCGTTAGCCACCAGTTCCACCATTCAGGCCATCCCTTTGTCCAGAATGGTCCACTGATGACGATACAAACAGCGCTCCAGAAGGCCGCTGAAATAGCCACAAACGTACCGAGTCGGTGGATGCCTAAGGCGCCGATGGAGTAGCCAATGTCGTCACGGAAGTAGGTGTTCTCGTGTTCACCGGTCTTCACGGTTTCGCCTTCCCGAGGGTTGGTCGCCATGAGAATGAGAGAACCGTGCATTGATAACGCCAGTGCAGTCGTGAAGAAGAACGTCACCGCCAGCATGTGCGCTGGGTTGTAGTGGAAGTGGAGGAACTGATAGCCCACATTCGAAACCCAGTCTAAGTGGCTCATGATGCCGTAGGGGAAGCCGTGACCCCATGCGCCAAGCAATACGGGTCGAATGATGACCAGTGTTACGTATGCTAAGACGGCAAAGGAGAAGGCGAAGGGGACGTGCAGACCCATACCGAGTTTTCGCGATATCTCAACTTGACGAAGGATCCACGATACGAAGGCACCCGTCGCGCAAATCGTAATGATTTGCCAGAGTCCGCCCTCCTTCAACGGTGCCAAGCCCAGACCGTATGACAGGTCGGGTGGCGCAATATTTATCCGCCAAATATTCCACGTATCACCCAGGGCCGCTCCATAGAAAATCAGGGCTGTTCCTGTGACGGCGAAGAAAAGGGTCGTTATCCCGAAGAAACCGACGTAAAACGGCCCCATCCAGAAATCGAAAAGATCTCCGCCGAGAAGGGTTCCCCCTCGGACTCGATACTTTTTCTCAAAGCTCATCATCGACATTGCATACTTCTCCCATCCGAGCGTTAGACGCTCCGTTCTCCTGGTCCTCGGTGGCGCTTCGGACCGTGTTATCTATTTCCAAGCTCCGAGGAGCCTGGCACCACACAAAGCTAAATCTTCATAAAAGCGTAAGGCGCCACGCTGCTTGCAGCCCGTTTTGCCTCTTGCCAACAGTTGAGTTCGTGCTGTCGCACCAACTTCACCCGATTAATCACCGCCTGCCCCAAAAACCACATGAACATCGTGATAAACAGCATCCGAAACTGAAGGTGTTCCCATACAGTTTTGCGTTCTGTGTTTCGCTTGGTTGTGGTCATGCTTCCTCCCGTCATCGACGTTTGTCGTGCCGTGTTGTTGTAATGTGTTTTCCTCATGCAGCCCCCCTCAATTGAAGGTCTTGGCCTGCGTTGAGTACATGCATGTCCGTTACCGAGTCGGAGTCAGCGGCTCGTGCCGCTTGCTCGGCGCTATCGCGCAGACGCTTGGCCGCAGAGATGCGGACTAAAACGGGTTGCTCTTCGATAATCTGATCAAGCAGCGCCTGCGCCTCGTCCAACCAAGGAAGGCTGGCACGCGCCGGTGTTGAAACCGTTTGGTCAAGGTCTGTGCCCAAGGGCAATATGTTAAAGAGGGCATCAAAGAGTGCGTTGCATACTTCTTGAATGAGGTAACAGGCACCGGCGTAACCCATGAAGGGCGTACCCGTGTGGCGACGAATAATCGTGCCGGGCAACGATGCAGGAATGAACATACTTCGACCACCAGCCTCTGCCGCATACATCCGCTCGTTGTAGCCACCAAATACAATAAGAGGGCCTTTGCTGTGAATTGCCTCTCTCACTTCTTTGTTATCAGGTTTTACGCCAGCTTTTCGCGAATAATGGAATGCGCAGGGCAGTCCCAGATCCTCTTCTAAGAAGTGTCTGAGTCCCCGGGTATAGGTTTCGGTCGCCACAACGCCAAAGTTCGCCGTTGCGAAGAAATCTTGTGTAACAGACCGCCATAAATCCCAAACGGGCTTGAGCGTTGTCATCTTTTCTTGCGCGATGAAGGGCTCTGGGTCGATATCGAGCAATTCCCCAAGCTTTTGGAGGAATTTTGTCGTGCTATTTAGGCCAATTGGAGCTTGGAGATAAGGCTTATCAAGGGCCTCGCACAGTTTCCTACCGAATTCCCGATACATACAAATATTGACCGCTGCATCGTCGAGCTTTGGAATCTCATTAAGGTGGCAACCCAATGGGAAGACCATGTTTACCTCAACGCCCATCCCTGCGAGAAGCCGCTGAATTTCGGCGAGATCCGACCAGGTATTAAAGTAACCGTAGGCGGGTCCAATGATATTGACCTTCTTGGAGGGTGTTTCAGGTGCTTTTTTCGCTTTGCGCTTTTTGTTGGCGCCGTATTGCTCCCAAAGCCACACCAATGCGCGATCAGCACTTTGCCATTGATCCTCGTCAATGGTGCGAGGTAGGAAACGTTTGATATTTGTATCTTCAGGCGTTACTCCGCCACCAATCATCTCGGCAATCGATCCTGTTACCACAACCGATGGCTTTTTCGGGTCGAGTGTATGGTGCGCCCGCCTCAGTGCCCCTTCAGTTCCGTGCTGGCCGAGTTCCTCCTCAGCGAGTCCTGTGACAACAATGGGAAGTTCGTGGGGGGGGAGGCCGTCTGTGTAATGAAGCACCGATGTAACAGGTAGGTTTTCACAACCCACCGGCCCGTCGATAATCACTTGCAAGCCCTTTACCGCTGTGAAGACGTAAACGGAGCCCCAATATCCACCTGCGCGATCGTGATCAAGTACAAGCATTAGCAGGTACCTCCCACGCCGGTTTTAGCGATTATTTCGGGGGTCCAAACGCCACTGGTTGGGCCTTCGCCCACACCCTCGAAGAATGATTCCATCGCAATCATACGGGGCTGGTTCGCTAGAGCACTGTTGATTACCTGCGCAACGGAACCCGCACCCGCTGCACCCATTAATGGGCGAGCAGAGATAAGGTTCGTAAAATACAAGCTCGGAAGTGATCGCTCTTTCGCTTTTTGCACGATCGGCGTCGTCCCGATAACAAGATCGGGCTTGAATGTCTCCATCGCGATGAGATCATCCTCTAACGAGGCTCTGAATTTGACAGAGACGCCTTTGCTTTCAAGCCATTCGGCGTCCAGCGCTGAGAATTCGGTTTTCGGGCAGGCAGAGCCCACATAAGCAACATCAGCCCCGCTCTCAATAAGCAGTCGAGCCACTAATAGTTCGGAACCCTCGTAGCCGGACAAGGTTATTCGCGCATCGATAGGGTTGTTATCCAGAGCCGCCCTAATGGCGCTTTTCTGTGTGGCGACAGCAGCATCGATAGATGCTTTATCTGCGCCTAAGAGTTTGCCCATGGCTTCGAGCCATGCGGCCGTGCCATCAACACCGACAGGCGCTGAACCAATGAGTGGCCTACCGGCTGCTCTGAACTGCCTCGCTGTAGCGGCATAAAACGGATGGATCATCGCCGCTGCTTTGCAGTCGAGTGCGCCGTAAAGCTCGCGCCACTCTCGAGTAGGGACAACGGGGCCCGCTGCACCACCTAATGAGTCGAGTAGCCGATCAATGGTGATTGCATCCACGGGGAACATTTCGCCCACGAGCGCCACCGTTGGCTTGTCTTTTTGTGATTCACTCTGAACGGGACGGGCGACGGGACCCGCTTCGATTTCACCTCGAGCGTATTCCAGCATGGCGCCAGCCAGTACGTCCTTCGCCTCAGCGTGCGTTGGCACCCCGAAACCTGGAACATCGATGCCGACAATTCGCACACCATTGATTTCCTTAGGCAGGAGATCAAGTGGTACACCGGAAGCCGTCGGCACACATAAGTTAATGATAACCACTGCGTCATTCGCGTCCGGATCCGCAAGATCATGTGCAGCTTCGCGAATATCCTCAAAGAGCTTACCTGTTACCAGGGACTCTGAGTCGAACGGAACGTAGCCAACCGTGCGCTTTGCCCCGTAGAAATGCGAGGTAAAGGTCAAACCGTACACACAGCAAGCTGATCCAGAGAGAACGGTTGCCGTTCTCCGCATTCGGAGGCCGACCCGCAATGAGCCAAACGCAGGACACATGCTCTGCGGTTGATCGTGTGGACCCTTGGGGTAGTCCTCGGCAAATTGTGCCATGAGCTCATTTTTACCCGCCGCCGTCGCCGCGGCAGCTAGTTGCTCGGCACTCGCGTGGCACCCAAGGTCCGTTGTCTCGATGATATCGGCGTCAGACGTTGTCATAGACGACCTCGAGAGATGGTTTGTTGAGTGTTTCGACACTGCAAAGATCCGCAAGCGTGGCAGGTTGGAGTACGACGTCACGACCGACCTCATCGCTGTCAAACAGTCCCAAGAGTTCGTCTTGAGTCATTGGAGTCGGTCTGTGGGGCGATGATTCGGCCGCATTTTGTGCCAGTCCCGCAAAAAGAGAACCCCACTCACCATCGGGGTGACCGATGATCTCGTAGCTTGCACTTTTGCGACGAATATCTTCATTTGCTGGGATGGAGGCGAGCTCGGGGATCCCAACCGCCTTGCAGAAAGCTTGCGCTTGACCGGTTCCGTCATCCTTATTGGTGACCATGCCCGCAACGCCGACGTTGCCACCGAGCTTTCGGAAGTATTCAACCGCCGAGCAGACATTGTTGGCCACGTAAAGCGATTGCAGGTCATTCGATGCGACAACAATCACTTTTTGACACATGTCTCGGGCGATCGGCAGACCAAAGCCACCACAAACGACATCACCTAGGAAGTCGAGCAACACATAGTCGAAGTCCCAGTCATGAAATCCAAGCTTTTCTAAGGTTTCGAAGCCATGAATGATTCCGCGGCCGCCACAACCTCGGCCCACTTCGGGACCACCTAGTTCCATGGCGTATACGCCGTCGCGCTTAAAACAAACATCTTCGACGCGGCACTCTTCACCGGCCGCTTTCTTTGCTGAAGCGGTTTCAATGATGGTAGGGCAGGCTTTTCCACCGAAGAGGAGTGACGTGGTGTCACTTTTAGGGTCACAGCCGATCAGCAATACTTTTTTGCCTTGCTGGGCCATCATGTAGCTCAAATTGGCGAGCGTGAAGCTTTTGCCTATGCCGCCTTTGCCATAAATGGCGATAATTTGGGTGCCTTCGGCACTATCAGCTGAGGTTGCAAGTAGGTCTGCCCGTTCTCCACTTGCTTCTAAGCCTGGATCATATTCTGTTGCGCTTGCAATCGTTGTACTCATATCGATCTCCAGTCGATGACCATTTTTAGGCAGCTTTTATCGTTAAAAGCTCGGTTATAAGCTGATTCGGCTTGAGCAGCCGGCAGCATGTCGGTGATTAAATCTGAGAGATTCAAGTCACCGTTCGACGCGAGTTTTGCCGCTTCTTGTAGGTCTTGTGGTTGCCATTCCGCACTCACTAAGAGATTGATTTCCCTAATGAATGCAGGTGGAAAGTCGAACGTCACGGCGGATGAGTAGAACCCAGCCATAACAACAGTCGCGCCAGGGCGGCAGCGAGAAATCATTTGGTTTAATGCGCTTGCACTGCCACTAACATCGCAAACAACGCCATAGTCTTGGCGTGGGTCAGTTTCGAGGTCGCAAACTCGATACTTGCCTTTGCTGGCTTTTCGCTGTGGGTCTATCTCCCAAACCACGGGGGACTGGCCATGTAACGTCTCGGTGAGTCGAGCGATGAGCTGTCCTAGTACGCCGTGCCCAACAATGAGCTCGGGAGGTCCAACTGACTCGCATCGCCTGAGCGCATGCCTGGCTGTCGCGGCGAGAGCAAGTAGCACACCTTCTTGAGCGAGGTCATCGTTGATGGGTACAACCCGTTCTTGCGGGCATATGACGTGGCGCGCACTGCCACCGAACAGATTTTTGGCATCGGTAAATCCAACACCTCCGGGGACGAAAACACGCATACCCTCTGAAATGGGCGAGTTGGGCGGCGCACTGATTACCCTGCCCGTCGTTTCGTAACCCGGTACCAGTGGATAGCCTAAGCCCGGGAAGGGCGGCATCTGGCCTGTAAGCATGAGTCGTTCAGTACCCGTTGAGATTCCGGACCAGTCAGACTCGATAAGACACTCGTTAGCGGCCGGCGCGCGCAGAGAAGCCTCACGAAGCTCCAATGCTCCGGGGTTTTCAAAAATAACCGCTGTAGTCTTTTTATAAGTCACGGTTTTACAGGCCTCATTGCCAGTCGAGTGCGAACTGGGTCTGTCCAAAAACAGTTACGCTAATACTGTAAGTTTAATAGTACATATAAAAGTGTCAACAAAAAATGACATTTGGTTTTTTTGCTGTGATAACGCGCACTAGCGCCGGAATATGGGTCTTCTTCTCCCGAATTCCCGCGAAGCCGGCGTGCTCTAACATGCGATATAGCTCAGATTTTTCTCTGGGGCGTCCGCTGCCCATCGCCCAAAGATAAAATCCGAAGTAGGTATGACCAATCGATTCGGCACCACGGGTCCCTGCCATCGGTTCAGCAATAATGATCTGGCCTCCGCTGGGAAGGGCATCAAAACAACGTGCCAGTAGGCGCTCGACGGGCAGATCGTCATGATCATGTAAAATTCGGACGAGGCTAATGGCGTTGAACCCCTCTGGGAGAGCGTCGTTGAACATATCGCCCGAATAAGCTCGGAGTCGCTGGCTGTGTTTGGGGGGTATTGATGCAATGACTTGAGGTAGGTCGAAGACGGCCGTTTCTGAGTGGGGGAAACGGTCTGCCGCCAAACGCGCAAACGTGCCGGTACCGCCACCAACGTCGAGAAGACGTGATGTTCTCGTCAAGCTGATCGAGTCTAAAATATGATTTGCGATGAGGTGTTGTGAGTCCGCCATCAGCTCGCTGTATCGCGCAGCGGCAGCTGGGTCGTTGTGATCGCCGTCCACGTAGGGCCAGTAGCCACGTAAGGATGCGTTTTCCCTGCGCCGAAGCAGTTGAGCTGGGTCTGCCATGTCGCTATAGAGCAGATCATGGTGCCTCAGCATGCTTTGAACCCCGGGGTTTCCGTGGATAGAGGCTCCAAGCTCACCTAGCGTCCAGTGCGCATTGTCGACTTTTTGAAGCAGGTCGATCGCGACTGCCGCATTGACGAGGGTAAAAGCGGCTTCTTTTTCGAGCTCACAGTACTCAGCTATTTCATCTAGTGTGGCGATGCGATCTTTTAAGCACTCGAGCAAGCCCAACTTGTAGGATGCGCTAAGTGTTTGAGAGTAAACGAAGCCAGCGAGAATGTGGTGTAAGTCAGTCGCGCGTTGGCGGGCAATCGATTGGCTAAGGGGTAATCTTGCCGCCCACTTTTGAAAAGAAGCGCTTCTTAGTAGCCGATTTCTCCAAAGTAAGAACCGCGCGTAGCGACTTTTCGGTTTATCGCTGGTAAGCGCAAAGCCTTCAGTTGTAGCCGATCGTGAGGGCATTAGGCGGCCACTTGACCGAGCTTTTCGGGAATAAACCGACTCGATTGTGCGCGAACCAGTTTATACAGCATATTCTGACCGGCACAGGAGGGCATGCTGTCGAGGCCGGATTCAAGGCAGTCTTTTAAGCGACTGACGGCGCCTTCAAGGCCCAGCTCACGGACAGCACTGGGTCGGTCGAGTTTTACATCGATACCAACTGGTTTTCCTAACGTTTCAGGGTCAGACACGGCGTCTTTTATATCGTCTGCGATTTGATACGCCTCACCAATACTTGCGCCTAGATTTACCCAAGGGCCAGGGTCTACGCCCGCTGAAGCTGCACCGGCGCAGGTGGCTGCCACAAACAAAGCGCCTGTTTTTGCTCTGTGGTATCGCGCAAGATCGACTCGTTGCTCGCACTCCCATGCCTGACCGGCACAAATGCCGTGCGGGGCGCCCACGCCTCTTGCAACAATGGTTGTGACAAGCGGTACCCGTTCGATTCGTACTGCATGCACTGCGTGCGCCGCAAGTGTTTGAAATGCAGCGACGATCAGTGCGTCTCCAGTTAGGACCGCAATACGTTCGCCAAACTTAGCGTGTACCGAGGGTTTTCCTCGTCGCTGAGTCGCGTCATCAAAGCAGGGAAGGTCATCGTGTACTAGCGATGCACAATGTAAAAGCTCAACGGCTGTAGCTGCCGCGCTTGCCAGTCCGACATCACTGGAATTGTTGGCCAGCGCTACAGCTTTACATAGCTGTGGTCTCACGCGCGCGCCGCCCGGGAATACGGCGTAATTCAGGGCCTGTCCCAGTAGTGGAGGGCATTGAGCTGTGGCGTGCTCGGCCATTGCGTCTTCGATGTGCTGCTCGCAATTAAGTAATGAGCTGTCCATGGCCGCTACCTCGCGTGTTAGTGTTATTTTAATTGTACATTTATAACTGTCTATATTATTTTACACATTACGCCGATCTTGCAGGCCCTGCAAGCAAAGAGCGAGAGATAACCAATGAAGCAAGGATTGTTAGCACACAGAGAAGGTTTGGGTTTCGATTCTCCCGTTGGGAAAAATGGCTACCGGTGGTGGTATGTCGACGGTTTCAGTGACTGCGGTCGCCATGGTGTAACGCTCATCTTCTTTATTGGTACCGTGTTTTCGCCTTTTTATGTCGCTGCGAGAAAGCGGGGAGAGGCCGATCCGCGCGAATTCGTCTGTGTAAATGCCGTATTTTATGAGCCGAGGCGCAAGTACTGGGCAATGACCGAGCGTCGTGTTCGCGACTTGGCGGTGTCCCCTAATACCCTCGCCATTGGGCCGTCTTCAATGTCGTTCGATGGCCGCTATTTGCAGGTTGCTTTGGATGAGCGTTCGGCGCCGATGCGTCGTCCTATTAGAGGGACTGTGCGCGTGGACCTCCAGCACAGGACAGAGAAGTGCTTCGGCTTGCATTCAGAGGGGCAACACAGATGGTGGCCCATTGCGCCGGCAACCAAGGTTGATGTAACGCTTGATGCCCCTGAACTCAGCTGGTCTGGTCGGGCTTACATGGATACGAACGGTGGGACAGTGCCGTTAGAGCAGACCTTTAGCGACTGGCACTGGTCTAGGTCCGACTTGGGAGAAAACTGTCGTGTTGTTTACGAGGCACATGCCCGCGACGGTGAGAGTTGTTTGCTGAGTTTGTTTGGTAATGGTGAGGCCGGGATGGCATCTGAACATTCGGCGCCTCGACGCGATCTTTCCACCGGCCCCCTCTGGCGCGTTAAGCGACCGGCGCGAAGTCATCAGGGCTTCACAGTGCAGAAAACACTTGAAGACACACCTTTTTACACGCGCAGTCATCTTCATGATGCGTTAGGAAATAGTGTGATGCATGAAAGTTTAGACTTGGACCGCTTCGCCTCGCCTTGGGTACAGCGCTTGTTACCCTTCAGAATGCGCAAGATATTGTACGGTTTTCCCTTACCGGGCGATTCGCGCGTTACGATCCCGTTCTCTAAGGGTCTCAAATAGATCGAGCATCCAGAGTGTTCGAACCTTAAAAGGATCCGATCTTACGTGTGTGGCGCCCACCCCTGTTTCTACGACTGAATCAATCAGGAACTGATTGTGTGGGAGTGCGGGGGTGTCCATGCCTTCACTGCGAGGTTGTTTGAAGGCAATTGCGGCAGAGAGCAGGCTGAACTTTTTGCTGGTTGCAACGATCGCACGCTCGTCAACGGAGTTGTAACCGATCTCGCCGACTTTTTCTCCAATCGCAGCGTAAAGCTTGCGCGCAGCTCGAATGCCGGGTTGGTATTTTCGTGGTAATTGCGCGATACCATTGTCTGCGCGCTGGTATAGCCATTGCGCCCGCTCGAGAAGGCGTTTAGTGACAACGCCAATACCTTCGCTAAACTGCGGCGCCGCTAGCAGTTCTTCTGGATTCACGCCTTCGGCAGTTAGCTCATCCAAAGGCAGGTAAATTCTTCCCAGGCGCGCGTCCTCACCTACATCTCTTGCAATGTTTGTGAGTTGCATGGCTGTGCCAAGATCCGCTGCACGTGCAAGCGTCTTGGGGTCGCGGACGCCCATAAGGACCGACATCATGACGCCAACCGCACCTGCAACGCGTGCGCTGTAGTCGTATACATCATCTATTGAGTGATAGATTTTGCCTTCTGCGTCCCAGGCAAAGCCTTCTAGAAGTGCATTTAAGAGACCGCGCGGCATATGGTAGGTGTGCACAATTTGGGTCAGTACTCGATCAGTGTGCCGATATTCAGGCTTTCCCTGATAAATTTTATCGAGTCGCTCATGCAAAAGTACAAGAGCGGCTTTTGGGTTATCGCCCTCGTCGACAAGGTCGTCGGCTTCTCGGCAAAAAGCATAGAGCCCACAGGCCGCATGCTGCATGACAGACGGCAGTAAGTGAGAGGCAAAATAAAAGGAGCGCGAGCCGTTAGACAGCTGCTGCTTGCAAAGGCCCATATCGGTACTGGGTGTCGGTAGGAAGGCGTTAACTGACATGACTAACCGCGGGAATTAGATTGTCGATCACTTTGGCCGATGACAACACAGCGGGCATGCCCGCGCCGGGGTGGGTGCCAGCACCCACAAGATAAAGCCCGTCAACCTCTTCGCTTTTGTTGTGAGGTCTGAAATAAGCGCTTTGGGTAATTCGAGGCTCGAGTGAAAAGCCTGCGCCTTTGACAGAGTTGAGTCTGTTTTGAAAGTCCAATGGTGTCAGCATCAGCGATGTCGCGAGGTTTTCGCTAAGCCCCGGAAGACCTGTTTCTTGGAGTCGCTCTTCGACCGCTTTTCTGAATGTTTCAGCGTGCGTAGTCCAGTCGGTGCCGGAGTCGAGATGTGGGACGGGAACGAGTGCGTAAAAAGCATCACAACCCTCGGGCGCCATGGAGGGGTCCGTGGCGGTCGGTCGATGCAAATAGAGGCTGAAATCTTCCGTTGGTTTCTTATGCTTAAAAATATCGGTGAGCAGACTCTTATATCGTGGTCCCAGGATTATCGAGTGGTGTGGAATATCGGGATACTGTTTCTTGGTACCGAAATACCAGACAAAAAGGCCGTTTGAGTAATGGGCCTTGTCGATTCGACGCTCTGTCCATTTGCGTTTGACGGTCTCTGAGAGCAGGTACTTGTAGGTCCATGCAGAGTCTGCATTCGATATAACGAGATTAGCCGCAATGTGCTCGCCTGATTTGAGTCTGACCCCGGTAACTTTGCCCTCTGCGGTGGTAATTTGATCGACTTCGGTGTTGACGCGAATGTCCGTTCCCTGGCCTTTGATGAGATTTCCCATGGCCTCAACGATTCGGCCGGTTCCGCCCATCGCTGACCAGACACCGCCGGTAACCTCGAGGTGCGAAATCAATGAATATAAACTGCTTGCCGTAAAGGGGTTTCCGCCAATTAGAAGGGGGTGAAAACTAACGGCCTGTCGGAGCTGCTCATTTTTGATGTATTTGGACACTAAGGTATAAACGCTTTGATCTCCCCTTAATCGAACGAGATCCGGGGCAAAACGCATAAGTTGAGCGAGCGTGCTAAATGGTTTGTCCAGTAAGTCGAATCCCACTTTGTGGCGCGCTTCACTCGCCTTGAGATATCGCTCATACCCCTTTGCGTCATCGGGGTTGTATTCTCGGATCTGCCTGAGGTTTTCTGACTTTTCATTTGAGTAGTCGAAAATGCGTCCGTCATCAAAACGAATCCGATAGAAGGGATTCATGAGCCTTAGATCGACGTCACTGCTCATGGTTTTGCCACAGAGCGCCCATAATTCTTCGAATAGCTCGGGGACGGTGACGATAGTGGGTCCCCCATCAAAGGTGAAACCATCTTGTCGATAGGTGTATCCGCGGCCGCCTAAAGCATCCAGCTTTTCTAAAAGCGTGACATGGTAGCCTTTCGCGGCGAGCCGAATCGCTGACGCTAATCCACCAAAGCCACTGCCAATAACAATGGCGCGCTCATTGGGGTTGGCATGATGGAGCTTGTCGAAGTCTGGATGCGCTGTGTTCATTATTAGTTACGCCAATCATGTCCATTTATTTAGACAGTCTATCACCAGATTTCATATTGCACACCCGTTAATTAAAGCGATCAGAAAGCCGTATAAATTCGTTAAATATGCGCTCTGGAGCCGCTTCGTGAACGAGATGTCCCGCATTGTTAAGGGTTATGGCCGATGCGCTTGGGATAAGTCGCTTCACTCGGTGCGCCCGCAGGGCGGGAACAATATGATCCTTATCACAGCCAATGAGATGAATTGGGGTCCTAAGCTTGGGAAGATCCTTGGCAAGTTGACCTAGCTCCCATCCCCCCATCATCCTGAGTGCACCCTCGATATGGGATTTTTGTGAAACAAGGAATGAGTAACGAGCGATCATGGGCTCTGATATTTCAGCACCTGTATCTCGAAGGGCCCTTCTGACATCTGCCGTGCCCGTACCACGCCGAGCCAGAAAACCGGTTATTGAGTCCGATCGGCTTAAGAATCGGGCTGTTTTCAGCATGATGGGCTCAATGAAGGCGCCAAAGGGGAGTAGGGCGCCGTTTATCGAAAGTAATGCAACGGGTGATGCGCGAGTATCCAGACACATTCGAATGGCGACGGCGGCGCCGGCAGAGTGCCCAATGATAAATCGGGGTTCGGTCTGAAGGGACTCACACAGACTTTGGACGGCCATGGCCATCGCGGGCAATAGATGTTCCCGCTCAGGAAGCGCCGTTGTAAATCCATGGCCGGGCAGGTCGACCAATACGCAGGTGTTGTGATCGCTCAGCGCCATCGCCAAATCGGCCATAGAGTGGGTTGATGCACCGGTGCCATGGAGCAATAGCACCGGTGGTCCCGAGCCGATGATTTGGACGTGCCAGCGAATGCCCTCGCGTTCAATCAGTTGGCTCGCGTGCTTAAGCGGCCAGTCGGATGGCATATCGGAGAGCTGCAAGTGACGCTGCCTTAGCTAAGTGCTCGCACAGAGTCATTGATTGACTCAGCCGAAGCGTTGGGGAGGGGTAAATAGGTAGCATCCATTGCATTCGCTAGCTCGCGAGCTCTGGGGCTCGGTCGTGCAGCCGTATCCACGAGTATGCCGCGATAGTCTGCGCAGGCAATCACCTTTGCGGCCTTCATGGCATCCTCGGTCCCGGCGCTACGACTTTTTGTCCCGTCTCTTGCTACGTTTGCCGCACCATCGGTCAGTAAAATAAAGCTCGGTGTGGCACCTGTAGTTGCGGTGGCAACCGCTAGGTCGTGCATGGCTTGAAGTGCGGCACCCATGGGTGTTCCGCCGCCACCCGGTAGTTGCGCTAATGTCCGTTTTGCTCTGACTAGCGATCTTGTGGGGGGGAGAAGTAGCTCAGCGCTCTCGCCTTTAAAGGCAATAAGTGCAACCTCTGTGCGATGTGAATAACAGTCGGCCAATATAAGCTCAATCGCGCCTTTAGCTTCCGCCATTCGCTGGTAAGCACTGCTACCCGATGCGTCAACGACAAAGATCATCACGCTGGATTTGCGCTGCTCGAAACGCTTTACGCGAATGTCGGATGCTTCGATGTATAACCCTCGTTTTGTCTGCCCGGCATCATCCCATCGCGCGCGTGCGCGTTGAAAGGGAGCGGCTGTTCTGAGTGTCGCGGGAATATCAATCCGGTGGCCTCGCTTGATATCGCCGCGGCGAACTCCCACGGGCCTACCACGCTGCTTATCCTGTGACAGGTGTCCTGCATTGCCCGCTTTGTTTTGCCTCTGTCGGCTCCGCTCAGCTCGACTTAGTAACATCGCAAGGAGGTCAGTCGGAAGCGCTGCCATCGCAGCTTGCACCAATTCTTCCGTATTGCTCTGCGGTTCTGAAGACGGTTGGGGCGGTTCGCTCTCGTCGGTGTCCTCTGGTTGCTGCTCAGCCTCTGGCGGCTCAGGTTCGTGTTGCTGCGGTATCTGAGTTGCTCGAGGCAGCAGGACCAGACGAATCACGGGCCCAATAACGTGTTCATGGGTTTCGGGTAACCCAAGCAGGAGCGCGACGCTCTTGCAGGTCTGTGCGGCAAAGAGAAGCGGTCTCGTCGAATGAACCCCCAAAGAGGCTGCGAGCTCAGCAAGTAGCTTGACTGTTGAGTCCGCCAATTTGTAGTGCCGAAGTTTGTCTCGAGCTTCGACAATACAGCTTGGTGTGAATTCGGTGTCTTCAACGCCATGAATCGAGATTGCCTCGAGTTGGATGTTGAGTGCCAAGCGTTCTATGAGTACTTCGGGCGGAGCCTCTTCTTCGATGCCCTCGTCCATTGCAATAACGGTAATCGCTGCATCGGAGGTATGGTTTATGCCATCTCGAGCTACGTTGACTTGCCCCGAGTCAAGCGCGGCACACCAGTGCCCTGCATACTCGTTTGGCAGTCTTTCTGCCATGGGCAGAATAATGGTTCTGTTATGGCATTCAGCCAAGACACCCGTTGAGGAAACGGGCTTGCCAAGGCGCATACTCTGCGTGATATCCATCCCGCCCAATAAGCGATCTGTGGGTGTGTTTGCTGGAATTTTTCTTAAGGGTGATTGCTGAAGATCCTCTAGCATCTGAAGCCAGAAGTCTCGTACCGGCCCTGGCTGCGCAGATAATCGGACACCGCCACACCGGTGGCCAAGCACGGCAACGACCGCTGCGGCTAGCTGTGCGTCCCGCCAAAGACTCGAGACTTCGAGCTCAGGGGAGGACGGTTGCGATGGTGCGCTCGACGCGAGCATCAGCACTAGACTCATCCATGGGGTCGCGTCTTAAGCGGTGGCGAAGCACGAATAAGGCGACATGTTTTAGGTGCTCTAGTGAGGCGGTGTTCTCGCCTTCCAAAGCGGCGAGGGCGCGAGCACTTCTGATGAGAGTGAGCTCGCCACGCAGTCCATCAGTTCCCAGCGCTAAACAAAGCTCAGCTGCCTTTTCGAGTACCTCGGCCGGTATATCAACCGTTTCGACCACCTCTCTGGCGGCATCAATTTTTCGGCGAAGTGCACCTTCTTTTCGCGAGAATCGTTTGCTGAAGCCTTCAGGGTCAAGGTCAAACGCGTCGCGCATCTTTATAATTT
>JBELJN010000034.1:0-1692 GCA_042090345.1 Halieaceae bacterium | reverse complement strand
CGTTTGCTGAAGCCTTCAGGGTCAAGGTCAAACGCGTCGCGCATCTTTATAATTTTTACACGTGTAGGTATATCTCGTGGCGTTCTTACATCGAGGGATAAACCAAACCGGTCTAGTAGCTGTGGCCGTAATTCGCCTTCCTCGGGGTTACCGCTCCCCACCAGAACAAATCGCGCCGGGTGCCGAATGCTCAGACCTTCTCGCTCCACAACATTGGTGCCGGACGCGGCAACATCAAGCAGCGCATCGACAATGTGATCTTCGAGTAGATTCACTTCATCAATGTATAAAAAGCCTCTATTGGCAGCGGCAAGAAGACCGGGTTGAAAGGCTTTCTCTCCGTTATGAATGGCTTTTTCGATATCCAGAGCGCCCAGTACACGGTCTTCTGTGGCGCCCAATGGAAGATCTACGACGGGAATCGGGATTTTGTGAGTCTTGGACTTTTTGACGTCCTGACATTTAAGACATGAATTTTTGACTGACGTGTCAGGCGAACATTGATAAGGACAATCTTTGACTGCGGTTATCTTGGGAAGCAACTGGGCAAGGGCGCGAATCGTGGTTGATTTTCCAGTGCCGCGCTCTCCAAATACCAGCACGCCGCCAATACCTGGGTCCACCGCTGCAATGGCGAGCGCAAGCTTCATATCATCCTGCCCGACGATCGCCGTGAAGGGATACGCTACAGTCATGACAAGTCCCCCAACTTGAGCCTGTTTGTGCACAGGCGTCTCGGCCTATTCTTGGTTAGCCGTATTAGTGTCAGTTTATTTAAACACAAATCATGTAAAAATTTATTTATTTTTTCGCGCGGGTAAGTCGAGGCGTATGCGACTGCGTATACATGATGTTGAGTAGGGAGTTATTCAAAATGTATCAATTAGATAGCGCTATCGATTGTGGGGGAGCGTATTTCCAGGGCCACTGCGGACACAATCTCTATTGGTACTTTGACACCAAAGAGATGGAGAGGCCGGTGCTCTTTATTCACAGCATCAACGCGGCACCTAGCGCGATTGAGTTGAAGCCGCTCTTTGCACATTTTAAGTTGTCGAGGTCCGTTTTTGCACCGGACTTGCCCGGTTTCGGGCGCTCGACCCGGAACATGGGTCACTTCACGCCCAAGGATTTTGCACGTGAAATTGCTGCCATGATGGAGGCCGTACCGGGCGATGAACCGCCCGATGTCATTGCCCTTTCCCTGGGGTGTGAATTTGTGGCGCGAGCCATCACTGATTTTGGTGCACGAGCTCGCAGTCTCACGTTTATTTCCCCCTCAGGGTTTTCCGCGCGAAAACCACCCTCACAAAAAGCGCAAAAGCGGTTGAAGGGGGTTCTAAATTTTGCGGGGCTTGGGCGAAACGCATTCAAACTACTGCGCACTGAGCGAAGTATTCGCTATTTCTACGGTATGAATTTTTCGGGTGTCATACCGAGTGAGCTGGTGGACTACGCCTTAAAAACGACGAAAGCCCCGGACGCCCATTTGATGCCTCTGCAGTTCTTATCGATGGGTTTGTTTTCTCAAGACGCCGTGGACACCCTGTACAAGCGGTTAAATCTGCCTGTACTAGTTATTTTTGATCGTGATCCAAACATTTCATTTGAGCGTTTTGCGGACTTTAAAACGGATGCTAACTGGCAATTTTCTCGCGTCACACCGAGTTTAGGTATGCCGCATTGGGAGCA
>JBELJN010000033.1:0-19081 GCA_042090345.1 Halieaceae bacterium | reverse complement strand
AGCAGGGGATTGAAAATCCCCGTGTCGGCGGTTCGATTCCGTCCCTGGGCACCATGCCAATAAGCTTAGAGTGCTCTTTCTAACGTCGCGGACTTTTCTCATGCTTCCCCCTCTCGAACTTACCAAAGCGGCTCTGAGTTCCACCTTGGACGGTAAAGCGCTCAACGGTGCGGTTGTTAAGAATGCAAAGGATCACCTTTTAAGGGTAAGTAACAATCGCCGCCATCTCGGCGCTTTGACCTCCTCCGTGTGGTGGCTCGCATCTACCCCTTGCAATGCAAGACTACTCAAGCCCTATGGGTATTTCGCAACCGACCAAACTTGTGTCAAGCTATCTAGGTAACCTGCTGGGCAGCGCGTATATGTATAAATTTTGCGAAGCGATTGTCTTCATTTTTCTGGGGTATTACGCAGCCTTTTCACTGCAGATGAATGCAATTGGCGGCATTTCCACGGGAAGTCCGGATGTCGTTTTTCTGGCGCGCTCGCTGGTTGACTATCGAACCCTATTTATTGTGTGCCTTGCCAGCCTGTACGTCTTTTTGAGGATCACCGGAGGGCAAATACATACAACGGTATGTATTTCAGCGGTACTGGCTTGGGTCATGTTGTTAGAAGACCTCTTAGTTTTGGAGAATGCGTTTTTCGTCCCTACGCTTGCGCTGGCTAAAGTAGTCCAGTTCACCAGACCCGTTTTCATTCTGGCGCTCACTTTCATGGCAATAGAAGCGCAGAGGAATAAGCTCTGATGGCAGAGTCAAACGAAAATGAAAGCAAACACGTTCTCACACAAGCGGAATACGAGGCCCTTCTTAACGCGCCCAGGGAGTTAACGCTTAGTACGTATCAAGAGGTGCTGATCAACAAAACACTGGCATTTAAAGTTTATTTTTTCCTTATCTCAGGAATCGCAGCTAGCTATTTGATAACGTACTTCTTAGGGGGCCTCGACACCCACTTGACCTATGGCTGGAGTTCCGTTGCCGAAGATCATCAACTACATAAGCTCAGGTTCACCCTCGGCTTTGTCATGCTCGCAACCCTACATGGGCTACTGCTTTTGCGACAGCGCCTTTACACCGCGGGGCTGTGCTTCGCCTCGATCATCACCTATTTTTTTGCATCCGGTATCAGTCGTTTAATAAAGTACGACGTGGCGAGTGCTGATCCTGCATTCTTACTGATTTACACGGCAATTACGTTATCCATCGTCACCCTAAGCGTGTTGCTTGCCCTCGAAGATGAAAGATCGTTCGAGAGCGAGTGGTCTCTCTAACGCAACCCCAGTCTAAAGCTCCCGCGAGGCGACTCAGAAGGGTGGAATGACGATCACATTTGATCACCTTACCCATCACCGTTCTGGCAGGCTTGCGCGAAACAGTCTTAACCTACGCTGAAGTCACGCAGAGCCCAACTCAAAGTTTTAGAAAATAGGGCAATAACGACTCTTGAGGCGCGGGAGAATGGCCGTTCTGGCTTGAGAAGCGATACACTCAACCTATCGTCAACACGTCAGGTTCGCAAAAATGGTGAATCAACTGAAAACCAGTTTCGTAATGGCCGCCTTACTTTCTTTAGGGCTGTCAACAACCCTTGAATCTCTGGCCGCGTCGCCCCGGCCCCCGATGCCGCTGGGTAAAGTCATTGCTGAGAACTCCATCAATAAATCGGTAAGTCCGTTCAATATGAGAAGCTATATTGTGGTCCTCGACGAAGAGCCGCTCGTTAGCTTCGAAGACCATCGGTTTTCGCGCGATCGCGATGAATCTTTACCGAGCCGATCACCTAAATTCGCCGCGCGGCAGGCCCAAGCCCAGCTTATAGAACAACAGCAAAACGCTTTTGTATCAGGTCTGGGACAAGACTTACCGGGCGCAAAGACCAATTTGCGCTACGACACGGTTCTCAACGGTGTGGTCGTTCAAAGCAACGTGCCAGACGCACAAGACATCCTTAGCAGCATGCCTGGCGTGAAATATGTTGTTCGGGACTCAATTGTCCGAGCACATATGGACGCATCGCTCCCACTGATAAAAGCGCCTGAAGCGTGGTCACTCGTGGGTGGCCGCGATACGGCAGGCGCAGGAGTACGGGTTGCCGTTATTGACTCGGGCATCGTGCCAGAGCATCCCATGTTCGACGGTACAAACTTCGAAGCCCCCACAGAGCGACCCGAGGATGATTACTGCGCCACTGTCGATCCAGCATTTTGTAGCGGAAAACTCATCGTAGCCCGACGCTACACCCCCTCAGACATTAACGCCGAAGAGATCGACACGCCTTATGACCGTGATGGCCACGGAACACACGTTGCAGGGACAGCGGTTGGAAATCGCGTAACCGATTCACAAGGTACGGAGCTTTCGGGTGTTGCACCTGGCGCCTATTTGATGGCTTACAAAGCGCTATGGGCGGATGGTTCAGGCTCGGCGAGTGGTTCCACCAGCGGCCTTCTTCAAGCACTCGACGATGCTGTTTCTGATGGTGCGGACGTCATAAACAACTCTTGGGGGGGCTCAGCCTCGTCGTTTGATTATCAGTTGTATACGGATGTTTTCAGCCGGATCGAAGCCGCAGGTGTCGTACTCGTAACATCGGCGGGAAATGCCGGTCCCAACGCATCTACCGTCGGTTGCCCTGCCTGCGCTGAGCCAGGTCTTGCAATCGCGTCAACGAATACACAAAGCTCCTCTATCAATCTCAGCGTTGTGACGTTGAATGACGTTGACTTCCCCGCTGTGCCAGGCGGTGATGTGGTGCATAACACTGACCTCACCGCGAGGGCAGTTTTAGCCGACAGCATTGATTCAAATAATGATGACGCTTGTGCCCCATTTGAAGCAGGTAGCTTCGACGGCGGCATTGGCATCGCCATGAGAGGTGGCCTAACTCCCGATGGTGACCCTTGCTACTTTTACATCAAAGCTGCGAATCTCAAAGACGCCGGTGCACAGGGCATGATTATCATGAACAATGTGCCAGGTGATGCGATTAATATGGGCGGTCTCACTGACCTCACCTTCCCCTCTGTCATGGTTGACTTGAATCAAGGCCTCACGCTTTACACCACCGTCGCCGAGGGCGACGACATCACGATTGGCGCCTTTCAAAGATCTGAAGTGCCTGTGGGCGGTATCTCGTCGTTCAGTTCACGCGGTCCGAACTTTGAGGCGGCGGTCTTAAAGCCTGACGTTGCGGCACCTGGTAGCCCCATTCTGTCTGCAGCGATCCCCTCAACTAACGGCTCCTATGTCGCGCTGTCGGGGACGTCCATGTCGAGCCCTCATGTTGCTGGTGCAGCCGCTGTAGTGCTGCAAAACAAACCAGAGCTGAGTGCCACTGAGGTCAAATCGGCACTGGTGAATTCCGCCAATCCCGATGCGGCAATCGGAAATGCGGGTACCACCGCGAGTGTTTTTGCATCCGGCGCGGGTGCTCTGGATTTGGAGAGTGCGCTGGGTGCTGAGCTACTTTTCGATACGGTTTCGCTGTCGGAGGGATGCTTCTCTTCTTGTGACTATCGACTGGTTGGTAGATACACCGGTGACACCGCTCTGACTCTTTCAATGAGTCTCGTACTCAATGATAGCAACGCCGCCGTGACGCTCGCATCAACTCTAGCCGTCACCCCTGGCGATGCTTTCGAGGTCCCGCTGACCCTAGACGTCTCGAGTGCTTCAGAGGGCTGGCTTACTGGCAGAGTTATTATTCAAGATGCCTCGCAAACCATCTCAAGCGCGTCTGTGCCCCTTTCAATCTTGGTTGGCGAGAAAGAAGACGCCCAGATTCTGGGTATCTCGGGGTCAATTACACCCGGAACAGCAAGCACCGTTGTGGTTGATATTGCAGGCGCACCCAACACAGCAACCAATGCAAGCTATAACGTCACCATAACAAGCCCCAATGGGTTAACGGTTGATGAGGCCTCGGTTACCGAGCGTCTGAATAATGCCACGAGCACAACGTTGCTTGGGAATGCGGCATCAGGAACCGTGCGTTGGAGCGGCAGCTTGAGTGAGCTCTCCGGCGCTATTACCTCTGAAAGCTTCTTTGCCACGGGTCTTTCGTTAAAAAATGATTTTGAAAGTGCCATAGGCAATGAACTGGACTGCGACAATATCATCGCGAAACCCGACGGTTGTGATGACATCTTCTGGGGCTTTGAAGTTGCCGGGCTCAACTTGCAGATTGCCGGTGAACTCATTGAAACACTCGGTATAAGCACTAACGGTCTAGTGGTGTTCAACTACACCGATGAAGACGCCTCTGCCTATACTTACAGTCCGCAGAAACTTCCCCTAAGAGCCCGACCCAATAGCATCATTGCGCCTTTCTGGACTGACTTAGTGTTCGGAGGTAACGCGGTTGAAGGCGACGTCTATTTTGGTATCGTCGCCGACGGTGAGGATGACTGGGTCGTCATAGAATGGTGGAATGCCTATCAATGGAGCGAGGAAGGCTCAAGCGTCACCGATCCTTCTTATACCTTCTCGGTGTGGATGAAAGCGAATAGTGACGAGATCTATATAAACTACACATCACTCGACGCGTTGCCCACCATGCTCTCGGTTGGCCTTGAGGACGGCAGCGGTGCCTCAGGTATCAGTTATTACTTCAGTGGGACCGGGGAGACGCCTACCGCAAACACCTCGCACCGTTTCAATGTCGATTCTTTCAAAGGCTCAGCGACTGTCAGCTTCGACGTACAGTCGTCACCCATTGCCTCGGTTACAGATGGCTCAATGTCCATGGAGATCGATACCAGTAAGACCATCGATCTCAGTGCGCTTACAACGGAAAATCGAGTCGATGACAGGCTAACAGCTCTGTTAGATGTCAGCGGGCAGCGATATGAGGGCACGCTCCCTGTTAACTTCCCCGCAGGCGAAATGGCTTATGCCATCGTTTCACAGACTGAGCACGGCGAGCTTGCGCTCGCGAGCGATCAGCCCGGCAGTGCTGCTAGCGTTTTCGAGTTCACGCCAGGTACAGGTTTTGTTGGGTCCGACTCATTTACCTACGAGGTTTATGACACAGCCAATCCATCACACAAAAGCGCAAAGGCCACTGTCTCCATTACCGTTGAGGATAATCGCGAAGACAGCGACGGCGACGGCTTGAGTGACGCAAAAGAAGCTGAGCTTGGTACGGATCCGCAAGACGCTGACTCTGACGACGACGGCATCAACGATGGCGATGAGGTTGCCCTCGGTACCGATCCAAACAACGCCGATAGCGATGGTGACGGTGTGTCAGATGGAGCAGAAGTCACCGCTGGGTCGGACCCCAATGACGCAAGTTCGCAACCCAGTGATGGGGCCTCAGAAGAGGCCGCGACAGGCCTGCCAATCTGGATGCTTTACGTAGCCACCTCGCTCAGTGACGCAGCGTCAGAGAAGCAAGTTCCATTGACACAGACCGCTAACGCCAAAGTACAACCAGAGATACAAGGCGCTGAGGGATCTCCTGCAAATGTGTTAAGAACAGATCGCGGAGGGCGCCCACTGTTATAACAACCGCCCCAAGCGCGCATCCCGCAGTAACGCCTCTTTCCGTCCTCACTTATTGCCAGAGCGACGTAGGAAGAGTGAGTCTGATGATGTTGAGATAATCGGACATACCAAAATAGGGAGCACCGACAATGGAAAATGCTGTGCATAGAACATGCTTCGAGTAGAACGTATTCGATTAATCGTATTCAATTCGAAAGGGCGCTTTATATAGGCATTTTATAAAACGTGTTTTGTATAACAAGCGGTCACTGCAGCAGGACAAACAGCGGCATCACAAAAAGGCGACAATAATAAGAGGACAGGACGATGAGCTACGCTGGAAACCGTGTCATTTACGATGCTGACGGCCACATCATGGAATTGCCGACCCACTTACGCGAGTTTGCGGACCCGGATGTAAGAGAACTGATTCCCCTGACCAGCTATTCTGCTTCCAGCGTAACCGAAGAAGAAGTCGCTGTACTGGTTGCTCAGGGTGGTCGTCATTCAGATGATCACATCGATCGCTTCCTTTCGTTGGGTGATGGTCTGATCGCAGAATCGAAAGAAATTCAGGCTCTGGGTGCTTTCGATGGCAGCCACCGCTCACAAGCGCTTGATATGCTTGGTTTTAAAAAGCAAATTATCTTTTCAACGCTGTCAGCCAAGGCCCCATTCTCAGCTACACTTGAGACTCACGTGAAGTACGGTGCTGTTCGCGCGCACACGCGCGCGATGACCGCTTTTTGCGGCGCTGATGATCGACTAATGGGTATGGCGTGTATTTCACTCGACGACCCGACACTTGCCGTAAAAGAGTTGGAATTTGCGCTGGCGTCGGGGCTCAAGGGAATCTGGGTACCGCACCGAATCTGCGGCGATAAATCACCCGGCCACCCTGACTTTGATCCCTTTTGGTCAAGGCTTGCAGAGAGTGGTGTGCCCTTTTTAATTCACATTGGTGGCAGCAACTACCATATCGACCCGGCGTGGTTTAACAACGGCAAGCCCCTCCCCAAAGACGCCTTCGATGGGGGTGAGAACGTTAGAGCTCTCGATTACTCAGTACTGCACCACGCGGCGGAGCGCTTTATCAGCGCCATGGTTTTGAGTGGTGTGTTTGAAAGACACCGCAAGCTGAAAGGCGCAGCCGTTGAACTCGGTGCGTCCTGGGTGCCCTCGTTTCTGAATATTCTCGACAACACCGTCCACGCGTTCAAACGTGCGCAACCTGAGTTGGCTGCTATGTCCAGAAAACCGTCGGAGCAAATAACTGAGCAAATGGGTTTTACCGCATTCCCTTTTGAAGACGTTGGCACATTGATCGAGCACTCCAACCCGGACCTCTATATGTTTGCAAGCGACTATCCGCACATCGAGGGTGGCAAGGATCCGCTTGGCTCTTTTGATGCGTTTCTCGCGCACCACAACGAAGTGACCCACACCAAGTTCTTTCAGGATAACTTTAGACGTGTATTTGGTGTCTAGAGCACTAAGGATCGGATAGCGGACGCAGTCGATCACTGGGCAATATACAAAGGCGCACTTTTTAAAAGCAAAGCGCTGATATTTCAGCGGCTGTAGTCGGACTGCTCCTCGTCCAGAATCAGCTTAAGCTCGGCAAAGTGGCGCTCATCTTGCTCCGGGTAAGCCTCGAGCTGTTGTGCCGTTCTCTCCGCCACTTCGTCACTCAATACCCTGAGCTCTCTGCCGGTTTGCAGCGCCTGAATGTAGGTACCTGCAGCACGCTCAAAGTAATAAAGCCTATTGAAGGTATCGGCAACCGAGTGCCCAATTACCAGAAGACCGTGATTCCCCATGATCATCACGCGCTTTTTGGGATCACTGAGCAACTGTGCGCAACGATTGCCCTCATCTTCGAGTGCGAGGCCACCATAGGCGTTGTCAATCACGTAGCGGTTGAAAAACATCGCGGCATTCTGATCGATCGGCGGCAACCGGCTGTCCGCCAACGAGGCCAGCACCGTCGCATAATTCGAATGCACATGCATAACGCACCGGGCATGAGGGCAGTGTCGGTGAATACCGCCGTGTAGACCCCACGCCGTAATATCGGGCGCGTCGGGACCAGCCAAGGTCTCCGGATCACTCGCGTCAATTTCAATTAAGTCACTCGCCTTCATACGTGCGAAATGGCGCTGATTAGGATTCATCAAAAATCGTGAGCCACTGTCATTGATCGCAAGTGAAAAATGGTTTGCCACCCCCTCGTGCAGGCTCAGTTTAGCGCTCCAGCGAAGGGCGGCTGCAAGATCTACACGCGCCTGATCAGTCGTCATTCAAATGTATCCTCAAGCCATTAATGACAATACTTAGGCTGCTCATTAGTTTGGATGAGCCTAGCCTAAAGCCTGCGCGACCCAAACAAGAAAATCATTTGTCATCCAAGTCGCTGTTTTGAGCATACAATCCTCAGTAAATGTAAGCGACGCCTTAAAATCCCATGAAAGCTCTCGTTAAAAAGTACGCCGAAGAAGGTCTTTGGTTAGAAGACGTGCCTATTCCCGAAATAGCGGGAAATGAGGTGTTGATTAAAATTCATAAGACGGCCATTTGTGGCACCGATGTTCATATTTACAATTGGGATGATTGGGCGCAAAAAACCATAAACGTACCCATGGTAAGTGGCCATGAATACGCTGGCGAAATCGTTGAAATTGGGGCAAACGTTACCGGGCTTAACATTGGCGATATTGTCTCGGGCGAGGGTCATATTGTTTGTGGGCGTTGCCGTAACTGCCTAGCAGGTCGGCTACACCTCTGCCCCAATACCCAAGGCGTTGGCGTTAATCGCGATGGCGCGTTTGCCGAACACCTTGCTATTCCTGCAACTAATGTATTTAGGCCGAGCGTTTATATTCCCTCTGAGCTTTTGGCTATCTTTGATCCCTACGGCAACGCCACGCATACAGCGCTCTCTTTCAATATGGTGGGCGAGGACGTCATCATCACGGGTGCTGGACCTATTGGCATTATGGCGGCAATGGTCGCCGGCCATTGTGGCGCACGAAATGTCATCCTCACCGACGTGAATGAATACAGACTCGATCTTGCGAAGCGCATCGTCCCCAAGGTCAAACCAATCAACGTCGCTAAACAGCAAATTACAAAGGAGTTCATGGAAAGCCTCGGTATTCTCGAGGGCTTTGACGTCTGCCTTGAAATGTCGGGCTCACCTGTTGCATTTCGTGACGTCCTCGACAAGATGATCAACGGTGGCAATATCGCCATGCTGGGCATCATGCCTGATGACACCGGCATTAACTGGACCGACGTCGTATTCAAAGGCCTCAATATCAAGGGCATTTACGGTCGAGAAATGTATGAAACGTGGTACAAAATGGTCATGATGATTCAGAGCGGCTTACCAGTTGAGCGCATCATCACACACCGCCTCCACTACACAGAATTCCAAGAGGGCTTTGACATCATGCGCTCTGGGCAATCTGGAAAAATCATCCTCGATTGGAAGGACTAACATGAGCTATACAAACGCCAAGGCCAGTTTTTCTGAGGAAATTGCAGAGATAAAAACCGCTGGGCTTTGGAAGACTGAACGGGTAATCACCTCAGATCAAAAAAGTGATATCCGCCTTGCGGATGGCTCAAACGTTATCAATATGTGTGCTAATAACTATCTTGGCTTGGCGAATCATCCAGAGGTCAAGAAAGCCGCAAGTGACAGCTTAAATACCTGGGGCTTTGGTTTGGCGTCAGTTCGATTTATTTGTGGTACCCAAGGGATCCACAAGACGCTTGAAGAGCGCGTTTCACACTTTCTTGGTATGGAAGATACAATTTTGTACGCGGCCTGTTTCGATGCGAACACAGGTCTGTTCGAGACCATCTTGGGGCCTGAGGACGCTGTAATCTCAGACGAGCTAAACCACGCCTCAATTATCGATGGGATCCGTCTGTGTAAAGCCGCGCGCTTTCGCTATCGAAATAACGACATGGCAGACCTTGAAGCGCAGCTCATTGCTGCTCGGGACGGTGGGGCTCGTCGCATCCTCATTTCAACCGACGGCGTCTTTTCGATGGATGGCACCGTTGCCCAACTCGATAAGATCTGTGACCTCGCTGACCAATACGGCGCCATGGTGCATCACGACGACTGTCATGCAACAGGTTTTATGGGTAAAACGGGACGCGGCGTTCACGAATACTGCAACGTGATGGACCGGGTAGATATAACCACTGGAACCTTTGGCAAAGCGCTAGGCGGTGGCTCTGGCGGTTATACCTCAGGACGACAGGAAATTATTGATCTCTTGCGCCAGCGGTCTCGTCCCTATTTATTTTCCAATACACTCGCGCCCTCGATCTGCGCCGCATCACTGAAAGTGCTTGATATGCTGGAAGCATCTACGGCGCTCAGAGATCAGCTCGAGGACAACACGCACTACTTCCGAGCACAGATGCAGGCCAACGGCTTTTCGATACCGGCAGGCGACCACCCAATTGTACCTGTGATGTTGGGTGATGCAGTGCTCGCGCAAAAAATGTCTGAGCGTTTACTCGAACTTGATATTTTTGCGATCGGTTTTTTCTATCCCGTTGTACCCAAAGGTAAAGCGCGTATTCGCGTTCAGATTTCAGCTGGGCACACGAAAGCCAACCTCGATAAAGCGGTTGCTGCCTTTGCAACGGCGCGGGACGAACTGGCCTGACGCACCCGTTCTAAGCTGCTCAGTTTGAAGTCCTCGGCTAACAGCGTCGGGGTGCCCATCATGGGCCTTAGCCGCCGCCCTTTTGGCGGCCACGCAAGAGCTGGCCGCTTGCGCTGACTCACGGCAACGCGGCTCCTGCGCTGTTTTCATTTGCTTGCCTGACGCACGACGTCCTTGCGCCAGTCAAAGCATTGTATTTCCCCACTACGCTAAGCATTACTGCCGTTTGGCCGCTAACACACTAGATGTGTTTAATTTTGGGAGTGACAATTAATGCCGCTGCGTGCTCCGGTATCTGCGCTGTTAGGGCTTCTCTTTGTAGGGTGTAGCTCAATAACCCACACACTGGGTGAGGAACGGTGGTTCAATTCGGCGCTACCTATTCACCTGCAGAGCATATTGTACGAGCAAGAAGCGACCTTTTGCGCTCAAGCTGCAGACCAATGGATACCGCTACCCAAGGTACACTTCGACTACAGTGGTGTGCGGCTTATCAATGGTTCTCCCAATGTGAGTGTAGAAGGCAGCAGCCTTGGCGCGACCGTATCCCAAACCCAGAACAGTTTGGTCGTTGCCTCTGCAAGCTCTGCTGTCTCGATTTGGGAAACCATTGGGGCTACGAGCATTCAGAATCATCGTGAATCACGTGAACGACGGAACTGCATGACTGCGCTAGGTTGGAAGCCCATGAACAACACGTGGGATGGAACACCTGCGGCACTCAACGAAAGCATAGCGGTTAATCGGTCGGTCATGGCAGCGGTTAAAGACGGCTACTCCCACCCACTTTTAGGGGCGGGTGTGGTCGCATTGATCGATATGGGTGAAAGTGGCTTTGTGGACTCGGATATTGTCATTCACACAACAGAAATTCCCCTCTATGCAACGTCTAAAACCCGCCAATGCACTTACAGGATTGCATCGGGGTGGTGGTCTCGTCGCACAGAAGTATCTTGCGAGAATTCGAACGCCAGTGAAATAAAAATTGTCTCCAGAAGTCCCGTGGCTAGGTGGCTCGAAATCTACTTCTAATTTGTTTAGATCGAGACCTTGCAAAGAGAGACGCCTACTTGCCATAGCTTGCCTTCATGGTGTTTATTAGTGTTATAACGCTAATGAAAAGACAACGCTCATGCCTAGCCAGACCGAGGTCAAGATAAGAAAAGCGGTGACCAAGATGCTGAACACATCAGCCGCTATCAACCGCCAGTTCAGAAATCCATTTCGAAAGCACATGTTTCTAACAGGTGTTCATGCGCCCATGCTCGAAGAGCTCACACTTGATGATCTTAAAGTGACGGGTGAGATACCGGCGGCGCTTAGCGGTAAATATGCGCGAATAGGCCCAAATCCTTTCAACCCCGACCCCCGCGGACACCACTGGTTTGTCGGAGACGGCATGGTGCATGGCATTCGCCTCAGTAATGGGCGCGCAGAGTGGTATCACAACCGCTATATCAAAGCCGGGACGCTTGAGAGAAAAGGCGGACCCAAGGCAGCAGGTGGGCCTCGACGCGGCGCCCGGGATACCGTTAATACCAACGTATTAAAACTTGCAGACAAAACGTTGGCACTGGTGGAGTCAGGTCCCTTTCCCTTCGAGCTTGATGAGAATTTAGATACCACTGAGTCGACCAATTTTGGCGGCAAACTAACGGCGCCTTTTACCGCGCATCCCCACGAGGACCCAAAGACAGGTGAGTGGCATGCCATCACCTACGAGTCTGAAACTCAGGATAAAGTCTGGCATGTCGTGATCAATCGCGAAGGTGAAGTGACCTCGGAGCGAACCATTCCGGTTCAAGATGGCCCCTCGATACATGAGTGCTGCCTTACTGATGACTTCGTTATTGTCTTCGACTTACCGGTGACGATTTCGCTCGCTGCACTGGCACAGGGCTATCATTTTCCTTATCGCTGGAACGACAACCACAAAGCACGCATCGGCTTGCTACCACGACAGGGCGAGGTGTCCGACATCGTCTGGTGTGATGTTGACCCCTGCTACGTGTTTCACGTCGCCAATAGTTTTCAGAACCCCGATGGCACTGTAACCATTGACTGTTGCGCTTACGAAAGCATGTTTGCCCACGGCCCAGACGGCCCAAACGGTGTGCCCTGCGGCTTTGAGCGCTGGCACGTCGACCCCAGCGCTCAGAAAGTGACGCGCAACACACTCGATGCATCGCCACAGGAATTCCCTCGCATCGATGAGCGTTACTTCGGACAACGCTATCGCCATACCTGGATCATGGGGCAGCCCAGCGAGACCGTGTCTAACTTTGTTGCCGAGAACAAGCTATACCACCATGACCTCGAAACCGGGGAGCGGAAACACTTTTCATTCGGCACCAGAATGATTGGCGGCGAGTTTATATTCATCGCACGGGAGCTATCTGCGCCCGAGGGCGATGGCTGGTTGATGGGCCTTGTTATCGATGCAAAGACGCAGACAACGGAACTTCAAATATTTAACGCACTTAATATCGAGACCGGACCTATTGGCAGGGTACACATCCCACACCGCATACCTCCGGGCTTCCACGGAAATTGGATTCCAGACTAACCGTCAGATATAACAAGAAGACAGGAAAATAATCATGCACCTAGATCTAGCAACCACGTCAATGCTCGCAGGTATGGCGCTCAACGAGACACCTGCACTCAACACGCTGACTCCCGAAGAAGCGCGCCTCGTCTTTACGGAAATCAATCGCTCTATGCCGCCGGGCCCTGAGCAGGTATCAAGCGAGGACTTCCAAATACCGGTTGAAGGCGGCGCTATCCGCGGGCGCATCCTTCGCCCCTCAATGACCGCGAAAAGCGTCATGGTCTACTACCATGGTGGTGGCTGGGTAATCGGCAATATTGATGACTACGATGCAGTGGGCCGACATCTCGCAGAGACCTGTCAGGCAATCGTTATCATGGTTGACTATCGCAAAGCGCCCGAGCACCCCTTCCCCGTACCCGTTGATGACTGTTATACCGCACTTAACTGGGTGGATATGCAGCGCAGCAAACTGCGAATTGATGACTTACCTCTCGTCGTTGCCGGTGACAGCGCCGGCGGTAATCTCGCTGCCGTCATGTCCATAAAAGCCCGCGACGAAAGCGGGCCCGAAATTGCCTTACAAGCATTGATTTACCCAATCACCGACGGCCGCATGGGAGCCGAAAGCTTCACTCATGAGGACAAGCAGCTCTTCCTGACGACCGAGATCATGGCGTTTTTCTGGGATCAATACGCCGACCCTAAAACACGACTCGACCCCTTGGCGTCCCCTGCGCTAACAGCTTCTTTAGCCGATCTACCCCCTGCCGTAATACTCACCGCAGAGTTCGACATTCTTGTGGATGAGGGCCGCACTTTCGCTGAGCACTTAAAGGCTTCAGGGGTAACCGTAAGTTATCGGGACTTCGCCCAGCAGATGCATGGCTTTTTCGCAATGCCTGCGGCCCTTCCAGCTGCCGGAAAAGCTATGGCTTGGCTCGCGCAGGAAATAGACAGACATCTCAACCCTACGGAGCACAAAGATGTTGTGGTTGTGGGTGCGGGCTTTTCTGGCATGTACCAGCTTCACAAGCTCCGTGAGCAGGGACTCAACGTTCAGGTCTTTGAAGCCGGAAGCGACGTGGGTGGAACCTGGTACTGGAACCGCTACCCCGGTGCACGGGTTGATATTGAAAGTATGGCGTACTCTTTTTCGTTTTCGGACGAACTACAGCAGGAGTGGGAGTGGTCGGAAAAATACTCACCTCAGCCCGAGCTTTTAAAATACGCGCAACATATCGCTGATCGTTTTGATCTCAAGAGCGATATTGCGTTCAACACGCAGGTCGAAAGTGCACATTTCGACGAAGACACAAATGAGTGGCTGGTGACAACCGAATGCAAGCGTCGGGTCCGGGCGCAACACCTCGTCATGGCCACCGGCGTACTTTCCGCATCAAAAACACCGGACATTACAGGGAGAGACAACTACAAAGGAGAGACCTATCGAACCGGCCTTTGGCCAAAAGAAGGGGTCGATTTCACTGGGAAACGGGTCGCGGTTATCGGCACTGGCTCGTCGGCCGTCCAGGCGATTCCATTAATTGCCGAGGAGGCAGAAGACGTCGTCGTTTATCAGCGCACGGCGACCTTCACGACACCTGCGCTCAATCATGCACTCAATAAAGATGATGCGAGCGTCATCAAGGCAAACTATGCCGAATATCGCGCCAAACAACGCCTCAATGTCTTGGGTGTGGTTGATGAGCGATCTCTTGAGCGAACCATGGACGTATCTGCCCAAGAGCGCGATCGGCGCTTTAAAGCAGGCTGGGAGAGCGGCATCCTACCGGGGATGCTGTTCCAGTTTGCTGACTTACAGGTCGAGCAAGAAGCGAATGATGCAATCTCCGAGTATATCAGAGACCGGATTCGCGACACCGTGAAGGATGAGCAGACCGCGCAGGACCTGCTACCCACAGACTACCCCTACGGCACTAAACGACCGTGTATTGATACCAATTACTACGAGACCTTCAACCGCGAAAACGTCTCGCTGGTTAACCTGCGGCGGACACCGATCGAGACTATTACGGCCACCGGAATTAAAACCGCTGAGGGTGAGCTAGAGTTCGACGCAATTGTCTATGCAACCGGATTCGATGCAATGACCGGTCCGCTGTTGAGAGTCGATATTCGAGGTCGCGGCGGGATGAAACTGACCGACGCTTGGAACGATGGCCCAAGAAGCTATTTGGGCATTGCCATTCACGGCTTTCCTAATCTCTTCACAATCACGGGCCCCTCAAGTCCTTCGGTGCTGAGTAATATGCTGGTATCAATTGAGCAACACGTGGATTGGGTTAGCGACTGTATTCAGTGGATGAAAACTGAGGGTAAGGCGACCATTGAACCCTCAGATAGCGCTGAGCAGGAATGGGCCGAACACACAGAGCAGCTGGCCAATATGACGCTGTATCCAAAAGCCAATAGTTGGTATATGGGTGCCAACGTTCCTGGAAAGCCCCGGATGTTTTTAGCTTACGTGGGTGGGGTTGGAACCTACAGAATGATCTGCGATCAAGTTGCCGCTGCGGGCTATCGAGGCTTTGAGGCAGCCTAAAGGTTGCACTGGTGACATTGATGAGGTCCGGTAAGCAACGGGCCTTTTTTTTATATTTATCTAATGAGATACCCTTTTGGTGATGCGGCTGTTTTGGTAAAGGGCTGTCGACAAAACAACGCAAGCGTCCCTCCGCGCTCTGCAGCCGGCGTTGCAACAACGGTGGAGACGCAGTAGAGCTTCTCTTCTCATTCGGATCAGATGTGACAGCAAGTCATTAAGTAAAGGTGTGAAATCATGCAAATTTGGGTAGACGCGGATGCTTGTCCGAGCGCCATCCGTGAAATCATTGCGAAGGCAGCGCACAAGCGTTCGATTACCACCACGTTTATCGCCAACCACAGTTTCTCAGTACCCAATTCGCCGTTCGTAAAGTTATACCAAGTACCGTCAGGTTTTGACGAAGCCGATAAAGAGATCGAACGCCGTGTTAGTGATGGCGATCTGGTCATTACGGCTGACATACCACTCGCCTCTGACGTTCTTGAGAAATCAGCTTTGGTGCTAACACCTCGTGGCGAGCGATATACCAATAACAATATCAAGCAGCGCCTGCAGATGCGTGATTTTATGGAAACAATGCGCTCGTCAGGCGCACAAACGGGCGGCCCACCCGCGCTGAATTTGACCGACCGGAAACACTTTTCCGATCAGCTCGATCGCCTTCTCACCCGAGCGCAGAAACAAGTCTGAAGTGAGTGCGGCTCGCAAGATCGACGGTAAGGATCTGTTAATGGTAGTGGATTGCGCCAATTCAGCTGCTTAAAGCTGATTTCCACGGTAGCGATAATTGCTGAAAATGCGCGAACCGCTGACGCGCAAAGCGGTATTTGCAAATATTTCTTGAACGCCCAATAAACATGTTGAGATGTATTGATAAATTGCGAAACCTCCCAAATCAGGAGCCACGAATTCTTGCCTACCAAACTATAGAGGCAATAAATTACCTAGTTTCATCTTCCACCCCAAAAGCTACTTTCGGTGACAATAGGTCTAACAAGGTCAATTGCAGTTTCGAGCGTGATATGGCGCTTACGTTTGCCCTTAATATAAGTCTTGTAACACTCAGCAGGGGCAGTTGAAAAATTGAGATTGTTAGCAATTCATGGCGAAAAAGCCGTAGATTATTTGCTATTGCCACGCGCGCTTGTGGAACGTCCTCTCAAAAACGAAGCATGTCCAGAAAATAATGGCGCTTAATATCGTCAACCCACCCAAACTTAATCCACACATACCATTAGCGATACTAGTTGTGGTTCTATTAAGCTACCCTCTACGTATACTATTAGCTCCAATAAGGAGAGATTTAATGAAGAACGTATCATCTTTGAACGCCGATGAACACGTAGTCACGATCTTAGAGAAAGTTAGCATCCACTTGAGTCCAGAGTATAAATGGCATGGTACTGATATCGATACTGAGCTACACAGTGGCGCGATATTTCGGGGATTTGAAGAAAGAGAGGGCAACGAGGAATACCTGGGTTATGTATTAATCTGCGACGTATCGCGAGATGACGATGAGCCTGACATGAACGATATCTCTGAAGACAACCTCTTGAGTGTCGAGCAAAAGCTCCGAGACGAACTCTCCGATCAAGTAACGTTGATAGATACCTATAGGCCTACTATGGGAGAGCTCGCAGATGGCACGACACGCGTCATGTCCTCACGCGCCAAAGTTATTGACGCAGACAGAGAATCTCTGATGACCTCTACACGAATAGGCGTTTCTGAGCAAAAGTTTATTTGTGTTACGTGCCACCCGAGCGCTGGCTTCGAACATTTTGAAAAATCGATTAAATCAACCGTGGATAGCATAGCCATTGCATAGACCTGCAATTATTTGCTTGTTTAACCAGAGTCAATCAGGTGGTGATTACAGTTGGCTACTAAGCATAGAGAAGTATATTTCATTCAAGATCGACTGCCTCTGCGATGGTGGTTTTCTGAAAGTCAGGAAAGCGCGGAGGACATTGATAACGTTCTCAATCTGCAGCGAGATTTAATTGGCGTTATAGCGGGTTACGCCGATGAATCAGGGATTAATGAGGGATTAACTCAGTCGCTAACACATCAAATAGATACGGCGGTAAGTGATTACCTCGAGAGCCATCAAGTAGAATTAAAGATTATCACACCAAGACCCGATACATTAATTGAAAGTGAAGTGACTCTAAGTAGCACTGGTATGGGATTCTTTTCGGAGCACCCCGTCTCAGACGCCGAAGTCATCGAGATAGAAATCTCCCTGGCGGCCATCGAAACCTCAGTGAGAGTCGTGGCCTCGATACTTGATTCTCGGGCTTCAAGTGACGCCGAGAATCCGGGCTACTGGCTCAGGACTCGTTTCGTCATGGGACAAGAGCATGCTACGAAAGCGATTACAGCACATATATCGGAACGACAGCGATTAGCGCTCGAAAAGAGAGCAATTGGGACCAACAAGTTATCTGGGGATGCAAATGAGGCGTAGAGGCGCGGCGGTAGCGTATAAGAAGATAGGTGAAGAATCGTTGGTTGAAGCAGCCGACCCCCATGAGCTTGTGAGTGTACTTTTCAGAGAGTTGCTCAGCAGCTTGAACGCGGCAGAAGATAACTATAAAGCTGGCGACCTCCTCGCTATGAGAAATAATATAACCAAAGCGAGCAGAATCTTAACCGGTCTTCAGGGTGGCTTAGATTTTGATAAGGGTGGTGAAATCGCGGGAAACCTTGCTGAACTTTATGGCTATTGCATTCGAAAGCTTCTCGCCTCGAACTCTGGAGGCAATGTTGATGGCGTCGCAGAAACGCGACGATTGATTATACCCCTCGCAGAGGCATGGAATTTGATCAAATAGCAAACCTATTCCAAAAGATCACTCAGGACCTCTCTGCATCTCGCTGACTGTCGCTCTTGGCACTCAGAAAAGAGGCTTTCGGCTCGTTCTTGCTCCCTTACCCCTAGCCGATTTCGCCCTAGGACCACAAGGTCTTCCGCCTCCACCACGGAGGCTGCTGAGCTCAATAATGCAAGTACGTAACCTGCCATATCGTTTTTAGGCGTATACGTGCCCTCAAAAACCATATGTGCCGTCATATATTGAGCACCCGCATGACCATTTACAGCTAAATTTTTTAATATAGAAAAAGCGCCTGGCTTATCGGTATCGGTGCCTTTACCCTCGTACTTCAACACTGCCAGCATATATCGAGCTTCATCTAAACCGTCATCGGCAGCTTTCTGAAACAACTCGACTATTCTACTGGCATTTTCTGGCGAATTATTCCGCTTGTACATCATAGCCAAATTATGCGCAGCCTCTGCCGAACCTCCCTCAATTGCCTCAGAATACCACTGCATCGCTGCGTCAGAATCGATTTTCACGCCCAGACCATATTCGTACATATAACCAAGATTCGCCTTAGCCCCAGCGTTGTTTTGTGCCGCCAATGACTGCCATCCCCGCATGGCCGTTGCGTAATGCCCCCTCTTAAGCGCGGCGTTGGCAGCTTCATAGGCGTCTTGTACGTTTTGAGCCACAGCGTCAGCATTACAAAATAAGACAAGCGTCAATAAAGCTTTTTTAGTTCCTTTCATTTCTTTTGAGATCCTCCTGAAAATCCATCGCTCCAGTCAAGATTTGGCCCTCGCTAAGACCACCTAGAAACATATTACTGTCGTCCACGACGGGAATAGCCTCGCCAATAAAATTTTTAATAAGATCAATCGCATGAGCCAGATCATCGTCCGCGCGCAGCACAAAGTCGTTATCCAACAAAATCGAAGCCAGACCTC
>JBELJN010000087.1:0-3466 GCA_042090345.1 Halieaceae bacterium | reverse complement strand
GATCGAGCGGCTTGGTCAAAACACCTGCAAACCCCGCCGCTTCGAATTCCTCAATAGCATCGCTACCAGCATTAGCTGTGCATGCGTAAGCGCGCAGGTCGCTGGACGCAATGGGCGTATTACGTATCCACTGGAGCAAGTCGAGCCCAGAGTACTCGGGCATCTGAATATCTGTGATCAATACATCAAACCGCGTTGCCTTGAGGATATTTAGACCCTCTTCAGCAGAGGACGCCATAGTGAGATTAACACCCAGGCGCTCCATCATGGCAGACATTACCATCCGGTTCGTGACGCTGTCCTCGACGTATAAAATATCAAGGGTTTTTTTTCGTTCCAGCATCATCGCATCGTCGTCGACAATAGCGCCGGCAACTAACACGTCATCCTCGGCGGGTAACTTTGCAAAGTTCAGTGCAAAATCAAGCGTAGTTCCCTTATCTACAACGCTCGAGATATTGAGCTGAGCACCCATAGTCTCCAGCAACCTCTTAACAATGCTCAGTCCCAGACCGGTACCAGAGAACTTCCGGTTGAGACCCTCTGCTGCTTGGAAGTATGGTTCACCGACCTTACTTAAATGCTCAGGCGCTATTCCGATACCGGTGTCGGCCACCACAAATAAAATTTCCACGTTATAAACTGACTGACTGAGCACTGACACTTCCAGACTCACCTCGCCTTGACGAGTGAATTTGCGCGCATTACCGAGCAGATTTAGGAGGATCTGGCCAACACGTTGACCGTCGATTTGGACACGAAAATCTTTAACTTCATCAATCGCTGAATAAAATTTGATTGGAGAATCGTCGAACAAAATATCCGTGGTCGTGGCGATATCACTGAGAAATTCAAATAAATCAGTAGGCTCAGTAACCAGCATGATCGGCTCGTGCTCCCAGCGTTGAAAGTCTAAGAGCTCGTTTATCAGCAGTAATAAGGTCTGTGCGCCGCGCCTAGCGATAGAGAGGTATTTAGGGTCTGACTCGTCGATATTTCCTTGCACGGACATCAAATCTAAGGAGGCAATGATGCTATGAAGTGGGGTTCTGAGCTCGTGACTCACGCTGGCGGTAAACGCATCCTTTGCTTTCAGAGCCTCGCGAAGCTCCAACGTCCGCTCTTCAACAGTTTCTTCGAGTGACAGGAATAATCGTCTGTTCTCCCGCTCCTGTAAGCGCAGTTTCGTTTTTAAACGCCGCAAACTGGCAGCAAGCTTTCCGATCTCGTCATCACGCGACCTCTTAAACAATCGATCAGAATAGTTACCCTCTCCAAGTCGATCTGCCAGCCCAGCCGCCTCAATGATCGGCAGTAGTACGCGAGTCGATAGTTGTCTGGCGAATACCAATTGAAGAAGACAGATCACGCCAAATGCGAAATACAATGGCTGATTCAAAGACCACAATCGTGCTTTGAGCACACCTCGCTCAAACATGACCACTACCGTACCATCGAAAATATCGCTCGTGAAATTTCGTTCAGCCGATAGAAAGCGGGGACTATAAATCTCTGCGACAGAAGCAAGTTCCTCGCTCGACGGAAAGGCCGCAAAAATGCGTCGCTGGTCCGCTTCGTCACTTAAGACGGCAATGATGGGCGCGCGCGCGTCAGTCTTAATTTGCTCATTAAGGTCAGATAAAGCCGATAAATTTTCCTGTTCTAAAGCCGATCGAACGCTTAAAGAGTAAGCTACCGCCAGACTCGACAGCTCATCGCGCATGCTCTTTTCAAGGGCCGCCTCTTGACGATTTGGCAGAACATACAGCATCAATAAGCCCACCAAGCTCGTCACTAACAACATTAGTGCCGCCACTTGATAGAGTACTGACTTATTCACCTGAGGCTAATCACCATCAGTTCCTCGGAGACCTCTGGCGCCGCGCTGGCAACGACGACACCTAGGGCACCGAGCTGACTTGCAACACGCTCTATCACAGCCTCGTTATTTTCGGCGTAGTCAGGCGCATTGGCCCGTCCACTGAACACCAAACGAAACCACGAGCGCTGCATAACCCGACCTGAAGCGCCAAATAGCTGTTGCGCCACGGTATCAAAGTGCGGTGATGTACGAGAGGGGAGGATCACTTTTGCTGGATCGCCCTTATCCCAGTTCCGACGCTGTCCCGTTAAAAGACTCTCAAGCGCGCCTTGATCTACCGAAGATCCTGAAGGCGCGTTAACAACAATAAACAGATCAGCCGCCCAGGTGCTGTTGGCTGCGGGAGGCGTCACAGTGAGCGCGATCGTAGTCAGTAATGTGAGCAGATGTCGGGGCATATACGACGTTAAAATCCGAGCGATAGTTGGACTTCCAAGACAGAGCCCTCTGTTTTGACTTGTGTCGACCGATTTTGCTCTTCCCTGAGTTCCACTTTCAGTGCGACACCACTGGTCACAAACCACTCGGTACCGATACCGTATCGCTGTACAATCCCGGGCGTAAAATGAACTTCATCTCTCGACACGTTGACGTAATCGAATAGCGTGTAAACAGAAAGAGCATCATTTAGGTGATAACCCAGGTACTGAAACCCGGCCCAGTTCCAATCACCTTGATCTGTCCTATTTGACGACAGCTCGGTGAGAGAACGCCACATGTCGCCCTCGTGGTGCAGGGACCACGACAGCAGCTCGTAAGCGATGTCCTCACCTGACTCAGGGCGCACGTCACCTGCGGATGAGGCAGAGTCGTGGATTACACCTGATTGACCCCCAAGATGATGACCGCCGTGGAAGGGATTTTCCTCGTGATCAAGAATCGTATCCCGATAATAGCTGAACACGCTTTTGGACCCAGTAGTTGGCAACCAACTAAAACTCGCGGTATAGGATTGAATGCCGTCGGCGAAAACGTCGTTTCCTGCAGATTGTCCGCTTCCAACAACCAGGTCATATCCCACGCCGTCAACCATAGGGCTTTGTCCCGACAGCCGAATACCGATTTCGTGAACTGGAATGAAGCGTCCAAACGAGGCTGGCCGGTTAATCGTTGGAAAAAAATACCGACCATGATGAAAGTTGTCGTTCCAGTAATTTACCGGGGTATGCATTTTTCCAAAACTGATCGCATTGTCTCGATCAAACTCGTACCGGACGCGGATGCGCTCCAGGGTAAACTGCTTATCGCGGTATTTCTCAGCCTGAAACGTCGCCTCCGATAAAAAAGACCACCTTCCTATGTTGCCCGTTAGAAATAATGCCGACTCACCCCACTCGAATTCTCGATCTGAAGCCTCAGCAGCATCAGAGGTATCGAACTCAAAATGAGTAAACCAATTGGCGTTAATATCCTGCGCGTGGACTGAGAAGGCAGATACTGTCCCCACACTAAAAATAATTGCCTTAGTAAAAAATTTATATGCTTTCATAACCCTTAATGTGTCATTTTTTTGGCGCCGCGAAAAGCAAAAAAAAAAACCGGCAAAGCCGGTTTTTTGTGGATTACGCTGTCAGACTGAGCTTA
>JBELJN010000086.1:0-3540 GCA_042090345.1 Halieaceae bacterium | reverse complement strand
GCGATTCGCATATTTTGACCGAGCGCCAACTCACCGAGGTCCACCGAGGGTCCATCAGCAAGAATGTCACCGCGCTGAACCAAGTCACCAGGGCTCACAATTGGGCGCTGATTGACACAGGTGTTCTGGTTAGAACGCTTATACTTGGTCAAGTTATAAATATCGACCGGAGATTCGTCCTGTCCCACCTCAGCCGGATTGACACGAACAACGATTCGGCTCGCGTCAACAGAGTCAACGACACCGCCGCGTGTTGCCACTTTACAAACGCCAGAATCGCGAGCCACGTAACGCTCCATACCCGTGCCCACTAAGGGTGCTTGAGTCTTAAGCGTCGGTACGGCCTGCCGTTGCATGTTCGAGCCCATCAATGCGCGGTTCGCGTCATCGTGCTCAAGGAACGGAATCAGCGCAGCGGCAATGGAAACCACCTGCTTTGGCGAAACATCCATGAAATCGACTTCGGAAGCCGTCTTCACGGTAAATTCATTCATGTGTCGAACATTGATCAGCTCTTCAACGAACTGATTCGCGTCGTTGAGCGCCGCTGAGGCCTGCGCAATAACGTGGTTCGCTTCGTTAATGGCTGAAAGGTATTCGATCTCATCGGTCACAACGCCATCAACGACTTTGCGATAGGGCGACTCGAGGAACCCGTACTCATTAGTCCGCGCATAAGCGGCCAATGAGTTGATCAGACCAATGTTTGGCCCTTCGGGTGTCTCAATAGGACATACACGACCGTAGTGAGTTGGGTGCACGTCTCGTACCTCAAAGCCCGCACGCTCACGTGTAAGGCCACCTGGGCCCAACGCAGAGACACGACGCTTGTGCGTCACCTCAGACAGTGGGTTGTTCTGGTCCATAAACTGCGACAGCTGACTGGAGCCAAAGAATTCTTTGACCGCCGCGGAGACTGGCTTGGCATTGATGAGATCTTGGGGCATTAACCCTTCGCTCTCCGCCATGGACAGGCGCTCTTTCACGGCGCGCTCAACACGCACAAGACCGACTCGGAACTGATTCTCAGCCATCTCGCCAACGGAGCGAATTCGACGGTTTCCGAGGTGATCGATATCATCTACGACACCCTTGCCGTTACGTATATCAACCAAGCACTTAAGTACGGAAACGATGTCTTCTTTGTCCAGCGTTCCACTACCAATTACTTCGTCACGACCCAGACGTCGATTGAACTTCATACGTCCGACTGACGACAGATCATAACGGTCTGCAGAGAAGAATAGATTGGAGAACAGGTTCTCGGCCGACTCTTTCGTAGGTGGCTCACCAGGACGCATCATGCGGTAGATCTCTACCAGCGCCTCAAGTTCTGTGCGCGTGCTATCACCCGCAAGTGTGTCTGAAATAAACGGACCGCAATCAATCTCGTTGGTATAAATCGTTTCGATTGAGTCGATTTCTTTCTCACGAAGCGAGTTCAAAATCTCTTCAGTCAATTCGTTATTGCACTCTAGCAGCACTTCGCCACTTGCCGTGTCGATGACAGGCTTGGCAACACGACGACCCACGAGATACTCATCGGGCACCGCCAAGGCTTCCACACCTGCGTCCTCGAGCTGACGGATGTGTCGGGCCGTAATACGGCGACCGCGATCAACCAGTACTTTGTCGCCCGCCATAATATCGAAAGCCGCCATGTCGCCTTGCAAGCGTTTTGGCACCAATGTCATGGTGGCGAGGTGTTCATCGTTTAACTGGAAAGTCGTTGTCTCGTAGAACATCTCCAGAATTTCTTCAGACTCGTAGCCCAGCGCACGCAAAAGTACCGTCGCTGGTAATTTACGACGGCGGTCAATACGTGCGAAGACCTGATCTTTGGGATCGAATTCAAAGTCGAGCCATGAGCCGCGGTAAGGAATGATTCGCGCGCTGTAAAGCAACTTGCCCGAAGAGTGGGTTTTACCTCGATCGTGATCGAAGAAAACACCTGGCGAACGATGCAGCTGCGAGACAATGACGCGCTCGGTACCATTAATGACAAACGTGCCGTTGTCTGTCATGAGCGGAATTTCGCCCATGTAAACGTCTTGCTCTTTGATGTCTTTAATCGACTTAGAAGACGCTTCCTTATCGTAGATGATAAGACGTACCTTGACGCGCAGCGCGCATGCGTAGGTGGTGCCACGCAAAACACATTCTTCAACATCGAAAACAGGGGTGCCCAGAGAGTAATCCACATACTCCAGCGCCGCGCTACCGCTGTAGCTCGTAATAGGGAACACTGAGCGGAAAGCTGCGTGCAGACCGTAGTCGCCGCGCTCATCCACCGGGGTGTCCGGCTGAGTGAACTTACGGTAAGAGTCCAGCTGGATGGCCAGCAGGTAGGGGATATCCATTACCTTCGGCATTGATCCGAAATCTTTGCGAAGGCGCTTTTTCTCTGTAAACGAGTAAGTCATTGATACTCCTCAACGAATGTCGTTGGTCATCACCAACACGAATGGCTTAACGCCAATTTACCCGGCTGATAAAACCGGAAAAAGGCCGGTGCGCATTGCGCACCAGCCCGGACCTGCAAATCTGTAATCCCAGAGGGATCACTTAAGCTCGACAGAACCGCCGGCTTCTTCGATTTGCGACTTAATGTCCTCAGCGTCTTCTTTGCTAACGCCTTCTTTGATGGGTGATGGCGCACCATCAACCAAGCCTTTCGCCTCTTTGAGGCCCAGACCTGTGATCGCGCGAACCGCCTTGATCACGTTTACTTTCTTCTCTCCTGCTGAAGTGAGGATAGCGTCAAACTCAGTCTGCTCAGCTGCTGCTGCGCCGCCTGCATCGCCACCCGCTGCTGGCGCTGCTACTGCAACGGCTGCTGCGGCTGAAACGCCAAACTTCTCTTCCATCGCTTCGATTAGCGCAACAACATCCATTACGCTCATTTCTGCGATTGCATCAAGGATTTCTTCCTTTGAAATTGCCATGTTTATCTCTCCTAAAATGTGTAGTCGAGCATTCGCTTACGCGGATTGCTCTTTCTGATCACGAACCGCTGCCACTGTACGAACGAGCTTGCTTGGTACTTCATTCATCGTACGAACAAGCTTGCCGACAGGCGCCTGCATAACGCTCATCAACGTTGCTAGTGCTTGCTCTCGAGTTGGTAGTTTCGCCAACACGTCGAGCTGATCTGCACCCAGCAACTTACCGCTGACAGACAATGCTTTGACTTCGAATTCACCGTTTTCTTTAGCGAAATCTTTGAACAACCGAGCCGCTGCACCGGGATCTTCCATTGAAAATCCAAAGATGGACGGACCCACCAACGTGTCAGTGACACATTCGTAGTCAGTACCTTCCAATGCACGCTTTGCGAGTGTGTTGCGAACAACACGCAAACTAATTTGATTCTCGCGAGCGGTGGCGCGGAGAGCCGTCATGTCATTCGATGCAACGCCACGGGCGTCAGCAACAACGAGTGACAACGCACTGGCTGCTGTCTCGTTGACTTCAGCGACGATCGCTTTCTTCTCTTCGAGTCCAATTGCCACGGATCTACTCCTATGGTTTATGCCAAGG
>JBELJN010000032.1:0-19743 GCA_042090345.1 Halieaceae bacterium | reverse complement strand
TAAGGGAGTATACGTTAATCGCGTATCGAGGGTTCGAATCCCTCCTTCTCCGCCACTACAAAAAAGGGGGCTCAATGAGTCCCTTTTTTTGTGAGTTGTGAAAAGGCGGTGTGGACTAACCCTCCGGTTCGACAAACTCTGCCAAGCGCGGAGTTTGCATGCGCAGTCGATAGGCAGAGCGCCGCGCAGGAAGGATGAAAACTGGGGTTTGACCAAATGAGACTTAGAGAACATTTGGCACCGAGCCTGGCTCGCGGCGAGGCCTGGGGATCAGAGCTGGGCATAGGCTTTTCTGAGCCATCTCACCCACTTAGCCATCAAAAGAAAGGGCCCTAGTGGTGCCTTTTTTGCTCTCGACATAACGTCTCGACAGGATTGTCCTACCTGCACAAAATCCATTGGCGTTAGCTAGTACTTACGGGAGTGGGCTACGTTCATCTGTTTCGGGTTTTCTAAAAGCCGATAAGGACGCCAACGAACGTGCCCGGAACCACTCCGCCCGGTCCCAAAATAAATATTCCCTATGACGGACCTTGATTGGGTTCGGAGCCGACCAGTAATCCGATCAGTAGCGGTCCGAAGAATCCGACAATAAACCCTGTGCCTCCGAGCAAAAATGCAGTGCTAAGACAGTACCCTAAAATGATGGCTAACCGTTTCAAATAGCTCCTTAAACACTCACTCGAGCGCGCCTCCTCAGCTATTATCGAAGAGATGTCTTTTGACGATAATGTTCGTTCTGAGCCTATTTTTTGCCACCCTCTTTTTGTTGTTGAATGTGACGGGTATTGTCTCCGAGGCACAGATTGAGGCGGGGTTACTGATGGCCTAAAACCCTGATTGGTGCTGGCTAGCACCGTTCATTGCACTATGGTTATTCGCAGACTTAGTAACTTCTGTCCCGACACTTGCAACTATATGACTCATGTCTCTTTTATGGTTGTCATGGTGTGTGGTTTGCCGTTAAAAGATGCGCAACGCGGAGGCGGTCTGAAGCCGCTGAGGGTGGATGCCCCGTTTGGTGAGAATCAGACTTTTTAAGTGGGTCTAGGTGCGTAACGGTTTTACTGTGCTAGCGTTCAAGGTTGGCGGCGATCTTTTGCTAAATTCACTAGGGAGAGACCCTGATGACTGCTATTGAAAAGAGTTATTACTGCGGTGCGTCAACGACTCAAATTATTTACGATACCATTGGTGGGTTCTTCGACGGGGTAGCTGAGACATATCCTGACAGTCAGGCCTTGATACTCCGACATCAGGGCGTCGAATGGACGTACGCCGAGCTACAGCGTCGTGTAGATCAACTCGCCTCTGGCTTACTTGCTCTGGGTATTGTTCCCGGGGACCGGGTAGGTATTTGGGGTCCCAACAGTGCTGAGTGGGTGTTGACCCAGCTCGCCACTGCCAAGCTCGGCGCGATTATGGTGTGTATTAACCCCGCATACCGACTCTATGAACTCGAATATGCCCTCAACAAAGTTGAATGCAAGGCACTGATAACCGACGAGTCTTTTAAGACAAGCGATTACTTAGGCATGTTGAACACGTTAGCGCCCGAGCTTGAATATTGCGCGCCGGGAGCACTAGCGTCGACTAAACTGCCGAATCTCAAGCACGTCATTCGAATGGGATCATCATCGAGTGCGGGTATGCACAACTTTGACCAGATCTGTGAACTGGCGACAGACGCAGATCGCGCCGCGCTATTGGGTCTTCAAACTCAATTAAAGCCGGATGATGCGATTAACATTCAGTTTACGAGCGGGACTACGGGCAATCCGAAAGGGGCAACGCTCTCGCATTGCAATATTCTTAACAACGGCTACTTAACGGGCGAGGCGATGCGGCTGACTCCCGCCGACAAGTTATGCATTCCGGTCCCGCTGTATCATTGTTTCGGTATGGTGCTCGCAGTACTCGCCTGTGTTTCTCATGGCGCCACTATGGTGTTCCCTGGTGAGGCCTTTGACCCTCAGCAGACATTACAAACCGTTCAGGACGAGCGATGCACTGCCCTTCACGGTGTGCCGACGATGTTCATCACCGAGCTTGATCACCCCAATTTTTCAAGTTTTGATCTTTCGAGCCTCAGGACGGGAATAATGGCGGGCGCGCCGTGTCCAATTGAAGTGATGAAGCGCGTCATTTCAGAAATGCACATGCGGGACATACTCATTGCCTACGGACAAACAGAGCTCAGTCCCATCAACAATATAACGTTGCCTGATGATTCACTCGAGCGTCGAACTGAGACGGTAGGGCGTGCGATGCCGTGGGTCGAGATCAAGGTGATCGATGAAGCGGGACACGTTGTGCCGGTGGGGGAAAAGGGTGAGATATGTACGCGTGGATATTCGGTGATGCGGGGATACTGGAACGATCCCGAAAAAACCGCGGAGACGATTGATGCCGCTGGTTGGTTGCACTCCGGTGATATTGCCACGATGGACGCCTGTGGATATGTGCGAATTGTGGGTCGGATAAAGGACATGATTATCCGCGGGGGGGAGAATGTTTATCCGCGGGAGGTTGAGGAATTTCTATATCAGCATCCAGCGATTTCTGAAGTTCAGGTGTTCGGTATACCCGATAAAAAAATGGGTGAGGAAGTGTGCGCCTGGGTCCAACTTAACGAGGGGGCAACGCTTACAGCTGATGACATCAAAGCCTTCTGCAAAGATCAGATTACGCACTTTAAGATCCCAAGGCATATTCGGTTTGTGAGCGAATACCCCATGACCGTAACGGGTAAGATTCAGAAGTTTGTTATGCGTGACGAAATGCTTGCATCGCTAACCCAAAATACCTAGACGAAATGTGGGGCGATACCCCCAGTAGCGCGCAACGATCAAGGACTATCTTGAGCGTTGTGTTGTGTGGCCCAGATACGCATTCCATCAGCGATTCCGTCAAAAAGGGGCGCTGCCCACTCGCCGCCCGCTTCGATGCTTCCAGCTTTTTCTACGATATCGATGGCCCGTGCTACCTCTATGATAGTGACTTGGGGGCCATACTCTGCGGCGCGCTCGATCAAGGGGTGCCAAGCGGCTGAAGCGCCTTCTTTATTGGATAAACCACCTCGAACCCTGGGGCCGATATTGCCCAGGTTAACCGCCTCATAAAACGGGTGAATATGGTCTTGAATGAGCGACTCCCATTCCCGGTCGCGGGCGTTTGTACCCGTTACTAACATCTGCGCTCCGGGAGTAGGGTTTTGTGCGTTTGCAATGTGGGCATCGGCGGTTAGTACGACTGTTTGCACATTGTTGTTGCCCTTGTGCACACCCGCTACGAAGTGCTCTAAGGCCTGAAACCCCGATAGGTTTTCACCATAGTGCGTAATGCTCGGTGTGAGCACGAAGAAACCACGATCTCGCAGTCGCTCTGCCATGGCTGTTTGTGTGATGGTATTCCAGCGCTTTCCTATACTTTTTTCGTCGACCAATGCTCCCGGCTGCAAGCCCCCCGGTTCTGTGTATTGCATAGGCAAAATTGCGATGGGCTGGCGAGTCGCTATTTTTACAGCGGCCACATCGGCGTGGGTCCAATTTTCGCCCGTGTAGTTGAAGGCAACCCGGTAGCTTCCTGAACCTTTTTTGTACGCGTATACACGCCCGTCATCGACGATACTTATGCGACTATCGCTTTTACCGGTGTCGGGAACGGATGCGAACGGCTGCGATGTAATGAGCAGTAATCCGAGGAGTAAACTGCCTTTGGCGCACAGCACGTTTAGGGTGCTTCCAAACGATAGACGTGTCTGGCAACCCCTGAAAATAGAAGATTTTTGTCATCCTCTGCATAGTGCGATGTCATCTTTTTGAAGCCGTTGTAGAGTACGCGGTACCCCAACGACAGACGATCAACGGGGAAGTTACTCTCGAACATGCATCGCTCAGGGCCAAAGCAGTCAATTGTATGGCGGTAGTATCGAGCCTGCGCCTGGACAAATTCGTCAGAAGTTGGAGGTCGTTCTCGTCCATCCCAACCAAAGCCGTTGTCGGGCATGGCGAGGCCACCGAGTTTCATATAAACATTTGGGCATTCAGCCAGCTCGGCAATGCGGACTTTCCAAGTCTCGAAAATGGCTTCTCGATGACCCGCAAAAGGCCCAACACCGAGTGGCGTTCCAAAATGATCGAGAATCATGGTGGTGCTTGGCACTGCGCGCGCAAGGGCTATAAATTCGGGTAGCTGAAAGTGGTAGAGCCATGTGTCAAAGGTAAGGCCTCGATTTCCCAGCTGTTCGACCCCCCGGCGAAAGAGGTCTTGCTCAAACAGCTTAGCCTCAGCACCACCGGGAATACGAAGACCTTCGAGACCCTCGGAGCAAGCGCCCGCCTGACGAATACCCTTAAACAAGCCATTGGCGGTTTCGTCATGCGCGTCTAGGATACCTTCAAGTTGCGTATTGCGCAGGTCAGCGCGCGCGACAAGTCCAGCTATTTGTGTGCAGCTACCTTGCTCTTTAGCCTTGGTGGCTGCCTGAGTAATGAATTCAGTTTCGCCGACGCTTCTGAGGTGCTCTGGACCCTCTTTGAAGTAGGCTGCGCCACATTCCATGTAGACCGTTTGCGACACCTTGTGGCCATCGGTTGTGTCACCAAGTAGTTCTGTGAGGTTGTAAGCCATACTCGGCTGTGGCCAAAGATGATGATGAGGATCAACAATATCGCGGTCCGGATCGATAATCTCCTCAATGACCTGCGCTAGCCAAGCTGTATTGTTAAACATTGTGTTAGCTCCTCACCTTGCCCTTTGGCCAGATAAGTGGATATCACATTCGCTGGCCGGTGGAAATAAACGAGCAGAATTAGCAAATCGGCACGGTGTTTGCAGGCACTGAAGGGATCTACTGGCTTTGAAAGGTTTCGGAAAGTAAATGGTGTCGACATTTAAACAATCTACTCGTCAGTTCATGGACGAATTTTGCGCGGCACGAGATTTGAACAGCATATTTGTGCGCAATGTCAAGTCGTATTTTCTCGACTATGCGGCGCGACTTAGCCAGCGTGCACACGCTTCAAATAGACCGGTTGTTGTTGGGTTAAACGGTGCGCAGGGGTCAGGAAAGTCAACGCTGAGTGAGTTGCTGGCCGAACTGTTACCCAGATTCTTCGAAGTAGACTGTCACGTGCTGTCCATTGACGATTTTTATTTGTCTAAGGCGCAACGTCGAAAATTAGGTGCGGCAGTGCATCCTCTTTTGGCAACGCGGGGTGTCCCGGGAACACATGATTGTCCTCGGTTGAACGATGTCCTAGCCGCCTGTTCTGAATATTCATCCGGAGACATCGCACTGCCTATTTTTGACAAGCTCAAAGACGATCGCACCAGAAAGGTGCGGAAGATCAGAGTTGGTGCAAAGCCCACAATTGTTTTGCTCGAGGGGTGGTGCGTTGGAATTCCCGCCCAAGTACCTCTAGATCTGGCTGTCCCTGCAAGTAGCTTCGAGTTCTCAAACGATAATTTAGGGACGTGGCGAGGGTACGTGAACGATCAGCTCGCGACCGTCTACGCTGATATTTTTGAGAAGCTCGACTATCTCAGTATGTTGAAACCGCCCTGTTTTGAGGCGGTATTAGACTGGCGTGTGGACCAGGAGGTGCGCTTAATCGCGAAACAGCGGGAAGTGGCTAATGACAACGCGATTAAGGGAATGAATGTTAAACAGGTGGCGGAGTTTGTAGAAAACTTTCGTAGGCTTACTTGTCACGCTATGACGGTTCTCCCCGATTTGGCCAATGAAACATGGGAATTGCAAGCCGATAGGTTGATCCTTGCGGAGGTGATGCCTAAATGAGCTATTCGCCGGTCATTTATACGGATTTAGACGGGACACTCCTTGATCACGACACGTACTCGGCTAACGAGGCCAAGGAGATATTGGGGCAGTTATCCGCGAGTCATGTCCCGGTCATTCCAGCCACGAGTAAAACGTATGCAGAGGTCGCTGATTTCAGGGAGCAGATGTCGTTAGACCATGCTTTCATTGTGGAGAATGGCGCGGCTGTCTACGTTCCAATGAGTCTGAACATCCGCTGTCCGATGGGAAGTAAGATCTTTGAGGACTATTGGGTTCGAGAGTTCGGAGTAAGACGCCAGGCACTTTGCGACGTGATTGAAGCACTCGATATGTCGAGCCATTTCGAGTTTAAGTCTCTTACCGAGATGCGCGCGGCCGAGGTGGCGGATATTACGGGACTCGATCTTGAATCCGCCAAGCGTGCTCAGATGCGTCTGTATTCGGAAACAATAGACTGGCGAGATACTAGCGACGCGCTGCAGAAATTCAAAACGGTGCTGACCGATATAGGGTTTGCGGTGTCGCACGGGGGTCGTTTTGTTCACTTAATGGGACCAAACAACAAAGGCATTACTGCTCGTTGGTTTCAAAATTTATTGAAGCGTGAGTGGACACCTGACCTTGTCTCCATCGCCGCTGGCGATGCACCAAATGATCGAGAGATGTTGGAGGGTGCTGATTTTGCACTCGTTATGCGAAACGACCGTGGCACACCACTTGTGCTCGAGCGCTCAGGTTCAACTTATGTCTCAGACGGCTCTGGGCCCAATGCATGGGCTGCCGGCATTCGGGAAATCTTTAAATCGAACGGTTGGAGAATTTAATGGCTGATTTTTATCAAAGCCCGCACATTGCCACTTTGCATAACCTACGAAACCGCTCCGTTGAGGAGATTGAGGCTCAGCTAGTTAATTTTTCGGCGTCGCGACCTTTGGGGCTGATTCTTCCCTCGCTCTACTCTGAGCTCGAAACTGACGCGATGCCCCTCATTCGCTCAGAGCTCGAAAAAGTCCCTTATCTATCGCAAATTGTTATTGGACTCGACAGAGCTGATCAGAGCCAGTACGAGTCGGCTCTCTCTTTTTTTAAGCGCTTACCGCAGCAGCATCGAGTGATGTGGCACGACGGCCCGCGCCTGCGAGACATCCATTCCGAACTCGCGATCAGAGGGCTTGCTCCCCATGAACCCGGTAAAGGGCGGAATGTTTGGTACTGCATGGGTTATGTCTTAGCGACGTCTAAGGTGGATGCGATTGCCCTACACGATTGCGACATTCTGACCTATGACCGAAGCCTGCTTGCAAGATTGATTTATCCGGTTGCGCATCCACAATTCAGTTTTGATTTCTGCAAGGGCTATTACGCTCGTGTGGCAAATGAGAAGCTCAATGGTCGCGCCTGCCGACTTTTAGTCGGGCCTTTGATTCACGCCACGAAACGCGTCTTGGGTGAGAACGATTTCCTGAATTACCTCGACAGCTTTCGCTACTTATTGGCCGGAGAATTTGCGTTTCGTAAAGACCTATTGAACGACATGCGGGTGCCCAGTGACTGGGGGTTAGAGATGGGTGTCGCGTCGGAGATGCACCGAAACAACAGCACTAATCGCATATGTCAGGTCGAGCTGACCGACAATTATGATCACAAACATCAGGAGTTATCCGCTAATGATGCGGGTCACGGGCTGTCACGAATGTCGCTGGATATCACGAAATCTTTGATTCGGAAGCTGGCTATTCAAGGGACGGTTTTCAATCAAGAGACGTTCAGAACACTCAAGGCAACGTACTACCGTGTTGCGCTCGATTACGTCGAGAGTTTTCGCCGCGACGCGATCATGAACGGCCTGGATTTTGACACCCATGCTGAAGAGCAGGCGGTGGAGGTATTTGCTACCAATATTTTAGAGGCGGGTAAGCAATTTCTTGAGCGTCCCCTGGATGCACCTTTCATGCCAACATGGTCGCGTGTAGTGAGTGCAGTTCCCGACATTTTTGAGCAACTCATCGACGCTGTTGAGGAGGATCACCGAGAATTTTCATCTCGAGGGCTGTGATGCAAGGTGGGGGTAAGCGCCATGACTAAAAGCCACAATAAAATAAATCACCTACTCGGTGCGCTATACGGTTCTCGTCAAGAGACCAACGTCGATGAGGTCTGCGTCAGTCTACTTAATGCGATAGGACTGGACAGCCCTATCTCAGAACGGGAGGTCGTGGACACGCCGCTCTGGAGTGAGTCCGATATTGCGCTTATTACCTACGGCGACTCAATTTTATGTGAGGACGAAAAGCCGCTGAGTGTGCTGCATCGTTTTTGTTTAACGCACTTTTCTGACTGTGTGACCTGGGTGCACATACTGCCGTTTTTTCCCTGGACATCGGATGATGGCTTTTCCGTATTAGATTACTCGACCGTTAATCAAGCCCTCGGTGACTGGGATGATATCCGAGCGATTGGCAGCGACTTTAAGTTGATGGCCGACCTCGTGCTCAACCATTGTTCGAGCCGGTCAGTGTGGTTTGAGAACTTCAAGCGGGACGTCAAACCCGGAGCTGGATTTTTCTTTACCGCCACGGAGGCCTTCGACGTCTCGCAAGTTGTGCGTCCACGAACCAGTGACTTACTGCAGGCGGTCGACACGACTTCGGGTACCGCAAAAGTGTGGTGCACCTTTAGTCATGACCAAATTGACTTTGATTTTTCAAATCCTGAAGTATTACTCGAATTTACGCGGATTATCCGGATATACCTTGACCAAGGAGTGAGGGTATTTAGGTTAGATGCGGTGGCCTTTACGTGGAAACGGTCGGGCACGACCTGCATTAATTTACCGGAAGCCCATGACATGGTGCGTTTGCTGCGGGCGCTTATTGAACTGGTGCAGCCCGACGCCATCATTATTACTGAAACCAATGTGCCCAACATTGAAAACTTGGCCTACTTTGGTCAGCGTGATGAAGCGCACTGTATTTACAACTTTGCGCTGCCGCCGCTGTTGATTCACACGTTACTCGAAGGCGATTCATCTCGCATGACTCGCTGGCTGATGAGCATGCCTCCCGCGGTTTTGGGAACAACGTATTTTAACTTTCTCGCATCCCACGATGGGATTGGACTTCGGCCGGTGGAAGGTCTGTTGAGCACAGCCGAGCTTGAATCCATGCGCGACAAGCTCCAAGCCAACGGTGCGCTCTTGTCTTGGCGCGAGTTGCCAGACGGGGATAAGAGTATCTACGAGGTCAATGTCTCCCTGGTTGATGCACTGAGGTGTCAAGAGGGCGGGCCCACCGAAACGTTGGATCGAATGGTGCTGGCGCACGCGATACTACTCGGACTGGAGGGAATACCTGCCATTTACCTCCATAGTTTTTTGGCCACACCCAACGATGAACAGCGAGTGCTCCATACCGGTCATAACCGAGCAATCAATCGCCATCAATGGGATCTAAAAGCCCTTTCATCTGAGTTGAGCGATCCAGCAAGTGAGCATTCAAAATGTCTCGAGCGAATTAAGTTCCTCATAAGTATTCGCCGGCGCCAACCGGCTTTCCATCCGAATGCCACCCAATTTACGCTCAATTGCGGTCGAGCGATATTTGCCTTTTGGCGACAAAGCCAGGATCGGCGCCAGAGCATTTTTTGTCTTTACAACATAAGTGCTCATGAGGCTTCGGTGCCGATGGCATCGTTGAACCTGACAGGCGGCGATCGCTGGGTAGACCTTATGACGGGAGAGGCCTGTTTGCCCGACACCCAAAATTTGAGCATGGCACCTTACCAAGCCATTTGGCTGAGTAATTTAGATGGCGAGGTCTGAAGCGGGGCCTAACGAGGTAGAACAAAAGTAATAGTGAGAGAGAGTACTGGCGGTTAAACGCGTCTCGGCGTGTAAATTCCCCAGCAAGGGCATCAAATGAAAGCAGGCTTCTAGTGCAATCTAGTGCAATCGTGCTGGGATTTCCTGCCTTAATGTTTTACTTGGACTACGCTTTTTATGCTTTAAGTGACTCGTAGTGGTGCAGTGAGAGGAGTTTATGTGATGATTTAGCCATGCTCCCTGTCGCTTTTTTCTTTGTCGCCGTAATTTACTCAGCCGTTGGTTTCGGTGGGGGATCCACTTATATTGCTCTGCTCGCCCTAAGCGGTCAACCGGGCGAGCTGATACCGCTTGTAGCCTTGCCCTGCAATATTCTTGTTGTGAGTCTTGGCAGCTATTTCGCAGTGAGCCGGCGAGACTTTAATTGGCGGATGGCGATTCCGTTTTTGGTGTCATCGGTGCCAATGGCATTTTTGGGCGGGATTACCCCCATTGATGAGCGATTTTATTTTTTGGTTCTTGGGTCGAGCCTCGCCCTCGCAGGTGTAACTTTGTGTATTCGGCGCGCGCCGGATGAATCGATTGTCGGTGCCAAATCTTGGCGGCTCGCGGCGATTATTGGAGGGGGCCTTGGGCTGCTCTCTGGAATGGTTGGGATTGGTGGCGGAATTTTCCTTGCTCCCATCCTGCATTACCTGAGATGGGCATCGAGTAAAACCATCGCTGCCCTTTGTAGTTTTTTTATTCTCATTAACTCTTTTAGTGGACTCGCCGGTCAGCTTCTAAAAAGTGGCGCTGATGAGGCATTTCTACAGGTTACGTCTGCGCTACCGTTACTCGGGGCTGTTCTTTTGGGGGGTGTGATAGGCGGGCGGTTCGTTATCGAAGGTGTAGCGCATCAGCGTGTGGCCCAACTCACAGGTGCTTTGGTACTTTTGGTAGGGCTTCGAATCCTCTGGACGTGGACTCCTTACGCCTTAAGTTAGTGGGTATTCGAGCAGATCGGCAAGGGGTGCCCTAGCCATTTCTAAGTACATTCCCAATGCCGTTTCAATCGCCTCGCTTTGGTTTTATGCTCATTCACTTACCACAGTTGAGAGGCGCAGCGTTCGCAGGTTTTAACCGCTGGTGGTTGGTCTGGAGTCTTGTGGTAGGGCGGAGGGTAAAACCAGGCGCAGATCTAGATGGTTGTTTGTTATTCACTATTTTAGCTTGTCGATGTGAGCCTTATGAGATCGCTGACCCCGACGACCCCTTTGATGAAACGATCATCTGCTAACCTTCGATGAATGAGTCAGTCACCACCCGCGCCTTGGTAAAAGCGTGGCGACTCAAAGTGAGAAAAGAGTGATGAGTCACTTCCGAATATTGAATTAATTCCCTTTATGGAGATAAGCCAATGAAAGCTGAGCGTATGCCCAAATCACAGCAAAATGTATTTGGCGAGCCAATAGAACTTTGCTGTGAGGGCCCGCTTACGGGTTTTTATAGAGATGGGCACTGCAATACGGGTCCGAATGACGTGGGGACGCATACGGTTTGTGCGCTTATGACGCAAGAGTTTCTCGCTTTCTCAGCCTCCGCAGGCAATGATCTCAGCACCCCCCGCCCAGAATTTGGATTCCCTGGTTTGGTTGCGGGAAATAAGTGGTGTTTGTGCGCCTTAAGATGGGAGCAGGCACACTTAGCCGGTAAGGCGCCAAAACTCTTCTTGCGGTCAACCAATATTGTCACGCTAAGAGCGATCCCGTTAGACGTTTTAAAACCCTATGCCCTTGATCTTGTTTGACGGTTGATCTGACCTTAACCGATTTGGAGGATGGCGCGCCTCGCTGTTGTCCTGATAGTCTCGCCGCGTTTAGGACGGTTAGATAAAGTGACGTTCTGCGTGGTCTAACATCACGCAAATTGTCCGACCAAGTCAGACGTGGGGGAAGCATGAAACTATCACGAGTAGCCGGCGCATTAGGCGCCGAGGTAACCGACTTCGATGTGAGTGCCGTATTAGCCAAAGGCGAAGGCCAATGCATTCGAGACTTATTAAATGAGCACGAGGTGCTCTTTTTTCGTCGTCAACAGCTCAGGCCCAGCGAGCAACGCGATGTCGCTGCGCTCTTCGGTCCACTCCAAACACACCCAGCCTATGGCACGGTCGATAATATTCCGGAGGTTATGCTCCTTGAGAGCACGCCCGAGAATCCCTCGAAAATCGAGGTGTGGCATTCGGATATGACCTTCCGTCAGCATCCGCCGTCGGTCACGGTTTTAAAAGGCATCACCATTCCCAAAGTGGGCGGAGATACCTTGTTCGCGAGTATGACGGCAGCCTACGAGGGTCTCTCTGATGGCATGAAACGCTACCTTGAACCGCTCGTTGCCGTGCATGATTTTTCTCAGGGCTTTAAAGAGAGCATAGCTGAGCCCGGTGGCCGCGAGCGTCTAGCCGATGCACTCGCCAATAACCCACCGGTTCGTCATAACGTTATCCAGACTCATCCAGAGACAGGCAAAAAAGTGATCTTTGTAAATGCATTGTTCACGTCGCATATCGAGGGGGTTTCGGCACTCGAATCCACCGAGATTTTGAGTTTTTTGTACAAGCACGCGGTGCTTCCGGAGTACACCTGTCGTTTCAATTGGGCCGTTGATAGCTTGGTGCTCTGGGATAACAGAAGCACCCAGCACAAGCCGGTAAATGACTTTTTACCCGCACATCGTGCTTTGCATCGAGTCGTAAGCGAAGGCGACAGACCTTATTAATCAAGGCGTGTGTGATGCTAGGTAGGCATTGAGCTCGCGCTTTACCATTGGTGCAAACAGGTACAGCGCAATCAGGTTGGGGACGGCGACAACAAAGATCATTGCGTCGGAGAAGTCCAGAACGGCACGCAACTCTAGAATGCATCCAAGCACCAAGCAGCCCAAAAAGACCAGTTGGAAAAATAAGGTTCGCTTGCGGCCCACACCCACCAAATAGTTCCACGCCGTGAGTCCGTAATATGACCATGCGAGAGCGGTAGAGAATGCGAAGAGAAAGGCGGCAAAGGCAATAAGGTAGGGCGACCAGGAAATATGGTGAGAAAAAGCTGCAGATGTCAGCTCGATTCCGGCGAGTTCGCCGCCCATCATTCCGTTTGGAATCGCCGTGGTGAGAATGACAAGTGAACTCAAGGTGAGTACAACCACGGTATCGATAAAAGGCTCCAATAGGGCAACGAGCCCCTCAGAAGCGGGCTTGTTGGTTTGAACCGCTGAATGGGCAATCGATGCTGTTCCCAGTCCTGCTTCGTTCGAGAAGATGGCCCGTTGAAAACCATAGATCATCGCGCCAATGCCACCGCCTGCCATTGCATCGAGTCCGAACGCATTTCCAACGGCAGATTGAATGGCGAAGGGGATATTCTGCCAGCTCATGGTTATCACGTAGAGGCACCCAACGATATACACGCTCGCCATGACGGGTACGATGACGCCTGCCACGCGCGCGATCGATTTAACGCCGCCAATGACAACAGCACCAACGATTGCCGCGAGGACAGCGCCAAAGAGCATGGGGTTGGCGCCGATAAACCCTTCGCTACCACCTGTGACAACAACCATTTGCGAATAGGCTTGGTTTGATTGGAACATATTGCCCGTACCAAGGCAGCCGATGACTAACGCTGCGGCGTAGAACATCCCCATCGATCGACCGATTTTGGGCATTTTGCGATCGCTGAAATACGCGTCTAGATAAAACATCGGTCCACCGAGGACGCGACCGTCTTCCCCGATTTGTCGGTACTTAACACCGAGTGTGCATTCGATCGCCTTGGTCGACATAGAGAGGAAACCGGCGACAAATAACCAAAATGCGGCACCTGCTCCGCCGATACTGATGGCGATCGCAACCCCTCCAATATTTCCAACCCCCACCGTGCCAGATATCGCCGTGGCAAGTGCGCGGAAGTGACTGATTTCGCCCTTTGCCGTCGGGTCTGCAAAATCCCCTCTGACATGTCGTACTGCCAACCAAAAGCCACGAATATTGATAAAGCCTAGGTATACGGTAAAAAAAAGGGCTCCAAAAGCAAGCCAAGCGACCACGAGGGGTACGCTCACGCCAAACACCGTCACTGAGAAAAATACCACGCTCGATAATGTCCCAGCGATAGGTGACAAAAAGCCTTCAATTAGAGCTGCGAGCGCGTCCATTTACCGATCCTTTTTGGTTGCTATATTTCTTGATCTTTGGCGGTTTTAGTCAATGTTATAAGCACACTTGGCTGACGTTTCTATGAATATGATCCGCCGCGCTCTAGGAGCGCATCTCCCTTGCTGCGCCGAGCGCTATACCAACGGGTATCCAAAATACCTCGCGGGTCAGCACATAGAGCGTGACGCCAAATATTAACCCTAGACCGAGTGACAGACCCTGAGGCCGCCGTTCCTTTTTCTTATCCATACAAGCGCGCGCCTTTGCGTGTTAGCGTTTATTTTTAGAGCGTTCTCACCTTGAGGCGCACATTGCGGATAGTCAAGTTCGTATCATTGAGTGTTCTAACGATGATAAAAAGATGCAAAAGGCGAGTCGGGACTGATGGCAAGGAAGGCTGGTGAAACCAACTAATCGATTCGTTTTAGGTATTGCCTGGGCCAATTTTTTGCTCGCCCTTGTTGGTATCTTGAAGTTTCTGCCTTTGGTACTGGTGGCGATGCAATCGACATTGATGTCGAATTCGACTGTGGCTTGGCGATGGTCTCTGGATTTGATTTCCGATACGCACTGGATTTTTTTACTGTGGGCTCTGGTGCTTTTCGCTTTGCGATCGGGCACAGGACGCTCGCTTATTTTCCCTTGGCGATTCAAAGGGAAAAGCCCATAGCGCCGTCACATCACGAGCCAAGGGATTTCAAGCCGGCGAAAGCAGAGGCAATAAGTCGTTAATAAATAAGGACGAAGCCTAAGCACCCCGATATCGACAAAGCAGTAAACACTAAAATAGTACGCCTCGAGACAACTTGCGGTCGCCGCTCATGTTTGAAATAGCCTTTGCGCTAGGTTTATTTATTGCCCTTACAACGCTTGTATACGCACAAGTTGGTTTTGCCAATATTATGGCGAGCTACCGCATGTGGTTTCGGGACGGTTATTGGGTTAATTACAATGTGGTTGAGGCGATAGCGTGGATAGCCAAGGCGGCCGTCATCATCCCAGGCTTAGTTTGGCAAAAGGAGATTTGGCAGCTCCATATCATCACACTCGTTACCTCGGCACTGTTGATTTGGGTCTCGGAGCGTAAATTGCTTCCGACAATGGTGGCGTTTAACACCCTGTGGATTGGGCTTTCATCAGTTGTGATTGCCCGCAATGTTTTATAGCGGTCAGATGTTTAAGGATGTCCGCTCAGGCTTCAACTCTTCAGTGGTTGATGGCCGATGAGGGCGTTCATTTTGCTTACTCAAATCCCTGGGTTACGATGACTGTCCGTCTGGGCGCCGAATGATGAGTCAGCCAGCATGAATACATTTAAGCCGAATGGCCGTTGGTACATTGCTGCACTTACGTTGCTCCTCATGCTGATAATGTGGGACATCACCTCGCGTCTGCAGGGCTCTCAAATCGCGATAGCCGAGCAATTTGAATCGACGTTTGAAAAAGATGCTTCTCGTCGCGAGGGCATGCGAAATCTCCTGGCGCGGGACGTCCAAAGCGCGGTTCAGCTGGCGCTCTACAGATTACCTGAGCTCGAGCAGGCAAGTTCCGATGAAGACCGAGCCTCCATTCTGCAAGAGGCCTTTTCACGGATTGCGTTTTCGCTGCGAAATTCACGTTACGATTTCTTTGAAGCCTTTCTCGTGCAAGAAACGCCTCAGGGGGAATTACTTCTCAGAGGGCGCTACCCAAGTGAAGCTGCGCTAGAGGGAGTGCCTGTTTCAGGCACATCACTTTTCGCTCATGTCGATCTGGAGAATGTGGAATTGTTTGAATCCACCAGCGAGATCTATGAAATTGAAAGTGATTCTTTGCTGCGTATTGCCGGCCAACAGCCCGTCGTAATTCACACGCGACTAATTTTTGAAGGTGGCGACGGGCTATCAAGATGGTTCATGGTCAATCGCGTTGGTATCGCTGACTTGCACCGAGCCATTGATCTCATTGGCCAACAGATGGTGGGTGGTACAACCCCAATGCGGGTCATTAACGTGGACGCTCGAACGGGTCGTTGTCAACTTGTTTGGGAGGTGCCCAAGGGAAAGCTTGATTGTACAGAGGCCGAACTCGGCCGCGGATTGGAATATCGAACCGACTTTAGCAGCGAAGCGGCGGCAGCTTTAACCTACAGTGTTTATCAGCCTAATGACGCGTACAAGGCGCTCGGGATGCCGGGTGTTTACGTTGAGGGCCGCTGGCGAGTTGCGATTCCCATCGTTTTAGCGTTACTCCTGTTGGTCACAACGGCTGCGTATATTCGTTACCGCGCTACGAGCACTGATACTCTGAGGTCTTTCGCCGATTCGCTAATGATTAAAGACTCTGTCAACACGTCAATTCATGATGTTCTGAGTCATCAGCTGGAGAAGATGAGCAAATTTGCCTTCCTTATGCGCGATGGCGACATCCCAGAAAGTGAGCGCAGATACTTCGATATTGCTATTAGTGAGTTTATGCAAGCAACATTGAGCTTAAACATCCTGCGTCTAGAGAGCCCACCCACGGCGGCAAGCCAGCGGGCACTTGTTGAAAAAATAAATTCGAGCGAATTAGTGGCGCTCGCCCAAATGGTGCTGGAAGTATCCACAATCGATACGCCGGTCGAGGTCAAATTTCTGAATTCGGGTGACTTACCTGAGACCTTTCTAGGCTATGGTTTCAGTGTTCAGACTGCCTTAGTCGCAGCCGTCAGTCTGTCGGCAGAAACCACAGACGATGGACGCATCGAGGTTTCACTTTGGTCGGAGGAGGTGGACGGTTTCCACTGCATGAATATGCGTATTATCGACACGGGTGTTGGCTGGGGTCTGCTCGAGGATGACCAACCATCCGAGCCACTCGATGACCTGCGGACCGAGACGCTAGAGCCTGAATCAAGTGTTGCTCGACGGGCGCTGCGCGCGTGCCTACGGCACTCAGGTACTAGGCTCATTCTGACTGACGAGAGTGACGAGCAAAACGAGTACCATTTGCAGCTGAGAAATGGCCGAGCCCACGGCGATTTTGGCTGAGCTTCAAGTCTGATCGAATTTACGTAGTGTCTCGTTGAAGAGTGATAGTGCGGCGTGTGCAAACCGCGCCATATTGCCTTCGCGGCTATCCGAAGACGTCTCGACGGTAACCGTAGCGTTGATCGGTCCGCTGATACCTATGACGCTTGTCCCTGGCGCATGACCGTAGGGCGTGCCTTTAGGGCCAGCGGCGCCCAGTTCCGCAATACCCCAGGTGGCGTCGAGTTTCAATCGTGCGGCATCGGCAAATTCGGCAACCATCGGCTCGGTCAACGGTTTCAGACCTTTTAACTTGGCAAGGTCCAGATCGAGAAAGGCATATCGGGATTCTCGGGTGTAAATAACGCTGCCGCCCCGAAAGTAGTTCGAGGCGCCGGCCACGGAAAGTAGATTTGCTGCGATAAGACCGCCCGTCGATGACTCGGCAACGGAGATGCTGTGTCCGTGTGTAATGAGTTGCCTAGCAATATTATGGCTGATGTCCGAGAACATAGACTCGCTCCTGGGTAGGGGTTTCCACTAATACGCTACCGCTAAACCTGCGAATTGGCTACGAACAGAGTTTTTGATGATGAGGCAAGGTGAGTGCCAGGTGCACAAATCGCACCAATATACATTCGAGATACATTCGAGGCCGGGGGAGTAACGTTAGTCGATAAATCTATCGCGTCAAAGCGCACTCGGACACTCGATATAAGGAGCTTTGACCGAGATATTAGTTCTCTGGGGTGCTCTGAGAAGCGACGGGCGCACAGCCTACGTTGTTATCCAGAAGCCAAACTGGGGGGCGACGATTGGACTTACCCGTTTCCCGCAGTAACTCACCGAGCACGTCAGAGGCACATCTCGCCCTGCCGGGGCCTCATCCCATGCGATTGAATCTGAGGACCGCCACGGGTCACGGATTTTAAATTCAATCTTGCTTCAATGCCGCTCTGAGAGAATCTTGAGTGACGCTCACGTCTTTGAGTCCGTGTCTCGAAAGGAGCATCATTTTGACCTTGGTTTTAGCCTCACTTTGGTTGCTTGCAGAGACTGATACGGGCTTTGGGTATCCGATCGCCCTGTCACCTGAAGCTGTCGTAACTAAAAGACTACCCGATACCATGTATACGCTATCGAATTCGCCTGGTTCCCAAGATATTACCATCGCTTTAAAACGCGCTCATTGCAGAAATCTTTTATTCTGTTGCTCGAAGTTCCGACGTTAACACATGTGTCCAGAGGCATAGTTGACTGCTTGGCACCAAAGAGCGTAATCGGTGCTTTACGTACGACGAGTATTTGGGTGACGTTCCTAGGGCTTTGCAGTATGAAGTGCGATCACGGCTGCATAGGATAGCCGTACTTACCTCCAACGCCCTCTCCGATAGACTGCGCTCGAATGGGGTAATATTAATGAAACGTGGCGAAGTCGGATCCCAACCAAGCGACCAAACAAAAAATGCCGCGGAAGTTCAACCTGATAAAGAGGATAAGTTTATGCATAAAGCATTGATCTGCCTGATATCAATTACACTCTTCATCCACTCGCACCCGAGCCTCGCGCAGTCAAGTAATGACGCTTTGCCTGAGGCCAGAGATGTACTTGAGCGCAGTGTGTCTAGCGGCAAACTCAACTTTGTCGTGGCTGCTGTAGGAAATACAGATGGCCAGACCTGGTCACACGCAGCGGGATTTCAAGATGTAGAAAAAGCCAGTCCTGCAGCCCCTGAAAACATCATTCAAATCGCCTCTATGACCAAGCTGATCACCACCATCGCGGCGCTTCAGCTCGTGGAGGACGGCAAGCTTGATCTTGATGTCCCTATTTCAGTTTACGCACCTGAACTTGACGAACTTCAGGTACTCAAAGGCTTTGATGCAAACGATAAACCAGTTTTTATTAAAGCCACTCGTGCACCTACCGCGAGAGAGCTGATGACCCACACAGCTGGTTATGTGTACGAGTTCTGGAACGCCAATGCACTTAAAGGTGGGCAACTGGGTATTATTCCGAGCGTCTTTGGCGAGGGTAATTATCTGGAGGCGCCGTTAGCTTTTCAGCCAGGCACTTCATGGGCATATGGCATTAATACTGACTGGCTCGGGGTCTTGGTGGAGCGGCTCTCTGGGCAGCGCCTCGCCGACTATTTTGATGAGCACATCTTTTCATCGCTCGGTATGCGTGACACGTTTTATGAACTACCGGAGGATCGCCTAGATCGATCCGTGACGGTGATGGCACGCACAGGGGACGGGCTAGTTCCACTGCCGAGTTTTCAACCCACACCAATGAAAAAAGGGAGTATGGCTCACTACTCAGGGGGTGGCGGGCTCTTCTCAACGGTTAAGGACTATGGACGTGTTTTGCAGATGCTTCTCAAGGGAGGCTCGATCGATGGTAAAACACTACTCAAACCTCAGACCGTTGACGATATGTTCGACAGTCAGATCGGCAACATAAGCCCGGCTGCTCTTGATAGCGTTATGCCTAACATCAGCAATACGGCGGATTTGAGTTTCGGTAACAGAGCAACGTTTGGCTTGGGCTTGCTGCTCCATACAGGCGGTATCGAGGGGGGGAGGAGGCCATTTTCAGGCTCTTGGGCAGGATTATTTAACTCATATTATTGGATAGACCGAGAAGCGGGGATGTACGGCATTTTTGGCACCCAGGTGCTACCTTTCTATGACGATATTGCCATTGAAGCGCTACTTGAATTTGAGCAAGCGGTTTACTGACTTACGCAGAAGTCGCCCTCGTTGCTCGCGGGCATCCCAATGGTCGGCAGAGTGATAAGGCGGTGTCTTGGCGAGGGGAGTCAGCCCGAACAGCAGACCTTCGCGTTTTTGTTTTTGCTTTAAAAAATTGTGTGGTACCAGAGGCCGGACTCGAACCGGCACGCTTTTAAGGGCGGGGGATTTTGAA